>NZ_FPJG01000006.1:7588333-8256666 GCF_900119165.1 Amycolatopsis australiensis | reverse complement strand
GTCATCGGCAAGACGGCCCGCTACCTCGACAGCGCCGACGAAGCCCTCGGCCACGTCGCCGGGTACGTGATCTCGAACGACGTCTCCGAGCGCGCGCTGCAGTTCCGCACCGCCCAGTGGGACAAGGGCAAGTCCTGCGAGAACTTCAACCCGCTCGGCCCGGCGCTCGTCCCGGCGAGCGAGGTGCCCGACCCGCAGAACCTCGGCCTGCGCCTGTGGGTCAACGGCGAGAAGAAGCAGGACTCGAGCACGAAGGACATGATCTTCTCCGTGGCCGCGATCGTCCACCACCTCAGCCAGGTGATGGTGCTGCGGCCCGGCGACCTGATCAACACCGGTACCCCCGAAGGCGTCGCGCTCGGGCACCCCGATCCCAAGCCCTACCTGCGCGACGGCGACGTCATCGAGCTGGAGATCGACGGCCTCGGACGGCAGCGCCAGACCGCGAGGCAGGCCTGACCATGGCGAAGATCATCGGCATGGAGGTCCTCGACGTCCGGTTCCCCACTTCCCGGGAGCTGGACGGCTCGGACGCGATGAACCCCGACCCCGACTACTCCGCCGCCTACGTCGTGCTCCACGCCGACGGCGGCCCGGACGGCTACGGCCTCGCGTTCACCATCGGCCGCGGCAACGACGTGCAGGCCGCGGCGATCCGCGCGCTCGCCCCGCACGTCGTCGGCCGGGACGTCCCGGAGGACGCGGCCGCGCTCGGCGACCTGTCCCGCACCCTCGTCGGCGACTCGCAGTTCCGCTGGCTGGGCCCCGAGAAAGGCGTCGCGCACATGGCCGTCGGCGCGGTCGTCAACGCGGCGTGGGACCTCGCCGCGCGCCGCGCCGGCCTCCCGGTCTGGAAGTTCGCGGCCCGCATGACCCCCGAAGAACTCGTGTCCCTGGTCGACTTCCGGTATCTGTCCGACGCGCTCACCGAAGCCGAAGCCCTGGAGATCCTGCGCCGCGCGGAACCGGGCCGGGCGGAGCGGACCGAACAGCTGGAAGCACACGGCTACCGCGCCTACAGCACGTCACCCGGCTGGCTCGGCTACGCCGACGCGAAGCTGGTGCGGCTGGCCGAGCAGGCCGTCGCCGACGGCTTCGAGATGATCAAGCTGAAGGTCGGCGGCAACCTCGAGGACGACGTCCGCCGCATGAAGCTGGCCCGCGAGACGGTCGGCCAGGACGTCCGGATCGCCGTCGACGCCAACCAGCGCTGGGACGTCTCCGCCGCGGTCACCTGGATGACGGCGCTCGCGCCGTACGACCCGTACTGGATCGAGGAGCCGACGTCACCGGACGACGTCCTCGGGCACGCGGCCATCGCGAAAGCGCTTGCCCCGATCCGGGTCGCCACCGGCGAGCACGTCCAGAACCGCGTGGTCTTCAAGCAGCTGCTGCAGGCGAACGCGATTTCGGTGCTGCAGCTGGACGCCGCGCGCGTCGGCGGGTTCAACGAGAACCTCGCGATCCTGCTGCTGGCCGCCAAGTTCGGCGTGCCGGTGTGCCCGCACGCCGGCGGGGTCGGGCTCTGCGAGCTCGTCCGGCACCTGTCGATGTTCGACTTCGTGGCCGTGTCCGGCACCGACGCGGACCGCTCGATCGAGTGGGTCGACCACCTGCACGAGCACTTCACCGACCCGGCCGTCGTCGAGCGCGGCCGGTACCTCGCCCCGACCGCACCCGGGTTCTCCGCGCGCATGCACGACGCCACGCTGCGCCGGTTCCGCTTCCCGGACGGTCCCGAGTGGACGGAGACCGCAAGTGAGTGAATTCGAGGGCCTGGTGGCCGCCGTCACCGGAGGTGCCTCGGGCATCGGCGCGGCCGCGGCCACCGTGCTGGCCGGACGCGGCGCGCAGGTCGCCGTCCTCGACCTGAAACCGGACGACGACGGCTTCCGCTGCGACGTCTCCTCCGACGACGAAGTGCGCTCCGCGATCGACGCCGTCGTGGACCGCTTCGGGCGCCTCGACATTCTCGTCAACAACGCCGGGATCGGCGCCCAGGGCGACGTCACGGCCAACGACGACGACGAATGGCACCGCGTGTTCGACGTCAACGTCGTCGGCATGGTCCGGGTGGCGCGGGCCGCGTTGCCGCACCTGAAGCAGTCGCCGTCCGCGGCGATCGTCAACACCTGCTCCATCGCGGCCTGGGCCGGCCTGCCCAACCGCGCGCTCTACTCGGCCAGCAAGGGCGCGGTGCTCTCGCTGACCCTGGCCATGGCGACCGACCACCTGCCCGACCGCATCCGCGTCAACTGCGTGTGCCCGGGCACGGCCGACACGCCGTGGGTGGGCCGCCTCCTCGACGCGGCCGGCGACCCGGAGGCCGAGCGCGCCGCGCTCGCCGCCCGGCAGCCGATGGGCCGCCTGGTCACCGCCGACGAGGTCGCGCACGCGATCGCCTACCTGGCCAGCCCGCTTTCCGCGTCGACCACCGGCACCGCGCTCGCGGTCGACGGCGGCATGTACGGCCTGCGGCCCCGCGGCCCGGTCCACCACGACTAGAAGACTTGATCCAACGCCGTCATCAAGGAGGATGCTGTGCGCACGAGGGTGATCCAGGTGGCCGCCACGGCCGCCGTCTGCGGCCTGGTGCTGGCCGCCTGCGGGTCCACCAAGGACAACGCGGCCGCCCCGGCCGCCGGCGGGGGTGGCGGCGGCAAGGTCGGGGCGACGATCCCGCTGCTGACCTCACCGTTCTGGCAGGCTTACAACAACTACGTGCCGCAGATGGCGAAGTCCGAGGGCGTCGACGTCCTCCCGACGGTCAACGCCGACAGCGACCCGGCGAAGCTGATCACCGACATCGGCACGTTCCTCAACGAGGGCGTCAAGGGCTTGGTCGTGACGCCGCTGGACTCCGCGGCCGTCGTCGCCGGGCTCAAGCAGGCCGAGAACAAGGGCGTGCCGGTGGTCGCGGTCGACGTCGCTCCCGAGAGCGGCAAGGTCGCCATGGTCGTGCGGGCCGACAACAAGGCCTACGGCACCAAGGCGTGCGACACGATCGGCGAGAAGGTCAAGTCCGGCAAGGTCGTGCAGATCATGGGCGACCTGGCCTCGGTCAACGGCCGCGACCGCTCGGAAGCCTTCCGCGACTGCATGAAGCAGAAGTACCCGGCCATCCAGGTGCTGGAGATCCCGGCCGAGTGGAAGGCCGACAAGGCGTCCTCCGGCCTGGACAGCATGCTGACCGCGAACCCGGACATCAAGGGCGTCTACATGCAGGCGGGCGGGGTCTACCTGGCCCCGACGCAACAGGCGCTCAAGCGCAAGAACCTGTACTTCCCGGTCGGCGACCCGAAGCACATCGTGCTCGTGTCCAACGACGGCATCCCGCAGGAGCTGGCCGCCATCCGCGCCGGCGAGCTGGACGCGACCGTGTCCCAGCCGGCCGACGCGTACGCGAAGTACGGTCTGTACTGGCTGAAGAAGGCGATGGCGGGCGAGACGTTCAAGCCGGGCCCGACCGACCACGACAGCACCATCGTCGACCTCGGCAACGGCATCCTGGAAGACCAGCTGCCGGCGCCGGTCATCACCAAGGACAACGTGGACGACAAGGCCCTCTGGGGGAACAACCTGTGACCGCGCTGCCCGCCGGCGAATCCGCCGTCCCGGTGGTCAGCGCCGCAGGCGTCGGCAAGCGCTACGGCCCGACCGTGGCGCTGCACGACGTCAGCCTCACCGTGCAGCCCGGCGAGTCGCACGCGCTCGTCGGGCGGAACGGCGCCGGGAAGTCGACGCTCGTCGGCATCCTCACCGGACTGTCCAAACCGGACACCGGGCACGTCGAGTTCGGCGGCGCGCCCGCCCCGCCCCTGGCCAGGCAGGAGGAGTGGAAGGCCCGGGTCGCCTGCGTGTACCAGCACGCGATGGTGGTCCCGCAGCTGACCGTGGCCGAGAACCTGTTCCTCAACCGGCAGTCCGGCGGCGGGTTCGCCATCGGCTGGAAGAAGCTGCGCCGCCAGGCCCGTGAGCTGCTGGATTCGTGGGACGTGCACGTCGACGTCGACACCCCCGCCGGCGAGCTGTCGGTGGAGGACCGGCAGTTCGTCGAGATCGCCCGCGCGCTGTCCTACGGCGCCCGGTTCATCGTGCTCGACGAGCCGACCGCGCAGCTGGACAGCCAGGCCATCGACCGGCTGTTCGGCCGGATGCGGCAGATGCAGGCGGGCGGGGTGACGTTCCTGTTCATCTCGCACCACCTGCACGAGGTGTACGAGGTCTGCCAGGCCGTCACGGTGCTGCGCGACGCGAAGCACGTGCTCACCGCGCCGGTTTCGGAAGTCGGCAAGGCCGAGCTGGTCGACGCGATGACCGGCGAGCCGGGCGGCCTGGCCGTCCGTGACGCGGCATCGCGGGAGGCGCTCGAAGCGGACGCGCCGGAGATCCTGGCCGTGGACGGCCTGTCCGGCGACGGCTTCCGGGACGTCTCGTTCCGCCTGCGCCGCGGCGAGGTCGTCGGCCTGGCGGGCAGCAACGCCAGCGGCAAGCACCAGGTCGCCGAGACGGTCTACGGCCTGCGGACGCCGTCGGCGGGCACGATCCGCGTCGACGGCACGCCGCTGCGGCCCGGTGACATCCCGGCGGCGTTGCGGGCCGGGATCGGCTGCGTGCCGCGCGACCGCCACCACGAGGGCCTGGTGCTGGAGCACTCGATCGCCGACAACGCCACGCTGTCCATCCTGGGCAAGCTGGGCCGCGGCGGGATCGCGTCGCCGGGCACGCGGCGCGCCAAGGCGGCGCAGGCGCTGGCGGACTACGACATCGTGGCCGCGGGCGCCGAGCAGCCGGTGTCCGACCTCTCGGGCGGCAACCAGCAGAAAGTGGTGCTGGCCCGGGCGTTGCTGAGCGATCCGCGGGTCGTGGTGCTGATCAACCCGACCGCGGGGGTGGACGTGAAGTCGAAGGAGGCGCTGCTCGCGGTCGTCGACCGGGTGCGCGCCGAAGGCAAGGCGGTGCTGATCGTCAGCGACGAGCTCGACGACCTGCGCCTGAGCGACCGGGTGCTGGTGCTGCGCGCCGGCGCCGTCGTCGCCGAACACCAGGCCGGGTGGTCCGACGGCGACCTCGTGGCCGACATCGAAGGAGTCGAGCTCTCGTGACCGACGTGATGACCGATCCGAAGACGGCGGTCCCGGCCGCCCCGGCCCGGCGCCGCAAAGCCGTCTGGCTGCGGGAACTGGCGCTGCTGCCCGCGCTGGCCGCCGTGTTCGTGCTGGGCGGCCTGGTCGACGGTGCCTTCGTCGGCTGGAGCAACATCGTCAGCATCCTGACCGCGTCCGCGGCGCTTTCGCTGGTCGTGCTCGGCGAGTCCCTGGTGCTGATCACCGGCAAGTTCGACCTGTCGCTCGAGTCGACCATGGGCCTGGCGCCGGCGCTCGGCGCGATGGTGGTGCTGCCGGCGGCGTCCGCCGGCTTCGGCCTCGGCCTGCCGACCGCCGTCGGGCTGCTGCTGATCCCGGTGGTGGGCGCGCTGGTCGGCTACTTCAACGGCTTCCTGATCGTGAAGCTGCAGCTGAACGCGTTCATCGTCACGCTGGCCATGCAGTTCGTGCTGCGCGGGGTGCAGGTCGGCGCGACGAAGGGCAAGACGCTGTTCAATCTGCCGGACGCGTTCACCGACCTGGCCACGACGACGTTCGCCGGGCTGCCGATGACCGTGTGGCTGGCCGCCGCGCTGTTCGCGGTCGCGGGCTGGTTCCTGCGCTACCACCGGGTCGGCCGGTCCCTGTACGCGATCGGCGGCAACCGCGAGGCGGCGCGCGCGGCGGGCATCCGGGTCGACCGGATCTCGTGGGCGATGTTCGTGCTCGCCGGCGCGTTGGCCGCGATCGGCGGCCTCGCCTACACCGGTTACGTCGGCGCGATCGGCTCCGGCCAGGGCGCGGGGCTGATCCTGCAGGTGTTCGCGGCGGCGGTGATCGGCGGCGTCTCGCTCGACGGCGGCAAGGGCTCCCTGGTCGGCGCGCTCACCGGCGTGCTGCTGCTGTCGTCGGTGTCGAGCCTGCTGAACTTCGCGCACGTGCGGCCGGAGTGGCAGATGGCCATCTACGGCGCCATCATCCTGGTCGCGCTGATCATCTCCCGGTACGCGGGCGGAAAGCCCCAGACCTGACGCCCACCCGGTGAAGATCCGACGTTCTCAGGAGGGCGTGTGCTACGAGGCTTCCGCGGCGGGCTCGGCTTCCGGGTCGGGCACTGTCGGGTCGTCCGCCGTGCCCAGCGCGTTGCGCAGCCACTGCTCCACGCCCGCGACGTGCACGGTCGCCCACGAGCGCGCCAGCTCCGGCTCGCGCGCCGCGATGGCCTCGTAGATCGCCGTGTGCTGTTCCCGGGTCTTCGCGACCGCGCCCTCCTGGGTGAGGCCGCGCCAGATCCGGGCGCGCGCTGTCGGCCCGGAGAGGCTGTCGAGCAGCGAGCACAGCACGGGGTTGCCCGAGCCGTCGGCGATCTTGCGGTGGAACTGCAGGTCGTTGGCGACCAGCGCCTCGACGGTCGGCGAGTCCTCCAGCTCGCCGAGCAGCGCGCCCAGCTCGGTGATGTCGTCGTCGCTCATGTGCAGCGCGGCCAGCGCGGTCGCGGCCGGCTCGAGGATCCGCCGCACGGCGAGGAAGTCGAGCACGGTGTCGTCGCGGTGGAAGTCGACCACGAACGTCATCGCGTCGAGCAGCAGGTTCGGCTCCAGGCTGGTGACGTACGTGCCGTCGCCTTGCCGGACGTCGAGCACCCTGATCAGGCACAACGCCTTCACGGCCTCCCGCAGGGAGCTGCGCGAGAGCCCGAGCCGCTGGGCCAGCTCGGCCTCCTTCGGCAGCCGGTCGCCCGGCGCCAGCTCGCCGGAGATGATCATGTCCTTGATCTTGTCGATCGCGACATCGGTGACGGGCATCGCGTCCGCCCTCCCTGCAACAGACCTCGGATGTTTCGGTGTTGCTGTCCAGCGTGCCATGTTCCGGCAAAGGAGTGGTGATGACCCACCAGCCCCCACCGCAACGGGTGGCTCTGCACACCCGACTCAAGCCCGGCAGGGAAGCGGAGTACGAGCGCGTCCACGCGGTCATCCCGCCCGAGCTGGACACCGCGCTGCGCGAAGCGGGCGTCCACAGCTGGCGGATCTGGCGTAACGGTCTCGACCTGTTCCACGTCGTCGAAGTCGACGACTACGCGGCGATGCGGGCGGCGCTGCGGAACCATCCCGCGAACGTCCCGTGGCAGGCGAGGATGGCCGAGCTGCTGGACGTCGAGGACGACTACTCCGGCAACGACACCGGCATCGGGCTGGTCTGGGAACTGCCGGTGAAGGAGTGACGGCGTTGCGACTCTCCCTCTCCCCGCTCGGGCTCGGCTGCGCGCAGCTGGGCAACCTGTACCACGCGATCAGCGACGAGACCGCCGACGCGACCGTGCGCCGCGCGTGGGACGAAGGCGTCCGGTACTTCGACACCGCGCCGCACTACGGCCTCGGTCTGTCGGAGACGCGGCTCGGCGCGGCGCTGCGTTCCTTTCCCCGCGACGAGTACGTGCTGTCCACGAAGGCCGGCCGCGTGCTGGAACCGAACCCCGCCGGCGCCGACGTGCAGGACGACCAGGGTTTCGCCGTCCCGGCCGCGTACAGGCGCCGCTGGGACTTCAGCCGCGACGGCGTCCTGCGGTCGCTGGAGGACAGCCTGACGCGGCTCGGGCTCGACCGCGTCGACATCGTGTACGTCCACGACCCCGACGACCACTTCGAGGAAGCCCTGCGCGGCGCCTTCCCGGCGTTGCACGAGCTGCGGGAGCAGGGCGTGATCCGCGCATTCGGCGCCGGGATGAACCAGGCGCCGATGCTCGCGGAGTTCGTCCGGCGCACCGACCTCGACGTCGTGCTGGTGGCGGGCCGCTACACGCTGCTCGACCAGCCGGCGCTCGACGAGCTGCTGCCGCTCTGCCTGGAGCGCGGTGTCGCCGTGGTCGCCGGCGGCGCGTTCAACGGCGGCATCCTCGCCACGGCCGAACCGGGCCGCTTCTACGACTACGCCGAGGCGCCGCCGGAACTGGTCGAGCGGGCGAGCCGGATCGCGGCGGTCTGCGCGCGGCACGGTGTCGAGCTGCCGGAAGCCGCGCTGGCGCTGCCGATGGCGCATCCCGCGGTGGCGTCGGTCGTCGTCGGCGCGCATGATCCTTCGCAGGTCAGCGTCAACACGCGGCGCGCGCGGGCGGCGGTGCCGCCGGAACTGTGGACCGAGCTCGTCGACGCGGGGCTGTTGCGTGCCGACGTCGTGATCGCCGAAGGAGTCTCATGATCGACGCCCACCACCACCTGTGGGACCCGGCGCGGCGCGAGTACCCGTGGATGGCGGGGGCGGCGCTCGACCCGATCCGCCGTCCGTACACGGTGGACGACCTGCGCGCGGTGACGAAGGCGGCGGGCGTGCACGCGACGGTGCTGGTCCAGACCGTGTCGTCGGCGGAGGAGACCGCCGAGTTCCTCGCGACGGCGGCCGCCGAGCCGGTGATCGCGGGCGTGGTCGGCTGGGCCGACCTGACGGCCCCGGACGTCGCGGACCGGCTGGCGGCCTCGGCCGGCCCGCTGGTCGGGATCCGGCACCAGGTGGAGACCGAGCCGGACGACGATTGGCTGCTGCGCCCCTCGGTCGTGGCGGGACTTCGCGCGGTGGCGGACGCCGGGCTGGCGTACGACCTGCTGGTGCGCGTCGACCAGCTGCCCGCGGCCGCTTCGCTGGCGGCGCGGCTGCCGCAGCTGCGGCTGGTGCTGGACCACGCGGCGAAGCCGGGGATCGCGGCGGGGGAGTGGGAGCCGTGGGCGTCGCGGGTGGCCGCGCTGGCGGCACACGAAAACGTGGCTTGCAAGCTTTCCGGGCTGGTCACGGAAGCGGACTGGTCGGGCTGGGAGGTCGGGCACCTGCGCCGGTACGTCGACCACGTGCTGGAGGTGTTCGGCCCGTCGCGGCTGCTGTTCGGCTCGGACTGGCCGGTCTGCGAGCTGGCGGCGTCCTACGAGCTGGTGCTGGACGCGGCGATCGCCCTGACCGGGTCGCTGTCGGACGCCGAGCGGCTGGCCGTCTTCGAGCACAACGCCCGCTCGGTCTACGGCTTGGATGCGAGCGGGGAAACCTCTTCCAGGGGGTAAAAGAGGTTTCCCCGCCCGCCGCTGGGGTGGTCTAGAACTCTTCGCCGCCGATCATCGCGCGCAGCCGGGTCAGGGCGCGGTGCTGCGTCACGCGCACGTTGCCCGGCGAGATGCCGAGGGCCTCCGCGGTCTCCGTCGCCGAGAAGCCGACCGCGATGCGCAGGGTCAGGATCTCCTGCTGCACGCGCGGGAGCGACGCGAGCAGCCGGCCGAGGCGCGCGCCGAGGTCGAGGTGCAGCGCGTGGGTCTCCGGCTCGTTGCCGACCAGCGGACGCTCCGGGAGCTCGGGGACGGGCTCGGAGCGGTCCCGCGCGACGGCGCGGTAGGCGTCGGCGACCTTGTTGGCCGCGATCGCGTGGACGAGGTAGAGGAAGGAGCCGCCGCGGTCCTGGTAGTCCGGCAGCGCCTTGAGCACCGCGAGGCAGACTTCCTGGGCGACGTCGTCGGCCGAGAGGTAGGAGAGGTCGCGGCCGCCCATGCGCGCGCGGCAGTAGCGGACCACCACCGGCTCGATCATCTGGAGGAGGTTGTGGATCGCGGCCGGATTGCCCTCGCCCGCGTCTTTGACGAGGGGGTCGAGGTCCTCCTTCGTCAGGCGTCCGTTCGGCCGCGGAGATGACTCCAGAGTGCGATAATCGCGAACGGCGGAACCGGATTCAGCGGTGGTCCTCGGCGGTGCTGTCATGGTCGTCTCCCCGGCCGACCCTCGACCGTCGCTGCCGGGGGCTCCACTCTCCGTGACTTTTCGGTTGCGGATACTCCGGGAGATTCCGGCTCACCCGCACTCCGTGCGACGCTGGGTAATCGTAAACACCTCCCGGGGCGTCAGTCCAGATTTCAACGACCAATACCCCGTTCGCAGGAGCGACCGTGATGTTCCCGCGACCAGCGCCCGCACATTGCGATTAATCGGTTTCAGGATGTGCCGAGTTCACCCGTCAGTGGAAGACGACCACGGAGGCGGCAGTGACGGTCACGGCGAGCGACGCGACAGCGGGCACGGCGGAAGACATGACGACGGGCCGCCCGGCGCGCAAAGCCCGTTCCCGCCGCACGGCCACGCCCGCGAGCAGGGCAGACGTGGCGGCGGCGAGCAGAACGGGCACGAGCGAGGCACCCCAGTGCCGCTGGGCGGCGGAGTGCAGAAGCAGTACGGTGCAGGCGGCGGAGGCAAGGGCGGTCCGCCGCCAGGCAAGTCCCGTCCGCTCGGCCTGAGCCCCGGCATCGGTGGTCATGAGGGGGTCCGGAGGAGTATGACGGCATTTCTGACGTCGCGATAATCGCGAAGCCGCGGTATTCGGGCGGCGGTGAGGTGGTCGGCCGGGCTCGGCCGAATGGGGCGAGAGGTGGCCGGGGAGGCATCGGCGGCGCGTCCGGGTGAGGAACGGGTGAGTGCGGTCCGTGGCCGACCGGGTGAGGTCGCCGCGGCGGAGAAGGTGGCCCTGCGGAGCCTTCGCGGCACGTCTGTGGCAGCTCCGGTCGGGTCCGGCAGCCGACTTCCTCGTGGCCGTCCCGCCTCCGCGGCGGCTGTGGTCAGCCCCGGTCGGGGGCTCCCGGGCTGCGAGTTCGCTCGCGGCACCTCCGAAGCCACTCCCGTCAGCCCCGGCCGCTTACCTCCTCGCGGCCGTCGCACCTGCGCGTCCGGCGCACTCACGAGACCACCAGCAGCACGGCCGCCGCCACGGTCAGGGTCAGCAGGCCGCCCGTCAGCACCAGGATCATCCGGCTCCGCGGCAGCGGCTGCCCGGCCCGCATGGCGATCTGCACCCGCCGCCAGCGGGGATAGGCCGTCGCGGCCAGCACGGCCGCCAGCGCCACGCACAACCCCGCGAGCACCGCGCTCGCCGCGGCCGGCGCCGGGACCAGCTGGTGCACCGCGACCCCGCCCGCCAGCAAGCCCAGCGCCGTCCGGAGCCAGGCGAGGAATGTCCGTTCGTTGGCCAGCGTGAAGCGGTAATCCGGCTCGCTGCCGCCCGAGTGGGGCGTGATCTCTTCCCGGTCCACGTCCGCAGACGCTAGCGGGCGCGCGCCGCCTCGGCTCGGTGCGCGAAGACCCACCAGCGCAGCACCGCGAACCGCACGAAACCGCCGACCAGGCTCGCCAGCAGCAGCGTGCCGGTCTCTTCCCACGACGTCGGCCGGTCGACCAGCGCGTCCAGCACCGCCAGCACCGCCGAGCCGTACCCGGCGTAGAAGGCGAACGTCACGAGGTCCTGCAGGTGCCGCTTCCCGGCGTTGCTCCGCCGTCCGGCGAACGTCACGCGGCGGTGGAACTCGGTGTTGCCGACCGTGGTGACCGCGATCGCGACGAGGTTCGCCATCTGCGAGCCCAGCTGGTCGCGCAGCAGGAGGAACAGGACGGCCTGGACCCCGGTGGTGACCACACCGGCCACGACGTACCACGCGGCGTGCGTGCCGAGCTCGTGGTCGCGGTCGGGGTCGGCGGCGAGCAGCCGGTGCTCCGGCGCCCACCTGGTGGTGGCCATGATCCCAACCTACCCTGCGTTCACAAACTTGTGAATGTGTTAAACCAGTTGAAGAAATGTGATTCCGGCGACATCGCCCGCGTTTGAGCCACCCCGGCGGCCGGGTAGCTCAACGGCGAGACCGACTACTGCCTACGCGCCGGGAGAAACCAGTGAGTGACCGTGACGCGGCCGAACCGGAAAGCTTGGACCCCAGCGAGGCGCTGGACGAGGACGAGCTGCGCGTGGACCCGCTCGAGGAGGGCATCGAGCCGCCCGAGCATTGGAGTGCCGCGGACCGCTTCGGCACGACGCCCAGCGAGATCCGCGAAGGCGAGCCGATGGACCAGCGCCTCGCCGAAGAGGTGCCGGACACCGAGCCGGAGCCGGTGCCGGACCGTCCGCTGGCCGTGACGCCGGTGGACCAGCTCGACGAGACCGTCGAGGACGCACCGCCGGACTTCGAGCAGGTGACCCCGGACGACGAGATCCCGCGCCGGCACGCCGACCCGGACCCGCGGGAGCAAGCCGACTACGCGGGCGGCTCGGTGGCGGACGCCATCCGCGAGGCGCGGCAGGGCTGATCCGCTCAGACTGCACGTCCGGACGGACGCCCCTAGCGTGGGGACCTCCAGTGCATCGGACCGCGACGAAGGGAAGGCCGAAAATGCTGACCGTGACCGAAGCCGCCGCCGAGGCGATCACCGCACTGACCAGCCAGGGCGAAGGAGAGGCCGGGCTGCGCCTGGCGGTCCAGCAAGCCGACGGCGAAAGCGCCCAGCTGGCGCTCTCGGTGGCCCCGGAGCCGGCAGAGGGCGACAGCGTCCTGGGCGAGGAAGAAGGCCCGAAGGTCTTCCTGGAACCCCAGGCGGCGGCGCTGCTCGACGACAAGGTCCTCGACGTCCAGGAGGACGAAGCGGGCGGAGTGGCGTTCGCGGTGCTGCCCCAGCACACGAGCTGACCGAGGCGGACGGGCCTTTCGCAGCGCGGCGAAAGGTCCGTTCGCCCGCGCGGACGGCCGAAGAACTCGGTGCCGCACCAGCGCTCCCGGCTCCCGGCGTGCCTACCTCGCGAGCCACTCGCGAACCAGCACCGCAGCCCGTTCCCGCAGCAACTCCGCGGCATGCGCCCGCGCGTGATCGACCGAAGGCGCGTGATCGATCAAAGCGCTGCTCCCCACCACCCCGAGCCGAGCCAACCCGGCGGCATCGAGCTGGATCCGGCCCGCCAGCGCCAGCAACGGCACCCTGCGCGGCCGAGCCCGATCCGCGATCCCGGCCGGCGCCTTGCCGTTCAGGCTCTGCTCGTCCAGCGATCCCTCGCCCGTGATGACGAGATCGGCCCCGTCGAGTGCCTTGTCCACTCCGGTCAGCCCGGCGATGAGGTCGAACCCGGATTCGACCGTTGCCCCGAGGCCCGCGATCGCCCCGGCCGCGATCCCGCCCCCGGCTCCCGCGCCCGCGATCCGCGAGACGTCCGGAGCGCCACCCACCTGCAGCGCGTACGCCCACCGGCCCAGCGCTTCGTCCAGCAACGCCACCTCGTCCGGTCCCGCCCCTTTCTGCGGCCCGAACACGGCCGCGGCTCCCGACGGGCCCAGCAGCGGGTTCGTCACGTCCGTCGCCACCGCGACCCGCACGCCGTCCACGCGCTCCCGCACCGGGGTCAGCTCGGTCGACGCGACGCGCCGGAGCGTGCCGCCGCCCAGGCCGACCGGTGCGCCGAACGCGTCCAGCACACCCGCCCCGAGCGCGCCGAGCATGCCCGCCCCGCCGTCGGTGCTGGCCGTGCCGCCGGCCGTCAGCACCAGCCGCTCGGCGCCGTGGATGAGCGCGTCCGCGAGCAGTTCCCCGACGCCCCACGTGTGCGCGGCCAGCGCCGTCTGCGGGCTCGGCTCGACGAACTCGATCCCGCACGCGCGCGCCGACTCGACGTAGGCGGTGCCGTCCAGCACGGCGTACCGGGCTTCGACCTGGTCGTCGAGCGGGCCGCGGACCCGCATCCGGACGATCCGCGCGCCCGCCGCTTCGAGGACGTCGAGGGTTCCTTCACCACCGTCGGCGACCGGGCAGGACACGATTTCGGCCTCCGGCAGCGCGTCACGGACGCCGAGGGCGATCGCCTCCGCCGCCTCCACCGCGGTGAGACTGCCCTTGAACTTGTCGGGCGCGATGACGACACGGGTCACGGCTTCACCTCCGTCAGCGGGGGACGCCCGGCGAGCACCGCCGCGACGTTGCGAGCGGCCAGAACGGCCATCTCGGTGCGGGTTTCGACCGTGGCCGACCCGAGGTGCGGGCTCAGCACGACGTCGTCGCGGCCGAGCAGCCGCGGTTCGACCTCGGGTTCCTTCTCGAACACGTCCAGCGCGGCACCGGCGATCTCCCCGGCCTCCAAGGCGTCCGCGAGCGCGGCTTCGTCGACGACCGGGCCACGCGTCGTGTTCACCAGGTAGGCGCCCGGTTTCATGGCCCGCAACGCGGCGGCGTCGATGAGATGGCGCGTCTCCGGCGTCAGCGGGCAGTGCAGCGAGACGACGTCCGAGCGGGCGAGGAGTTCTTCGAACGGCACGAACTCGGCGTCGGTGTCCTGCTTGGACCGTCCTGAGTAGACGATCGACATCCCGAACGCGGCGGCCCGCTTCGCCATCGCCCGCCCGATCTGGCCGAGCCCGACGATGCCGAGCGTCTTGCCCTGCAACCCCGAGCCGAGCAGGAAGCCGAGGTGGAACGACCACGGCGTCCGCGACCGCAGCAGCCGCTCGCCCTCGCCGATCCGGCGCGTGACGGCGAGCAGCAGGCCGAAGGCGAGGTCGGCGGTCGCGTCGGTGAGCACGCCCGGCGTGTTCGTGACGACGACACCGCGCGACGCCAGCGCGGGCACGTCGACGTTGTCGTAGCCCACCGCGACGTTCGCCACGATCTTCAGGCCGGGCCCGGCGGCGTCGGCCAGCGCGCCGTCGATCCGGTCGTGCAGCATCCCGACCACGGCCGCGGCGCCATCGACAAACTCGTGCAGTTCGCCGGGCGTCAGCGGGCGATCGAGCCGCGACACGGCAACGTCACCGGCGTCGGCGAGGAGCTGCACCGCGTCGTCGGGAATCCATCGGGTCACCGCGATCTTGGCCACCCCGACAGCCTAGGGCACACCCCCGGCGATTCAGCCCACCCGAGTCAGCCGCACCACCGCGCTCGCGTACCCGCTCCCGGGAAAATCCCAGCCGAGTCCGTGGCACAGCAGCACCGCGCCGTCGTGCACGGCACCGTCCTGGTCGCGGTAGCGGCCCGCCGGATCGAGTCCCCGCAGGCGCGGCGGGGTGAAGGGCCGCGCGAACTCGGTGGGCCGGCGCCAGAGGAAGACGACCACCGAGTCGTCCAGCACGTACTGCACCGCGGTCAGCGCCGACGTTGCCGGATCGGCGAGCCGGTACAGCGAACCGTGCTGCACCACCGGCCGGATCTCCTTGTACAGCGCGACGAGCTTCGCGGCCTCGTCGAGTTCGCCCGCGCTCCACCGCGGCAGGTCGCCGCCCAGGCCGAGCACTCCCGCCATCGCGACGTGGAACCGGAAGCTCAGCGGCGCTTCGCGTCCCGTGGCCGGATTCGGGCTGTCGGTGACCCACGCCGACATCGTGCCCGCGGGGTAGATCTGGCCGTAGCCGTGCTGGATGGTGATCCGGTCGGCGGCGTCGGTGTTGTCGGAGGCCCAGTTCTCGTCGGTGCGCGCGAGGATCCCGAGGTCGGTACGCCCGCCGCCGCCCGCGCAGCCTTGGATTCGCAGTGCCGGGTGGTCCGCGCGCAGCCGGTCCAGGATCCGGTACACGGCACGCACGTGCTCGACCCACACGCGTCCCGCGTCTTCGCCCGGCCAGCCGGCCTCGGTGAACGCGCGGTTCATGTCCCACTTGAGGTAGTCGATGCCGTGGTCGCCGACGAGCCGGTCGAGCCAGTCGTGCGCCCAGTCCGCGACGTCCGGGCGCGCGAAGTTCAGCACGAGCTGGTTGCGCAACGTCGTGCGTTCCCGGTTGGCCATGTGCAGCACCCAGTCCGGGTGTGCGCGGTAGAGATCGCTGTCCGGGTTGACCATCTCCGGCTCGACCCACAACCCGAACCGCATCCCGTGCGCGTGCACGGCGTCGGCCAGCGGTTTCAGCCCGCCCGGGAAACGCTCTTCGTCGGCGACCCAGTCGCCGAGCCCGGCGGCGTCGCCGGTGCGGGCTCCGAACCAGCCGTCGTCCATGACGAACAGTTCGGCCCCGACGCGAGCGGCGGCCGCGGCCAGTTCCGTCTCGGTCCGCTCGTCGACGTCCCAGCCGGTCGCTTCCCAGGAGTTGTAGACGACCGGACGCAGCTCGTCCGGGTGCGGCTGGACGAACTCGCGGACGTAGGCGTGCCACCGCCGGCTCGTGCCGCCGAAGCCGTCGGCCGCGTAGAGGCCGGCGAACACCGGCGTCTCCCATGTTTCGCCGGGGAGCAGCCGCCAGCCGACGTGCTCGTGCCCGAACCCGCCGGTCCACGTGACGCGGCCGGTGTGCGTGCGCTCCACGGTGATCCGCCAGCTGCCGCTCCACGCGAGGGCGGTGCTCCAGACCTCGCCGGACGTCTCGGTCGCGTCGCCCGCGTCGAGCATCACCCATGGGTCGACCTGGTGGCTCGACACCCCGCGACGGCTGGTCAGCGTCGTTTCCCCGACGGGCAGCGGTTCGCGCAGCACGCCGTACTCGGCGCTCCACGCGCCCGACGTCCGGCTCAGGCGTGCGCCGTCGCGCCGGGGGAGCGTCCACGACGCGGAATCGGTGCGCAGCAGGGAAATCGGCTCGTCGCCGGTGTTGCGCAGGGTCGTCCGGCGCTCGACGACGTCGCCGCGGACGCGGTAGTACAGCGACACTTTCAGGGAATAGTGACGGTCCGCGAGACGCACCACCAGAGCGTCGTCGTCGAGCGCGAAGCCGTCGTAGCGCCACTCGAGGGCCGACGTGCCGTCCTCAAAGCGCACGGCCAGCGCGGGAACGCCGAAGAACGCGCCACCTTCGGCCGGCAGCTCCTGCCGCTCGTCGCCCGGCTCGTCGAAGCTGCTGTCGGCCGGGTTGCGACGCGCGGTGACCTGCGTGGCCTGCGACAACGTCAACGGCGAGCCCCAGTGGACGTGCCGCGGCCGGTCGTCGGCGTCGAGCCGGAAGGCGTACGCACTCTCGGGGCCGCGTAGCAGCCAGAGCCGGTGCGCGGGGTCGTGTTCGACGAGCGGCATGACCGCGAGCGTAGGCACGACCAGCGGAAAAATAAATTCTTGACGAAGTTAATTAATGCTGTCTAACGTGCCGGGCATGCCGCGCAGCGCGAGGGCGCCGATCACCGGTCCCGCGGCCGCGACCGTGTTCACCACGGTCCTGACCGAGGGGCCGGTGTCCCGGGTCGACGTCGCCCGGCGCACCGGCCTGTCCTCGGCCGCGGTCACCAAGGCGGCCCGGCCGTTCATCGAAGCCGGGTACCTCGAAGAACTCGCCTCCGGCGGCCGCACCGCGCCCGGCGCCGGCCGTCCGGCGAACCCGCTGGCCATCCGGCCGGACCGCGAGTACTTCGTCGGCGTCAAGATCACCGGCGACGACCTCATCGGCGTGGTCACGGACCTGCGTGCCGACGTTCGTGCCAGTGCCCGCCATGCGTTGACCGGCCACGACGTCGGCCACGTCGTCCGGGCGCTGGCCGATCTGGCCGGCGAGCTGCTGTCCGACCCGGGCGTCCGTGACCGCGCGTTCTGCGTGGGTGTCGCGGTGTCCGGCGACGTCGACCGCGTGTCCGGCGTCGTCCGGTACTCGCCGTTCCTCGGCTGGCGGGACGTTCCTCTCGCGGAACTGCTGCAAGACGCCACCGGGCTCACCACGACACTGGAGAACGACGTCAAGGCCCTCGCCGTCGCCGAGAAGTGGTTCGGTGAAGGCGTCGGCGCGTCGACGTTCGCACTGGTCACCGTCGGTGCGGGCATCGGCAGTGCGCTCGTGGTCGACGGCCGTGTCCTTCGCGGCGCGTACGGCGTCGCGGGCGAAATCGGGCACGTCCCGGTCGCCGAGGGCCCTGCTTGCTCCTGCGGCGGGCAGGGCTGCGTCGAGGCGATCGCGTCCGGCGAAGCGATCCTGACGCGGGCGCGCCAGGTCACGGGAGAACCCGCGTTGTCCATGGCAGACGCCGTGACGCGCGCCCGCGGCGGTGACGAGCCGCTGCGCGAGGTCTTCGCCGCGGCGGGCCACGCGATCGGGCTCGGGCTGGCCGCGCTGGTCAACCTGTTCGGCCCGGAACGGGTGGTGGTCTCCGGCGAAGGCGTTGCGACGTACGACCTGTTCGAGGAGCAGATCCGCCGGACCTTCGAGGTCCATGCGTTCGGCAGCGCGGCCCGGTGCCGTCTGGCCGTCCGGCCGCTGCCCTTCGAAGAGTGGGCTCGCGGTGCCGCGGCGGTTGCCATCCAGGGCCTTTTCGCCGCCGACCGCGGCTGACTCGAGTTCGATTTCCGGTCTGCGTCATCCATTGGGCGGAAGACGTCTGGTCGGCTCGGCGCGCGCCGTGCTATGTTCGGTTTCAGAACGAGTGTGCGTGATGCGAACAGTTTGGAGCGAGTGATGGCGGAGCTGCTGTCGCTGGAGGAGGCCGTGGCCCGGCTGGTGCACGACGGGGACACCGTCGCGCTCGAGGGCTTCACGCACCTCATCCCGGTCGCGGCCGGGCAGGAGATCATCCGGCAGCGCCGGCGGGATCTCACGCTGGTCCGGATGACCCCCGACATCGTCTACGACCAGCTGATCGGCGCCGGCTGCGCGCGCAAGCTGATCTTCTCGTGGGGTGGCAACCCGGGAGTCGGCTCGCTGCACCGCTTCCGCGACGCCGTCCAGCACGCGTGGCCGGTCCCGCTGGAGATCGAGGAGCACAGCCACGCCGGCATGGCGAACCGGTACGTCGCCGGCGCGTCCGGCCTGCCGTTCGCGGTGCTGCGCGGCTACACGGGCACGGACCTCCCGGCCCAGACGGCCACGATCAAGCCGATCACCTGCCCGTTCACCGGCGAGCGGCTCACCGCGGTCCCGGCGTTGAACCCGGACGTCACGATCGTCCACGCCCAGCGCGCCGATCGTGAGGGCAACGTCCAGATGTGGGGCATCACCGGCGTCCAGAAGGAGGCCGTGCTGGCGGCGAAGCGGTCGGTGGTGACGGTGGAGGAGATCGTCGACGAGCTGGAACCCCGCCCGGGCGCCGTCGTGCTCCCGGCGTGGGTGGTCACCGCAGTGGCCGAGGTGCCCGGCGGCGCGAAGCCGTCGTACGCGGCGGGGTACTACGAGCGTGACAACTCGGCGTATCAGGCGTGGGACGAGGTGGGCCGTGACCGCGAGGAGTTCACCAAGTGGCTGAACGAGCTGACGGGGGTGACGGCATGACGCCCGGGCCGGCCCCTGTCCACCACCCGCGTCCCGCAGCGGCCGACTCCGCGGAGGTCCCAGCATGAACCCCGGCTACACCGCCGACGAGATGATGAGCATCGCGGCGGCCCGCGCGCTCGCCGACGGCTCCTCCTGCTTCGTCGGCATCGGCCTCCCGAGCAAGGCGGCGAACCTCGCCCGCCGCGCGCACGCCCCGAACCTCACGCTGATCTACGAGTCCGGGTGCCTGGGCGCCAAGCCGTCCCGCCTCCCGCTGTCCATCGGAGACGGCGAACTGGCCGACACGGCCGACGCGGTGGTCAGTGTCCCGGAGGTGTTCAACTACTGGCTCCAGCCGGGCCGGATCGACGTCGGCTTCCTCGGCGCCGCCCAGCTGGACAAGTTCGGCAACATCAACACGACGGTGATCGGCTCGGACTACCACGACCCGAAGGTGCGGCTGCCGGGCGCGGGCGGCGCCCCGGAGATCGCCGCCTCCTGCGGCGAGGTGTTCATCGTGCTGCGCCAGAGTCCTCGTGCGTTCGTGGAGAAGGTCGACTTCGTGACGTCGTTCGGCCACGGCACGGGCAAGGGCGACCGCGAAAAGCTGGGCCTGCCGGGCAAAGGCCCGACGCTGGTGGTGACGGACCTGGGGCTGCTGCGCCCGGACCCCGGGACCGCCGAGCTGACGCTCACCGAGCTGCACCCGGGCGTGGAGCTGGAGCAGGCCGTCGCGGCCACGGGCTGGAAACTGAAGGTGTCGGAGGACCTCAAGACCACCCCGGCGCCCACGGAGCAGGAGCTGACCCTCCTGCGAGACCTCGAGAAGGCGAGCGCATGACCGCGCCCATCCCGTCCGCGTCGTGGCAAGGTGAGCCGATGACCACCGCCGCCGCGCGAAACCTCCTGCTCCCGACCCACCCGCCGATCCGGAAGGCGAGCGCATGACCGACGTCTACGTCCTCGACGCGATCCGCACCCCGTTCGGCCGCTACGGCGGCGCGCTGGCCGGCGTCCGTCCGGACGACCTGGCCGCGGGTGTCCTCCGCGCTCTGCGGCAGCGCACCGACCTCGATCCGTCCACTGTGGACGAGGTGACGCTCGGCGACGCCAACGGCGCCGGCGAGGACAACCGCAACGTCGCCCGGATGGCCGCGCTCCTCGCCGGCTGGCCGACGAGCGTCCCTGGCAGCACCGTGAACCGGCTCTGCGGCTCCGGGCTCGACGCGGTCATGCAGGCCAGCCGGGCGATCCAGGTCGGCGACGCGTCGCTGGTCGTCGCGGGCGGCGTCGAGTCGATGACCCGCTCGCCGCTGGTCATGCCGAAGCCGGACAAGGCCTTCCCGGCGGGCAACCAGACCCTCTACAACACCGCGCTCGGCTGGCGCATGGTCAATCCGGCGATGCCGTCCCAGTGGACGATCTCCCTCGGCGAATCCACCGAGCAGCTCGCCGAGCGCTACGGCATCGGCCGCGAAGAGCAGGACGCGTTCGCCGCGCGCAGCCACGTCAATGCCGCGAAGGCGTGGGACGAGGGCTTCTACGACGACATGGTCGTCCCGGTCGACGGGGTGGACCTTGCCCGCGACGAGGGCATCCGCCCGGACTCCAGCCCGGAGACGCTGGCCAAGCTGAAGCCGGTGTTCCGCAAGGAGAACGGCACCGTCACGGCGGGCAACGCGTCTCCGCTGAACGACGGTGCTTCGGCCCTGCTCCTCGGCGACGAAGCGGCCGCGAACCGCCTCGGCAAGGCGCCGCTGGCCCGGATCGCGGGCCGTGGCGCGGCGGGTGTCGACCCGGACGTGTTCGGCATCGGCCCGGTGCGCGCGGCGGAGATCGCCCTCGAACGCGCCGGCATCGGCTGGGAGGACCTGGCCGCGGTGGAACTCAACGAAGCCTTCGCCGCGCAGTCGCTGGCGTGCCTGCGCGACTGGAAGAAGCTCGACCCGGAGATCGTGAACACCCACGGCGGCGCGATCGCCATCGGTCATCCCCTTGGCGCGTCCGGCGGCCGGATCCTCGGCACCCTGGCGCACGACCTGCACCGCCGCGGCGGTGGCTGGGGACTCGCCGCCATCTGCATCGGCGTCGGCCAGGGCCTGGCCGTCGTCCTGGACGGCCGGTAAAGGAGAAACACGTGGCCACTCCGACCGAACTCAGGTTGCCGCGCTACGGGGAAGACCCCGAAGGCACGCACCCGCCCCTCGACTACACCGGCTACCGCTCCACGGCCCTGCGGCACCCGAAGCAGGAGCTCGTCCTGCTGCCGCAGATGCTGACCGAGGTCACCGGCCCGCTGCTCGGCCCCGGCCGTCTCGGCGAGCACGACAACGACCTGACCCGGCAGCACGCGGGCGAGCCGCAGGGCCAGCGGATCATCGTCACCGGCCGGCTCCTCGACGGCGACGGCCGCCCGGTGCGCGACTCGCTCATCGAGATCTGGCAGGCCAACGCGGGCGGCCGCTACCGCCACACCGGCGACCGCTGGCCGTCACCGCTCGACCCGAACTTCGACGGTGTCGGACGCACCCTGACCGACAGCGAGGGCCGCTACACCTTCACCACCATCAAGCCCGGCGCGTACCCGTGGAAGAACCACGACAACGCCTGGCGCCCGGCCCACATCCACTTCTCGGTCTTCGGCTCGGCGTTCACGCAGCGGCTGGTCACCCAGATGTACTTCCCGGACGACCCGCTCTTCTCGCAGGACCCGATCTTCAACTCCATCCCGGACGAGAAGGCCCGGCAGCGGATGATCTCCCGCTACGACCACTCGATCACCCAGGCCGAATGGGCGCTCGGGTTCCAGTTCGACATCGTGCTGCGCGGGCGCGACGCGTCGGTGTTCGAAGAGGAAGAGGACGAAGACTGATGCCCAAGCTGCTGCCCACCCCTTCGCAGACCGTCGGTCCGTACCTGTCGATCGGGCTGCCGTGGCCCGACGGCCCGTACGTCGTGCCCGAGGGCACCGCCGGGGCGTTCTGGATCCGCGGTGTCGTCCGCGACGGCAACGGCGACCCGGTCCCGGACGCCATGATCGAAACCTGGCAGGCCGACCCGGACGGCGGCTTCTGCCACCCCGACGATCCGCGCGGCGCGACGTCCGGCGAGTTCCGCGGGTTCGGCCGCTGCCCGACGGAGGCCGACGGCACCTACGGCATCCTCACCCTGCTGCCGGGCGTGGTGCCCGGGGCCGGCGGCGCCGTGCAGGCACCGCACATCGACGTATCGGTGTTCGCCCGCGGCCTGCTGAACCGGTGCGTCACCCGGATCTACTTCGAGGACCAGGACAACTCGGCGGACCCGGTCCTGGCGACGGTCCCCGAGGAGCGGCGCGGCACGCTGATCGCGGCGAAGACCGAGGACGGCTACCGCTTCGACGTGCGGCTGCAGGGTGACGGCGAAACGGTGTTCTTCCGGGTATGACGGCGCTGGACGGAGGTGGGCGAGTGGGTGCCGTGCGGGTGCACCGGGTCGTCGAAGGACCGGAAGACGGCCCGGTCGTGGTCTTCGCCGGGTCGCTGGGCAGTGACCTGCGCATGTGGGAGCCGCAGGTCGCGCCGCTGGCCGGGCGCGGCTACCGGGTGGTGCGCTACGACACGCGCGGGCACGGGGCGTCGCCGGTGCCGCCCGCGCCGTACACCTTGGACGACCTCGGCGCGGACTTCGTGGCCCTGCTCGACGACCTCGGTGTCGAGCGCGCCCACCTGGTCGGCCTGTCCCTCGGCGGGATGACCGGCATGTGGCTCGGCGTCCACGCGCCCGAGCGGATCGAGAGCCTGGTGCTGTGCTGCACGTCGGCGAAGCTCGGCCCGCCGTCGATGTGGGCGGAGCGGGCGCGCAAGGTCCGCGCGGAAGGCACGGCGTCGGTCGCGGAAGCCGGGGTCGGGCGCTGGCTCACCGAGCCGTACGCGAAGAGCCACCCGGACGTCGCGGAGTTCCTGCGGGCCATGATCGCCGCGGTCCCGGCGGAGGGGTACGCGGCCTGCTGCGAGGTGATCGAGCGGATGGACCAGCTCGACACGCTGCCGAAGATCAGCGCGCCGACGCTGGTCATCGCGGGCGCCGACGACCCGTCGACCCCGCCGGCGGGCCACGCCGACCTGATCGCCGACGGTATTCCCGGCGCGCGGCTGGAGGTCGTGGCGAACGCCGCGCACCTGGGCAACTACGAGCAGCCGGCCGAGTTCACCCGGCTGATCCTCGAGCACTTGGAGCGAGTGTGACCAACCGCCACGAGCAGGGCATGAAGGTGCGGCGCGAGGTGCTCGGCGACGAGCACGTCGACCGCGCCGTCGCGGGCACGACGGAGTTCAGCCGCCCGTTCCAGGACTACATCACCGAAGGCGCGTGGGGTTCGGTCTGGTCCCGCGAGGGCCTCGACCGCCGGACGCGCAGCTGCGTCACGCTGGCGGCGCTGACGGCGTTGCAGGCACACAACGAGCTGGCGATGCACGTCCGGGCCGCGGTCCGCAACGGCCTGACGGCGGCGGAGATCAGCGAGGTCCTGCTGCACACGGCGGTCTACGCGGGAGCGCCGGCGGCGAACGCGGCGTTCGCGATCGCCCAGCGCACCCTGGCCGAGCTCGGCGAGCCCACCGCCCGGCCGGCCGACGCCGGATAGGCTGCCGGGCATGGACACGGGGAGGCCGCCTTTCGAAGCCGAGCTGGACAGCGAGCCGGCGCACCGTGGTGCCCACCACGTGCAGTCGCTGGAGCGCGGGCTGGCGGTGATCAAGGCGTTCCACGCGGACGCGGCAGAGCTGACCCTGAGCGACGTGGCCCGCGCGACGGGCCTCACCCGCGCGGCGGCGCGGCGTTTCCTGCTGACCCTGACCGACCTGGGCTACGTCCGCACCGACGGAAAGTACTTCTCGTTGACGGCGCGGGTGCTGGAGCTGGGCTACGCGTACCTGTCGAGCATGACGCTGCCGGAGGTGGCACAGCCGCACCTGGAGCACCTGTCGGCGGCGGTGCACGAGTCCAGCTCGGTGTCGGTCCTGGAGGGAACGGACATCGTCTACGTGGCGAGGGTGGCGGTCTCCCGGATCATGACGGTGAGCATCAACGTGGGAACCCGTTTCCCGGCGTACGCGACGTCGATGGGCCACGTCCTGCTGGCGGGCCTGAGCCCGGCGGAGCTGGAGGCGTACTTCGTGGTGGCGAGCCTCGATCGCCTGACGGACCGCACGGTGACCTCACCGGAGCGCTTGCGGGCCGAGCTGGCCAAGGTGACCGACCAGGGCTGGGCAATGGTGGACCAGGAGCTGGAGGAAGGCCTCCGTTCAGTGGCGGCCCCGATCCACAACCGCCGGGGCCGAGTGGTGGCGGCGGTGAACCTGTCAACACACGCGAGCCGGACAACGGCGGAGTCGGTGGAGAAGGAACTGGTGCCCCCGCTGCTGGAGACGGCCAGGGCGATAGAAGCAGACCTGGCAGTAGGTGCCCCGGGCCGCGCCCATGGCTGACGAGGCACGCACCACCCGGGTGGGGCGGTGGCGGCCCGGAGGCGGGGGCCCGATGGCGGAACAAGTCCGGGCCGCCGGATCCGGGCCCGACCCGGGGCAGCCATGAGCCCGGCGGCAGACCAAGCCCCGCCCGCCGGCTCCGTGGCCGAACCCGAGCGCCCCACCACCTCGGCGGCAGAGCAGTCCCGAACCACCGAACCCGCCGCCCCGCCCGTCGCCGGGCTCCTGCTCGCTGCCGGCGCCGGTCGGCGGTTCGGCGGGCCGAAAGCCCTCGCCGAACTCGATGGGGAACCTCTCGTCCGTCGTGCTCTCCGGACACTTGCCGCCGCTGGCTGTGCGCCGGTTCGGGTCGTTCTCGGTGCTGCGGCCGACCAGGTCGCCGCGCTTCTTCCCGACCCCGCCCAGGCCGTCCGGGCCGACGACTGGGAGACCGGCATGGGCGCCTCCCTCAAAGCCGGCCTCGCCGCGCTTACCCAGGTCAACGGTCCCGTTGCGGCGCTCGTCCACCTGGTCGACCTGCCCTGGGTCGGCGCCGGCATCCTCGCCCGGGTCGCCGCCGACGCGAACTCCGAAACCGTCGCCCGGGCGTCCTACGACGGCGTCCCCGGCCATCCCGTGGTGCTCGGCCGCCGCTGGTGGCCCGAAATCGCCGCCACCGCCCGCGGCGACCACGGTGCCCGCGACTGGCTGGCCACCCGCGCCGACCTCCGCCTCATCGAGTGCGGCGACCTCGGCAGCGGCCGCGACGTCGACCACCGAGCCGACCTGCCGTCCTGACCGCAGGCCCCGGCGTGGGCCGCCAGGGCCGGCCGCGGGACCGGCCCAGGAAACACCCGCCGAACCAGCCCGGCGAAGCCGCACACCAGCGCCGGGCCGCCTACGATCGACAGCGTGACGGACTCGCCTGAAGAACTCGCCGCCGCGCTGGATGCGACCGGTTATCTCGCCGATGACGGGCTGGCCACCGCCGGGTTCCTCGCCTTGCGGATGGGCCGTCCGCTCTTCTGCGAAGGCGAGCCCGGCACCGGGAAGACGTCGCTCGCCATCGCGCTGGCCACCGCGCTCGGCCGCCCGCTGGTCCGCCTCCAGTGCCACGAGGGCATCGACGCCGCCCAGGCCCTCTACGAGTGGGACTTCCCGCGCCAGCTCCTGCACCTGCGCGCCCTCGAAGCCGCCGGCGACGGGCGCGTCGACGTCGAGACCGCCGAACGCTCCCTCTACACCGAGCGCTTCCTCCTGGCCCGGCCGCTGCTGCAGGCCCTGATCACGGCGCCGTGCGTGCTGCTCATCGACGAGATCGACCGAGCCGACGACGAATTCGAAGCCTTCCTCCTCCAGCTGCTCGACGAGCACGCCGTGACCATCCCCGAGTACGGCGAGGTCCGCGCCGAAGAGCCCCCGCTGGTGGTCCTGACGTCGAACCGGACCCGCGAAGTGCACGACGCCCTCAAGCGCCGCTGCCTCTACCACTGGCTGGAACACCCGGACCTGGTGCGAGAGGTCACAATCCTGCGCCGTAGGATCCCGCTAATAGGTGAAGTCCTAGCTCGGCAGGTCGCTGAAGCGGTGCATCGGCTCCGCGAAATGGACTTGCTGAAGCCACCAGGGGTAGCAGAGTCACTCGATTGGGCGCGAGCCTTGATGGCTTTGCACCGTGACGAGCTGGACGCGGCGACGGCGGCGCGGACACTCGGCGCGGTCCTGAAGTACAGCGAAGACCTCGACCGGGTCAGGGCGAAACTCGACGCGCTGTTCGCCTGAGTGGCCGGTTCCGGGGGCACCGAAGGCGGGGGAGGACCTGCGGCATGAGCGTGGCGGAGACGACGGAGGCAAGGCCGGTCGCCGAACGGCGGCCGACGGCGCCGGCTGTGCCCGCGCGCAGGTGGCGCGCCCGCTTCGCCGCCGTGGCCGCCGTCCTCGGCGGGACCGCGCTCATCGCCGTGCACGCCTCGTTCTACGGCCACTGGCTGATCGACGACTCGGCCATCACGTTCGCGTACTCGCGCAACGTCGCCGACGGCTTCGGCCCGGTCCTGCAGCCCGGCGCCATGCCGGTCGAGGGCTACTCCAACCCGACCTGGATGATCCTGCTCGCGCTCGGCAAGCTCGTCGGCCTCTTCGACCACGGCACGCTTTTCGGGGTCAACGACCAGATCCTCTTCCCCAAGGCGCTCGCGCTGGCCTGCTGCCTCGGGCTGCTGGTCCTGTTCTACCTCGGCGCCAAGACGCTCAGCCGCCGCCCGGCTCTCATCACCTTCGCCGCCGGTGCGGCGCTCGCCGCGATCCCGTCGTTCGTCATCTGGTGCTTTTCGGGCCTGGAGAACTCCTTCTACGCGTTGACCGTCGCGGCGCTCGGGGTGCTGGTCCTGCGCGCGGTGCAGGGCGGCAAGCTGCTGAACTACCAGATCGCGGCGGGCTCCGGCCTGATCGCCGCCGCGGCCGCGCTGACCCGTCCCGACGGCGTCATCTACGCGGGTGCCTACCCCATCGTCGTGCTGCTGTTCCTCAAGCGCGAGCTGCTCGTCCGCAGCGTCCGCACGGTGGTCGTCTCGATCGTCGCGTTCGCCGTGCCGTACGGCGGGTACCTCGTCTTCCGCTGGTTCGAGTTCGGCAGGCTCGTGCCGAACACCGCGGTCGCGAAGGGACAGGAACCGCCCACGCTCGACGACCTCGCCCAGCCCGGCCAGATCATCGACTACGTGGGCTGGCTGATCGTCGCGGTCGCCGTCGCGTGCCTGGCGATGCTGCTCGTCCGGCCATCGCGGCTGCGCACCGGGCTGATCGCCCTGCTGGTGCCGTTCGGCCTCTCCGTCGTGGCGTTCATCATCCTCGAGTACGACTGGATGGGGCACCTGCGGTTCGCGACCCCGGTGTGGACGCTCGGCGCGTTCGGCGGGGCGGTCGTCGTGGTCGAGGCGCTGGCCGCGGCGCGGCTGCGCGGCCGGATCGTCCTCGCCTGCCTCCTGGTGGTCGCCCTGGTCAGCTCGGTGAACGGGCTTTACGCGCAGGGGACCGACTACCGGGCCAACGTCAAGACGGCGATGTGCATCGTCGCGCAGCGGGACGCCCAGACGATCAACGGGCTCGCGGACCTGCTCAGGCTGCCCGACTCCGCCCAGGTCGGCCTGATCGACCTCGGCGCGACGTCGCTGGGCAGCCGGATCCGCGTGCTCGACCTCGCCGGCCTCGGTGACAAGACGGTCGCCGATCACCTCCTGCATTCCGACGTCGCCGGCGTGCGGGACTACGTGTTCGACTCCGAGAAGCCGGAGCTGATCACCTTCATCGGCTCCTGGATCTCGACGCTGCAGTTCGACAAGGACCCGAGGTTCGAGCAGCAGTACGTGACGATCTTCGCGACCCAGCCGATCGGGAACCTCACGGTGGATTCGCGGAACTGGGTCAGCTACTACGTGCGGCGCGACCTGGTCGACGACGCGAAGCTGGCGGAACTCAAGGCGTACACGCAGCGGACGCTGCCGCCGGTTCTGGAGCTGAACAAGACCGCCGGGCTGCGCGGCTGCGCTCCCATCACCCCCGGCGTCAAGGCCGCGTGACGCCGCATCCGCCGGATGTCCATTTAGGACTCGGCAGGTGCTTCGCGGTACGCGGTTAATTCCGTTGCCCCGCCCGCCGGGCTCCGGCATCCTTTTCTCAGCACAGCAGGCAACACCCGAGAGGAGGAGATCGTGACCGGATTCCGGATGCACCGCTGCGGCACGATCTCCCGTGCCGTTCGCTGAACACACTTCCTGAAAGCTCTTCGCGCCCACCCTCCGCTACCTTGGGTCGGCCGCGGCGGAGAGCGCGGTCTGCGCCCGTCCGGGGAGGGGCGTGTGCGCAGGCCGCCTTGTCTCGGTAGCTCAGTCGGAGAGAGCGCGGCGCTACGAACGCCGAGGTCCGGGGTTCGATTCCTCGCCGGGACGCCACCAGAGCGCACAATGGATGCATGACCACTGATCCGGTGGCCGGCTACGCCGGGTTCGCCGCCGCGCTGCGGGAGGCCGGGGTCGCCTGTGACGCGCACCGTGTGCAGGCCTACCTCGCCGCCGTGGCCGCGGTCGATGTCGCCCGGCCCACCCAGCTGTACTGGGCAGGGCGGCTGACCCTGTGCTCCAGCCCCGATGACCTCCCGTGCTACGAGGAGGCCTTCAGCCAGTGGTTCTCCATCGAGCCGCCCGCTCCGCAGCGCGCGAAGGCCGCCGCGCCGAAGCAGGCTCGGATTGCGCCTCTCGCCGAAACCGGAGGTGGGGACGCCGAGGGCGGCGACGGCGCCGAGCAGCTCAAAGTCGCCGCCAGCGGCCAGGAAGTGCTGCGCCACCGGGACCTCGCCGCGCTCACCACCGCCGAACGCGAACACCTCCGCGAACTGCTGGCCACCCTGAAGCCCGCGCTCCCGGACCGGCCGGCCGCCCGGAGCACGCCGTCGCGACGGGGACGGCTCGACCCGTCGCGCACGCTGCGCGCCATGCTCGCCAGCGGCGGGGAGCCCGTGAAACTCGCGCACGTCCGGCGCGGCAGCCGGCCGCGGCGGGTCGTGCTGCTCATCGACGTCTCGGGTTCGATGAGCCCGTACGCCGACGCCCTGCTGCGCTTCGCCCACGTCCTGACGCGGCGCGCGCCCCAATCCGTCGAGGTCTTCACCCTCGGCACGCGCCTCACCCGCGTGTCTCGCCAGCTCCGGCTGCGCGACCCCGAACGCGCGATGCTCGCGGCCGGCTCGGCGGTGCCCGACTTCGCCGGCGGCACCCGGCTCGGTGAGACGCTGCAGGCGTTCCTCGACCGCTGGGGCCAGCGCGGCATCGCGCGCCGCGCGGTCGTCACCGTCTTCTCCGACGGCTGGGAACGCGGCGACACCGGCCTGCTCGGCGAGCAGCTCGCCAGGCTGCGCCGCCTCGCGCACGCCGTATTCTGGGTGAATCCGCATGCCGGCCGTGCGGGGTACGCTCCGGTCCAGTCGGGCATCGTGGCCGCGCTGCCCCACATCGACCGGCTGCTGGCCGGGCACACCCTGGCCACCTTGGAACGACTGCTCGGGGAGATTTCCGATGCGTGACGTACTGGACGACGTGTTCCGCCGCTGGTCGGCGGGTGAAACGGTCGGGCTGGGCACCGTGGTCGCGACGTTCTCTTCGGCGCCGCGCGCGCCGGGCGCCGCGATGGTCGTCGCGCCGGACGGCACCGTCGCGGGCAGCGTGTCCGGCGGCTGCGTCGAAGGCGCCGTCTACGAGCTCGCGCAGGAGGTCGTCGCCGAGCGCAAGCCGGTGCTGCAGCGCTACGGCGTGAGCGACGACGACGCCTTCGCGGTCGGCCTCACCTGCGGCGGGATCATCGACATCTACGTCGAGCCGGTCGACCGCGCGTCGATGCCCGAGCTCGGCGACGTCGTGGCGTCCGTGCGCGGTGGCGAGCCGGTCGCGGTCGTCACGATCATCGAGCACGAGCGCGAAGGCCTGGTGGGCGAGCACATGATCGTCTGGCCGGACCGGACCGCGGGCTCGCTCGGCTCGTCGCGGATGGACGACGCCGTGGCCGACGACGCGCGCGGCCTGCTGGCCAGCGGCCGCACCGGCACCCTGCACTACGGTCCCGACGGGCAGCGCCGCGGCGAGGGGATGACGGTGTTCGTCAACTCCTTCGAGCCGCCGCCCCGGCTGCTCGTGTTCGGCGCGATCGACTTCGCCGCCGCGATGGCGCGCATGGGCGCCTACCTCGGCTACCAGGTCACGGTGTGCGACGCACGGCCGGTTTTCGCCACCGCCAGCCGGTTCCCGGACGCGCACGACGTGGTCGTCGACTGGCCGCACCGCTACCTGAAGGCCGAAGCCGAGGCCGGCCGCGTCGACCAGCGCACGGCCATCGCGGTGCTGACCCACGACCCGAAGTTCGATGTGCCGCTGCTGGAGGTCGCGCTGCGCCTGGACGTCGGCTACGTCGGCGCGATGGGCTCCCGCAAGACGCACGACGACCGCCTCGCCCGCTTGCGGGAAGCCGGGATCACCGAGGCCGAGCTGGCGCGGCTGTCCTCGCCGATCGGCCTCGACCTGGGCGCCCGCACCCCGGAGGAGACGGCGGTGTCCATCGCGGCGGAGATCATCGCACTGCGGTGGGGTGGCGGCGGCCGGCGGCTCGCGGACCTCAGCGGCCGCATCCACGGCTGAGCCGGCGGCACTGCTCCGGGTGGCCCACAAAAGTTCACCCATCCGGACTTCCGCAGAAACGGCGCCTTTCGCGGGATGGCCGTGCATCTGCGGAAAAGATAGTTGAACGTGTGACATCAGGACTTGTCCCCGCGAAGGTCGCGTAGCACGCTCGGGTCTTGTGAGCCCGATCACGGTCGGGCCTGGCCGTTCCCGAACCGGCTCGCCGCTGCTCCGCCCCGGCGGGCATCCGCTTTTTTGGAGGCCTGATGCGCATCTCCGTCACTGTCGACGGGACGAAGTACACCGACGAAGTCGAGCCCCGCACCCTGCTCGTGCACTACCTGCGCGAGCGGCTCGGCAAGGTCGGCACCGTCGTCGGCTGCGACACCAGCAACTGCGGCGCCTGCACCGTCCACCTCGACGGGCACAGCGTGAAGTCCTGTTCCGTGCTGGCCGTACAGGCCGACGGCTGCGAGGTCACCACCGTCGAAGGCCTCGCCCGCGACGGCAAGCTGCACCCCGTGCAGCAGGCCTTCCACGACAACCACGCGCTGCAGTGCGGGTTCTGCACGCCGGGCATGATCATGCAGTCGATCGACCTCCTGGCCGACAACCCGGACCCGGACGAACAGGCCGTCCGCGAGGGCCTCGAAGGCAACCTCTGCCGCTGCACCGGCTACCAGAACATCGTCCGGGCGGTCCGCGACGCCGCGAAGCACATGAGTCCCGGCGCCGGACCCGAAGCCGAGCGGATCGCCGAGAACAAGCACGTCGGCGTGGGTGGTGACTGATGACCGCGACGATCGAACCGGAGGTCGGGAAGGCCCGCCGCCGCAAGGAGGACGAGCGGCTGATCACCGGCCGCACCCGCTGGACCGACAACATCACGCTGCCCGGGATGCTGCACATGGCGGTCCTGCGCAGCCCGTTCGCGCACGCCAAGATCGTCTCCATCGACACGTCGGCGGCGAAGAACGCTTCGGGCGTCATCGCCGTCTTCACCGCGAAGGACCTCGACCCGGACGGCTCGATCGGCATGCCCTGCGCGTGGCCGATCACGCCGGACATGAAGGCGCCGCGCCGTCCGGTGCTCGCCGCCGAGCAGGTCAACTTCGCCGGTGAAGGCGTCGCGGTCGTCGTCGCGCGCTCGTCCGCCGAAGCGCACGACGCGCTCGAGGAGATCGACGTCGAGTACGACGAGCTGCCGGTGGTCCTCGACATGGAGGCCGCCATCGCCGACGGCGCCCCGCTCGTCCACGAGGACCTGGGCACCAACACGAGCGCGGTCTGGAAGTTCGACTCCGCCGAAGCCGGCACCGGCGGCAACGTCGAGGACGCGATCAGCTCGTCGGAGGTCGTCCTCAAGCGCCGCTTCCGCCAGCAGCGGCTCGTCCCGGCGTTCATGGAGCCGCGCGCCTGCGTCGTCGACCCGACCGGCACCCAGATCACCATGTGGTCGGCCACGCAGATCCCGCACATCCTGCGCGTGATGTCGGCGCTGACGCTCGGCATTCCCGAGCACAAGCTGCGCGTGATCGCCCCGGACGTCGGCGGCGGCTTCGGCGGCAAGATCGGCGTCCTGCCGGAAGAGATGATGTCCCTGCTCGTCGCGCAGAAGCTCGGCAAGCCGGTCAAGTGGAACGAGACGCGGTCGGAGACCATGCTCGCCGCCCACCACGGCCGCGACCAGATCCAGGACATCACCATCTCCGCGACCCGGGACGGCCGGGTCACCGGCCTCAAGGTCGAGCTGCTCGCCAACCTCGGCGCGTACAACGGCCTCGTCGGCCCCGGTGTACCGATCCTCGGCGCGTTCATGTTCAACGCGATCTACAAGATCCCGGCGTACCACTTCGCGTGCACCAACGTGTACACGACGACGACGCTGACCGACGCCTACCGCGGCGCCGGACGGCCGGAAGCGACGTTCGCGATCGAGCGGATCATGGACGAGCTCGCCGTCGAGCTCGGCATGGACCCGCTGGAGCTGCGCGAGAAGAACTGGATCAAGCACGAGGAGTTCCCGTTCACCACGGTGTGCGGGCTGACCTACGACTCCGGCAACTACGAGGCCGCGACCGAGAAGGCCAAGCAGCTCTTCGACTACGACGGCCTGCGCGCCGAACAGCGGCGCCGCCGCGAGTCCGGCGACAAGGTCCAGCTCGGCATCGGCGTCTCGACGTTCACCGAAATGTGTGGTCTGGCGCCCTCGCGGGTGCTCGGCTCGCTGGACTACGGCGCCGGCGGCTGGGAGTACGCGTCGATCCGGATGCTGCCCACCGGCAAGGTCGAGGTCACGACGGGCGCGTCCGCGCACGGCCAAGGCCACGAGACGGCGTGGAGCCAGATCGTCGCCGACCAGCTGGGCGTCGCGTTCGAGGACGTCGAGATCCTGCACGGCGACACGCAGTCGTCGCACAAGGGCATGGACACCTACGGCTCGCGGTCGCTGGTGGTCGGCGGGATCGCCGTCATCAAGGCCGCGGAGAAGGTGATCGCGAAGGCCAAGCCGATCGCGGCGCACCTGCTCGAATGCGCCGAGGACGACCTGGAGTTCGCCGGCGGCAAGTTCACCGTGAAGGGCACCGACACATCCACCACCTTGGGTGATGTCGCGCTGGCCGTGTTCGCGGCGCACAACCTGCCCGACGGGGTCGAGCCGTCGCTCGACTCGGACGCGACGTTCGACCCGGAGAACTTCTCGTTCCCGCACGGCACGCACCTGTGCGCCGCCGAGGTGGACACCGAGACGGGCCGGATCAAGCTGCGCTCGTACGTCTGCGTCGACGACGTGGGGGTCGTGGTGAACCCGCTGATCGTCGAAGGCCAGGTGCACGGCGGGCTCGCGCAGGGCATCGCGCAGGCGCTGTTCGAGGGCACCGAGCACGACGACAGCGGCACGCTGACCACCGGCACGTTCGCCGACTACCTGCTGCCGTCGGCGGCCGACCTGCCGTCGTTCACCACCGACCGCACGGAGACACCGTCGACGACCAACCCGCTCGGCGCCAAGGGCGTCGGCGAGGCAGGCACGATCGCGTCCACCCCGGCGGTGGTGAACGCGGTGGTCGACGCGGTGCGGCACTTCGGCGTCGACGACATCGAGATGCCGCTGACGCCGATGCGGGTGTGGCACGCCATCCAGCACGGCACCACCGACGCGGGCGGCCCCGGCCGCGACGAAGCCGGTGGCGGGCTCGGTTCGATCGACGCTACCGGAGGTGCGCAGTGATCCCGGCTTCCTTCGACTACGTCCGCCCGTCCACAGTGGACGAAGCGGTGCAGGCGCTGGCGTCGGCGGGCGAGGACGCCAAGGTGCTGGCCGGCGGGCAGAGCCTGCTGCCGGTGCTGCGGATGCGGCTGGCCGCGCCGACGACGCTGGTCGACCTCGGGCGCATCCCGGAGCTGCGCGGCGTGCGCGAGGACGGCGACGCGCTGGTGATCGGCGCGATGACCACGCACTACGAGGTCCAGCGCGACCCGCTGGTCGCTTCGCACGCGGCCTTGCTCAAGGAAGCGACGGACACGGTCGCCGACCCGCAGATCCGCCACCGCGGCACGCTCGGCGGCGCGATCTCGCACGCCGACCCGGCCGGGGACCTCCTCGCGCCGGTGCTGGCGCTGGACGCTGCGCTGGTGGTGGCCGGGCCGTCCGTGCGCCGGACGGTGCCGGCCGCGGAGTTCTTCCAGGACCTGTTCACCACGGCGCTGGGGCCGGACGAGCTGCTCGTCGAGGTCCGCGTCCCCAAGCACACGGGGTGGCGGGCGCACTACGAGAAGTTCAACCGTGTCGCCCAGGCGTGGTCGATGGTCGCGGTCGCGGTCACCGTCCGTACCGAGGCCGGGGTGATCGAGGAGGCGCGGGTCGCGCTGACCAACATGGGCTCGACGCCGGTCCGCGCCACGGGCGTCGAAGCGGCCCTGGTCGGGGTGCAGGCGTCGGCCGAGTCGATCAGCGCGGCGGCGTCCCACGCGGCGGAAGGGACGAACCCGCCGGTCGACGGCAACGCCGACGTCGAATACCGCCGTCACCTGGCGAAGGTGCTGACGGGCCGCGCGATCGCGGCGGCGGCCGGAGCCTGACACACCGCTCGTGCCCCGGCTTCGCCGCCGGGGCACGAGCGCCGGGTGCGGCTAGGGTGGGGTGCGGCAGGCTCGTCTCGAGGAAGGAGGTCGGCCGTGCGGCTCGACCACGAATTCACCGTCCCGGCACCGATCGGCGAGGTCTGGCAGGCGGTCGTCGACCCCGAGCGCGTCGCCCCGTGCATGCCGGGCGCCACGCTGACGAAGGTCGAAGGGGACAAGTTCAGCGGGACGGTGAAGGTCAAGCTCGGCCCGATTTCCCTGCTGTACAAGGGCAACGGCGAGTTCCTGGAGAAGGACGAAGCGGCGCACAAGGTCACGATCAAGGCATCGGGCAAGGACGCCCGCGGAGCGGGCACGGCGGCGGCAACGGTGACGCTGACGCTGACGGAGAGCGACGGCGGAACCCACGGCGCGGTGGCGACGGACCTGGCGATCACGGGCAAGCCGGCCCAGTTCGGCCGCGGCCTGATCAGCGAGGTGGGCGGCAAGATCCTGGACACGTTCGCGGGCTGCCTGTCGGGCAAATTGGCGCCCGCGGCCACACCGGCCCCCGCACCGGCGGCCGAGAAACCGGCACCGGAGCCGACGGCCACGGCAGAGCCGGTGGCAAAGCCGGAACCGGCGGTCAAGCCGGCCCCGACGACCCCGGAGATCAACACGGCACCGAAGGAGACAGCGGAGCGCCCGCCGCTGCGCAGCGTTCCGGCGGCCCCGGAGACGGAAGCGATCGACCTCCTCGATTACGCCGGGCAGTCGGTGCTGAAGCGGCTGGCGCCGGTGCTGGTCGCGATCGCGGCGGTGGCCGGGGTGGTGGCGATCGTTCGCGCTCTGCGCAAGTAGCGGCGCGCCGGTCGGGCTGGCTGGTCCGCTGGGTGAGAAGGCGCCGTAGCCCAGTGCTGGGCGCGCGAGGCAGGTAGCGGGTGGCGATGCCGGGCTCGGCGGTTCGCTGGAGGTTGAGTCGGATCGCTCGTGGCTGGGAGGCTGGGGCGGGCGAGCTACTCAGGGAACCGGTGGGCTGTCGGGCTCGGCGGTTCGCTGGAGGTTGAGTCGGATCGCTCGTGGCTGGGAGGTTGGGGCGGGCGAGCTACTCAGGGAACCGGTGGCGCTGTCGGGCTGGTTAGCTCGCTGCGGTGAGTCGGTCGGGTCGCTCAGGGCTGGTCGTGCGTGCTGGGCGCGAGCCGGTCGGCTTGTGCGGGCGCTGGCGGCCGAGCCGCGCGTACGCGCGCTGGCGGATTTGTTCGTTCGTTGGGCGGCTGAGTTGCGCGGAGTCGTGTCGGTGTTTTGGCGGCGATGAGCTGATTGTGCTGCTCTGAGCTGGGCAGACCCACCCTGCGCGGGTCTTTGGGCAGGCGCGTTGCCCGCAATTCGCCCGGACTGGCGACGGGCGTCGTCTGAACGGCTACGCTGGGCTACCTGTCGGCCGAACTTCGCGCAAGGGGTACGTCACGATGCCGGTCCGTCACTTCTGTGGCTTCGGCTCTTGAGAGCCCAGGCCGACGTGCGCGGGGAAGCGCTTTCCGCCTGGGTGGGGTGGCCTGCTCGGTGGGCGATGTGGGGCGGGGCCAAGGCCCGGTGGATCACTTACGCGCTCGGCTGTGAGCTGGTCGCCGTCGGGGCGACCGTGACCGCGCTGGTCACCGGGTTCGGTGGGCCGGTGCGGCCGGTCTGGTTCGGCGTGCTGGTCGGGCTCGGTGTGGCCCAGGCCGAGATGTCGCGCCGGATCGAGCGGTTGCGGCGGTGGATGAGCGGGCAGACCCACATCAACGTCACGTCCGTCTGGTACCTCGCCGGTGTCGTCCTGCTGCCGCCCGCTTGGGTGGCGCTGCTGGCTGTCGTGCTCTACGCGCACCTGTGGATGCGTGTGTGGCGTCAGGTCCGTACGCGGCCCGCGCACCGCTTCGTCGCCAGCACGGCTTGGGCGATGCTCTCCTGCTTCGCTGCTTCGTCCGTTCTCGCTGTGTCCGGGCTGCACGGGACGCCGTTGCAGACGCCGCGTGGGTTGTTCGGGCTCTGCCTGGGCGCGGCCGTGTTCGAGCTGGTCAACATCGGCCTGGTCGCGGCCGGGATTTACCTGTACACGAGCCAGCGCTCGGCGGCCGATCTGATCGGCACGTGGGAGGACAACGCTTTCGAGCTGGCGACGCTCTGTCTCGGCGGGCTCGCCGCGCTGGCGCTCGCCGAGCAGCCGGTGCTGGTGGTGTTCGTCGTCGCGCCGTTGCTGCTGTTGCACCGGTACCTGCTGTTGAAGCAGCAGCTCCAGGTCGCCGCCGTCACGGACGAGAAGACCGGGCTGCTCAACACCGCGGGCTGGCACGAGTCGGCGGTTCGGGAGCACGCCCGCGCGCAGCGGCGCGGCGCCGCGGGTGGTGGTTTCGCGGTGCTGATGATCGATCTGGACCACTTCAAGCGCATCAACGACACGTACGGTCACCTCACCGGCGACGACGTCCTCGCGGCGGTCGCGGTCGCGATTTCGGGCTCGGTCCGCCAGGGCGACACGGTCGGCCGGTTCGGTGGTGAGGAGTTCGTGGTGCTGCTGCCGGGTATCGGGCGCGCGGACGTGCTGGGGATCGCCGAACGCGTGCGCGCGGCGGTGGGGGAGCTGAACGTGGTGATTTCGACGGGCAGCGGCACGGTCCGGGTGAGCGGCCTGTCGGTATCGATCGGCGTCGCGCGCCACCCGGATGCCGGCCCGACCCTGGACGACGTTCTCCGCTCGGCGGACGCCGCGCTCTACCGTGCCAAGGAGGCTGGGCGTAACCGGGTGGCGGTCTGAGCCTGGCCGGCGCTGGGGGCCTTTGGTTCGGGGCGGCGTGGGATGTGGGCTGAGGCTGGGGGCAGCGGGGTGCCGTGTGAGCCTGGCTGGCGCTGGTGCGGGGTGGAGCCGATGGGGGCGGCCTCGGATATGGGCCGGGCTCAGGCTGAGTGCGACGGGGGCGGCGGTATGAGGGTGGCGGGTGCTGGTTCGGGGCCTGGGAATGGGCTGGGTGCAACCGAGGGTGGCAGCGTGAGTCTGGTGGCGCCGGGGCCCTGACTCGGGCGCAGCCGGGTGGACGGCTGTGGGCTTGAGCCTGCCGGAGCAGGCTGGTTCGGCCGGGAACGCGGTCTCGCGGGCGTGGTCGGGTAGTCGCGAGCTGAGCGGGTGGTGGGCACGTTCCGGAAGCGCGGGCCTGATGGGCGCCGTGTGATTCAGGGCGCGAAATACCTGCCTTTCGGTGCTGTTGACACCTACATGAGCCGTGCGGATCACGAGACCGATGTCGTGGTGATCGGTGCCGGGCAGGCCGGCCTCTCCGCGGCCTATCACCTGCGCCGGGCCGGGTTCGCCAACGGCTCCGGGTTCGTGGTGCTCGATCATGGCAAGCGGGCCGGGGGTGCGTGGCAGTACCGGTGGCCTTCACTCGTCCTCGGCAAGGTGCACGGCATCCACGACCTTCCCGGCATGGCCTTCGGCAGCCCGGACGTCACGCGGCCCGCCTCCGAGGTCGTCTCGGAATACTTCGCGCGCTTTGAACGCGTCTATGACCTCCCTGTGCATCGACCCGTCGACGTCCAGTCCGTGACGCGCGCGGGGGAGCGGTTGGTGGTGGCGAGCCCGGCCGAGTCATGGGCCGCTCGGGCCGTCATCAGCGCGACCGGTACCTGGGATCGGCCCTTCTGGCCGCGCTATCCCGGACAGGAGACGTTCGCCGGCCGTCAGCTGCACACCGCCGACTACGCCGGGCCCGGCGAGTTCCGGGACCTGCGGGTTGTCGTGGTCGGGGGTGGGGCTTCCGCCGTTCAGCTACTCATGGAGTTCGCTCCTCTCGCGCGGGCCACGGCCTGGGTGACCCGGCGCCCGCCCGTGTGGCGCGACGAGCCCTTCAGTGAGGACTGGGGCCGCAGCGCCGTCGCGAAGGTTGAAGAACGCGTGCGCGCCGGGCTGCCGCCGGAGAGCGTTGTGAGCGTGACCGACCTCGCCGTGACGCCCGAGGTGCGCGCCGCGCGCGCCGCCGGGATCCTGGACCGGCGGCCGATGTTCTCCCGGATCGTGCCCACGGGGGTCGAGTGGGCCGACGGTTCGCGGTTCGACGCCGACGTGATCCTCTGGGCCACCGGGTTCCGCGCGGCGATCGACCACCTGGCGCCGCTGCACGTGCGCGAGCCGGGTGGCGGCATCCGGATGGACGGCACGCGCGTGGTGCGCGAGCCGCGGCTGCACTTGGTGGGCTACGGGCCTTCGGCGAGCACGGTCGGGGCCAACCGGGCGGGGCGCGCGGCGGTCACCGAGATCCGGAAGCTGCTGCGTTCGGAGAGCTGAGCGGGTCATACATCTGAAGCTAACCGAACAAGTGTGCGAACACCATCGCTGGAAAGAGTGAACTGTACGGACGTGATTCCGTTGCAGTGCAAGAGGAATCGGCGCGCAGCGATGGGCGCTGCCCCCGGTCTCCATGCTACCGGCCGCCACCGACAAGATCGGCGGAGGCGGGCCCGCGATCTCGCCTCGCGGGGCACTGCCCCGATTATCGGGACGGGTGCTGACCAGCGGAAAGCAGCCGAAGCTCACCCTCTTGACCGATTCAATGGCCGGACACGTCTTGTCACCCGAAACCGGTCATCGATACAGTCTCTTTAGTTAGGAAACTTTCCTAACAGAAACGCCGCAGCCCAGCAGCCCTCCGCCAGGCCAAGAAGGAGCGCGACGTGCCGTCGACCCGCTTACGCACACTCACCCGGCTCACCCCCGTGATCGCGGCGATCACCCTGCTGCCCTCCGCGATCGCCGCGGCCAGTACCCCGCAGGCCGCCGATGTCCTGCTCTCGCAGGGGAAACCCGTCGCCACGTCCACCGTCGAAAGCTCGTCCTACACCGGGGCGAAGGCCGTCGACGGCAACACGTCCACCCGGTGGGCCAGCGCCGAAGGCTCGGACCCCCAGTGGCTGCGGATCGACCTCGGCCAGCCCGCCGCCATCCACCGCGTGCTGCTGAACTGGGAAGCCGCCTACGCCAAGAAGTACCGGATCGAAGTGTCCGACGACGGCACGCAGTTCACCACCGCCGCCACCGTCGACAACGGCGACGGCAAGACCGACGACCTGACCGGCCTCAACGCCCACGGCCGGTACGTGCGCTTCGTCGGCCTCACCCGCGCCACCAGCTACGGCTACTCCTTCTGGGAGATGCAGGTCTTCGGCAGCACCGACTCCTCCGGCGACACCCAGGCCCCGACCACGCCGACCGGCCTGACCGCGGGCCCGGCCACCGCCACCAGCGTGCCCCTGACCTGGAACGCCGCCACCGACAACGTCGGCGTCGCCGGCTACGACATCCTCCGCAACGGCACCGCCGTCGCCACCAGCACGACCCCGTCCTACACCGACACCGGCCTCACGCCCGACACGAGCTACACCTACGCCGTGCGCGCCCGCGACGCCGCCGGGAACCTGTCCGGCACCAGCACCCCGATCACCGTCAAGACCCAGGCGGGCAACGGCACCGGCTTCGTCCTCGCCGCGGCCGGCGACATCGCCGAACGCTGCACCGCCAGCAGCTCCAGCTGCGCCCACGTCAAGACCGCCAAGCTCGTCGAGACCATGAACCCGGCGGCCGTGATCACCATGGGCGACAACCAGTACGACGACGCCCACCTCTCGGACTTCAAGTCCTACTACGACAAGACCTGGGGCAAGTTCAAGGCCATCACCCACCCCATCCCCGGCAACCACGAAACCTACGACGACACGCCGTACAAGGGCTACGACGACTACTTCGGCGCCATCGCGAAGCCGCACGGCCAGCGCTACTACAGCTGGGAAATGGGCAACTGGCACTTCATCGCCCTCGACTCCAACGACTTCGCCACCCACGAGTTCGGCCCGAGCGAGCAGCTGGCGTGGCTCAAGCAGGACCTGGCCAACAACAAGAAGGGCTGCGTCGCCGCCTACTACCACCACCCACGCTGGAGCTCCGGCGACCACGGTGACAACCCCGACAGCATCGAGCTGTGGAACCTGATGGTGGCCAACAAGGTCGACCTGGTCCTCAACGGCCACGACCACGACTACGAGCGGTTCGTCCCGCAGAACGCCGACGGCAAGGCGGACGCGGCCGGCCCGGTCGAGATCGTCGGCGGCAGCGGCGGCGCGAGCCTCTACGACCTCCACTCCGCGCACCCGACCACCGCGAAGCTGCTGAAGACCTACGGCGTCCTCAAGCTGTCGATGACCGACACCTCGTTCCAGACGCAGCTCATCGGCGTCGACGGCAAGGTCCTCGACAGCAGCCCGACCTACACCTGCCACTAGGAGACGCGGGCATGTACATCGCGGCAAGCCGGACCTCGGACGTGGCGACCGGCACCGAGCGCAGGACCGCGTTGAAGCGGGTCTCCGCCAACGTCGTGGCGCTCGGCATGGTCAGCCTGGTCACCGACGTCTCCTCGGAGATGGTCACCGCCGTCCTCCCGCTCTACCTGGTGCTCGGCCTCGGCCTGAACCCGCTGCAGTTCGGGCTGCTCGACGGGCTCTACGCGGGCGCCACGGCGGTCGTGCGGGTGCTCGGCGGGCACCTCGCCGACCGGTGGCGGCGGCTCAAGGCGGTCGCCGGGTTCGGGTACGGCTTGTCCGCGGTGTGCAAGCTCGGCCTCATCGCCGCCGGCTCGTCGGTCGCGGCGATCGGCGTCGTCCTCGCCGCCGACCGCACCGGCAAGGGCCTGCGCACCGCCCCGCGCGACGCCCTGATCTCGCTGTCCAGTGAGCCCGACGCGCTCGGCCGGTCGTTCGGCGTGCACCGCGCGCTCGACACCGTCGGCGCCTTCCTCGGCCCGCTGGTGGCGATGGCCGTGCTCGCGCTGAGCCTCGGCAGCTACACCAGCGTGTTCTTCACCAGCTTCTGCGTCGCGGCGATCGCCGTCCTGCTGCTCACCCTGTTCGTCCGCGATCGCCCCGGCGCCCTCGACCGGGCCGCGGTGTCCGCGCGAGCCGCGTTCCGGCTGCTCAAGGAGAGCGACTTCCGGCGCGTCACGCTCTGGGCCGCGCTGCTCGGCCTGGTCACGGTCGGCGACTCTTTCGTGTACCTCGTGCTCCAGCGCCGCTGGGAGATCGCGGCGACGTTCTTCCCCCTGCTGCCGCTGGGCACCGCCGGTGTCTACCTGGTGCTGGCCGTGCCGCTGGGCAGGCTCGCCGACCGGATCGGCCGCTGGCCGGTGTTCCTCGGCGGCCACGCCGCGCTGTGCCTGGCCCTGCTCCTGCTCTGCGGCCCGGCCACCGCGGTCCTCGCCGTGGTCGCGCTCGGCCTGCACGGCGTCTTCTACGCGGCCACCGACGGCGTCCTCATGGCCGCCGCCGGACCGCTCATCCCGGCCGGCCTGCGCGCCACCGGGATGGCCGTCGTGCAGACCGGCCAGGCCGTCGCCCGGATGCTGTCGTCCGTCCTGTTCGGACTCGCATGGACCGTCTGGGACCTGCGGCCCGCCGTGCTCGGCGCCACGGCCTGCCTGGCTGTCGTCGCCTTCGCCGCCGCTCTCGTGAAACCGGTGCGCCCGTGAAGAAACTCGTCCTCGCCCTCGTGGGCACCGCGCTGCTGGTGGCCGCCGCGGTCGCCTACGTCGTCAGCTCCCGCCACGAGACCGCCGACGCCGAACCGGCCGCCGCGCTGACCCTCGCGCCCGGCCAGCTGCTGTTCCGTGACACGGCCACCGGCCGCGTCGGCGCCGTCCCGCTGGCGCATTCCGAAGCGAAGCCGCAGCTCAGCAGCCTGAAATGCGACCGGTTCGCGGCGGCGAAGCAGACGGCGGTGTGCCTGGCCGTGCGGCCGGGGACGCTGCCGGCGGTGACCGACGTCCTCGTCCTCGACGACCACCTCGCCGTCCGCCACACCGAAACCCTGCCCGGCACGCCCAGCCGCGCGCGGGTGTCCCCCGACGGCAAGCGCGTCTACTGGACACTGTTCGTCACCGGAGACTCCTACGCCCAGACCGGCTTCTCGACCCGCGCCGGACTGTACGAAGCGGACACCGGACGGCTCGTCAAGACGATCGAAGAGCTGCCGGTCTTCCTCGACGGCAAGCGGTACTTCGCCGCCGACGTCAACTACTGGGGCATCACGTTCGCCCCCGATGGCAACCGCTTCTACGCCACCCTCGGCAGCAAGGGCAAGACGTACCTCGTCGAGGCCGACTACGCGCGCTACCGCGGGAAGGCCGTCAGGGAGAACGTCGAATGCCCGTCGCTCTCCCCGGACGGCAAGCGCATCGCGTTCAAGAAGAAAGTCGGCGACGGCTTCTGGCGGCTGTCGGTGCTGGATCTCGCGACGCTGCGGGAGACCGCGCTGGCCGAGACCCGCAGCGTCGACGACCAGGCTCTCTGGCAGGACGACCACACCGTCCTGTACGGGCTGGACAACGCGATCTGGACGGTCCCGGCCGACGGCTCCGGCGCGCCGCGCAAGCTCGTGCAGAACGCGGCGTCGCCCGCTGCCACGGCCCTCGCGTGACGAGCAGGGGTGCTCAGGAGCGCAGGTAACGGACCTGTCCGCTCTTCCCGCGCTCGTACTCGTCCCGGCCCGCGAGGTGCTCCGGCACCCCGACCTCCCACCACGCGCCCGCTTCGGTCCACGCCGACGGCTGTGTCGGCACCACGACCACCGCCGGCCGCCGCTCGGTCACCGCGGCTTCCCGTGCCGCGGCATACGCCGACCGGAGTGAGTCCACTGTGGACGCGCGGAACACCACGCACCCCAGTGACTCCGCGTGCCGTGCGAAGTCGACGCGCGGCGGTGAATCGTGCGAAGTCGTGCAGTCGGCGTAGAAGTTGTTGAACGGCTTCCCGCCCTGGCCCTCCTGGAGGCGGGCGATCACGGCGTACCCGTCGTTGTCGCACACCACCGCGACGAACGGGTGGCCCGCGAACGCCGCCGAGAACAGTTCCGAGTTCAGCATCAGGTACGAACCGTCACCCAGAAGTGTGGTCACCAGGCCCGGCCACGCGATCGCCGCGCCCCACGCACCCGACAGCTCGTACCCCATGCACGAAAACCCGTACTCGACGTCCATCGAGACCGAGCCGGACCCGCGCCAGCCGCCGATCAGCTCGCCCGGCAGCCCGCCGGACGCCGTCATGACGTAGTCGTCCGGCGCCGACAGGTCGTTCACCACCCCGACGACCTGCGCGTACGACGGGACCGGGCCCGGCGCCGACCGGAGCGAGCCGACGTGCGCGTCCCAGGAAGCCCGCTCGGCCGCGGCCCGCGACGTCCACGACGGGTCGACCCGCCAGCTCTCCAGCTGGGCCGCGAGATCGGTCAGGCCCGCGTCGGCGTCGCCGACCACCGACAGCGCGCCGTGCTTCACCGCGTCGAACCGGGCCGCGTTGAGCGCCACCAGGCGGACGTCGGGGGAGAAGACCGTCCAGGACGCCGTCGTGAAGTCCTGCAGCCGCGTCCCGACCGCCAGGACCACGTCCGCCGCAGCCGCGACGGCGTTCGCCGACGTCGAGCCCGTGATGCCCAGCGGCCCCGCGTGCAGCGGGTGCGAGTGCGGGACCAGCGTGCGGCCCGCCGTCGTCTCCACCAGCGGAATCCCGTGCCGCTCGGCGAAGTCGAGCGCGCGCTGCCCGGCGCCCGAGTACCGGACACCCCCGCCGAGCACGAGCAACGGACGCCGGGACGCGCGCAGGACCGCCGCCGCTTCGGTGACCGAACGCCGGTCCGGCCGCGGCCGCAGCGGCCGGTGCAGCACGGGCTCGAACAACGCGTCCGGGAAGTCGTACGTCTCCGCCTGGACGTCCTGCGGCAGCGCCAGTGTCACCGGCCCGGCGTCGGCCGGGTCCGTGAGCACCCGCGCGACCTGCGGCAACGTCGCGACCAGCTGCTCGGGCCTGCCGATCCGGTCGAAGTAGCGCGACACCGCGCGAAAGGCGTCGTTGACCGTCGCGGTCGCGTCGCCGAACGGCTCGATCTGCTGCAGCACCGGGTCCGGCGCCCGGTTGGTGAACGTGTCGCCCGGCAGCAGCAGCACCGGCAGCCGGTTCGCGTGCGCCACCCCGGCCGCGGTGACCGTGTTGAGCGCGCCCGGCCCGATCGAGGACGTCACCACGCCGACCTGCCGCCGGTGCGTCGCCTTCGCGTAGCCGACCGCCGCGAGGGCCATGCCCTGCTCGGTGTGCCCGCGCCACACGGGAAGCTCTCCGCGGTGTTCCTCCAGGGCCGTCCCGAGGCCGAGGACGTTGCCGTGCCCGAAGATCGCGAAGACGCCCGGAAAGAGCGGTACTTCCCGGCCGTCGAGGGTTTCCGAACGCTGCGCGAGGATCCAGCGGACCAGCGCCTGAGCCGTCGTCAGCTGCTGTGTCCGGCGGGGGCCCGGCCCCCGCACCCCGGCCGGGGACGCTGCCCCCGGACCCCTGAAGTCGTTCACCGCACACGCCCTTCATGACTCGTCACCGGGCACCGCGGGTCAAGCTCCTGCGCCGCCCACGTGCCGCGGACCCAGCTGTGCGCCGGGTCGTCGCAGAACGCCATCGACCGCTCGTCCGCCGGCCCGGCGAGGACGTTCAGGTAGTACATGGGGTAGCCCGGCGCGGCCACGCACGGGCCGTGGTAGCCGCGCGGGACGAGGAAGACGTCGTGGTCGCGGACGGCGACGTCCTCGTCCAGCTCGCCGTCGCCCGTGTACGTCCGGTGCAGGCCGAAGCCCTCGCGGGACGGCGTCACCCCGTCGCGGCCGGCGATGCGGAAGTAGTAGATCTCCTCGTTGACGACTTCGCACCCGGTCGCCTCGTCGTGCTTGTGCGGCGGGTACGACGACCAGTTGCCACCCGGCGTGATCAGCTCGCACGCGTTGAGCTTGTCCGCGTGGTCCCACACTCCCGGCACGCCGAAGTTGGTCACCTGCCGCGTCGCCTGCCCGGCGCCGCGGACCTCGACCGGCACGTCCTCCGCCGGTCCGTACGCCGGCGACAGGCGACGCGTGCAGCGCGCCATCGGCACCGCGACCTCCAGCCCGTCCACTGTCGACAACTCGACTTCGGCGTCCCGTGGGACGTAGGCGAAGTCCGTGACCCGCGTGAAGACGGACGTGCGTCCGGTCAGCTCGAAGACCTGACCGTCGACGCGAACCGTCGCCGAGCCGGAAAGCGGCAGCACGAACGCCTCGAACTCGCCGGTGTGCAGGACCCGCGTCTCGCCGGCGGCCAGTGCCAGGACCCGGAGGCCGGTGTAGGTCCAGCCCGCGCTGTCCGGGGTGAGCCGGACCGGGTCGGCGTCGTCGGACAGCGTCCCGAGTGGACGGTGCAGCTTGCTCACTTCGCGGCCTCCAAGACCTTCGCGGCGGCTTCGACGGCACCGGCGACGTCGCCGCTGGGCGGGTAGAGCAGGGAGCGGCCGACGACCAGGCCGCGGACGACGTCGTGCCGCAGCGTCCGGCCCCACGACGCGAGGCCGGCGTCCGGGTCGCCGGACGGCGCGCCGCCGAGCACGACCACCGGCAGCGTCGTGGCGCCCAGCACGGCGGCCGAATCGGTGGGCGGCAGCTTCAGCCAGGTGTGTGCCGACGTCGTGCCGAGACCGGAAGCCACCGTGACCGCCCGCGCGAGCGACACCGGATCCGATCGCAGGACCAGCTTGCCCTCGGAGCGGGCGTAGGGGAGCGGCTCGACCATGGCGGCCAGCCCGTACGCGGCCAGCTCGGTGACCGCGTCGGCGCAAGCCTGCAGCGTCGGCACCGTGCCCGGGTCGGAGTCGACCAGCCGCAGCAGCATCTTGCCGCCGTCGAGGCCGCAGTCGACGAGCGTGCGGGCGTCGTAGCCGGTGAACCGGTCGTCGATCTCCCAGTCCGCGCCGTCGAGTCCGCCGCGGTTCATCGAGCCGAACACGACCTTGTCGTGCAACGCGCCGAGCAGCAGCAGCTCCTCGACGACGTCGGGCGTGCCGAGGACGCCGTCGACCGCCGGGTTCGCCAGCGCGACGAGCAGCCGCTCGAGCAGCCCCCGCCGGTCGGCCATGGCGAGCGGGTCCTCGCCGACTTTCAGCGCGCCCCGCGCCGGGTGGTCGGCCGCGACCAGGAACAGCGTGCCGGCGTCGGACAGCAGCCGGGGACGCCGTTTGCGGGTCGCGTACGCCTGCCGGACCGCGCCCGGGTTCGTCGCCCGCGTGTGCAGCAGCTCCCGCCAGCGCTCGTCGGTGAGGATCACAGCATTTCCTCGATCTCCTCGGCGGTCGGCATGGCGTCGGCGCAGGCCAGCCTGGACGCGACGAGCGCCCCCGCCGCGTTCGCGTACTCCGCGATGCGCACGGGGTCCCAGCCGGACAGCAGCCCGTGGATCAGGGCGCCGCCGAAGCCGTCGCCGGCACCGAGGCCGCAAACGACTTCGACGCGTTGCGGCGGCACCGTCCAGCGCCCCTCCGGCGTCGCCACCAGCACGCCATCGGCGCCCTTCTTGATCACGGCCAGCCGCAGGCCGCGGGAAAGCAGCCGGTCCGCGGCGATGTCCGGATCGGCGGTGCCGACGGCGACCTCCACCTCGGCCCGGTTGCCGACCGCGGCGGTGACGTGGTCGAGCAGGCCGCCGATCTCTTCGCGGGCCTCGGCCACCGAAGGCCAGAACATCGGGCGGTAGTCCAGGTCCAGGACGGTGTGCTCCCGCCGGCCGCGGGCTTCGAGGATCTTCCGCTGGGTCGCCCGCGCCGGTTCCGCGGACACGCCGGTGCCCGTGACCCACAGCAGCGGCACCGACTCGACGACGTCCCACGGCACGTCCTCGTCGGTGAGCGTCAGATCGGGCGCGATGGGCGCGCGGTAGAACAGCAGCGGCGGGTCCGCTGGCGGGTTCAGCTCGCAGAACACCACCGGGGTCCGCAGGTCCGGCGAAGTGCCCACGAAAGCCGGCGAGACGCCGAAGCCGCCGAGAGCTTGCCGGACGTAGTCGCCGAAGCCGTCCGGGCCGACCTTGGTGAGCACCGCGGTGCGCCGGCCGAGCCGCGCGGCGGCGACCGCGACGTTCGTCGCGGTCCCGCCGAGCGACTTGGCGAACGTGCTGACCCCGGCCAGCGGGACGCCGCTCTGCTCGGGGTACAAGTCGACCCCGACCCGGCCGATCGTGAGCGCTTCGAGACTCACGCCTTCCCCACCTGCCGCAGCTCGTGTTCGAGCGCTTCCAGCTCCGCACCGCCCGCCATCTGCCGGGTCAGTTCGTTGATGTCGATCTCGGACTTCTCGTAGTGCCCGAGCGCGGCACCGCGCTTGAGCAGCAGGAACCGGTCGGCGACGGGATAGGCGTGGTGCGGGTTGTGCGTGATGAGCACGACGCCGAGCCCGCGGTCCCGCGCCTGCGCGACGTACTTCAGGACCACCCCGGCCTGCTTGACCCCCAGCGCGGCGGTCGGCTCGTCGAGGATCAGCACCTTCGCACCGAAGTACACCGCCCGCGCGATCGCGACGCACTGGCGCTCACCGCCGGAGAGCGTCCCGACCGGCTGCTCGACGTCCCGCAGGTCGATGCCCATGTCGGACAACGCCTTCTTGGTCGTCTCCCGGCCCTTCTTCCGGTCGAGCATCCGGAACGGGCCGAACCCGGTCGTCGGCTCCGAGCCGAGGAAGAAGTTGCGCCACACGCTCATCAGCGGCACCACGGCGAGGTCCTGGTACACGGTCGCGATGCCGCGGTCGAGCGCCTCGCGCGGCGAGGCGAACCGCACCGGCTCGCCCTCCACCAGGAACTCGCCCCGGTCGTGCTGGTGCACGCCGGCGAGGATCTTGATCAGCGTGGACTTCCCTGCGCCGTTGTCGCCGAGCACGCAGGTCACCTCGCCCGCGTTGACCACAGTGGACACGTCGCGCAGCGCGATGACGCTGCCGTAGGTCTTCCCGATGTCGCGGACTTCGATCAGGCTCATCGGCGTACCCTTTCCGCGCGCCGCCGGAAGGCGTTGTTCACCAGGACCGCGGCCAGCAGCATGATGCCGAGGAACAGCATGAACCAGTCGCTGTTCCACTGCGCGAACACGATGCCCTGGCGCGCCATGCCGAAGATCAGCGCGCCGATCGCCGCGCCCACCGCCGAGCCGAACCCGCCGGTGAGCAGGCAGCCGCCGATCACCGCCGCGATGATGTACTGGAACTCCAGCCCGATGCCCTGGTTGGCCTGCACGCTGGCGAACCGCAGGATGTTGATCGAGCCGACCAGCCACGCGCCGAGCGCGGTGCCCATGAACAGCAGGATCTTCGTGCGCACCACCGGCACGCCGACCGAGCGGGCCGACACCTGCGACCCGCCGACCGCGAAGATCCAGTTGCCGAACCGGGTCCGCACCAGCAGCCACGCCGCGATCGCCGTGACGAGGATCCACCACACGATCGACGACTGGAACTCCGTGCCGCCGATGTCGAAGGTGGACGCGAACAACGACCCGGCCGACTCGTAACCGCTGGTCGAGCGCATGCCCGACACCTGGACGGTGTTGGTGACCAGCCGCGTCACGCCGAGGTTGAGGCCCTGCAGCGCCAGGAACGACCCCAGCGTGACGATGAAGCTCGGCAGGCCGGTCTTCATGACCAGCCAGCCGTTGAACGCGCCGACGCCGAGCGCGAAGGCGAGCGAGACCAGCAGCGCGAGCCAGACGTTCCAGCCCGCCTGCGTCGCCAGGATCGCCGTGACCAGCGACGTCGACGCCGTCATCACGCCCGCCGACAGGTCGAACTCGCCGCCGACCATGAGCAGCGCGACCACGACGGCCATGATGCCCAGCGTCGAGGAGTCGTCCAGCCAGGTCGCCACGCCCAGCGGGCTGAGGAACTGGCCGGTGACCACGGAGAAGAAGACGAACACGAGCACGGCGCCGAGGAGCGCGCCGATTTCCGGCCGGACGACCAGGCGGTCGGCCAGGCCCTTCTTCGCGACGCGCTCGTCGGGCTGGGCCTGGATCGCTGCGGTCATCGCGTGCCGCGCTGCGCGTACGGGGCCACGGTGTCGATGTTGGTCTTGTCGACGAAGCCGGGGCCGGTCTGCACCGGGTGGCCGCCGCCGATGGTGTTGCCGTTCTCCTTGTACAGCTTCAGGAACACGATCGGCAGGTAGCCCTGCTCGTACTGCTGCTGGTCGACGGCGAACAGGATGCTGCCGTCCTTGATCGCGGCGACGACGTCGGCGTTCAGGTCGAAGGTGGCGACCTGCGCCTTGCTGCTCGCTTCCTTCGCCGCGCTCACCGCGCGGGCCGCGACCTGCGAGTTCAGCGCCAGCACCGCGTCGATCGACGGGTCGGACTGCAGCGCGCCGCGGATCCGCGACTGCGCGTCGGTCGGGTTGGAGATGTCGACCTGCAGCGTCGTGACGTTGCCGAAGGTCTGCTTCGCGCCGTCGCAACGCTGGTTCTGGCCGATGTTCCCGGCCTCGTGGATGACGCACAGCAGCTTCGTCTTCCCCGCCGCCTTCAGCCGCTGGCCGGCGCCCTGGCCCGCGAGGCCCTCGCTCTGCCCGACGTGCGCGATCGCGCCGAACTGCGTGCTGTAGTCCTCGCCGGAGTTGATGGTGATGACCGGGATGCCGGCCTTGACCGCGTTCTGGATCGACGTCTGCAGGGCCTGCGGGTTGGCCATCGACACGACCAGGCCGCCGACCTTCTGCGCGACCGCGTTGTCGATCAGCTTGGCCTGGTTGGCGGGATCGCCGTCGGAGTAGTAGTCGACGCCGACGCCCAGGTCCTTGCCTGCCTGCTGGGCGCCGTTCTTGACGACGTTCCAGAAGGCGTCACCGGCACTGCCGTGCGTGACGACCGCGACCTTCAGCGGGCCGCCGCTGCTCGGGGCCGCCGCGGACGGCGAGCCGCCGGAGCTGCTCTTCGAGTTGTCGGCACTGGGCCCGCTGCACGCGGTGAGCGCCAGCGCGGCGGCGGCGAGCACCGCCAGCTTCTTGAACGAGAACACAGTCACTCCTTTGGGACCGATTACTGGGAGCCGATGATCTTCGCGAGGTGGGCCAGGCTGCGCTCGGTGTCCCGCCGGGGCAGGTCGTCGGGGCTCGAGTCGTGGAGGGCGGTGTCCTGCTCGAGGACGTACCAGCCGTCGTAGCCGGCCGCCCGGACGGAGCGCACCATCGCCGCCACGTCCACGTCGCCCTCGCCGAGCGGGGTGTAGATGCCCCGCCCGACCGCGTCGGTGTAGGCCAGCCGGCCGGCGCGGACCTCGGCCGCCAGGTCCGCCCGGACGTCTTTGAGATGCACGTGCCCCACCCGTTCGGGAAACCGCTTCGCCAGCTCGACCGGATCCGTCCCGCCGATCATCAGGTGCCCGGTGTCGAGGCACAACCCGAGATCGGAATCGGCGAGGAACCGCTCGACCTCGGCCTGCTGCTCCACGTGCGTCCCGACGTGCGGGTGCAGCACCGTGCGCAGGCCGTGGGCGGCGGCGATGCCGCGGATCTTCCCCGCGGTCTCGACGAGCGTCGCCCATTCGGCGTCGGTGAGCTTCGGGCGCGCGTCGTAGCCGTCGAGCCCGGTGGCGGCGGCGAGGACGAGGACGTCACCACCGCAGGCGGCGAACAGCGCGGCGGACTCTTCGGCTTCGTGCAGGGCTTCGTCCTGCTTTTCGTGGAGCACGACGGCGAGGAAGCCGCCGACGAGCGTCAGGCCGTACGTCCCGAGCAGCTCGCGCAGCCGGGCCGGGTCGCGGGGCAGGTAGCCCGGCGGGCCCAGTTCGGTGGCCTGGACACCCAGCTCGCGCATCTCGCCGAGCACGGTCGCCGCGTCCAGCACGCGGCCCCACCCCGGGACCTCGCACACGCCCCAGGAGATCGGGGCGGCGGCCAAACGGATCTTCGCTGTCACAGTGCGGACTCCGTTGCTCTCATCGGGTGCGTTGGAGCGCTCTATTGATTAGAGCGCTCTAATCTTGTAGCGTCCGTCACATCAAGTCAAGGCCGAGTTTTCGGTGCTCAGGGGAGGTGCATGGTGCGTCCGACCATGGAGGACGTCGCCGCGCGGGCGGGAGTTTCCCGCGCACTGGTCTCCCTGGTGATGAGGAATTCACCGAAGGTCTCCGCCCCGCGCCGCGCGGCAGTGCTGCGCGCGGCCGAAGAGCTCGGCTACCAGCCGCACGTGATGGCGCGGTCGCTGGCCAGCCGGACGTCCACGGTGCTCGGGGTGATGGTCAACGACCTGCGCAACGCGTTCTTCGCCGACGTGGTCGAGGGACTGGACGCGGCCGCGCAGGCGGCGGGTTTCGACCTCGTCCTCAACACCGGCGGCCGCAGCCCCGCGCGCGAACGGAACGCCTTGCGCAGCCTGCTTTCCTTCCGTCCGGCCGGAGTCATCCTGCTCTCGCCGGTCGTGCCCGCGTCGGCCATCGAAGCCGCGGCACGCCAGTGCCCGGTGGTCCTCGTGTCGCGGACCTCGCGAGTGTCCGCTGTGGACACCGTGAACGATGACGGCGAGGCGGGGTCCGCGCTGGCCGTCGACCACCTCGTCGGGCTCGGGCACCGGCGCATCGCGCACCTCGACGGCGGGGGCGCGGCCGGGGCGGCCCAGCGCCGTCGCGGGTTCCAGGCGGCGATGCGGCGGCACGGCCTCGAGCCGATCGTCGTGCGCAGCGAGCACACCGACACCGGTGGCGAGAAGGCCGTGCGGGAGCTGCTGGCGGCGTATCCGCGCGCGGACCTGCCGACCGGCCTGGTGGCGGGCAACGACTTCAACGCCGTGGGCGCGATTTCGGCACTGGAGGAAGCCGGGCTGCGCGTGCCGGAGGACGTGTCGGTCGTCGGCTACGACAACACGTCACTCGCGGCGCTGCGGCACCTGTCACTGACCACAGTGGACCAGCCGCGCACCGAGATGGGACGGCTGGCCTTCGAGGCGCTGATCGAGCGCGTCCGCGGGGAGCGCACGGAGCCGGTCCGGCACCTGCTGCACCCGTCACTGGTGGTGCGGGCGACCACCGCCCCGTTTCCGAGCCGGCCGAAAGCGGGCCGGCGCCCGAGCGGCACGTGACCGTTGCCGCGGAGCCGTCCGGCCGTGTCTGTGGCCGGCTCGGAAACCATCGGCACAGTTTCTGCGACAGGAGGAGCACCACGATGAGGTTGGGACTGGCGGGCACCGGCCGGATCGGCACCGCGCACGCGGAGACGCTGAAGGGCTTCGACGAGGTCGAGTCGGTCGTGGTGGCCGACGTCGACGCCGCGCGGGCCGCTTCCGCCGCCGCGAAGCTCGGCGTCGAATCGGCTTCCCTCGACGGCCTGTTCGCGGCGGGGCTGGACGGGCTGGTCGTCACGGCGGCGACCGACGCGCACCCGGGCCTGATCATCGCGGCGGTCGACGCGGGCCTGCCGGTGTTCTGCGAGAAGCCGGTGGCCGCGGACATCCCGGGCACGCTGGCCGTCATCGACCGGATCGGGGCGTCGGACGTCCCGGTGCAGATCGGCTTCCAGCGCCGGTTCGACGCGGGCTACGCGGCGGCGCGGGCGGCGGTCGCGTCGGGCGAGCTGGGCTGGCTGCACACGCTGCGCGCGACGACGTTCGACCCGGCCCCGCCACCGGCGGAGTACGTCGCCCATTCGGGTGGCTTGTTCCGCGACTGCGGCGTCCACGACTTCGACATCATCCGCTGGGTCAGCGGCCGCGAGGTCGACGAGGTGTACGCGATCGGCGCGAACCGCGGTGAGCGGTTCTTCGCCGACGCGGGCGACGTCGACACGGCGGCGGCGACGCTGACCCTGGACGACGGCACGCTGGCCACGGTGTCGCTGACCCGCTACAACGGCGCGGGCTACGACGTGCGGCTCGACGTGCTGGGCTCGGTGGCGGGCGTCGTGGTCGGCCTGGACGACCGGTCGCCGCTGCGGTCGGTGGAGCCGGGTGTCGCTCCGCTGCCGGGGCCGCCGTACCCGGGTTTCATGGAGCGGTTCCGGCCGGCGTACACGACCGAGCTGCGGGCGTTCCTGGACGTCGTCGCGGGCCGGGCGCCTTCGCCGTGCGGCGCGGCCGACGCACTCGAAGCGTTCTACATCGCCGAAGCCTGCGAGGTCTCCCGTCGTGAGCGGCGTCCGGTGCGGCTGGCGGAGGTCAGGCGCTGAGCAGCTTGCGGACCGTGCGTTCCACCAGCGTGACGGCTTTCGGCGGGGGAGTGCGCCCGGTCGCGAGGTAGCGGTGGACGACCGCGCGCGGGATCTCGACGAGGGCGAGCACGACCTCCTCGTCGGTGCAGCCGGTCAGTGACGGCAGCCGCCGGGTGGCGTTCTTGAGGGCGTGCCGCAGGGCCGCCTCGTCCTTCGCCACGGCTTCCTTCGCTTCCGCCGACCAGCTTTCGGGGCTGAAGGCCGGCATGCCGGCGTCCAGGACGCGGCCGCCGTCGGGGTGTTCGCGGCACCAGTGCACGACGCTCGTCGCGGCCGCGACCGCCGCGTCGACACCGGCGGCGTCTGCGAGGGCGGCGGTGAACGTGTCCTGGAAGTCGCGCGCGGTGCGCTGCCACAGCCGCGCGAGGAGCGCCGCGCGGTCGGGGAAACGGTGGTAGATCGACCCGTTCGGCGCGCCGGCGGCCTTCGCGGTGGCGGCCATGGTGACGGCCCGCGCGCCGCCTTCGGCGAAGAGCCGGACGGCGGCGTCGAGGAACCGGTCTGTGGTGTACGTCGCGGGGCGGCCCATGTTGTAGAGGATATGCTCTAATACTTTCTGGAGGACAGTCTCCAGAAGGCGAGGACCCCGACATGGTCCGCAACGTGCACACCCGGCGGCTCCCGGCGTCCCGGCCGGAACTGGCCGCGCTGCTGGAAACGCTCGGCACCCGCGACGACCGCCTGTGGCCGGTGGCGGACTGGCCGCCGGCCCGCCTCGGCGGCCCGCGCGGCCCGGGCACGCCGGCCGGTCACGGCCCGGTGCGGTACGTGCTGGCGGAGGTGGCACCGGACCGCCTGCGGTTCCGCTTCACGGCCCCGGCCGGCGTGCACGGGTACCACGAGTTCTCGGCCGGCGACGGCAGGCTGACGCACGTGCTGTCGGCGTCGTTGCGCGGCTGGGCCCGGCTGAGCTGGCCGTTGTTCTTCCGTCCCCTGCACGACGCGCTGTTGGAGCAGCTGCTGGACCGGGCGGAGGAGGAGCTGACCGGCGGTGTCGCGGAGCCGGTCCGGTGGTCGCCGTACGTCCGGTTTCTCCGGCGGCTGGGGAAAGCCGGCTCGCGCCGAGCCCGGGTCGCCGCGAGGCCGCCGCTCAGGCCGTGACGCGCCAGTGCTCCACGATCCGGCCGTCGCGCAGGCGCTCGATCTGCATCTGCCGCGCCGGCTGGGGGCCGAAGCCGTGGACCAGCAGGTGCGCTGCCACGAACTCGCCGTCCTCCAGGAGGTGGACCTCCTCGAAACGCAGGTCCGGGGCCTGCCGCCGCAGGTCCTCGACGATCGGCTTCAGGCCCTCCGGGCCGGGCGGCAGGCCCGGCAGGCTCGGGCTGTGGTTGAGGTAGTCCGGCGCGATCAGCTCGTCGAACGCGGCGAGGTCGCCGCGGTTGAAGGCGGCCAGGTAACGGCGGACGATGTCGGTGTTGGTCATGTCCCCGAGGCAACCATCGTCCGGCGCGGGACGGAAATGCGCTGGACACCGCCACTTATGCTGAACACGTATGAATGACCTCGAGGCTTTCGTCGCCGTCGCCGAGGAACTGCACTTCGGCCGGGCCGCCGACCGGCTCGGCCGGACCCAGCCGTCCCTTTCGCGGGCCGTCGCCGGGCTCGAACGCGAACTCGGCGTCACGCTCTTCGACCGTTCGACCCGCAGCGTGGCGCTCACCCGGGCCGGCGCGGCGATGCTGCCGGACGCCCGCGCCGCCGTCGAAGCCGCGAAGGCCGCGAGACGCCGGGCGCAGCGGAACGGCGCCCTGGTCGTCGTGTCCAAACCGGACGGTGACGCCGGGCTCCTGCCCGGCATCCTCGCCGCCCTCGGCGAGCCGGCGGACCTGCTCTTCGCCGCCACCGGCGACGAAGCCGCCCGCATGCTCCGCGACGGCCGCGGTGACGTCGCCCTGATCCCGGCGCCGTTCGACCGCACCGGGCTGGACGTCGAGCCGGTCACCACCGAGCCGCGCGTCGCCGCCCAGCCGCGCGGCCGGGAAGCGGCGACGCTGCGCGAAGTGCTCGCCCGCCCGGCCGTGACGTGGCCCGGCGTCGACGACCGCCTCGACGCCTACTACCGCGCCCGCGATCCCCGGACCGTGCTCGCCGACCCGCCGCCCGCCCGGCTCGGCCCGCCGGCGAAGGACCTCGCCGAGGCGTTGCGGCTGGTCGAGCTGGGCCAGGCGGTGACGTTCCTCCCGAGGTCGGTGGCCCGCCGCTACCCGCGCGAAGGCATCGCCTACCGCGAGATCGACGGGCTCAGCGACGTGCGGTTGCAGGTGGCGTGGCCGTCGACGTCACGGTCACCGCGGGTCGCGGCGTTCGTGCGGACGGCGTTGCGCCAGTAGCGGCAGGATCTCGGTCCGGACGTACTCGAGCGCGTCCCGCGAAGGCAGGATGTGCGGCCCTTGCACGCACACGACGCCGTGCCGCGCCGCCGCGGCCGTGACGCGCTCCCGCAGGTCGCCGACCACGCCCGCGCCGAGCACGAGCGCGTCCACCACCCCCAGCCGGGCCAGTGCGGCTTCCTCCGAAGCGACGCCGTCCGCGGCGAGACCCGCCGCGGACAGCGCCGCCGTCACCCTCGAGACCGTGGCCGGGTTGCGGCCGAACAGCAGCACCTTCATGCCACCCAGCCTGGAACCTCGAGGGCACTCGAAGTCAAGCCAGTTCGAGCGTGGGGGAGTACATCTCGATCCAGTGGTAGAGGTCCAGCAGCCGGTCCAGGCCGATCCGCATCGCCGGGTCCATGGCCGCGGGGTCCACTTCGGACGCGCGGTGCGCCCAGCCGCGGTCGACCAGGCCGAACACCTGGTGGCCGGGCTCGCCGAGGACCTCCTTGACCTGCTGCTGCAGCGCGGCCGCGTAGCCCGGGTCCTGCGTCGACGGGTACGGGCTCTTCACCCGGTCGCGCACCGAGTCCGGCAGCACGTGCTTGGTCGCGTGCCGCAGGAGGCTCTTTTCGCGGCCGTCGAACGTCTTCAGCGACCACGGCGTGTTGTAGACGTACTCGACGAGCCGGTGGTCGCAGAACGGCACCCGGACCTCCAGGCCCACCGCCATCGACGCGCGGTCCTTGCGGTCGAGCAGCATCCGGACGAACCGGGTCAGGTGCAGGTGGCAGATCGTCCGCATCCGGGCTTCGCGCTCGGACTCGCCGTCCAGGTGCTCGACTTCGTCGACGGCGGACCGGTACTGGTCGCGGACGTAGGACTCCAAGTCCATCTTCCCCATCAGCTCGGGCGTGTAGATCGACGTCCGCTCGGTCATCATCGAGGTGCGGAAGGCGATCCACGGGAACATGTCCGCGTTCACCGAAGCCTCGTCGAAGAACCAGCGGTAGCCGCCGAACACCTCGTCGGCCGACTCGCCCGACAGCGCCACCGTCGACTCGCCGCGGATCGCCTTGAACAGCAGGTACAGCGACGTGTCCATGTCGCCGAGCCCGGCCGGGATGTCCCGCGCCCGCAGCACCGCGCGCCGCACCTCGGGGTCGGTCAGCTCGGCCGGGTTCAGCACGACGTCCTTGTGCGCCGAGCCGACCAGCTTCGCGACGTCGCGGACGAACGGCGAGTCCGCCGTGTCCCGCATCTCGTCCGGCTTGAAGTTCTCCTCCTGGCCGACGAAGTCGACGGAGAACGTCCGCAGCCGTTCACCCTGCTCGGCCAGCCGCGCGGCGGCGAGGCCGGTGACGGCGCTGGAGTCGAGCCCGCCCGAGAGCAGCACGCAGCGCGGGACGTCCGCGACGAGCTGCCGGTTCACGATGTCGGTCATCAGCTCGCGCACGCGGGCGACCGTGGTCTCCTGGTCGTCGGTGTGCTGCTTCGCGTCGAGCTTCCAGTAGGTGCGGGTGCGGATGCCCTCGCGGGACACGGTGACGATCGTGCCCGGCCGGACCTCCTCCATGCCCTTCCACAGCGACCAGCCCGGCCGCTTGGTGAAGGCCATCAGCTCGCGGAGGCCGTCGGTGTCGACCACCTTCGCCGCCAGCGGGTTGGCGAGGATGGCCTTCGGCTCGGACCCGAACAGGACCCCGTCGCGGGTGGGGTAGTAGTAGAACGGCTTGATGCCCATCCGGTCGCGGATCATGACGAGCCGGTCGTCGCGCTCGTCCCAGATCGCGAAGGCGTACATGCCGTTGAGGTGGTCGACGACCTCGTCGCCCCACTGCAGGTAGCCGTGCAGGACGACCTCGGTGTCGCTGTCGGTCTCCCACGTGTGCCCGAGCTTCGTCAGCTCTTCCTTGAGTTCGGTGAAGTTGTAGGCCTCACCGCTGTAGACCATCGCGATGTCGCCGTTGGGCGTGTGCACCGACATCGGCTGACGGCCGCCGGGCAGGTCGATGATGGCCAGGCGCCGGTGCCCCAGCGCGACGTGCGTACGCACCCAGGTGCCTTCGTCGTCCGGTCCGCGGCAGGCCATGGTCTCCGTCATGGCGCCGACCACGTCCCGGCGGCGGGTCAGGTCGGCGTCGTAGGAAACCCAGCCGGCGATACCGCACATGGGGAACCCCTCTCTCCGAATTGCTTAGCCGATACAACTATCGGTAACTCAGGTGTAACACGCCCCCAAGATCTTGTCTGCCCGAATTGCACGTTCCGCACCTGTTCGGTCACGCGGTGTGTCGCGGGTCACTAACCAACTGCATACCGTGAGTGTCCGGCAAACGCTTGCGTGACCGCCGCCACCAGCCGTCAAGACGGCGTAAATGCGTGTCGGGAACGCATCAAGGCGCCGTCATCCGCAGGTCGTGACGCGGTTCCGGAGCCGCACAGTGAACGGCGTCCGGTCACCGAACCCGGTGACCCGTCTTGAGAGGTGCCTGTGGCCGACTTGCTCTACGCCGTGCTGCTGATCGGCGTTTTCGTGGTCCTCGCGCTGGTGCTGCGCGGGCTGGAGAAGCTGTGAGCGGCGCGGGAACCGTGGCCAACGTCGCCGGCGGGCTGCTGGCGCTCGGTCTGCTCGGCTACCTGTTCGTCGCCCTGACCAGGCCGGAGAAATTCTGATGTCCGACACGACGGCCGGGCTCGTCCAGCTCGGCCTCCTGCTCGCCGCCCTCGCCGCGGTCTACCGGCCGCTGGGCGACTACCTGGCGCGCGTCTTCTCCACCGAGAAGCACCTCAAGCTGGAAAAGGGCCTGTACAAGGTCTTCCGCGTCGACCCGGACTCCGGGCAGCGGTGGCCGGCCTACGCCGCGGGCGTGCTCGGCTTCTCGTTCGTCTCCGTCGTCCTGCTCTACCTGCTGCAGCGGTGGCAGCCGCTGCTGCCGTGGAGCCTCGGCCGCGGCCCGGTGAGCCCCGGCGTCGCGTTCAACACGGCGATCTCGTTCGTCACCAACACGAACTGGCAGTCCTACGTCCCCGAGACGACGATGGGCCACTTCGTGCAGATGGCCGGGCTGACCGTGCAGAACTTCCTGTCGGCCGGCGTCGGCCTGGCCGTGGCCATCGCCGTGACACGGGGGTTCGTGCGGGCGAAGACCGACCGGCTCGGCAACTTCTGGGTGGACCTCACCCGCGGCACGATCCGCGTGCTGCTGCCGATGGCGTTCGTGTTCGCGCTCGTGCTGGTCGCGCTCGGCGTGGTGCAGAGCCTGAAGGCGGGCATCGCCGTGACGAACCCGGACGGCAGCCACGGCACCATCGCCCTCGCCCCGGCCGCGAGCCAGGAGGCGATCAAGGAACTGGGCACCAACGGCGGCGGCGTCTTCAACGCCAACTCCGCGCACCCGTTCGAAAACCCCGACGCCTGGACGAACCTCGTCGAGCTGTTCCTCATCCTGGTGCTCCCGGTCAGCCTGACCCGCGCGTTCGGCACGCTGGTCGGCAACCGCCGCCAGGGGTACGTCCTGCTGAGCGTGATGGGCCTGCTGTGGGCCGCGTCGCTGGCGATCATCTGGTTCTCCGAGGCCGAGGCGAGCAACCCGGCCGCGCTGGCCGCCGGCGCCAGCACGGAAGGCAAGGAACAGCGGTTCGGCATCGGGGCGACGTCGATCTTCGCCGACACGACCACCGGCACGTCGACCGGCGCGGTGAACGGCGCCCACGACAGCCTGTCCGGCCTCGGCGGCGGGGGACCGCTGCTCAACATGCTCTACGGCGAGATCTCGCCCGGCGGCGTCGGCACCGGGCTCTACGGCATCCTCGTCATGGCGATCATCGCGATGTTCCTGGCCGGGCTGATGGTCGGGCGCACCCCCGAGTACCTGGGCAAGAAGCTCGGCAAGCGCGAGGTCACCTGCGCCGCCGTCGCCATGCTGGCGATGCCCACGGTCGTGCTCCTCGGCTCCGGGATCGCGTTGCTGCTGCCGGGCACCGCGGGCGCGCTCGGCAACGGCGGCGCGCACGGCCTGTCCGAGATCCTCTACGGCTACGCGTCCACCGGCAACAACAACGGCAGCGCGTTCGGCGGGCTGACCGCGACGAACGACTGGTTCCAGTCCTCGTTCGGCGTCGCCATGGCGTTCGGCCGGTTCGTGCCGATCCTCGCCGTGCTCTGCCTGGCCGGTTCCCTGGCCGCGCAACGCACGGTGCCCGAAACCGCCGGCACCCTGCCGACCACCGGACCGCTCTTCGCCACCCTGCTCACCGGCACGGTGGTGCTCGTCGCGGCCCTCACGTTCATCCCGGCGCTCGCGCTCGGGCCCATCGCGGAGGCACTCGCATGACCGTCACCGACGAACGACCGCAGGTGGCTCCCGCCGGGCACCGGAGCCGGGTGGGCGCCGGGGTGTTCAGCCCCCGCCAGCTCTGGATTTCGCTGCCGGAAGCGCTGCGGAAGCTGAACCCGAAGCACCAGCTCGGCAACCCGGTGATGTTCGTGGTGTGGGTGGGGTCCGCGCTGACCACCGTCTTCGCCGTCACGGACCCGAGCGTGTTCACGGTCCTGATCGCCGTCTGGCTGTGGTTCACGGTCCTGTTCGCCAACCTCGCCGAGGCCGTCGCCGAAGGGCGCGGCAAGGCGCAGGCCGAAAGCCTGCGGCGGGCGAAGCAGGAGACCGTCGCCCGCCGGCTCACCGAAACCGGCGAGGAGCGGGTGCCCGGCGCCGACCTGAAGATCGGTGACCTCGTCGTCGTCGAGGCGGGCCAGGTGATCCCGGGTGACGGCGACGTCGTCGAGGGCATCGCGACCGTCGACGAGTCGGCCATCACCGGCGAGTCGGCCCCGGTCATCCGCGAGTCCGGCGGCGACCGGAGCGCCGTCACCGGCGGCACGACCGTGCTGTCCGACCGGATCGTCGTGAAGATCACCACGAAACCCGGTGAGTCCTTCGTGGACCGCATGATCGCGTTGGTGGAGGGCGCGGCGCGGCAGAAGACGCCGAACGAGATCGCGCTGACGATCCTGCTCTCGACGCTGACGATCATCTTCCTGCTCGCCGTCGTCGCGTTGCAGCCGATGGCCCGCTACTCCGGGGCCGAGCAGCCGGTGATCGTGCTGACCGCCCTGCTGGTGTGCCTGATCCCCACGACCATCGGCGCGCTGCTGAGCGCCATCGGCATCGCGGGCATGGACCGGCTGGTGCAGCGCAACGTCCTGGCGACGAGCGGCCGCGCGGTCGAGGCCGCGGGCGACGTCTCGACGCTGCTGCTCGACAAGACCGGCACCATCACCTTCGGCAACCGGCGCGCCACCGAGCTGATCCCGGTCGGCACGTCCACCCGGGACGAGCTGGCCCGCGCCGCCCGGCTGGCCAGCCTGGCCGACGAGACCCCGGAAGGACGCAGTGTCGTCGAGCTGACGCCGGACCACGCGGGCCAGGACGAACGCGGCGAGTTCGTCCCGTTCACCGCGCAGACCCGGATGAGCGGGCTCGACCTCGGCGGCAGGCGGATCCGCAAGGGCGCGGCGAGCGCGGTGCGCGACTGGGTGCTCGGCAACGGCGGCGAATTCCCCGCGGAGACCACCAGGGTCGTCGACGAGATCGGCGCGCAGGGCGGCACGCCGCTCGTCGTCGCCGAAGACACGGTGGTCCGCGGCGTGATCCGGCTTTCCGACGTCGTCAAGCCGGGCATGAAGGAGCGCTTCGCCGAGCTGCGCTCGATGGGCATCAAGACGGTGATGATCACCGGCGACAACCCGCTCACCGCGAAGGCCATCGCCGCCGACGCCGGCGTCGACGACTTCCTCGCCGAGGCCAAGCCCGAAGACAAGATGGCGCTGATCAAGCGGGAGCAGGAAGGCGGGCGGCTGGTCGCGATGACCGGCGACGGCACCAACGACGCCCCGGCGCTCGCGCAGGCGGACGTCGGCGTCGCGATGAACACCGGCACCTCGGCCGCCAAGGAGGCCGGGAACATGGTCGACCTCGACAGCGACCCGACCAAGCTGATCGAGATCGTCGGGATCGGCAAGCAGCTGCTGATCACCCGCGGCGCGCTCACCACCTTCAGCGTCGCCAACGACCTGGCCAAGTACTTCGCGATCCTGCCCGCGATGTTCACCGGCATCCACGCCCAGCTGGGCGGGCTGAACATCATGCACCTGGCCACGCCGAAGTCGGCGATCCTCTCGGCCGTGATCTTCAACGCGCTGATCATCGTCGTGCTGATCCCGCTGGCGCTGCGGGGCGTGCGGTACAAGCCGTCGTCGGCGTCCGCGCTGCTGCGCCGCAACCTGCTCGTCTACGGCCTCGGCGGGATCGTCAGCCCGTTCCTCGGGATCTGGCTGATCGACCTGCTCGTCCGTCTCATCCCCGGAATCGGGTGAAGTCCGTGCACACGCTCGTCAAGCAAACCTGGGCGGGGCTGCGCGTCCTGCTCGTCATGACCGTCCTGCTCGGGATCCTCTACCCGCTCGCCGTGTGGGCGGTCGCTCGGATTCCCGGCCTGGAATCGAACGCCGAAGGCTCGGTCGTCACGCGGAACGGGCAGGCCGTGGGGTCGTCGCTGATCGGCGTCGACCCGGTGCCCGCCGACCCGGCGCACGACCCGTGGTTCCACACGCGGCCTTCGGCGGTCACCCCCGGAATGCCGTCCGGTGCGTCCAACAAGGGCCCCTACAACGAGGATCTCGTGAACGCGATCCGGGAGCGGCGTGACGTGGTCGCGCGACGCGAAGGCGTGTCACCCGGCCAGGTGCCGCCGGACGCCGTCACCGCGTCCGGTTCGGGGCTCGACCCGGCGATCAGCGTGGCCTACGCCGAGCTGCAGGCCGCGCGCGTCGCCCGGAACACCGGCGTGCCCCTCGACCGGGTGAAGCAGCTGATCGAGCAGAACACGAGCGGAGCCGGGATCGGTGTCCCCGGCGTGACTGTGCTCCCGCTCAACTTGGCCGTGCAAGCCGCGGCCGGAGGGGCACACTGACACCGTGACCACGGAAAACACGTCGCCGAAGCCGCGTCGCGGTGAGCTGAGGATCTACCTCGGCGCGGCTCCCGGCGTCGGCAAGACCTTCGCCATGCTCGGCGAGGCGCGGCGGCGGCTCGACCGCGGCACCGACGTCGTCGTCGGCCTGGTGGAGACGCACGGCCGGGCCAAGACGGCCGAGCTGCTCGAAGGACTCGAGATCGTTCCGCGACGGCGGGCCGGCCACCGCGGCCGCGAGTTCGAGGAGATGGACCTCGACGCCGTCCTGGCCCGCGCGCCGGAGGTCGCGGTCGTCGACGAGCTCGCCCACACGAACGTGCCGGGCTCCCGCAACGCCAAGCGCTGGCAGGACGTCGAGGAACTGCTGGAAGCGGGCATCGACGTGCTGTCCACGGTCAACGTGCAGCACCTGCAGAGCCTCAACGACGTCGTCGAGCGGATCACCGGGGTCACCCAGCAGGAGACCGTGCCCGACGAGGTCGTCCGCCGCGCCGAGCAGCTGGAGCTGGTCGACATCACCCCCGAGGCGCTGCGGCGGCGGCTGGCGCACGGCAACGTCTACCCGGCCGAGCGGATCGACGCCGCGCTCGGCAACTACTTCCGGCCCGGCAACCTCACCGCGCTGCGCGAGCTGGCGCTGCTGTGGGTGGCCGACCAGGTCGACGTCGCCTTGCAGCGCTACCGCGCCGAGCAGCGCATCACCGATACGTGGGAGGCACGCGAACGCGTCGTCGTCTCGGTCACCGGCGGCCCGGAGAGCGAGACGCTGATCCGCCGCGCCAGCCGCATCGCCACCCGCGCGGGCGCGGAGCTGCAGGTCGTGCACATCCTGCGTGGCGACGGCCTGTCCGGGCTCGGGCCCGCCGCGATCGCCCGCTGCCGGACCCTCGCCGAAGAGGTCGGCGCCACGTTCCACACCGTCGTCGGCGACGACGTGCCGACCGCGCTGCTGGACTTCGCCCGCGGGGTCAACGCCACCCAGCTGGTGATCGGCACTTCGCGGCGCTCGCGCGTGGCGCGGCTGTTCGACGAGGGCATCGGCGCTTCGGTGGTCCGCCAGTCGGGGCCGATCGACGTGCACATGGTCACCCATTCCGAGGCGGGCGGGCGGCTGCGGGCACGGCTGAGCGCGAGCCCGCTGGGACTCTCGCGGCTGGTGGCGGGCTGGGTGCTCGGCGTCGCGCTGCCGGTGCTGGTGACGGCGATCGGCGTGTTCCTGCCGGGCGGCCTCGACTTCGCCACCGACGTCATCTCCTACGTGCTGGCCACCGTGATCGTGGCGCTGGTCGGTGGCCTCGGCCCGGCGCTGGTCGCGGCCGTGCTCGGGGCCGGCCTGCTCAACTTCTTCTTCACCCCGCCGCTGTACACGCTCAACGTGCACACCCCGCAGAACCTGGTGACGCTGATCGCGATGGTCGTCGTCGCGGTGCTCGTGGCGCTGGTCGTCGACCAGGCCGCGCGCCGGGCCACGCAGGCGGCGCGGGCGCGGACCGAGGCGGCGCTGCTCGCCTCCTACGCCCGGACCGTGCTGACCCACGCGAGCCCGATCGAGCGGCTGCTGGCGAAGGTCCGGGAGAACTTCGCGCTGACGTCGGTGACGCTGCTGGAAAAGCGGGAGGGCGAGTGGCGGCGCGTCGCGACCGCGGGGGAGCACCCGTGCGCCGACCCGGACGAGGCGGACGTCGACATCGCCGTCACCGCCGACGTGCACCTGACGCTGCGCGGGCGCGCGTTGCCGGCGGCCGACCGGCGGGTGCTGGAGGCCGTGGCCGGGCAGGCGCTGCTGGCCCTGCGCCAGCAGCGGGCGGCCGCCGCCGCGGCGCGCGCCGAGCGCAAGGCCGAGGCGACCGAGCTGCGCACGACGCTGCTCTCGGCCGTCGGGCACGACCTGCGCACGCCGCTGACGTCGATCAAGGCGGCGGTCGGCAGCCTGCGCGCGCCCGACCTCGCACTGTCCGAAGCGGACACCGCGGAGCTGATGGAGGCGATCGAGGTGTCCGCCGACCGGCTGGCCGGGCTGATCGACAACCTGCTCGACTCGTCGCGGCTGGCCACCGGGGCGGTGCGCCCGCACCTGCGCCCGGTCGGCTACGACGAGGTCGTCGCGCACGCCTTGTCCAATGTGGACAGCTCCGAGGCGGTCGAGGTGGCGGTCGACGACCGGCTCCCGTCCGTGCTCGCCGACCCCGGGCTCCTGGAGCGGGTGGTGGCGAACGTGCTGGACAACGCCCTGCGCCACGGCGGCGGTCCGGTGTCGGCGCGGGCCAGCGCCCACTCGGGCCAGGTCGAGCTGCGGATCGTCGACCACGGCAAGGGCCTGCGCAAGGGCGCGGCGGACTCGGCGTTCACGCCGTTCCAGCGTCTCGGCGGCGACCGGGACACGACACCGGGTGTCGGGCTGGGGCTTTCGGTGGCGAAGGGGTTCACCGAGGCGATGGGCGGCACGATCCGGGCCGAGGACACGCCGGGCGGCGGCCTGACGGTCGTGGTGTCGCTGCCCGCGTTCAGCGCCGAGCCGGCGAAGGAGGGGGCGCGATGAGCGACCGGGGTGCCACCGTGCTGGTGGTGGACGACGAGCCGCAGATCGTGCGGGCGCTGCGGATCAACCTGAACGCCCGCGGCTACAAGGTGATCACGGCGCACGACGGGACGGCCGCGCTGAAGGCGGTCGCCGAGACGAAGCCGGACGTCGTCGTGCTCGACCTGGGCCTGCCGGACCTCGACGGCACGGAGGTGATCGCGGGCCTGCGCGGCTGGACGACGGTCCCGATCATCGTGCTGTCGGCCCGCGGCGACTCGGCGGACAAGGTCCAGGCCCTCGACGCCGGCGCGGACGACTACGTGACGAAACCGTTCGGCATGGACGAGCTGCTGGCCCGCCTCCGAGCGGCGGTCCGCCGCTCGGCGGTGTCGGGCGCGGAGGGCGCGGAGGCGGTGGTGGACACGTCGTCGTTCACGGTGGATTTGGCGGCGAAGAAGGTCCGCCGCCACGACGGCGTGGAGGTCCACCTGACGAAGACGGAGTGGGGCGTGCTGGAGCTGCTGGTCCGCAACCGCGGCCGCCTGGTGGCGCAGAAGCAGCTGCTGCGCGAGGTCTGGGGCCCGACGTACGAGACGGAGTCCCACTACCTGCGGGTGTACCTGGCCCAGCTGCGCCGCAAGCTGGAGCCGGAGCCGTCACGGCCCCGGCACCTGCTCACCGAACCCGGCATGGGCTACCGCTTCGAGATCTAGTGTCGCGCGTCGCCGGTCCTGCTCGTGAACCTTTCGGCACTAGAACCAGAACGTCGGCTGGTCGATCCCGAACCGCAGCTTGGCGTACCGCTTCGAAGCCGCGGCCGAGAAGTAGATGTGCTGGGATGCCGCGTGGAGGTCGCGGAAGCAGCGCTGGATCGGCTGGTCCGCGTGCAGCGCGCCGGCGCCCGCGAAGCCGAACGCGATGTTCACCGCGCTGAGCGCCGCGCGCATCGCCTGCTGGGTCGCCAGCAGGAACTGGCCGCGCCGGCGCACGTCCGGGACGTCGCCCGCGCACGCCGTGTCCCACAGCGCGCCCAGCGCCTCGAAGACGAACGCCCGTGCCGAGCGCAGCCGGCCTTCGGCGCGGGTCAGCGCCACCTGGACGTCGCCGTCCTCGGCGAGCGGGCTCGGGCTCGGCGGGCGGAACTTCGCCGGCGCGAACGCGGTGAACTCGTCGAGCGCCCGCCGCGCGATGCCGAGCGGGATGCCCGCGAACATCGCGCCCACCAGCGTGAAGAACGGGAACCGCCACAGCGGTCCGTCGTGGCGCGCCGGCTGGGTGAACGGTGAGATCGTGTGCTCCTCCGGCACCACCGTCTCGATCACGACGTCGTGACTGCCGGTGCCGCGCAGCCCGCTGACGTCCCAGTTCTCGATCACCCGCACCGCCGCGGCCGGGACCACGGCCAGCCGCCAGTCCCGCGGGTCGCCGCCGGCGAAGGCGCCGTTGAAGAACAGGTCCGTGTGCGGGCTGCCGCTGCAGAAGCTCCACCGGCCGCCGAACGTGAACTTCCCGGTGCCGTCGGGGGTCAGCCGCCCCATCGGCGCGAAGACGCCGCCGCCGATCGGGTCCGGGACGCCCGCCACGAGCTCGGCGGCGACGTCCGGCGCGAGCCAGGCGAGGAACGACGAGGCGTTGCCGATGGTGATCGTCCAGCCCGCCGAGCCGTCCGCGCGGGCGAGTTCCTCGATCACTTCGACGATCGTGGCGGCCGGCAGCTCCCGCCCGCCCAGCGCGCGGGGCGTCGCCAGCCGGAACAACCCGGCCGAGCGCGCCCGCTCGACCAGGTCGCGTGGCAGCGTCTGGAGCTCTTCCGCTTCGGCGGCCCGCGCGCTCAGCTCGGGAGCGAGCTCCCGCGCGGCGGTGACGGCGTCGGTCGTGGCTTGTCCCATCATGGTCAGCGCCCCCTCAGGGTGTCATGATAGATGGACGTCTATTGGATAGAGGAGTCTCTACTCAAATGGCCGATCCTGTCAAGCGGCGTTACGACACTTCGCGCCGCCAAGAGCAGGCACGCGAAAACCGCCGCCGGATCCTGGCCGCGGCGTCGGGGCTCTTCCGGGAGAAGGGGTACGCGGGCACGGCGATGCCCGAAGTGGCGAAGGCCGCCGGTGTCGCGGTGCAGACCGTCTACAAGGCGTTCGCCAGCAAGGCGGTCCTGCTCAAGGCGGTGTTCGACGTGACGGTCGCCGGCGACGACGAAGACATCCCCATCGCGGGCCGCGACTTCATCGCGGCGATCCAGGCCGAGCCGGACGCCGCCCGCAAGATCGAGATGTACCTCGAGCACCTCGCCGGCTCGGCGCCTGCGGTGTGGCCGGTCCAGCTGCTCGCCCGCGACGCGGCCGCCGCCGACCCCGGGGCCGCCGAGGTGTGGGCCCAGATGCGCCAGGAGATGCTCACGGCGATGACGTACTTCTCGGCCGACCTGATGGCGACCGGCCAGATCAAGCCGGGCCTCACCGCCGAAGACGTCCGCGACGTCCTGTGGACCTACCACGCCCCGGAGCAGTACGAGCTGCTCTGCCTGGAGCGCGGCTGGTCACCGGAGCGTTACGGGAAGTTCCTGCGCGACGCGATCGTCGCGGCGATCCTGGCCTGACGCGGCGCGTGGCTCACTGCGCGTGCGTGGTGCTCCCCGAGGCACTGGGCGCGGTGGTCGGCGAGCCGCCCGTGCTGGAGCTGCCGCCCGTGGTCGGGGTCGACGACGGCGACGGGTCGGGCGTTGTCGCGGGGTCGGTCGAGGGGGACGGCTTCGTGCTCGTGTCGCTCGGCGGCTTCGGGTTCTGGCTCGACTGCTGCTGCGGCGGCGGGGTGCCACCGCCCGTGTCGCTGCGCGGCGGCGGCGGCGGGGGCGGGGGCGCCTGGGTGACGAACGTGGTGGTCGTCTTGCCGTCCGGGCTCACCGACACCAGCGTGGTCGGGGCGCTGGACGACGTCGGCGCCGACGGGGTCGTCGGCACGCTGCCGGCCGTCGACGGGCCGGCCGTGGAGGGGGTGTTCCGGACCGTCTGCAGGCCTGCTTGCGAGGTGCCCTGGCCGCCGGTGCCGCCGGTGCCGCCCGCGGTGGTGGCCGGGTCCGGGCCGGCGAGCTCGGCGACGGCGGCGAACGCGGTCGCGACCACCAGCCCGGCCACCCCGAGCACGACGTACCCGGTGCGGTTCGGTTTGCTGCTCTTCGGTGGCGCGGTGTCGATCCTGGTCGCGTGCCGGCTCGAGGCGGACCCGTCGGGGCGGGGCATTGCAGGCTCCTCGGGGGTTCGGGGAGGAAGGCGCGGTGTGAGGCCGGTGAATCGATCACCGCCTCCCCGGGCGGGGGAACCCGGGGGGAGGACCTCGGCGGCGAGGTTATCACCGTCGGTGCCGCATTCGCCCAGGTAGTGGCCCTGTGCGATCACTGTGCGCAGTCGGAGAGCCCGGAAAGGATGAGGACGTGAGTGAGGAAGAAACGAACATCCGGTTGACGGCGTGGGTGCACGGCCGGGTGCAGGGAGTCGGTTTCCGCTGGTGGACCCGCAGCCGGGCGCTGGAACTGGGTCTGGTCGGCAGTGCGCGCAACATGCCCGACGGGCGTGTCGAGGTCATAGCGGAGGGTGATCGCGACCACTGTGAGCGGTTGCTCGCCGCGCTTCGGTCCGGAGAATCACCCGGAAGTGTGGACCACGTCGTCGAGCGCTGGTCGGACCCGAAAGGCGGGCTGACCGGCTTCGCCGAGCGGTAGCCGCGCCGAGAGGGGGCGCGTCCGGCGGTCCCCGGACACCCCCAGGTAGCCTGGGACGATTGAAACGCCAGTCATCGCGGCCAGAGGGGTCGGCACCCAGTGCACCTGAAAAGCTTGACGCTCAAGGGCTTCAAGTCCTTCGCCTCGGCCACCACGCTGCGCTTCGAGCCGGGTATCACCTGCGTGGTCGGGCCGAACGGCTCCGGCAAGTCGAACGTGCTGGACGCGCTGCGCTGGGTCATGGGCACCCAGGGCGCGAAGGACCTGCGCGGCGGCAAGATGGAGGACGTCATCTTCGCCGGCACCGCGGGCCGCGCCCCGCTCGGCCGCGCCGAGGTCACCCTCACCATCGACAACGCCGACGGCGCGCTGCCCATCGAGTACTCCGAGGTGTCGATCACCCGCCGGATGTTCCGCGACGGCGCGAGCGAGTACGAGATCAACGGCGACCGCTGCCGCCTGATGGACGTCCAGGAGCTGCTCTCGGACTCCGGCATCGGCCGCGAGATGCACGTCATCGTCGGGCAGGGCCAGCTCTCGGCGATCCTCGAGTCCAAGCCCGAAGAGCGCCGCGCCTTCATCGAAGAGGCCGCCGGCGTCCTCAAGCACCGCAAGCGCAAGGAACAGACCCTGCGCAAGCTGGCCAACATGCAGGGCAACCTCGACCGGCTCGGCGACCTCACCACCGAGCTGCGCCGCCAGCTCAAGCCGCTGGGCAAGCAGGCCGAGATCGCCCGCCGGGCCCAGGCCGTGCAGTCCGAGCTGCGGGACGCCCGTCTGCGCCTGCTCGCCGACGACCTGGTCACCCAGCGGGACGCCATCGCGCGCGAAGAGGCCGACGAGAAGGCCGCCCGCCAGCGCCGTGCCGAGGTCGAGCAGCACCTCGAGATCGTCTCCGCCGAAGAAGCCGAGCTGGAGGCGTCGCTGGCCGAGGACGCGCCGCTGCTGCAGACCGCCCAGGAGACCTGGTACAAGCTGTCCGCGCTGGCCGAGCGCCTGCGCGGCACCGTCCGCCTGGCGGTCGAGCGGCAGCGGCACCTGTCGGCCGACGTCTCGACGTCGACCGGCGGCCGTGACCCCGAGGAGCTGCTCGAAGAAGCCGAACGCGTCGCCGAGCAGGAAGAGGAGCTCAACGAGGCCGTCATGGAGGCCCGGGAGCTGCTGGCGCAGACCGTGTTGCGGCGCGAAGACCTCGAACAGCGCGTCCAGGCCGCCGAGCGCGCGCACTGGGCCGCCGTCCGGGCGATCGCCGACCGCCGCGAGGGCATGGCCAAGCTGACCGGCCAGGTCGAGGCGCTGCGCAGCAAGAACGGCGCCACCTCCGACGAGATCGACCGGCTCAGCGTCTCGCTGGAGGAAGCCGCCGAGCGCGCCGAGATCGCCGTCGAGGAGCTGGAGCTGGCCAAGGCCGAAGGCGGCGAAGAGGAGTCCGACGACGCGGCGCTGCAGGAGCGCCACGACCGCGCCGTCGAGGCCAACAACGCGGCCAAGGCGCGCGTCGAAGAGCTGGTCAAGGCGGAACGCGCGGCCGAGCGCGAGATCGCGTCGGAGAAGGCGCGCGTCGAGGCGCTGTCGATGGGCTTGCGGCGCAAGGACGGCGCGGGTGCCCTGCTCGGCGCGTCGCACGAGCTGCCGGGCCTGCTCGGCTCGGTCGCCGCGCTGCTCACCGTCGAACCGGGGTACGAGGTCGCGCTGGCCGCGGCGCTCGGCCCGGTCGCCGACGCGGTCGCCGTGGCCGGCGGCGAAGACGCGTTGCGCGCGCTGAAGTACTTGAAGGACACCGACTCGGGCCGCGCGGGCATCCTGCTCGGCAGTCCCGAGTCCACTGTGGACACTTCGGCGTGGCCCGCGCTGCCCGAAGGCGCGCGCTGGGCCCGCGAGGTCGTCACGGCGCCGCCGCCGCTGCGCGCCGCGGTCGAGCAGGCGCTCGACAAGCTGGCGCTGGTCCGCGACCTCGATGCGGCGCGGCAGCTGGTGGCCGCGCACCCGGACGTGCGGGCGGTCACCGCCGAAGGCGACGTCTTCGGCGCCCGCTGGGCGATCGGCGGCTCCGGCAAGCGCGAGAGCGTGATCGAGGTCCAGGCGGCCGTCGACGAGGCGGGGGAGCGGCTCCGCACGGCCGAGCGCTCGCTGGAGCGGTACGCCGCCGAGCTGGAAGGCGCCCGCGCCGAACAGCAGGCGCGTCGCGAAGAGGTTTCCCAGGCCAAGGACGCGCTCGGCGAGGCGAAGGTCCGGCGCGCCCGGTCTTCGGAGCGGCTCAACCGGCTGCAGCAGGCGGTCCGGCAGGCCCAGGCCGAGGTCGAACGGCTCAGCGGCCAGCGCGCGAAGGTCGAGCAGAGCCGCGAGCAGGCTCTGGCACAGCTCGCGGAGCTGGAGGAACGGCTCGCCGCCGTCGCCGAGCAGCCGGTCGAGGACGACCCGGACACCGCCGAGCGCGACCAGGCCGTCGAAGAGCTGGCCGTCGTCCGGCAGGAGGAGATGGAGGCCCGGCTCGCGCAGCGCACCGCCGAGGAGCGGGCGCGCAGCATCGCGGGCAAGGCCGAAGGGCTCCGCCGCGCCGCGCACGCCGAGCAGCAGGCCCGCGAGCGCGCCGAGCGCGCCGCCGCGGCCCGCAAGCGCGGCGCCGAGATCGCCAACGCCGTCGTCAACGCGGGCGAGCTGGCGCTGGAGCGCATCGAACACTCGGTGCAGCGCGCGGCCACCGAACGCGACCAGGTCCAGGCCCGCCGCCAGTCCCGCGAGCAGGCACTGAGCGGCGTCCGCGCCAAGGTCCGCGAGCTGTCGGGCGAGCTGGAGAAGCTCACCGACGCCGTGCACCGCGACGAGGTCCTGCGCGCCGAGCAGCGGCTGCGGCTGGAGACACTGGAAGCCAAGATCGCCGAGGACTTCGGCATCGGCCTCGACGACCTCGTCCGCGAGTACGGCCCGGACGTCCCGGTCCCGCCCAGCGCGGGCGAGATGGCCGAGTACGAGGCGGCCAAGAACCGCGGCGAGGACGTCACCCCGCCGCCGCCGATGCCGTACGACCGCGACACCCAGGCCCGCCGCGCCAAGCGCGCCGAGAAGGATCTTTCCCTGCTGGGCAAGGTGAACCCGCTCGCGCTGGAGGAGTTCGCGGCGCTGGAGGAGCGGTACAAGTTCCTCTCCACGCAGCTGGAAGACCTCAAGGAGACCCGCAAGGACCTCGAGTCGGTGATCAAGCAGGTCGACGAGAAGATCCTGGAGGTGTTCACGTCGGCGTACGCGGACGTCGCCCGCGAGTTCGAGACCGTGTTCGGCGTGCTCTTCCCCGGCGGCGAGGGCCGGATGGTCCTCACCGAGCCGGACGACCTGCTGAGCACGGGCGTCGACGTCGAGGCGCGCCCGCCGGGCAAGAAGGTCAAGCGGCTTTCGCTGCTGTCGGGTGGCGAGAAGTCGCTGGTCGCGGTGGGCATGCTGGTCGCGATCTTCCGCGCCCGCCCGTCACCGTTCTACGTGATGGACGAGGTCGAGGCCGCGCTCGACGACACCAACATGCGCCGGCTGATCGGGCTGCTGGAGCAGCTGCGCGACTCGTCGCAGCTGATCATCATCACCCACCAGAAGCCGACGATGGAGATCGCCGACGCCCTCTACGGCGTGAGCATGCAGGGCGACGGCATCACGAAGGTGATCTCGCAGCGCCTGCGCACGGCCGCGGAGGAGCCGGTCCCGGCCGGCTGAGCGATCACATGTCGTCTTCGCGCGGGGCGGGGCGATCCTCGCCCCGCACGCGCGGCTCGTAGTGCCGGAGGTCGTTGCCGACGTAACCGGCGTCCCCGATCCGCGGCCGCCGCCCGCGCGGCCGGAGCAGGCCGTGCTTGACCCCGCGTCGGCGATCCGCCCGGTCGAGCACGAAAGCGACGACGAGAACGACGGCCAGCAGCACGCCGACACCGATGAAGAACCCCATCCGACCCCCATCTCCCACTCCCAAGTTACGGGAGCACGGCCCCGCACGCACCGCCCATTCGCCTGGTCCCGATCGCCCCAATGCGGCCTTCGGTGCGTGAGACGCACCCAAGGCGGCCTTCGGTGCGTCAGACGCAACCAAGGTCGCCTTGGGGCGCTTGTCAGCCGGCCACCCAGAAGGCGTAGTCCGCCGAATACCGGACCGCCGTCTGCGCGCCCGGCGGGCAGCTTCCCGCCGGAGCGACGCCACCGCGCGTGGCGAGGCGCTGGATGTACGTGACCTTGCCGAAGACGCCGTCGCCGGTGTTGAGGTCCGCCTTGAGCAGCAGCTGCGGGATCGCGTCCGGCCGTGGCGCACTGGCCACCGCCGCCGCGCCGACCGTGCTGCCGTCCACAGTGGACGTCCAGACCGGACCCTTGCTGTGCAGCGCCACCGGCTTCCCGTGTTCCGACAGCACGGCCGCGGGCTGGACCAGCGTCCACGCGCCGTTCGCGCAGCCGTAGATCTGCACGCCTTCGCCGTGGAAAGTGACCAGGTGCCGGTTGCCGTCCGGCACCTTGACCGCGTCCGGCACCTTCGCCGGGGCGGGGGTCGCCGAAGCCGTCGCCGCGCCGCCGGCCAGCAGGGCACCGGCCGCGAGCGCCACCGTCGTCTTTTTCATCGTCCCACCTTCGCTGCCTCCCGCCGCCTCCCGGCGGGCTCCCGCTGACCAACACGGGCGCCCGCCGGAAACGGTTCAGCGGGTTCAGGCGGCGGGGACTTCTTCCGCTTCACCGGCGGCTTCGTCGGGAACCGCCTTCGGGTCCGGCGTCCGGTGCCGCAGTGCCAGCAGCCCGCCGACGACCAGCGTGATCACCACGCCCAGCAGCGTGTACCACGGGTACGCCAGCGCCACCTTGTCCCCGGCCGCCTTGCTGAAGTCGACGCCGATCAGGGCGCCGGTCTTCGCGTTGAACTTCACGCCGAGGATCACGAACGCCATCACCAGGACCGTGACGACGAACGCCACGATCGCGTCGGCCTGCCGCGCCTTCCGGATCAGCAGGCCGAGCACGAACGCGCCGAGCAGCGCGCCGTAGGTGTAGCCGGTGATGGCCAGGCCCAGCTCGATCACCGAGTTCTTCGTGGTGGAAAACAGCGACGCGAACACCGCGAACACGACCGCCCAGATCAGTGTCCACATGCGACCGTGCCGCAGCAGCTTGGAGTCCTCCGGCGAGCGCTTGGTGAACCGCTGGTAGAGGTCGGCCACCGTCGACGTCGAAAGCGCGTTGAGCGCCGACGCGAGCGCGCCCATGGTCGAAGCGAGGACCCCGGCGATGAGCAGGCCCGAGACGCCGACCGGCAGGTCGTCGATGATGAACCGCGAGAACACGTCGTCCGGGCTCTGCAACCCGAGCTGCGCGACCGACTTCCGGCCGTTGAACACCCACAGCATCGCCCCGACCAGCAGGAACAGCGCGAACTGGACGGTGACGATGATGCCGCTGCCGATGAGCGCCTTCTGGCCGTCGCGCAGGCTGCGCGTGGCCATCAGCCGCTGGGCGATCAGCTGGTCGGCGCCGTGCGAGGCCATCGAGAGCGCCGCGCCGCCGAGCACCGCCGTCACGAACGCGTACGGGCTGGTGAGCAGGTTCTTCGTGAAGTCGACGAGCATGAACTTCCCGTCGGCGGACGCCTGCGTGGCCCAGTCGCCCGGCAGCTTGTTCAACAGCACGATCGCGGCCACCGCCGCGCCGCCGAGGTAGAGCGACAGCTGGATGACGTCGACCCAGACGACCGCCTTGATCCCGCCGATGTAGGCGTAGATCAGCGTCAGCGCGGTCAGGATGACGACGATGACCCAGTAGTCGAGGTGGATGTTGTAGTGCCCGAGGATCACCTTGATCGGGATGGCGCCGGCGAACAGGCGCACGCCCTCGGCGAGCAGCCGGGTGATCACGAACGTCACCGACGCGGTGCCCTGCAGCCCCGAGCCGAACCGCTTCCCGAGGAAGGCGTACGCGCTGACGAGGTTGCCGCGGAAGTACCGCGGCAGCAGCACGAACGCGGCGATGGTCCGGCCGATGATGTAACCGAAGGCCAGCTGCAGGAACAGGAACGCGTTGCCGAAGACGAGCCCCGGCGTGCTGATGACGGTCAGGGTCGACGTCTCCGTGGCGACCACCGAAAGCATCACCGCGCCCCACGGGAGGCTGCGCTCGCCGACGAAGTAGTCGGCCGCCGACCGTTGTTTCCGGCCGACGAGCACGCCTATCAGCGGCATCGCCGCCAGGTAGACCACGATGATGGCGAGGTCAACACCACGCATGGACTTCTCCTACTGTTCCGGCCTTCTCCGCGACTCGCAACCGCGTCACGGTGCCCCCCAGCGGGGCGGGAAGGATCAGGGGCCCGGCACCCGGGACGAGCGCGCCGAGCAGGCGCGGCCCGCGGGCGCCGGTCGCCGACGGCACCGTACCGGGCACGCCGCACCAGGTGAGCCAGCCGAGCAGCGCGGTCAGGTACGCCTCCTTGCCGGCGCCGGGCAGGCCGAGGTCGTCGCTGGTCTCGAGCGCCACGGACGGCAGGTTCCGCGCGAGCGCCGCCATGAGCGCCGGGTTGGCGACGCCGCCGCCGGAGGCGACGACCGTCGCGACGCCGTGACGCAGGCACTGGTCGGCGACGGTCACCGCGGTGAACTCGGTGAGCGTGGCGAGCAGGTCGCCGGGATCGACCGGCGGCAGCCCGGCCAGCGCGGCGTCGAGGTAGGGCGCGTTGAAGTGCTCCTTGCCGGTGGACTTCGGCGGCGCCGCGGCGAAGTACGGGTCGGCGAGCAGCCGCGCCAGCAGGTCCGAGCGCACCGACCCGCTGAGCGCGAGCCGCCCGTCGACGTCGCTGTGCCGCCCGGTGACGCGGTAGGCCGCGAGGTCGAGCAGCGCGTTGGCGGGCCCGGTGTCGTAGGCGATCGCCGGCTCGCCCGCGGCGACGACGGTGATGTTGGCGATGCCGCCGAGGTTCAGCGCGGCGACCGGGCGGCCGGTGTCCTCGGCCAGGCCGCGCAGCCACAGCCGGTCGAGCGTGCCGGCCAGCGGCGCGCCGTGGCCGCCCGCGGCGACGTCGCGGGCGCGCAGGTCGGCCAGCACCGGCAGCCCGGTGCGCTCGGCGATCCAGGCGGGCTGGCCGAGCTGGAGCGTGCCGCGGACGTGCCCGTCCTCGACCCAGTGGAACACGGTCTGGCCCAGCGACGCGACGAGGTCCGCGGTGCCGCCGGCCAGTTCTTCGGCGCCGCGGGCGGCCGCTTCGGCGAACGCCTGGCCGACGCCGGTGTCGAGCCGGGTCAGCTCACCCGCGGTGCACGGGTTCGGCGGCAGCGCCGCGAGCAGGCGCTCGCGTAGCGGTTCGGGATAGGGGACGTCCAGCTCGCCCAGCGGCGTCAACATGATCGTGTCGTCTTCGGCGTGCAGGTCCGCCACGGCCACGTCGATGCCGTCGACCGACGTGCCGGAAATCAGCCCGATCACCCGGAAGCCGTGGCTGCCCCGGGTGGAACAGTCTTTCCCCATCCGGTGGGGTTTAGTGCAGGCCACGGGGTGACGCAACCCACGTGGTGAAGTCTTGGCCCAATCGCGACCTACGTCGTTATGAATTGCCTGTGTGGACGGGGTGTCCGGGCCCGGCGGGTGCGGATGAAAGGATGGGCGCGTGTCGAGCACCTGGTTCCTGTTCGTAGTCGTCGCCGTTGTCGTGCTGGTCGCCCTCCTGGTGACCGGCCTGCTGATCGCGCGGAGGCGCCGGATCAGCCTGGACGCCCAGCGCGAGGTCGAGGAGAAACCGAAGGGCGGCAGCTACGCTGCCAGCGGCGGCATCGCGCTCGCGCCCGGCGGCACGGCGCCGCCGGAGGAGGTCGAGCACCCGGTCGAGGACCGGCCGGAGGTGGACGGCCAGCCCGCGGTGGGCGATGACGCCGCCGTGCCGCGCGACTCGGCGCAGCGCACGGTCCGGGACGTCAAGCTGCCCGAAGAGCCCGCGCCCGTTCCGGTCGTCGAGGAGATCGAACCCGCGACCGGCCGCATGGAGCGGCTGCGCGGGCGCCTGTCGAAGTCGCGGTCGGTCTTCGGGACCAGCCTGCTGGGCCTGCTCGGCGCCGGCGACCTCGACGAGGACTCCTGGCAGGACGTCGAAGACACGCTGCTGATGGCCGACCTGGGCGCGGCCACCACCAACCAGATCGTCGAGCGGCTGCGTGACGAGCTGTCCCGGCGCGCGGTCCGCTCGTCGGCCGAGGCCCGCGAAGTGCTGCACGAGGTGCTGACGGCCCAGCTGTCCACCGACGCGGAGCGCGCGGTGCGGGCGCTGCCGCACACCGTCGACGGCAAGAAGCAGCCCGCCGTCGTGCTGGTGGCGGGGGTCAACGGCACGGGCAAGACGACGACCACGGGCAAGCTCGCCCGCGTGCTGGTCGCCCAGGACAAGACGGTGGTGCTGGGCGCGGCGGACACGTTCCGCGCCGCGGCGGCCGACCAGCTGCAGACGTGGGCCGAGCGCGTCGGCGCGGAGGTCGTGCGCGGCAAGGAAGGCGCGGACCCGGCGGCGGTGGCGTTCGACGCGGTCAAGCGCGGCGTGGACACGGGCGTGGACGCGGTGCTGGTCGACACGGCGGGCCGGCTGCACACGAAGACGGGCCTGATGGACGAGCTGGGCAAGGTCAAGCGCGTCGTGGAGAAGCAGGCGAAGGTCGACGAGGTCCTGCTGGTGCTGGACGCGACGACCGGTCAGAACGGGCTGATGCAGGCCCGCGTGTTCGCCGAGGTCATCGACGTCACGGGCATCGTGCTGACGAAGCTGGACGGCACCGCGAAGGGCGGCATCGTCTTCCAGGTCCAGAAGGAACTGGGCGTACCGGTGAAGCTGGTCGGGCTCGGCGAGGGCCCGGACGACCTGGCGCCGTTCGAGCCGGGCGCGTTCGTGGACGCGCTGCTCGGCTAAAGCCGGAACAGCGGCGTTCCGTCGGCTTTGCGCAGGCCGAGCTGCAGGATCACCGGCGCCGACGGGCGCTGGGCCGGGATGATGACCGGCGACGTCCGGTGGGTGACCACCGTCAGCCGCGACCAGCCGATGCCCTGCAGGGTGCGCCGCCGCGGGTTGACCACCAGCGCCGCGCCGAGGTAATGGCCGACGGGCAGGGCGAGGCGGGCGGTGTGCCCGAGCAGGGTCGGGAACGCCGTTCCGGCGCGGCTGCCGTCCTCCTGCAGCGTGAGGATGACCGGCGTGCGGATCTTCGCGGCGGTGTGGTGCCGCACGGTGATTTCGACGGTGCCCGCCGCGGTCTTCCCCGGGCGCGGCCAGGCCGGTGCGAGCGGCGGGCCGTCGAGCGCGCGGTCGACGAGCCGGTCGAGCAGGTTCGCGGCGGCGCCCTGCGCGAGCCAGGCGAGTGCGCCACCGGGGTGCGGGTCCATGCCGTCCCTCCGATATTCGGCTGACGGGCCGCGCCGGCCGGCGCAGAATCGGGGCATGCCCGGTTGACGCCCGTCCGCTCGTGCCCCTCCTCGTATCAGACGCCGCACCGCCGTCGTTCGCTACGAGAGAGGACCGAAATGACCACCATCCGTGGTGCGCGGGTGCTGCTGCGCCCGATCACCGAGCCGGACCGCGCCCGCGTGCGCGAGATCCTGGCGACGCCGGAGGTCGCCCGCTGGTGGGGCGACGCGGACGAGGAAACCGAAGGCCTGTACGCGGTCGAAGAGGGCTACGCCGTCTATGTCATCGAGCTGGACGACGTGGTCGTCGGGCTGATCCAGAGCTGGGAGGAGCCGGACCCGCGTTACCGCCACGCGGGCATCGACATCGCGGTGCACCCGGGCTTCCACGGCCGCGGCGTGGGCACGGACGCGGTCCGCGCGCTGGCGGCCCACCTGTTCGCGACGGGCCACCACCGCCTGACGATCGACCCGGCGGCGGCCAACGAGACGGCGATCCGGGTGTACACGAAAGCGGGGTTCCAGCCGGTGGGCGTGCTGCGCCAGTACGAACGCGGCCCGGACGGCACCTGGCACGACGGGCTGCTCATGGAGCTGCTGAAGAGCGAGCCGGGCTGAGGGTCAGGGCTTGTCGATGACCTGCTGGAGCAACCGGCTGATCTGCTCCACGCCGATGTTGACCTTGGTGAACCCGCTGTCGACTTTCGCATCGAGGTTGTCGACCTTGACTTCGAGGTCGGTGAGCCGTTCGTGGTCTTCGAGCTGGGTCTCGCGCAGGGCACCTATCGACCTGATCAGGGCGTTCTGGCCCTGTTTGAACTCGGAGACGTCTCGGTCCGCCGCACCGGCGAGGATGCGAGCCGCGGTGGCGTCCTGCCGGGCCTGACGCGCCTGGGCCTCCAACGCGCTCACCCGGGCTTCGAGGTCTTCGAGACTTGCCATGCCGCTCACTTTACCGGCAGGGGTCGTCGCCGATTCCATCGGTGTCACGTTGAGTCATGAATTATCACTTTTGGTCACACTGACAGCGGTGCCTGGGCGAGGCTCGCCCCGAGGGCGTCCGCCACCCGCTGGACCGCCGGGGCGATGTGGGCCACCGCCTCGGCGGTCAGCCGTCCCGACGGGCCGGACACCGAAACCGCCGCCGGGACCGGTGCTCCCGGGACCGCCACCGCGACGCACCGCACGCCCAGCTCCTGCTCGGCCTCGTCCAGCGCGTACCCCTGCGAAGCGATCCGGGCCAGCTCGGCCGCCAGCGCGTCCGGGTCGGTGAACGTGTGCTGCGTGTACGCCGGCATCCCGGTCCGGTCGAGCAGAGCCCGCACCTCCGCTTCCGGCAGGTGTGCCAGCATCGCCTTGCCGACGCCCGTGCCGTGCGGCAGCAGCCGGCGTCCCACCTCGGTGAACATCCGCATCGAGTGCTTCGAGGGCACCTGGGCCACGTACACGACTTCGTCGCGCTCCAGCACCGCGAGGTTCGCCGTCTCGCCGACCTCCTCGACCAGCTCCGCCAGCAGCGGCCGTGCCCACGCGCCGAACTGCATGCTCGCGTTCTCGCCGAGCCGGATCAGGCGGGCGCCCAGCGCGTAGCGGCGGTTCGTGTTCTGGCGGACGTACCCCAGGTCGACCAGGGTGCGGATGAGCCGGTGGATGGTCGGCATCGGCAGCCCGGACAGCGTCGCCAGCTCGGACAGGCTGGCCTCGCCGCCGGTGTCCGCGAGGTGTTCCAGCAGCTCGAAGGCGCGCTGCAGGGACTGGACGCCGCCGTCGCGACCGTTCTTCTCCGCCGGCACGGTGGCCCTCCTTACGTCGGCGTTGAGCTTCCGCTATGCAGAAACTATAGTCCGGCTGGTAGAAAACCGTAGGGACGTTATCCAAAGATCCGAACCCTCGAGGTGTTTCCCCATGTCTTCAGAAGTCCAGGTGCTGGGCGACCCGGTCGAGCGCGGCGACGAGATCCTCACGCCGGAAGCGCTCGAGTTCCTCGCCGGCCTCCACGACGCCTTCGCCGGCCGTCGTGACGAGCTGCTCCAGGCGCGGAGCAAGCGTCGCGAGGAGGCCCGGACCACCGGCAGGCTCGACTTCCTGCCCGAGACCAAGGAGATCCGCGAGGGCGACTGGCAGGTCGCCCCCGCCCCGCCCGCGCTGCGGGACCGGCGGGTCGAGATCACCGGGCCGACCGACCGCAAGATGACCATCAACGCGCTCAACTCCGGCGCGAAGGTGTGGCTGGCCGACCTCGAGGACGCCAACACCCCGCACTGGAAGAACGTCATCTCCGGCCAGGTCAACCTCTACGACGCCATCCGCGAGACGATCACCCTGGAAAGCGGCGGCAAGAGCTACGCGCTGAAGGACGACGTCGAGCACGCCACGATCGTGGTCCGCCCGCGCGGCTGGCACCTGCCCGAGCGCGGCCTGTCCTTCGGCGGCCGCGAGGCCGTCGGCGCCCTCGTCGACTTCGGCCTGCACTTCTTCCACAACGCGGCCGAGCTGATCCGCCGCGGCAAGGGCCCGTACTACTACCTGCCGAAGATGGAGAGCCACCTCGAAGCGCGGCTCTGGAACGACGTCTTCACCCACGCCGAGAAGACCCTCGGCATCGAGCACGGGACCGTCCGCGCGACCGTGCTGATCGAAACCATCCCGGCCGCGTTCGAGATGGAGGAGATCCTCTACGAGCTGCGCGAGCACGCCTCGGGCCTCAACGCGGGCCGCTGGGACTACCTGTTCAGCGTGATCAAGTACTTCCGTGACGCGGGCGAGAAGTTCGTGCTGCCGGACCGCAACTCCGTCACGATGACCGCGCCGTTCATGCGGGCCTACACCGAGCTGCTGGTGCGCACGTGCCACAAGCGCGGCGCGTTCGCGATCGGCGGCATGGCCGCGTTCATCCCGAGCAAGGACCCCGAGGTCAACAAGGGCGCCTTCGAGAAGGTCCACGCGGACAAGTCGCGCGAGGCCAACGACGGCTTCGACGGGTCGTGGGTCGCGCACCCCGGCATGGTCGAGCTGTGCAAGGAGGAGTTCGACAAGGTCCTCGGCGACAAGCCGAACCAGCTCGAGCGCACCCGTGACGAGGTCAGCGTCACCGCCGACCAGCTGCTGGACGTCGCCTCGACGCCGGGCAGCGCGACGGCGGCCGGCCTGCGCGCCGCGGTCGACGTCGGCGTCCGCTACATCGCGTCGTGGCTGGGCGGCAACGGTGCGGCGGCGATCCACAACCTGATGGAGGACGCCGCGACCGCGGAGATCTCGCGCTCGCAGGTCTGGCAGTGGGTCAAGAACGGCACGACCCTGGACACCGGCGACGTCGTGACGTCGGAGCTGGTGCGCGGCGTGCTGGCCGACGTCCGCGGCGAGCTGGCCCGCGAGCTGCCCGCCGACCGGCTGCTGCCGGCCGTGGAGCTGTTCGAGCAGGTCGCGCTGGCCGACGAGTTCCCGGACTTCCTGACGCTGCCCGCCTACGAGAAGATCAAGTAGTGCGCCTGCCCGAGGACGTCTACGACGCCGCCGACGCGCGCCTGGCTGCGGCCGACGCGCGCGTCGCGGCGTCGTACCCGGGGGAGCGGCCGGGACGGCAGCCGGTGCACACGGTCTACGTCCCGGCGTCGCGGTACAAGACGCGCCTGGTGGCCGACTGGGGCAAGCAGGCGATGCGGGTCTTCGTCGAGCACGGCGATCTCCTCGAGGTCGACGCCGGCGTGTACGAGCGCGTGCGGGCGAAGCTGCTGACCGAGCCGATCGAGGACCTGCGGATCGACTTCGAGGACGGCTACGGCCGCGTGCCGGACGACGTCGAGGACGCGGCCGCGCTGGCGGCCGGGCGGACCCTGGCGACCACGGGCGGGACACCGTTCACGGGCATCCGCTTCAAGAGCTTCGAGGCGGCGACACGCCGGCGCGGGATCCGCACCCTGGACCTGTTCCTCGCCGGCCTGCTGGAGAACGGGCCGCTGCCGCCCGGATTCGTCGTCACGCTGCCGAAGGTGACCGCCGTCGAGCAGGTGTCCGTGGCCGCGGAAGTGCTGGGACACCTGGAATCCGCGTACGGGCTCGCCGCCGGTGCGCTGCGCTTCGAGGTCCAGATCGAGACCGCCCAGTCCATTGTGGACCTGGACGGCACGCTGTCGGTGGCGCGGATCGTGCAGGCGGCCGGCGGCCGGTGCTCGGGCCTGCACTACGGGACCTACGACTACAGCGCGGGCCTGGGCATCGCGGCGGCCTACCAGAGCATGGAGCACCCGGCGGCGGACCTGGCCAAGGGCCTCATGCAGGTGGCGGCGGCGGGCACGGGCGTCCGCCTGTCGGACGGCTCGACCAACCGCCTCCCGATCGGTGACGCGCTGCCGTCGGCGTGGGCGGAGCACCTCCGCCTCGTCCGCCGGTCCCTGGAGCGCGGCTTCTACCAGGGCTGGGACCTGCACCCGCACCAGCTGCCGACCCGCTTCGCGGCGACGTACACGTTCTACCGTTCAGGCTTTCCGGCGGCGGTGGAGCGGCTGCGCGCGTACGCGGAGAAGACGGCCGGAGGAGTGCTGGACGAACCGGCGACGGCGCAGGCGCTGGCGGTCTACCTGCTGCGCGGCCTCGACTGCGGGGCGCTGGACGAGGGCGAGCTGCCGTTCGGCCGTCCGGAGCTGGAGAAGTACGCCCGCCGCGAAGACTGAGTCACCTTTCCGGCGCGCGGTTCGTCGGGCAGGCATGCACACCGCCGTCATCGTCACCACGATCGTGCTCAACGCCGCCATCGGCCTCGCCGACCTGGCCAAGGCGAAGTTCGTCCTCGCCACCTCCGCCGCCGTCGACGTCCCGCCGGGCTGGCTGCCCGTGCTGGGCACGCTCAAGCTCGCCGGGGCGGCCGGTCTCCTGCTCGGCCTGCTGGGCGTGCAGCCGCTCGGGATCGCCGCGGGGATCGGGCTCGTCCTGTTCTACGTCGGGGCCATCGTCGCGCACGTCAAGGCCCGCAAGTACGCCACCGGCGCCGCGCCGCTGCTGTTCCTCGGGCTGGCGGTCGCGGCGGTGCTCTAACGCAGCCGCGGCAGCGCGTCACGGGCGAAGTGGCTCAGCGTCCGCAGGTCCTCGGCGAACCGCTCCCGGTGCTCGGGCGGCAGCGGCCGGAAGAAGTACTGCTCGATGTTCTGGACGTGCAGCCGGCTGGCCCGCACGGTGGTCTCCTCGCCCAGCGGGGTCAGCCGCACGAGCTGGACCCGCCGGTCGCGCGGGGACGGCGTGCGGGTCACCAGGCCCAGCGCCGCCATCCGGTCGACGAGCCGGGTGGCGCCGCCGGTGGTCAGCACCTGCTCCTGCGCGATGGAGCGCATCGTGCGCCCGTCGGCCCCGGCCCGGCCGACGATCAGCAGCACCTCGTACATCAGGTGCGTGATCCCGCACTCGCGCTCCAGCGCCCGCCCGAGCAGGTACTCCAGCCGGTTCGCCGCCCCCTGCAGCCGCCCGAAGGCCAGCACGCGCGGGTCGTACCCCGCCTGCCGGGCCGAGGTGATCTCCGGATCCACTTCACTCCTCCATGCGCAACGCGAGGTAGACGTCGAGCTGGCCGGCGAACTCCGTCAGGTCCGCGCCGAGCAGCTCGCCCGCGCGGCCGATGCGGTAGCGCAGCGTGTTGACGTGGACGTGCAACGCCTTCGCCGCCCGGGTCGGCGAGCCCGAGCACTCCAGGAACACCCGGACCGTGTGCACCAGGTCCGCGTGCTGCTCGGCGTCGTAGTCCAGCAACGGCCCGAGCACGCGACGGCGAAGCGCCGCGCGCAGCCCGTCCGGAGCCCCGGCGAGCAGCAGCTCGTGTGCGCCGACTTCCCCGGCCGCCACCACCGTGATGCGCCGCCGGGACGCCACTTCCAGGGCGTACCGCGCCGACTCCCACGCCTCCGCTCGCGGGCCCGGGTCGCTGACACCGCACAGGATTCGCTTCGCGCGCAGCAGCGGCTCCACTGTGGACAGCTCTGTCGAAGAGGGCCGAAGCGTCGTCGCCGCGTACGCGGTATCCCCGGCGGACTCGAGCAGGAGCCCGTCGGGCAGCAGTTCCCGTAGGACGTCTTCGCTTTCTTCGCTGCCTTCGGTCCGCAACGCGACAACGCGCGCTTCATCGGGCAACTCCGCTTCAGGCCGTGGTGACCGCGCCCGCGTGACACCGACCAGCCCGGCCAGTTCCTCGGCCAGCTCCGTCTGCGCGGTGCTCAGCGGCCCGCCGACGAGGACCAGCCACGGCACCGCGTGCCGCCCCTCGACGGGGACGACGGTCAACGACCCGGGCTCGCGAGCCGCGTACCGGCGGACGACGTCGGCGCCCGGCGACGGCAGCGGCGAGGTCCCGGCGACGACCCGCCCGAACCCCGACAGCACCCAGCACGGCAGGCCCAGCTCCGCGGAGGCCCGCTCCAGCAGCGTCTCCACCGGGGCGTCCGCAGCGGCCTGCAAACGTTTGCGCGCGCTGTCGGACGCGGCCGCCAGCGCCAGCACCACCTGCTCGGTGATCACCGAGAACGACAGGTCGGCCGGTACCTCCAGCAGCGGGATCCGGTGCCGGACGCAGGCGTCGACGACGTCGTCCGGGATCCCGCCGGAATCGGCGCCGGACGCGGCCAACGCCGCGGCGCCCGAGCGGGCCAGCGCGGCCACGAACGGCTCCGCGTCGCCCGGCTCGCGCCACCAGAGCAGCCCGGACAGCACGAGTTCACCGGCCGACAGGTACCGTCCGGGGTCGGACAGCTCCGTCACGTAGATGCGCGTCACCGGCCGGTCGAGCAGGTCGCTCCCGGCCCGGGGCCGCAGCCGCAGCCCCGGCAGGCCCAGCAGAGTTTTCACGGTCGTCATCAGGCTTGTAGGAAAGCACAAACGCACCCGGTTTCGCTCCTGTGCGTTTCATGCGACGTGCCGTTGCCGCCGGCCCGTGATCCGTCGTCTACTGGTCTATCGCCCTCACCAAGGAGCAACCGTGGAGTTCCTGCGTCCCGCGACGCTCGCCGAGGCACTGGCCATGAAGGCCGAGCGGCCCGGCGCGGTGCCGATCGCCGGCGGCACCGACGTCATGGTCGAGCTGAACTTCGACCACCGACGCCCCGAAGCCCTGCTGGACCTGACGACGGTCCCCGAGCTGACGGAGTGGTCCACATCGGACGGCACGGTGCGGCTCGGCGCCGGCGTGCCGTATTCCCGGGTGATCGCCGAACTGGGTGAATCCGTCCCGGCGCTGGCCATGGCGTCCCGCACGGTCGGCTCGCCCCAGATCCGCAACCGCGGCACGGTCGGCGGCAACCTCGGCGCCGCGTCGCCCGCCGGTGACACGCACCCGGTGCTCCTGGCCCTGGACGCCCGGATCGAGGCCGCCTCCGTCCGGGGGACCCGGCTCCTCCGCGCGGAGGAGTTCTACGTCGGCGTGAAACGCCACGCCCTCGAGCCGGACGAGCTGATCACCGCCGTCCACCTGCCCGCGCACGCCGGGCCGCAGCAGTTCGCCAAGGTCGGCACGCGCAACGCCATGGTCATCGCGGTCTGCTCCTTCGCGCTGTGCCTGCGCGAGGGCCGGGTCGGCGCCGCGATCGGGTCCGCCGCGCCGACCCCCCGACGGGCTCGCGCGGCCGAGGAGTTCCTCGCCGCCGAGCTGCCGTGGACGTCCGCACCGGCGTTGCCGGACTCCCTGAAGCGCCGCTTCGGCGACCTGGTGGCCGAAGCCGCGTCGCCGATCGACGACGTCCGCGGCAGTGCCGCGTATCGGAAGCACGCGCTCGGGGTACTCGCGCGGCGAACGTTGACCTGGGCCTGGGACGAACACCGGACGGGGGAGCGCGCATGCGCCTGAATGTCACGATCAACGGCGAGCCGCGGCAGGCGGACGACGTCTGGGAAGGCGAGAGCCTGCTCTACGTGCTCCGCGAGCGGCTCGGCCTGCCGGGCTCGAAGAACGCCTGTGAGCAGGGCGAATGCGGCTCCTGCACGGTCTACCTCGACGACGTCCCGGTGTGTGCCTGCCTGGTCGCGGCCGGGCAGGCCGAGGGCCGCGTGGTGCGCACGGTCGAGGGACTGGCCGACGGCGGCACGCTCGACCCGGTCCAGCAGTCCTTTGTGGACTTCGGTGCGGTGCAGTGCGGGTTCTGCACGCCGGGCCTGGTCGTGGCCGCCCACGACCTGCTCGGCCGCGTCCCCGACCCGTCGGACGAAGAGATCCGCGAGGCGCTCGCGGGCAATCTGTGCCGCTGCACCGGCTACGAGAAGATCCTCGACGCCGTGCGCGCGGCCGCGAAGGGTGGTGTCGCATGAGGACGCTGATCGCCAACGCCGCGATCGCCACGGTCAGCGGTGCGGAGTACGCGAGCGGGCACGTCGTCGTCGAGAACGACCGGATCGCCGAGGTCGGCGAAGGGGTGTACACCGGCGAGTTCGACGAGCGCGTGGAGGCCGAAGGCTGCCTGGTCACGCCCGGCCTGATCAACACCCACCACCACCTCTACCAGTGGGCGACCCGCGGGCTGGCCGCCGACCACACGCTCTTCGAGTGGCTGGTCGCGCTCTACCCGGTCTGGGGCCGGCTCGACGCGGAGATCACGCACGCCGCGGGCACGGCGGGGATGGCCCGGCTGGCGCTCACCGGCTGCACGACCGTCGCCGACCACCACTACGTCTTTCCCCGCGACGGCGGTGACCCGGTCGAGGCGCTGGTCGCGGCCCGGCAGCGGATCGGCGTCCGGCTGCACGTGGTGCGCGGGTCGATGGACCGCGGCGAGTCCGACGGCGGCCTGCCGCCGGACCAGATCGTCGAGCCGACCGAGGATGCCCTGACCGGCACCGAAGCGGCGATCGACCGCTTCCACGACGCCTCGGCGGAGTCCCATCTGCAGATCGCCGCCGGCCCCTGCTCGCCGTTCTCGGTCACCGAGCGGCTGATGTCCGGCGCGGCCGAGCTGGCACGGCGCAAGGGCGTCCGGCTGCACACCCACCTCGCGGAGACCCTGGACGAGGAACGGCAGTGCCTCGCCGAGGTCGGCTGCACCCCGGCGGAGTACGCCGACAAGCTCGGCTGGCTCGCCGACGACGTCTGGCTAGCGCACACCATCCACCTCGCGCCCGAGGCGATCCGCCGGTTCGGCGCGACGGGCACCGGCGCGGCGCACTGCCCGACGTCCAACGGCCGGATCGGCGCCGGCATCGCCCCGGTCCGCGACCTGCTCGACGCGGGCGTGCCGGTCGGGCTGGGTGCCGACGGGGCCGCGTCCAACGAGTCCGGCGGCCTCGGCGAGGAGCTGCACCAGGCGTTGCTGCAGGCCCGCCAGCGCGGCGGCCCGCGCGGCCTGACCACGCGGGAAGCGCTGTGGATGGGCACGCTGGGCGGCGCCCGCTGCCTCGGCCGGGCCGGCGACCTCGGGTCGATCGAGCCCGGGAAGCTCGCCGACCTCGCCGTCTGGGACCTGACCGGGCTCAACTACGCCGGGATCACCGACCCGGTCGCGGCGCTCGTGCTGGGCACGACTCCGCCGGTGCGGCGGCTGTTCGTCGGCGGCAAGACCGTCGTCGAGGACGGGACGCTGCGCGAAGCCGACGAGTCCGCCATCGCCCGCGAGCTGGCGGCCGCGAGCGCCCGGCTGCGGGAGGACCGATGACCACCACGTCCGTCACCACGCAGACGGCCAACGGCGTCGGCGCGTCGCCACGGCGTCCCGACGGCACGGTCAAGGTGCGCGGCGAGTTCGCGTACTCCTCGGACCTGTGGCACGAGGACATGCTGTGGGGCGCGACGCTGCGCAGCCCGCACCCGTACGCCCGGATCTTGGCGATCGACATCGCCGAAGCGCTCGCCGTGCCCGGCGTCTACGCGGTGCTGACCCACGAGGACGTCCCCGGCGTCAACCGCTACGGCCTCGAGCACGCCGACCAGCCGGTGCTCGCCGACGACGTCGTGCGCTACCAGGGCGAACCGGTCGCGCTGGTCGCCGCCGACCACCCGGAGACCGCGCGTCGCGCGATGAAGCGAATCGTCGTCTCCTACGAAGAGCTGTCTCCGGTGACGGACTCCGAGGCCGCTGTCGCGGGCGAAGGACCTTCGCTGCACGAAGGCGGCAACGTCGTCCGGCACGTGAAGATCCGCCGCGGCCCTCAGGACGTTCCGGCGGACGTCGTCGTCTCGGGCGTCTACGAGGTCGGCATGCAGGACCAGGCGTTCCTCGGACCGGAGTCCGGGCTCGCCGTGCCGGACACCGAAGGCGGCGTCGACCTGTACGTCGCGACGCAGTGGCTGCACGTCGACCAGCAGCAGATCGTCGCCGCGCTGGGCCTGCCGGCCGAGAAGGTGCGGCTGACGCTCGCCGGTGTCGGCGGCGCGTTCGGCGGCCGCGAGGACCTGTCGATGCAGGTGCACGCGTGCCTCCTGGCCCTGCACACCGGCAAACCGGTGAAGATGGTCTACAACCGCGAAGAGTCCTTCTACGGTCACGTCCACCGGCACCCGGCGAAGATGTACTACGAGCACGGCGCGACGCGCGACGGCCGTCTCGTGTACGTGAAGACGCGGCTGTTCCTCGACGGAGGCGCGTACGCGTCCTCGACCGGAGCGGTGGTGGCGAACGCGGCGACGCTCGGCATTGGACCGTACGAAGTGGACAGTGTCTCGGTGGACTGCTGGGGCACGTACACGAACAACCCGCCGTGTGGCGCGATGCGCGGCTTCGGCGCGGTGCAGGCCGCATTCGGCTACGAGTCCCAGATGGACAAGCTCGCCGCCGCGGTCGGCCTGGACCCGGTCGAAATCCGGGTCCGCAACGCGATGCGGGAGGGCTCGGTCATGCCGACCGGCCAGGTCGTCGACTCCGCGGCGCCGGTCGCGGAGCTGCTGACCCGCGTGCGCGAGCTGCCGATGCCGCCGGAGCGGCCATTCGATCTGCGGCACATGCCCGGCGGGGTGTCGAACACGACCCACGGCGAAGGCGTGGTGCGCGGGGTCGGGTACGCCGTCGGGATCAAGAACGTCTGCTTCTCCGAAGGCTTCGACGACTACTCGACGGCCCGGGTGCGGCTGCAGCTGGTCGGCGGCGAACCGGCGGCGACCGTGCACACCGCGGCCTGCGAGGTCGGCCAGGGCCTGGTGACGATCATGCAGCAGATCGTCCGGACCGAGCTGGGCGTCGAGCAGGTGACGATCCTGCCGATGGACACCTCGATCGGCAACGGCGGCTCGACGTCGGCGTCGCGCCAGACCTACGTCACCGGCGGTGCCGTGCAGGCCGCCTGCGCGGCGGTGCGGGCGCGGCTGCTGTCCCGGTTCGACCGGCGCGTGCGGGTGGTCGGCGGCAAGCTCGTCGCGGCCGACGGCCAGGTGGTCGCCGACCTGGTGGACGTCCTCGGCGACGACGTCTACGACGAAACGGTGGAATGGCGGCACCGGCCGACTTCCGCGCTGGATCCGGAGACCGGGCAGGGCACCGCGCACGTGCAGTACGCGTTCGCCGCGCACCGGGCGGTCGTCGACGTCGACACCGAGCTGGGCCTGGTCAAGGTGGTCGCGCTGGACTGCGCCCAGGACGTCGGCAAGGCGCTGAACCCGCAGGCCGTGCTCGGCCAGATCCAGGGCGGTTCGGCGCAGGGGCTCGGGCTCGCGGTGATGGAGGAGATCCAGACTTCCGGCGGGAAGATCCGGAACCCCTCCTTCACCGACTACCTGATTCCGACGGTCCTGGACATGCCGCCGATGACGATCGACGTCCTGGAGCGCCCGGACCCGCACGCGCCGTACGGCCTGCGTGGAGTGGGCGAGCCGCCGACGATCTCGTCGACGCCGGCGATCGTGGCGGCCATCCGCGCCGCGACCGGGCTCGCGCTCACCCGCGTCCCGGTGCGGCCGGAGTACCTCACCGGGACTTGAGCAGCCAGTTCTGGTTGGCGTCGTCGTTGCAGCCCCAGAGTTCGAGCGGGGTGCCGTTGACGTTGCCGGCGGGCTTGTCGCCGCCGGTGACGTCGACGCACAGGCCCGACTGCGTGCCGGTGATCGAGCCGTCGGGGTTGAGCTTGAACTTCTGGTTCGCGCCGCCGTGGCAGGTCCAGGCGATGAGCTTGGTCCCGGCGCTCGTGCCGCCCGCGCTGGCGTCGAGGCAGAGCCCGCCGGCCTTCAGCTCGCCCGCGCTCGTGAACGTCCAGGACTGGTTGCCGCCGCCGTCGCAGTCCCAGATGTCGACCTTCGTGCCGGGGGTCGTCGAGCCGCCGTTGACGTCGATGCAGCGCGACGACGACGCGCCCTGGATCGGGTGCGCGGTACCGATGCTGCTGCCGGTGCCGGGGGTCACCCGGTAGCTCACGGTGCTGTGCGACGGCACGTTCGCGCTGATGGTGCCGCTGCTGGTGGTGAGCTCCTTCGACCAGAGGTTGGTCAGCCGGTAGCTCGACGCGGCGGGCAGCCCGGCCGCGGCGGCGGTCGTCGACACGGTCCGGGTGGTGCTGTTCTCGTTGAGCAGCACGACGGCGACGTCACCGTTCTGCAGCGGCTTGGTGAGGACGTCGAGGCCGCCACCGGTGGCGATGCGCGTGGCCTGCTTGCCGAGCGGGTCCTGGTCGACGGCGATGACGTCCGGGTTCAGGTAGGTCGAGAAGGTGGCGACACCGGCGGAGCGCAGGTCGGCGCCGGCGATGAGGGGCGCGGCCATCGCCGCCCAGAGCGTGAAGTGCGCGCGGTCTTCCTGGAAGTCCATGCCGTCGCCGACTTCGAGCATGTCGGGGTCGTTCCAGGCGCCGGGTTTCGCGGCGGACGCGAGGCCGACGTTCTGGTGGTAGATCGCGTCGACGCTGCTCCAGGTGTTGGTGATGTCCCCGGTGGTGCGCCACAGGTTGCCGACGTCCGGCGCCCAGGTCGCGGGCGCGTAGTTGCCCCATTCGCAGATGCTGTAGACGATTGGCCGCCCGGTGGCCTTGAGGGCGTCGCGCATCGCGGAGTAGCGGCGGATGTAGTCCTGCTGGGTGTCGCTGCCGGAGCTGCCGCAGTTGTCGTACTTCAGGTAGTCGACGCCCCAGCTCGCGAAGAGGGTGGCGTCGGCCTGCTCGTGGCCGAGGCTGCCGGGGTAGTGCTGGCAGGTTTCGGTCCCGGCGCTCTCGTAGATCCCGAATTTGAGCCCGCGCGCGTGGATGTAGTCGCCGAGCGCCTTGAGGCCGCTGGGGAACTTGGCGGGATCGGCGACGAGGTTGCCGTTGCCGTCCCGGGAGCGCGTCATCCAGCAGTCGTCGAGGTTGACGTAGGTGTAGCCGCGGTCGCGCATCCCGGAGCTGACCATGAGGTCGGCGGTCTGCTTGACGAGCGTCTCGTCGATGTTGCACTCGAAGGTGTTCCAGGTGTTCCACCCCATGGGCGGCGTCCGGGCCAGCCCGTTGTCGAGGGCGCGCGCGGGCGAAGAAGTGAGGGCGGTGGCGGCGAGGGCGGTGGCGAGGACGGCGAAGAACCGGCGCATGGCAGCTCCAACCGACGGCGGTGGGGGAGGAGAAGAGCAGCTTCCGTGTCCACTGCTGCGCGGTCAAGCGCCATCTTGGTGGTTCGTGTTGGATTCCCGACTAAAGTTGTGCGTTCTCGTTGAGCAGCTTGCGAGCGACCTCGACGGTCGCGGCTCCGGCAACGGCCATGGCCTCGGTGTCCCGCAGCGAGCGGCAGAGGACGAAGGCGCCTTCGAGGTTGTTGACGGCGGTGATGGTGAGCGTCCGAGCGGCCTCCCGCCCGAGCCCGAACTTGCCGAATTTTTCGGTCCCGGCATCGATCCAGGCGGTGAAGACGTCGGCGGTGGCCCGCCGGAGGGGTTCGTTGGTGGAAGCGACTTCGAGGGCAACGGTGGCGATCGGGCACCCTTCGACGTAGTCGGTGGCCTGAAGGGTGGCGATCCCGGCGGCGAAGAAGGCTTCGATCCCGCTGACGAGATCCGGCGCGGGCGCGATGAAGAGGTCGAAGAGCTGGATGTAGGACAGCCCGGAGGTCCGGATGACCTCCTCGCCGAGTTGCTCCTTGCCACCCGGAAAGAAGTGGTAGAGCGACCCGAAGGGAGCATTCGCCTCCGCGACGATCTGCTTCAGCCCGGTACCGGTGTAGCCGTTGCGCCGGAAGAGCTCGGCGCCGGCGGCCATGATGCGTTCCTTGGTCCCTGCCACGGGTCGAGGATACGCGAGTTGGTAGAGCGTTCTATCAAGCTCCTCGTGCCCGGAGTTCCGTGCGGGGCCGGTCAGTGCAGATCCCACGCCGGGCCCGGGTCCTCGGCGTCGTCGCGCAGGATCGTGCCCTCGATCAGTCCGTACGGCCGGTCCGCGGCGTAGAACACCTCGTTGTCGTTCTTCAGCCCGAACGGGCTCAAATCCACCAGGAAGTGGTGCTTGTTCGGCAGCGACAGCCGTACTTCCGCCACCTCGCCGCGCGCCTCGAGCACCGCCTCGCCCATCGCGTACAGCGTCTGCTGCAGCGAAAGGCTGTGCTTCGTCGCGAACGTCTCCAGCATCAGCCGCCGGATTTCGCGGTGGCTCTCCGCCCAGTCGATGCCGTCGCCCCGGTAGCGCCACCGCGCCGTCACGGCCGTGGCGAGGATCCGGTCGTCGGTCTCGGCCAGCGTCGTGTACTGGTCGCGCGGGAAGCCGTGGAACTCCGAGCCCGTCGACTTGAGCAGCGTCAGGCCGTCGACGCCGGACACGATCCACGCGCGGCCGTCCTGGATCGTCACCGCCGTCGTCCGCCGCTCGTCGCCCGCGCGGCTGAACGCGTGGTCGTGCGGCTCGCCGCCGACCGTGATCCGGTCCCAGCCGTGCTCGTCGATCTTGATCCGCGCGCCGGTGATGTTCTCCTGCGTGGACGTGAAGTGCCGCGCCAGCCGCAGGCCGAAGTCCTCGATCTCGCCGACCGGCGCCTCCTTCGCGAAGGCGTACACGGTGTTCTTCTGCGTGTCGGTCGCGAGCACGCCGGCGTTGTCGCCGGTGAGGTGCGTCGCGGCCAGCTCGCCGCGCAGCGACGTCGACACGGTCAGGTCCTTCAGGTGGTGGACGGGGCCGTCGCGGCGCACCGACACCAGGCGGACCTCCGCCTTGCCGTACTGGTTGGGGCCCAGGGTGATGGCCACGGTTCAGCTCCCTCGGTAGGTCGAATAGGCGAACGGGCTGAGCAGGAGCGGCACGTGGTGGTGCGACGCGCCGTCGGTGATCCGGAAGGTGAGCGCCACTTCCGGGAAGAAGGCGTCCGGGCCCAGGTAGGCCCCGGTGTCGAAGACCAGGCGGTAGACGCCCGGGTCGAGGGTCTCGGGGCCCAGCTCGCGGATGCGGCCGTCGTCGTCGGTGCGCCCTTCGGCGATCGGCTTCCCCGCGGCGGTCTCGAACCGGACGGCGATCCCTGCCGCCGGGCGCCCTTTCGCCGTGTCGAGCACGTGCGTCGTCACGAGGCTCACGCGGTCACCGCCTTGGCGAGCCGGAGTGCGGCGATCTTGAGCAGCTCCCGCCCGGCGACGGCCAGTTCCGTCGCGGGATCGTTGTCCAGCCGGCTCTTGAGGATCTCGAGCAGCTCGTCGCCGCTGCGGCCGCTGGCGCAGACGAGGTAGACGTGCCCGAACTTGGCTTCGTACTCGGCGTTCGCGGCGGCGAACGCGCCGGCGTTGTCCACACCGGACTGTTCGTTACGCGACCAGTCGGCTTCGGTTCCCTGCTGTGCCGGCTTTTCCCCGATCCGCGGGTGCGCGGCCATGGCCAGCCGGATCTCGTCATCGCGCAGCGGCAGGTCGGCGGCCGCCTTGAGCGAATCGAGGTCGGCGTACGGACGGCCGTCGACGACGGCATCGACCCACCGCGGCACGGCGAGACAGGCCGTCAGCACCGGACGGATGTCGGCCGCGGCGGCGGTGTTGAAGTCGGTGAGGGTGAGCGGCACGGGGAACTCCTCGTGAGTGGCGTCCCGCTGACCGTACGTCGGCGCCGGAGTTCCGTCAACATTTTGTTGAAAGAGCTGGTCAGTCCGCTTCCCGGTTGAGGTAGTTGTACACGGTGAACCGCGTGACGCCCAGCGCGTCGGCCACGGACGAGACGGACTTCCGCAGCCCGAAGGCCCCGCGTTCGCGCAGCAACCGCACGGCGCGCTGCTTCCCGGCGCGGTCGAGATCGCCGAGCGGGGACCCGAGTTCCCGCTCGACGTCGGCGATGAGCCGGGCGAGCGCATCGTTCAACCCGACCGGCGCAGCGGGCTCTTCGCCGGTCGCGGAGTTCGCGGCCGCCTCACTCGCCGTACCGCGGCGTCCTGTGCCGGTCGTGTCTGCGCTGGTGGGCGGGTGGCTTGCCGTGGCGTTGTTTCGGGACGCTTCGCTCGCTGCGGAGCGCCGGTGCTGGGCTGCCGTGTCCTCGTCGGCCGGCGGGTTGCTCGCCGCGGGGCGGCGTACCTGCAGCGTCACCTGGGTCGCGCCGCCGTCGAGCGCTGCCCGGGCGATGGCCGGCAGCGCCTCCAGAACTTCCTTCGCGTCGCCGCTCACCAGGGTGCCGAGCGGCCCGAAGTCGGTCTCCAACCCTGCTTCCGCGGCGGCGTCGCGCGCGGCGAGCGCGTGCTCGGGCGGCGAACCCTCGCCGCGGAACGGTTCGCTCGTGAACTCCGCTTCAAGCCGCACGAGGATGACCGTAACGCGCCGCGTCCGTCGTTGACGAGCGGCGCGCGCCGTGGTTACTGTCGTTGTGCGAAACCGCCTTTCCGTAGTGTGAAAATCGGCGGTGGTCATCCTCCCGGAGAAGGGTTTTCGGATGGATCTTGTGGTGCGCGCGGCCCGAGCCGTCACGGCGGAGGGTGAGGTACCGGCGACGGTCGGCGTCGACGGCGGGCGGATCGTCGCGGTCGAACCCGGCGGCGCGTCGCTGTCCGGCGATCGCGAGCTCGACCTCGGCGACGACGTCGTGCTGCTGCCGGGACTCGTCGACACGCACGTCCACGTGAACGACCCCGGCCGCGCCGAGTGGGAGGGCTTCGAGACGGCGACCCGCGCGGCCGCCGCCGGCGGCGTGACCACGATCGTGGACATGCCGCTCAACAGCCTGCCCCCGACCGTCGACGTCGCGGCCCTGGAGGTCAAGCGCAAGGCGGCGACCGGCCGGGTGCACGTCGACGTCGGCTTTTGGGGTGGCGCGATTCCCGGCAACCTCGCGGACCTCCGGGGCCTGCACGACGCCGGCGTGTTCGGCTTCAAGTGCTTCCTGCTGCACTCGGGCGTCGACGAGTTCCCGCCGCTCGACCCGGCCGGCCTCGACGAAGCGTTGCGGGAGCTGAGCTCCTTCGACGCGCTGATGATCGTCCACGCCGAAGACGCGCACGAGATCGACGAAGCGCCGGAGCCGCACGGCGGTCGCTATGTCGACTTCTTGCGATCCCGGCCGCGCACGGCGGAAAATCTGGCGATTTCGCACGTGATCGAGGCGGCCCGCCGCCACAACGCGCGGGCGCACATCCTGCATCTGTCCTCATCGGACGCTCTCCCGCTGATCGCCGAGGCACGCCGCGACGGCGTGGCGCTGACCGCGGAGACCTGCCCGCACTACCTCAGCTTCATCGCCGAGGAAATCCGCGACGGCGCGACGCAGTTCAAGTGCTGCCCGCCGATCCGGGAGGCCGCGAACCGCGAGCTGCTTTGGCAGGGACTCGCCGACGGCGTGATCGACTGCGTCGTCAGCGATCACTCGCCGTGCACCCCGGAGCTGAAACGCTTCGACAGCGGCGATTTCGGTCTCGCGTGGGGCGGGATTTCGAGCCTTCAGCTGGGCTTGCCGGCGGTCTGGACGCAGGCGCGGCAACGTGGGTTCGCGTTGACCGACGTCGTCCGCTGGATGGCCGAACGTCCAGCCGCGCAGGCCGGGATGCGCCGCAAGGGCCACCTGGCGGTGGGGTTCGACGCCGACTTCTGCGTGTTCGCGCCGGACGAGGCGTTCGTGGTCGACGTCGCGAAACTGAAGCACCGCAACCCGGTCAGCGCCTACGACCGCCGCCCGCTCGCCGGCGTGGTGCGTTCGACGTGGCTGCGGGGCACCGAAATCACCGGCGACGAGCCGCGCGGCGCGTTGCTGACCCGGGGGGACTGCTGAAATGGAGGCTGTGGTGTCCGAACGTCCGGAGTGGACGGAACTGCCCGACCTCGCGTCGCGCCGCTTCGGCGGGACCGTGATGTGGGCGACCGACGAGCTGTTCGCCGAGAAGGAGAACCTCGTCAACCCGTGGGCGCCGGCGCACCGCGCCGATACGTTCGGCCCGAAGGGCCAGGTCTACGACGGCTGGGAGACCCGCCGCCACCGCGAACCGGGCGACGACCAGGCGATCCTGCGGCTGGGCCTGGCCGGGACAGTCGCGGGCGTCATCGTCGACACGGCGTTCTTCAAGGGCAACTACCCGCCGTTCGTCTCGGTCGAGGCGACGTCGGTGCCGGGCTACCCGAGCGCGGCCGAGCTGCTGTCGGCGGACTGGGACGTCCTGGTCGACCGCGCCCCGGCAGCCGGCCACACGGAGAACTTCTACGCGGTCAACGGCTCGCGCCGGTACACGCACGTGCGGTTGACCCAGCACCCGGACGGCGGCGTCGCGCGGCTCCGCGTGCACGGCGCGCCGATCCCGGACCCGGACCTGCTCGACCTGGACGCGCTCGACCTGGCGGCCCTGGAGAACGGTGCCGTGGTCACCGGCTGCAGCAACAAGTTTTATTCGTCGCCGAACAACATGCTCTCGCCCGGACTGGCGGCGCACCAGGCAGAGGGCTGGGAGACGGCCCGCCGCCGCGACGACGGCAACGACTGGGTGACCCTCCGCCTGGCCGGCGCGGGAATCGTCCGGTTCGCGGAGCTGGACACGAGCAACCTGAAGGGCAACGCCCCGGGCTGGGCATCGGTGAGCGGCCGCGACACGTATGGCGAGTGGGTGGATCTGCTGCCGAAGACGCGCCTGCAGCCGGACACCCGCCACCGGTTCGCGCTGAAGGACGGCCCGGAGGTAACCGAGGCCCGCCTGGACATTTATCCGGACGGCGGGCTGGCGAGGCTGCGGCTGTTCGGCCGGCTGACCGAAGCGGGCCGGACGAACTTGAAGGCCCGGTTCGCGAAGACGCGCTGAAGCCGCGAGGTCAACTCGCGTTCGGACGGTTCAGGTAGGCGGAGGCCAGCGACAGAACGCAGGCACAGCCGATGATCGCGCTGACCCACCACGGCAGCCCGACGACGACGCTCCAGACGAAGCCCGCGGCCGCCAAGACGGCAACGAGGATGTTCCGGAACTGCAGCGGGGTCGGTTTGGCCATACCGCCAGCCTCTCACGGAGGCCGGTCGGCCTTCCGCCCGCTCCCTGGTTGGAGCTTCGCTCTGCCGGGCCCGGCACACGACGGGCCGTTCCCACGACCCAGCGGCCCAGCGGCCCCGCGGGCCGTGTGCTGAGGCGGGTACCGACCTCCGGCATGCGCAGTCGGCGCCAACAAGCGCGGGCCGGTGCCGGGGCGGTGCGGAACCGGCTCGCTGGGTGTGTGGCCCGTGGCGGGTGCGGTGCCGAGGTTCTGCGGGCGCAGGCGCAGCGTTCACCCGCGCGGTCGGCCCGCTGCCGGGGTGGTGCCGACCGATGCGAACCCAGCCCCGGACGCTGCGGAGCCAGCGTTCCGTCTGCTGGGAACGGGTGCTGACCGTGCGTCCCCGGCTCTGCCCAGGGCGGCGCCGGGCCGCGGGTGTCCGGACTGCCTGAACCCGCACGATCTCGTGTTCGCCGGGGTCGTCGGACCCCCGTGGGTGGCGGGCTGCGCCGGGCCCGCGCGATCCCAGGTTCGACTGACCTCCGTCCGCCGGGCCGGACCCGCGCCGGGTCAGACCTCCGCGCGCTCTCCGGGTTCCAGCAGAACAAGCCGGTCCGTGAGGCCCGCTGCCTCGAACTCCTTTCGCAGCACGTCTGCGCCCTCGCTGAAGTGCTGCCAGCCGCGGAAGTGCAGCGGCACCACCTTCGCCGCGCCGAGTACCTTCGCCGCTTCGGCGGCGTTCGCGCTGGTCAGCGTCAGGGGAGCGCCGTCGAAGAGCTTTGTCCGAGCCGCGCCCGCGAACAGCACCGCGACGTCTATACGGAACCGCGACGCGATCTCGCGCACCAGGTCGACCGACGCGTTGTCCCCGCTGACGTACACCGTCGGCAGTCCGTCGCCGCTCAGGACGAACCCGGTGACCTGTCCGGTCATGGGCTCGGCGCCCTCCGGGCCGTGCAAGGCCGGGACCGCGGTGACCGTCAGCGGTCCCACGCGCGTCTCCTCCCACGGTCGCAAACCCCGCGCAGTTCCGCCCAAACGCTCGGCGCCGGTCGGCGTGACCAGCGTCAACGGCACCGTCGCGAGGTAGGCGCGACCGCGGTCGTCCAGGTTGTCGGGGTGCTGGTCGTGGGACAGCAGGACTGCGTCCACCACGCCGACCGCCTCTTCGGTCAGCACCGACGCCTCGGTCTTGACGAGCACGCGGTCGCCGATCGGATGATCGCCGGGGGCGTCGAAAGTCGGGTCGGTGAGCAGTCGCAGGCCGCCCAGCTCCAGGAGCGCGGTCGGGCCGCCGGACAAGGTGATCCCCAGTTTCTCGGTCATACCCCGGCCAACAGCGGGAACGGACGTTCTCTTCCCTACGGTCCCGACTGCCTCCGCGAGCTGATCACGCCGGTGTTGAATCCGGCCAGGTGGAGCCCGCCCGCGAACCGGGCGTGTTCGATCTTCACGCACCGGTTCATCACGACGTCCAGCCCGGCCGCGTGCGCCCGGTCGGCCACCGGCTCGTGCCACAGCCCGAGTTGCAGCCACAGTGTCCGCGCGCCGGCGTCGATGACCTCCTCGGCGACCTGAGGCAGGTCGTCGTGTTTCCGGAACACGCTGACCAGGTCCAGCTCGCCGGGTACGTCCTTCAGCGACGCGTACACCGGCTTGCCGAGCAACGTGTCCAGCCGCGGATTGACGAAGTTGACTTCGTAGCGAGTCGACGAGAGCAGATAGGTCGCGACGAAGTAGCTGGGCCGTGCCGGGTTGGCCGACGCGCCCACCAGCGTCACCGACTTCGTCCGGTTCAGGATCGCCCGCCGCTCGACGGCTCCGACCGCATATGTCATCCGGCCACCGCCTTGCCGAGAGCCTGGTCGAGGTCCCACAGGATGTCGTCGACGTCCTCGAGCCCGATCGACAGCCGGATCAGGTCGGGGCCGACACCCGCGGCGGCGAGCTGCTCCTCGGACAGCTGCGCGTGCGTGGTCGACGCCGGGTGGATCACGAGCGTCCTCGCGTCGCCGACGTTCGCCAGGTGCGACAGCAGTTCCACCGATTCGACGAACTTCTCGCCCGCCGCCCGGCCGCCCTCGATGCCGAACGAAAACACCGCGCCCGGTCCCGCGGGCAGGTACTTCCGGGCCAGGTCGTGGTGCGGGTGCGCGGGCAGCCCGGCGTACGACACCCACGCCACCCGCGGGTCGGCTTCGAGGTACTCCGCCACGGCCTGCGCGTTGGCCACGTGCGCGTCCATCCGTTGCGGCAGCGTCTCGACTCCTTGCAGCAGCAGGAAAGCCGAGTGGGGAGAAAGGACCGCGCCGATGTCCCGCAGCTGTTCGGCGCGCAGCCGGGTGCAGAACGCGTACTCGCCGAAGTTCTCCCAGTATTTGAGCCCGCCGTAGCTCTCGACGGTCTCGGTCATCCGCGGGAACTTTCCGTTGCCCCAGTCGAACTTCCCCGACTCGACGACGATCCCGCCGAGGGTCGTCCCGTGGCCACCGAGGAACTTCGTCGCCGAGTGCAGCACGATGTCGGCACCGTGCTCGATCGGCCGGCACAGGTACGGCGTCGCCAGCGTCGCGTCGACCACCAGCGGGATGTCGTGGGCATGGGCCAGATCCGCCAGCGCCGCGAGGTCGGCGATGCCGCCGCCGGGGTTGCCGATCACCTCGGTGTAGAGCAGCCGGGTCCGCTCGGTGATCGCGGCCGCGTAGTCGTCGATGCCGCCGCTGACGAACGTCGTCTCGACGCCGAACCGCCTGAGCGTGCCGCTGAGCTGCGTGACCGTGCCGCCGTAGAGGCCGCTCGCCGACACGATGTGGTCGCCTGCCTCGGTGAGCGCGCTGAAGGTGAGGAACTCCGCGGCCTGCCCGCTCGCCGTGGCGACCCCGCCGATCGCGCCTTCGAGGCTGGCGATGCGCTCCTCGAACGCGGCCACGGTCGGATTGCCGATACGGCTGTAGATGTTGCCGTACTTCTGCAGCGCGAACAGGTTGGCCGCGTCGGCCGCGTCTTCGAAGACGAAGCTCGTGGTCTGGTAGATCGGCACGGCTCGCGCGCCGGTCGCCGGATCGGGGGTTCCGCCCGCGTGCAGTGCGCGGGTGCGGAAGCCCCAGGTGCGTTCACTCATCGGTTATCACCGTAACCGTCCTCCCCTCCGGGTGGCCACGCCTCCCAGGAGGTGGGCGAGACCATTTCGTGCTGCCGAGCGTAGCACGGAATATCATTGCGTGCGCTAGACTCGAAAGCATGAATTGTGCTGCGTGTGGCAAGCCGCTGCCACCTCGGCGAGGAGCTGGGCGAAATCGCCTGTACTGCGACGCCACTTGTCGGAGCGCTGCTCGCAGACAGCGTGCGCACGTAAAGAAAGACTTGACACAGCGGCCGCGTCAATCCAATCTTGACACTGTGCCGGGCGAACCACTGGCCGTGATCGGCGAGGCGCTGCGGAAGGTCCGTGACGCCGAGGCGGCACTGCGGGAAGCGGTGGACGCGGCCAGGGCCGCCGGGCACACGTGGCAGGAGATCGGTGATCTGCTGGGCACCAGCAGGCAAGCCGCCTTCCAGCGGTTCGGCAGGCCGGTCGATCCGGCGACGGGAGAGTCCATGGCGGAGCTGAAACTGCCCGACGCGATCCACCGCGCCGAAGAACTCGTGGCGGAACTCGTCGGCTGCCAGTGGCACGAAGTGCGCCGGGACTTCGACGACCGCATGCGTGAGGCGGTCGGCGAGGACGAGCTGCGGCTCGCCTGGGCGCAGGTGGCCGGATCGGTCGGCCGGTACGAGCGGATGGGGGAGCCGTATGCGCGGTCAACGGGCGACTACACGGTCGTTCACATGCCGCTGTCCTTCGAGGCGGGGGACCGGACCGTGCTGGTGACCTACCGCGAAGACGGGCAGGTGGCCGGGCTGTGGATCCGGCCGGCTGAGGAGTAGGCGCGACTAAGGGGGAAACGATGGCAGGGGGAATGATGAGGGCAGCGATAGCCGGCGTGGCCGTGGTCCTGGCGCCACTGGTGGGTCCGGCGGCCCAAGCCGCCGAAGTGGCCACGGCGGCGCAGCAGCTCGAGTGGGTCGTCGACGCGACCGGGCGTGTCCCGGTACCGGACGCCGAGGTGCGCGAGCACGTCGCTCAGGTCCTGCTGACCGCGGCGGGCGGCACGGCGGGCATCAACGCCGCGCTCGCCCGGCTCGGCCCGGTGCAGGTGAAACGGGTCGTCACCGAGACGCCCGACCACGTCGAGGCCGCCGTCCACGGCTCCGCCGACGACTACCGGCTCGACCTGCACGTGGATGCAGCCGGGCTGATCGACAGCCTGCGGGCGAGCCCGGACGATCCGGCGCCGTCGTCGTGGCCGGAGGTCGACGCGCAGCTGGCGGCGCTCGGCGCGCGCGTGTCGTTCGGCGCGTCGGAGATCCTCCCGGATGGGAGCTGCCGGGACGTGCACGGCGTGCGTGACGACGTGCAGCGACCTCTGGGATCGGCGTTCAAGCTCTACGTCCTGGGCGCGCTCGGCAGGGCCGTTGCCGAGCACAAGGCTTCGTGGACCGAGCAGCTGGCCATTCGGGACGACTGGAAGAGCCTGCCGTCCGGAGTACTGCAGAACCAACCGGCCGGCATGCGACTGCCTCTGTCCGAGTACGCCGACAAGATGATTTCGATCAGCGACAACACCGCGACCGACCACTTGATCCACCGGCTCGGCCGGGACGCCGTCCAGTGGCAGCTCACCGCGTTCGGCAACCAGCGGCCGTCGGCGAACGTGCCGTTCCTGACCACGAAAGCGATGTTCGAGCTCAAGGCCACCCAGTACCCGGCCCGCGCCGACGCGTATCTGGCGTTGCCACGCTGGGCTCGGCCGGCGGCGGTAGCCGGGCTGGAACGGCTGCCGCTCACCGGCCTCCAAGGCTGGCAGGCCCCCGAGAAGATCGACGACATCGAGTGGTTCGGTTCACCGGACGACATGTGCCGCGCGTTCTCCGGCCTGCAGCAGGAGAACCAGCCGGAAATCGCGCACGCGCTGTCGCTGAACGACGGTGGGTTGGGGCTCGACCGGGCGAAGTTCCCGGAGGTCTGGTTCAAGGGCGGCAGCGAACCCGGCGTGCTGACCTTGAACTACCTGGCGCGCACCGCGGACGGCCGCTCGCTGGTCACCAGCGTCATGGTGTCGGACCCGGCCGCGCCGTTGGACGAAAACCACGTGGCGGCACGGGGAATCGCCGTCGCGAAGGGCGCAATGGCGCTCCTCGCGGCTACGCTTCGTCCGTGACGGTGCGCTGGAGCCTGACGATCGACTGCGCGGGACCCCGCGCGCTGGCGAGGTTCTGGGCGGTGGCCCTCGGCTACATCGAGCGGCCGCCACCCGCCGGGTTCGCGACCTGGGAGGCCTGGTTCACCCACCACGGCGTTCCGGAGGAAGAGTGGGACGACGGCGCCTACCTCAGCGATCCGGAAGGTGTCCTGCCGAACCTGAGTTTCCTCAAGGTGCCGGAAGGGAAGGTGGTGAAGAACCGTCTCCACCTGGACGTCCAGGCCGGCGGGGGGCGTGAGGTGCCGTGGGAGACACGGTGGGAGCGGGTCGTCGAAGCGGTCGCCCGGCTCACCGCGGCCGGTGCGACGGTGGTACGGGAGTACCAGCTGGACGGCCGTCCGGACCACATCCTCATGACCGATCCGGAGGGCAACGAGTTCTGCGTGCTCTGAGCCACCGGGTGGCACGCGCACCCTGACCATCGATGACGGAGATCACTCGCGGCGCCGAGGCGTTCCGGTCACATCGGCTGCCGTCGCGGGGTCTACTGCGATGACAGCGGTGGAAGGGGCGACGCGGTGGACGTGGTGACCGAGCAGTTCGAGCGGGAGCGGCCACGGCTGCGCGCGGTCGCCTACCGGATGCTCGGTTCGGCGAGCGAAGCCGACGACGCGGTCCAAGAAGCGTGGCTGCGGTTCCACCGCACCGACACGGAGGAGGTCGAGAACGTCGGCGCGTGGCTGACGACCGTCGTCGCCCGGGTGTGCCTGTCGATGCTCCGCACGCGTCGCAACCACCGCGAGGAGCCGCTCGACGGCCGGCGGGAGCCGGGTGAAGCCCGCCGGGATCCCGAAACAGGAGGCGGAGCTGGCCGACTCGGTCGGGCTCGCGCTGCTGGTGGTGCTCGACGCACTCGCGCCGGCCGAACGGGTCGCGTTCGTGCTGCACGACATGTTCGCCGTGCCGTTCGACGAGATCGCGCCGATGATCGGCAAGACACCGGCCGCGGCCCGGCAGCTCGCGAGCCGGGCCCGGCGCCGGGTGAAGGGCGGTGCCGTGGCGGATGCGGACCTGCCGCGGCGGCGGAAGGTCGTCGAGGCCTTCCTGGCCGCGTCGCGGGGTGGGGACTTCGAGGCGTTGCTGGCCCTCCTCGACCCGGATGTGGTGCTGCACGCCGACCGGTTCGTCGGTCCGAGCCCGGCGCCGGTCGTGCTGCGGGGCGTCGAGAGCGTGCGCGAGGGCGCGGTGCTGGCCTCCGAACGGGCCCGCGCCAGCGAACTGGCGCTCGTCGACGGCTCGCCCGGGCTGCTGTGGGGTCGCGAGGGGAGGCTGTCGGTCGTCCTGGCGTTCCAGGTCGACGGCGACCGGATCACCGGCATCGACGTCATCGCGGACCCGGAGCGGCTTCGGCAACTGGAGCTGGCCGTGCTCGATTGAGGCTCAGCCCAGGGCGGCGCGCAGCCGGGCGTCGCGCTCGGCAGGAGTCTGGCGTGGGCAGCTCACGCACTTCGGGTTGCCGGCTTCGTAGATCAGGCAGCACGACGCCCGGCGCACGGCGGGCGTGCGGCCGACCCGGACGAAGCGCGGCTTCGGCAGGTGCAGGCCGATCGCGGCGACGAGCGGCTCGGCGAGCGCCACGGCCCGTTCCGGGTCGGGCGTCCACAGCAGCCGGTTGGCGATCGAGTCGGTGGCGATGGCGCCGAGCGCCCGGGCACGGGCTCCGGTGACGTCGGCGATCGTCGTGATGGCGGTCCGGAGCGCCCCGGCGAACGCTGCGCCGAGTTCGGGCAGGCCGCCGTCGAGGCGACGGATGGAACGGGCGCCGAGGAACCGGCCGTCGGCGAGGAGGTCCAGCTCCATCGCGTCCAGCGACGGGTCGGCCGGCGTCCCGGCGACGAGCCCTTCGATCGCGGGCGCCACGAGGACGGAGGAGAGCGAGTACCACCAGATCGTGCCGAGGACCTCCGGCCGGGCGCAGCCGTAGAGCTTGGCCGCGCCGCCGACGCGGGCGCGCACCCACTCGGCGTCCGCGAGCCGGGTCGCGGGTGCGGTCCAGTCGGGCTTCACGGCTCCCAGCTTTCCAGACCTTGGTCGAGTGAGCTGGTCGGGACGCGAGCGCGCCGGGATGAGGCGAGGCGGGTCCAGCGAGCGCGGCGAGCCGGCGGGATCCGTTACAGCCGCCGGTACGTCGAGACCGTGAACGACACCGTCACCGTCTGGGGTTCCGTCAGCGCGTCCAGGCGGGCGCGGCGGTCGCCGCGGTCGAGGTGGAATGCCGTCGGGCCCATCTCCACCGCCTGGCGTACCTGCTGCGGCGTCAGCTCTGCCTTCCGGCGGATCTCCGTCCGTCCCGTTCGGGCGAAATGCCCGCCCAGTGCGGTGTCCAGGCGCTCCTCCTTGCGCTCGTCCACCGTCAGCACCAGGTCGCCCAGCTCGCCGAGGTGGTCCGGAGCCGGGGCCGCCACCGTCAGCAAGCCGCCCGGCCGAAGCACACGGTGGAACTCCGGGCCGTTGCGTGGCGCGAAGACGTTCAGCACCGCCGACGCCACCCCGTCGGCAACCGGCCACGGCTCCCACAGGTTCCACACCGCCGCGCCCAGGCGCGGGTGTGCGCGGGCCGCTCGGCGCAACGCCACCGCCGAGACGTCCAGCGCGAGGCCCACTGCGTCCGGGGCCGCGTCCAGGACGTGCGCCAGGTAGTAGCCCGTGCCCGCTCCCGCGTCGATCACCAGGCCGCCCGCCTCCGCGCACACGCGGCCCAGCTCGTCCGCCAGCGGCCGGTAGGCGCCCGACGCGAGGAAGTCCGCGCGGGCCGCCACCATCGGTGCCGTGTCCGCCGTCCCGGCCGGGATTCGCGCGTGCAACAGGTTCACGTAACCCTGGCGGGCTAGATCGAACGAGTGGCGGTTCCGGCAACGCAGCGTGCGTTCGACCGCCTCCAGCGCCGCGCCGCACACCGAACAGCGCAACGCCTCCACGACCCGAGGTGGCAGTGGGTCATTCCCGCGGTCGTCGGAGGTCATGGGGATATTCGACCACGACGTAACGCAACCGGACACTCCAGGACACGTCCCGGGAAACCTGGCCGTAACAACCGGGCGCGGACAGTTCACGCGGGCGAAACCTCGCGCGCCGCCCCGTGAAACACCGCGCGCCAAAACTGCCATCGCACCAACCCAGGGCACGGGAGGACGATGTGCTGAACGCAGGAGACACCGCGTGGGTACTGGCCAGCGCCGCGCTGGTCATGCTCATGACCCCAGGACTGGCGTTCTTCTATGGCGGCATGGTCCGCGCGAAGAGCGTCCTGAACATGCTGATGATGAACTTCATCGCACTGGCCGTGGTGGGGGTGTTGTGGGCCCTGTACGGCTTCTCGATGTCGTTCGGCGACGACGCCTTCGGCGGTCTGCTCGGTAACTTCCACTTCGCCGGCTTGGAGAACACCTTCGGGAAGCTCGCCGGCTTCGCGGTCGCGGCCACCGACTCGAGCCCGGCGGTCGCCTGGCCCGGTTCGGACGCGCTGCCCGTGCTTGCGTTCGTCATGTTCCAGCTGATGTTCGCCATCATCACGCCCGCGCTGATCTCCGGCGCCATCGCCGACCGCGCGAAGTTCTGGGGCTGGACGCTGTTCGTCGTCATCTGGGTGACGATCGTGTACTTCCCGGTCGCGCACTGGGTGTTCTCCTTCAACGGCTTCATCGGCGCGAACTCCGTCGGCGGCTGGATCGCCAACAACCTCAAGGCACTCGACTTCGCCGGTGGCACCGCGGTCCACATCAACGCCGGTGCCGCGGGCCTCGCACTGGCCATCGTCCTCGGCAAGCGCAAGGGCTGGCCGAAGGACACCGGCCGCCCGCACAACGTGCCGTTCGTGCTGCTCGGCGCCTCGCTCCTGTGGTTCGGCTGGTACGGCTTCAACGCCGGTTCGGCGCTGGCCGCCAACGACCTCGCCGCGGTTGCGTTCACCAACACCACCGTCGCCACCGCCGCGGCCGTCCTCGGCTGGCTGCTGGTCGAGCAGCTCAAGTTCGGCAAGCCGACCACCCTGGGCGCGGCTTCCGGCGCGGTCGCCGGCCTCGTCGCGATCACCCCTGCGTGTGGTTTCGTGAGCCCGATCGGGGCCATCGCGATCGGCCTCATCGCCGGCGTCCTGTGCGCGCTGGCCATCTCGCTCAAGTTCAAGCTCGGCTTCGACGACTCGCTCGACGTCGTCGGCGTCCACCTGGTCGGCGGTATCGTCGGCACCCTGCTCATCGGCTTCTTCGGCACCACCAGCGTCAACTCGCTCGGCGCCGACGGCCTGTTCTACGGCGGCGGGTTCACCCAGCTGGGCCGTCAGGCGCTGGCCGCCGGAGCGGTGCTCGCGTACTCCTTCGTGCTGTCGTTCATCATCGGCTTCGTGATCAAGAAGGCGGGCGGTTTCCGCGTCAGCACCGAGGACGAAGTCACCGGCATCGACGAAGCCCAGCACGCGGAGAGCGCCTACGACTTCACCGGGGCGGGCGGTGGCCTCGGTCACCCGACGACCATCCCGGTCAAGTCCGCCACCCCGGCCGCGAAACTCGAGGAGAGCAAGGCATGAAGCTCATCACGGCGATTGTCAAGCCGTTCACGCTCGACGACGTCCGCTCCGCGCTGGAGCAGCTGGGCGTGCTGGGCATGACGGTCAGCGAGGTCCAGGGCTACGGACGGCAGAAGGGCCACACCGAGGTCTACCGCGGCGCGGAGTACTCGGTCGACTTCGTGGCCAAGCTGAAGATCGAGGTCGTCACCGACGACACCAACGTGGAGAAGGTCCTCGAGGCCGTCACCACCGCCGCGCACACCGGCAAGATCGGCGACGGCAAGGTGTGGGTGACCCCGGTCGAAACCGTCATCCGGGTACGGACCGGCGAGCGCGGCACGGACGCCCTATAGGCGACCGCGACATGGCCGACGGGGGCGAACTGGTCAAGGCCACCGAGCGACTGCTCGAGGGCAGGCACGGGAGGCTGGGGGCGTCCGCACTGCGGGCGGCCCTGGTCGACCTCTACGAGTTCTGGCTGGGCAGGGGAGCCTCGGCGGCCGGCGTCGACACCGCGGAACCGGGTGTCGCGCTGGTCGCCGTGGGCGGGCTCGGCCGCCGGGAACTGGTGCCGTTCTCGGATCTCGACCTGCTGCTGGTGCACAACGGCAACAGCGGCGTCGGCGAGATCGCGGACGCGCTCTGGTATCCCTTGTGGGACGCGAAAGTCGGGCTCGACCACTCGGTCCGCACACCCGGCGAAGCACTGAAGGTCGCTTCGGAGGACCTTCGCACGGCCATGGGCCTGCTCGACGCCCGGCACCTCGCCGGCGACGCCGAGCTGACCGGCCGTCTGGTCGCGGCGGCGCGGGACCAGTGGCGCCGCACCGCGCGCAAGCAGATCCCGGGCATGACGGCGTCGGTCCGGCAGCGCTGGGCGCGCAGCGGCGAGATCGCGCAGTCCGCCGAGCCGGATCTCAAGCACGGCCGGGGCGGGCTGCGGGACTTCGCCGTCCTGGAGGCGCTGGCCGCCGCGCAGCTGACCGCGCGTCCTGGCGAAGAACTGCTGGCGGCGAAAGAGCTTCTGCTGGACGTCCGCACCGAGCTGCGGCGCGAAATCCGGCGGGAACGCGACATCCTGTCCGCGCCGGAGGCCGAGCTGGTCGCCGCCGAACTCGGCTTCGGTGACCGCTTCACGCTGGCCCGCAAGCTTTCCGGCGCCGGTCGCACGATCGCCTACGCGCTGGATGTCGCCCTGCGGTCCACTGTGGACCCGCCGAAGCCACGGTTCGGACGCCGGCCTTCGCGGACTCCGCTGGCCGAAGGCGTCGTCCTGCACGGGAACGAGGTCGCGCTGGCCCGCGACGCCGTCCCGGCGAAGGACCCGGCACTGCTGCTGCGCGTCGCCGCCGCGTCGGCGCGCACGGGGAAGCCGATCGCGCTCGGCACGCTCAAAGCACTGGCCGAGTCCGCGCCGGAACTGCGGGCGCCGTGGCCCGCCGAGGCGTTGAACGCCCTGGTGGAGCTGCTCGGCGCGGGGGAGGGCCTGGTCGACGCGGTCGAGTCGCTCGACCGGACCGGGCTGTGGTCCCGGCTGTTCCCCGAGTGGGGCGCGGTCCGCGACCTGCCGCCGCGCTCGCCGGTGCACCAGTGGACCGTCGACCGGCACCTGATCCGCACCTGCGTCGAGGCGGCCAAGCTCACCACGACGGTCTCGCGGCCGGACCTGCTGCTGATCGGCGCGCTGCTGCACGACATCGGCAAAGGCCGCGACGCCGACCACTCCGAGCTCGGCGCCAAGATCTCGGCCCAGGTCGCGACGCGGCTCGGGCTGAGCCCGGCGGACGTGAGCACGGTGTCGGCGATGGTCCGCCACCACCTGCTGCTGCCGCACACCGCGACGCGCCGCGACATCAGCGAACCGGCCACGGTCGCGCGGGTGGTGAAGACCCTCGACAGCGATCTCGTCCTGGTCGAGTTGCTCCACGCGCTCACGCAGGCCGATTCGCTGGCCACCGGACCCGGTGTCTGGACGGACTGGAAGGCGCGGCTGCTCGCCGAGCTCGTCACCGGCTGCGAAGAAGTCCTGCGCGGCAAGGTGTTCACCGCGCCGGAACCGTTGAGCGACGAACAGCGTGAGCTCGTCGCGCAGGCTGTCGCCTCGGGCACCGGCGAAATCCGGATCAGCGCGCACGGCAAGGTCGTCACGGTGCTGCTCGCCGTGCCGGCCCGCGCCGAGCTGCTCGCGCCCGCGGCCGGCGTCCTGGCGTTGAACTCCCTGGAGGTGCACTCGGCCGTCCTGAGCGGTCACGACGGCGGGCGCGCCGGCGTGTTCACGGCGTCACCGAAGTTCGGCTCCCTGCCGGACGCGACGCTGCTGCGTGAGCAGTTCGCCCGCGCTGTCGCCGGCACGCTGCCGCTGACCCAGCGCCTGGCCGCGAAGGAACGCGACTACGGCTCGGGTGACGCGGCCCCCGTCGCGCCGAAGGTCCTCTGGTTCGACGACGAGACGACCGGACCCGACACGGTGGTCCTCGAACTGCGCGCGGCCGACCGGATCGGCCTGCTGTTCCGGGTCGCGGGCGCCCTGCGCCGCTGCGAAGCGGAGGTCCGCTGGGCGAAGGTGTCGACGCTGGGCGGCGCGGTGGTGGACTCGTTCGCGGTGACGCCGCGCGGCGGCCGCATCGAGCCGGGCTGGCGTCGCGAGGTGGAGCAGGCGATCCTGGCGGCGGCGTCGTGACGGCCGGTCACGACGCCGAGCCGGTGGCGCCGACGACGGGACGCCCGGTCCCGAGCCACCGCAGCAACGCCTCTTCGAGACCCGGTCCGCCGGCCCAGACGACGTAACCGTCCGGCCGGACGAGCCGCGGCCCGGCCCCGGCACGTGTCTCGACGCGGTCCGCCCACCCCGGCGGTAGCGCCGCGCCGACCAGTACGGCACGGCCGTCCGGTGCCGCCGGGACGTCCGTGGCGCGTTCCGCGACGCCCGGATACGTCAGCCCGAGCCCGGAGATCTCCATGGCCACCGCGCGGCGCGCCTCCGGGACGGCCAGCAGCCCCATGACGACCTCGCGCACGGCCGCCGCGTCGGGGTCGGGCACGCCGAGCACGGCCTGGGCCCGGGTGCTGACCAGGACGCGTGCCGCGACCGGGTGGCGTTCGCCGTGGTAGGTGTCGAGCAAGCCGGACGGCGCCGTGCCCCGGATCGTCGCGGCCAGTTTCCAGCCGAGGTTCGCAGCGTCCTGCAGGCCCAGGTTGAGCCCCTGGCCGCCCACCGGGAGGTGGATGTGCGCGGCGTCGCCGGCGAACAGCACCCGGCCGTGGCGGTAGCGCTCCAGCTGCCGGGACGCGTCGCCGAAGCGTGACGCCCACAGCACCTCACCCACGACGACCCCCGGCCCGTGCGCGGCGGTCAGCGCCCGCTGCAGCTCGCCGGCCGTGACCGGCTCGTCGCGACCAAGCCGTTGCTGCTCCTCGCCGAAGACCACCGTCCGGTAGCGGCCGCCCGAGAGCGGCAGCAGGTAACCCGAGCCCTGGGACGGCAGCTGCCAGTCTTCGGCCAGGCCGGCGGGCTTGGCGGCCAGCGTGAGATCGGCGACGACCAGCGAGACCCGTGCCGGACGGCCGGGGAACGCGGCGCCCAGCAGCGTCCGGACCGTGCTGTGCCCGCCGTCGGCGGCGACGAGCCACCCGGCGCGGTGCTCGCGGCCGCCCGCGGTGACCGTGACGCCGTCGTCGTCCTGCGTCACGGCGGTGACCGCCGCGCCGCGGAGCACGGGGGTGCGCAACCGCGCCTCGATCGCCGCCGCGACGTGCACCTGTTCCACGCCCAGCTGGTACGGGAAGCGCGTCGACAGGTCGCTGTAGCCGATCGGGACGCCGGAGAAGTGCCCGGCCGGCAGTTTCGCCTGAACGTGTGGCTCGATCGCGGTGAGCAGGCCGCGGTCGGCCAGCAGCTCGACCGATCGGGGCTGCAGGCCGAGGGCCTTCGACTGCGTGGTGGGCACCGCGTCGCGCTCCAGGACCAGCACGTCGAGCCCGGCGCGCTCCAGTTCGAACGCGGTCAGCAGGCCGGTCGGGCCCGCGCCCGCGACGAGGACGTCAGGCATCGAGGTTCTCCTTGCGCAGGTACCAGACGTGCCAGGTGATCAGCAAGGCCAGCGAGCCGAACCAGGCGACGGTCGTGACCAGCGAGATCAGGTCGATCGGCAGCGCGTAGACCAGCACGACGTGCACCACGGCGTTCGCCAGCAGGACCGCGCCCCACACCGCCGTGTTGACGCGCAGCCCGCGCCGGAACCGCGGGTCGGTGTCCCAGCGGGCCGCCCACGCGGCCGCGCCTTCCGCACCTCGCTTGACCTCGGCGATCGTGCGGCCGAGGGTCAGCTGCGCCGGCCGGCCGAGAAAGACCGAGACGAGCATCCACGCGCCGAACAGCCCGCCCAGCGCCGCTGTCCAGCCTTCGCGGATCGCCAGCGTGCGCGGGTCGTCCGACAGCAGGCCGAGCACGACCGACAGCACCAGGACGCTCAGCGTGACCAGCGCGACGACGTCGATCTTGCGGTTGCGGGCGATGGTCCACAGCACGTACGGCGCGGCGACGAGGACCCCGGCCATCAGCGCCCACCACTGGCTCACGCCCGCGGCGCGCAGGCCGTAGAACAGCGCCATCGGCACGACGACCTCGAACACGACGGCCAGCACGTTGGCGCGGACGACCCGGCGCAGGCCGGCGTCCGGTCCGGTCTTGGCTTCGATCATCACGTGGATCCCCCAGCGGATTCGGGTGCGGTCGCCCGCACGTAGAGGTCGGCGAGCTCGCGCCCAATGCGCGTGAGCTCGGCGGGGCCGGTCCCGGCCGCGGCCGCGGTGGCGACGACGGCGTCGAGCCCGGCGGTGAACGAGACCGCCGCGGTCCGGGGGTCGAAGGAGCCGAAGACGCCGGCCGCCTGCCCGGTGCGGAAGTGCTCTTCGAACAACGCGAGCCGCCCGTTCACGGCGTCGCTCTGCGAACCGGCGTTCTTGACGAGGTCGATCAGCGCCTTGACCTCGGCGGGGTGCTCACCGACGAGCTCGACGTTCGCCTCGACGTAGGCGCGCAGCTGCGCGACGTGGCCGACGGCCGCGTCGATGCGCGGCTGCATGAACGCCCCGGTGATCTCTTCGATTTCGGTGACGCACGCCTTGAGCAGGTCGTCCTTGCCCGCGAAGTGGTAGCTGATCATCCCGGTGCTCGACAGGCCGGCGTGCTTGGCGATCCGGCTGAACGACGCCTTGAGGTAGCCGGCTTCGGCGATCACGGCGATCGCCGCCCGCACGATCTGGGCTCGCCGGCCGGACTCGGTGAACGTTCTTGCTCGCATGAGCAAAATTTAGCTCAACCGAGCAAAATCGGCAAACGCGCTGGTCTGACTCGGTTTTCGGGACAGATGTCAGGCGGTCGCGGTGCCGTCGACGACCTGGTTGCGGCCAGCGTCCTTGGCGCGGTACAGGGCCTTGTCCGCCGCCTGCAGCAGGCGGTCGACAGCCGTGCCGCCGTCCGGGTAGGTCGCCACGCCGATCGAGGCCGACAGGTCGCCGATCACCCGGACGCGGCTGCCGTCCTCGTACTCGACCTTCAGCGTTTCGATCGCGGATCGGATGCGCTCGGCCACGGCGAGCGCCGCCGCCGGGCTGATGTCCGGGAGCAGCACGACGAACTCCTCGCCGCCGAAGCGGCCGACCGAGTCGTAGTCCCGGACCGCGCTCTTGATCGTCGCCGCGACCGCGCGCAGCACCGCGTCACCCGCCAGGTGGCCGTGCTCGTCGTTGATCGACTTGAAGTGGTCGAGATCGATCATCAGCACGCCGAACGTGCTTCGCGTGCTGCGCTGGGCACGCGCCAGTTCGCGCGAAGCGAGCAGATGCCACCCGGTCGTGTTGAACAGGCCCGTCTTCTCGTCGGTCGTCGCCGCGATCTCCAGCTGCTTGATCAGCACCGCACGGTGCAGGACCAGCAGCGGCGGCACGATCGCGACGGCGAGCGCGGGCAGCGTCGCCAGCGTCAACGCGGTGAGCAGGCCCAGGCAGAGCGTCGCGACCTCGAGGAGGTTGTCGCCGAGGCCGCCGAAGAACGCCGTCACCGAGCGCTTCGTGATCGTCAGCGCTGGGACGATCGTGATCGCCGAGACGACGAAGTACGTCACCGCGGCCAGCGCGATGGCCGTGACGCCGCGCCAGCCCGCCGTCAGGGCCGCGTACATGTCCGGCACGCCGAGGCGGCTCAGCACGAAGTCGGCCGAGTAGCAGGTGATGACGACCAGCGTCGCGTTGAGCGTGGTCCGGAACGGCGGGACCCGCTTGATCCGCGCCAGGCTGCGCGTCGCCAGGTGCAGGTAGAGGACGGCGACCAGCGCCGTGCCGAGCGCGGGCGGCAGGAGCAGGACGCCGGCGAACGTCCAGACCGACGTGAGGTTGATGTGCGGGGTGTCGGACACGAGCCGCCGGACGCGCTCGATCTGCCTGCCCAGCTCCGCCTGGAGGACGCCGAGGCCGGCCAGGACGCCGAAGACGAACAGGTCCCAGCCGCGCACGGGCACCGTGACGGCGGTCCGGACGGTGGCCACGAGCGCCACGGACTCGACGAGGAAGCAGTAGAAGATCAGTGATCCGCGCTGCCGCCAGAGGGTCCAGCGAGCAGGATTCAGCGCCCCACGGATCCGGCCCACGCGGGGTTCGGCCGGACGGGCGCCGTCCATACTCAAGGCGGTGCACCCCCTGGGTGATCCGACGATCCGCGTCCACCCCACCACATCGGGCGGCCGCGATCGATGATTGCCACACGATCGGAGCAGTGAAGGGAGGCCGCCGCCATGCGCAACCGCGAGTCGTGAAACCCCGTGAGTGTTGATGTGCCGGTTCGCCCGGAAGGAGTGCTGTCGTGCGTAATCGCGAGTCCTGAATCGTCGCTTGCCCGGATCGCGCCGAGAGGAGAGCGCTGTGCGTAATCGCGAGTCGTGAGCCGTCGCCGCCTGTCCGAGCGTCCTGAGAGGAGCACCGCCGTGCGTAACCGCGAGTCCTGAACTCGCCGTGCCCAGTCCGTCCCAGCAGGAGAGGGGAACGTCACCATGCGCAACCGTGAGTCCTGACCGGCCGCGGGTCCGGGTGGGGCCGCTCAGGCGGTCGCGCCGCCGTCGACCACCAGGTCGTGCCCGACGGTGAAGGCCGCTTCGTCCGAAGCCAGCCACAGCACCGCGGCGGCCACCTCGGCCGTCGCCCCCACCCGGCCCAGCGGGATCGCGTTCTTCAGCCGCGCGGCGCGGTCCGTCTCGGTCTCGCCGGGACGTCGCGACATGTCCGTGTCGGTGGCTCCCGGGCTGACCGCGTTGATGCGGACGCCGTCGGCGATGTGGTCGCGCGCCGCCGTGCGGGTCAGGGCGCTCACCGCCGCCTTCGACGCGGCGTAGGCCGCCATGTTCGGCAGCCGCCCGTGCGCGCCGATGTTCGACGCCATGTTGACGATCGCGCCGCCGCCGTGCGCCCGCATGTGCGCCACCTCGTGCTTCAGGCACAGCCACGTCCCGGTGACGTTCGTGCCGAGCACCGCGGCGAAGTCGTCCTCGCCGAGGTCGGCGACCGGCGCGGGCGAGCCGAGGATGCCCGCGTTGTTGAACGCGACGTCCAGCCCGCCGTGCCGCGCGACGACCGTTTCCACCATCCGCGCGACGTCCGCCGAATCGGTGACGTCGACGGTGACCGCGCTCGCGTCGCCGCCGATCTCCGCCACCGCGGACGCGAGCCGTCCCTCGTCCCGGCCCGCGACGACCACCGTCGCGCCTTCGGCCGCGAACGCCCGCGCCGTGGCCCGTCCGATGCCCGAGCCGCCGCCGGTCACCAGGACGACCTTGCCCGTGAACCGTGCCCCCATGGTGTGCCTTCTTTCTGGTTCGATCAGTCTTGAATGAGAACCCGCATCGCCTGCGAGACGGCCGCTTCCAGCCGGTCCGCCGCGTCGGTGCCCTTGCCCAGGACGCGCAGTCCCTGGAGCACGGTGAGCAGGAAGCGCGCGAGTGTCGCCGGGTCGCTTCCGCCGCGAAGCTCGCCCTGGGCCTTCGCCCGTTCCAACGCCATGGTGAGCGCGACCTCCAGGGTGTCCCAGCTGCGTTCGACCAGCCGTGCGACCTCGGGATCGCGGGGGAGCAGCTCGATCGCCGCGTTGACGACGAAGCACCCCATCCTGGTCTCGTCGCCGAGGATTTCCCTGCGGTAGCCGTCGAAAAGCCGCCGCACCGCCGCCACGCCCGACCCGGGTGCGGACAGTTCGGTCATCACCCGCGTGTCGGCCCGCTCGGCGTAGCGCTTCAATGCCGTGACGTAGAAGTCGTGCTTCGTGCCGAAGGTGGCGTAGAGGCTCGCCTTCGCGACGCCGAGGTGTGTGACGAGGTCGCTGACCGACGTCGCTTCGTAGCCCTGACGCCGGAAGAGCGTGAGCGCGGCGTCGCACGCTTCGTCGACGTCGAACTCCTTGACCCGGGACATGATCCACACCTTAGTCTTAACGAGAACGATCGGTCAAATAAACGTCGAGCGGTGTGTCGCGTCCGGTCACGGCTCGTGCGGTGGCACTATGGCTGCTCTGACCGGCCCGAGGGGGTGAGCGATGCAGGACTCGCCGCGGCTGACGCTGCCACTGACGGTCGTCGCCGGCCACCTCCGCTCCTGCGCGGAGGATCTCGCCGCCGGCCTGTCCGGCGGCGGCCCGGGCGCCACCATGGCCGAACTCACCGACGTCGTCGCCCAGCTGGTCGCCGGCCAGGAAGCCATCTCGCACGCGCTCGCCGGCCTCGCCGCCCGGGTCGAGGGCGGAACGGACGCGCTCGCCGCGGCGCCGCCGCTGGACGTCGAGGTGGTCACGGAAGTACTCCGCGCGGCGGCCATCGCCGCCCGCTGTTCGGCCGAAGCGCTGGACGAGGTCACGCCGTCGTTCGAATGTGTGAGCGAATCCGTCGCGCCTGACACCCGTTTGTAGCTGTCGGCGTGCGCGGCCGCCTGCCTAGCCTGGAGCTGCGGAGGTGGCTCATGCGGGCGGTGTGGACGGGCACGATCGGGTTCGGCAGCTACGCCATTCCGGTGAAGGCGTTCAGCGCCACCGAGGATCGCGAACTCCCGCTGCATCAGGTCCACGAGGCCGACGGCGGCCGGATCCGGGTGAAGCGGGTCTGCGAGGTCGACGGCGCCGAAGTACCACCCGAAGAGATCATCCGCGGGTACCCCGTTCCCGGTGGCGACGTCGTCCTGCTGTCGGACCACGAACTCGCGTCGCTGCCGATGCCCGGCCGCACGATCGCCATCCGCGGCTTCGCGCCGCTCGCCGAGGTCGACCCGATCTGGTTCGCCAAGAGCTGCTACCTCGAGCCGGAGCCGGCGGGCACCAAGCCGTACGTGCTGTTCAGCGAGGCGTTGCAGCAGTCCGGACGGACCGCGCTGGTCACCGTCGCGCTGCGCCGCCGCGAGACGCTCGGCGCGCTGCGGGTGCGTGACCAGGTGATCGTCCTGGAGACCATGCGGTGGCCGGACGAGGTGCGCGCGCCGGACTTCCCGTTCCAGCACGCGGACGTCGACATCCGGCCGGGCGAGCTGCGGCGCGCGGTGAGCCTGGTCGAGGAGCTGACCGGCGGGTTCGACCCCGCCCGGTACCCGGACCGCTGGCGCGAAGCCTTCCACGCGCTGGTCCAGGCCAAGATCGACGGCGCGGAGGTCGTCCAGCCGACGGCCGCCGAACAGGCGGAGGGCGTGACGCGGCTGCTGGCCGCCTTGCAGGAGTCGGCATCCGAAGCCGAGGACACGCGCAACGCGGCCGTCGCGAAGGCCAAAGCCGCGGCGGCGAGGGCCGCGAAGGCGCGTACGGCGGCGAAGCGGGCCGCGAGCCGCGGGCGCGCGAAGACGTCTTGAGTATTACTACCCACGGGTAATTGAGGGTTCTTCCACTGCTGACCGGGGTCCCGGAGCGGCAGACTTCGTCCTGCCAGCGGGTACCGGACCGCTGGTGAGGGGGGAGAACCGGACGGCCCCTGGGGAGGTGAGCCGTCCGGGGACCAGGGTTCCGGGGCGGGCCGAGGGAGGAGCGGCCCGTGCCCGGAACCCGTGCCGCACCGCGGGGAGGCGGCGCGACACGAGGGGGAGCCGCGAAAGCCGCCGCGGGGAGACGAGGGGTCTCCGCGGCGGCTTTCAGGCGTCCGCGACCCGGAGCATCAGGTCCGACGCCAGCTTCAGCAGCTGCCGCTCGGTCGGCGAGAGGGTCGCTTCGATCGCACCGGCCAGCCAGCGTTCCCGCCGGACGCTGTACTCCCGCAGCACCGCGAGCCCGTCCGGGGTGATGCTGACCAGCGAGCGGCGCCCGTCTTCCGGGTCCGGCGAGCGCGTGACCAGCCCGCGTTCGGTCACCCACGCGAGGATCCGGGTCAGCGACTGCGGCTGCAGCCGTTCGGCTTCGGCCAGCTCGGTCGGCGTGTGCGTGCCCGCCCGGTAGAGCCTGCTCAGCACGGCCAGCACCGCCGGGCCCGGGCCGTTGGGGTCCCGCTCCGCGCGCATCCGCCAGTTGAGCCGCCCGACGCCTTCGCGCACCCGCCAGGCCAGGTCGGCCAGCTCGGGGTCCGCGCTGACCGGTGAAGCGACGTCGGGTTCGGGCTGCATGCCCCCAGGTTAGGCGGTTCCCCGCACGAGCCGGGCATACCGCCCGTCGCGCGCCAGCAGCTGCTCGTGCGTCCCGCGTTCGACGATCCGGCCCTCGTGCAGCACCACGATCTGGTCGGCACGCTCCACAGTGGACAGCCGGTGCGCGATGGTCAGCGTCGTGCGGCCCGCGGCCAGCCGGTCCAGCTCGGCCTGCACCGAGCGTTCGGTGCTCGTGTCCAGCGCGCTGGTCGCCTCGTCGAGGATGAGCACCGGCGGGTTGCGCAGCAGGATCCGCGCGATCGCCATCCGCTGCTTCTCGCCGCCGGAGAACCGGTAGCCCCGCTGGCCGACGACGGTGGCGTAGCCCTCGGGCAGCGCGGCGAGCGTGTCGTGGATGTGCGCGGCCTTCGCGGCCCGCTCGATCTCCTCGTCGGTCGCGTCCGGCTTCGCGAAGCGCAGGTTTTCCCGCACGGTGTCGTGGAACAGGTAAGTTTCCTGCGACACCATCCCGACGCCCGCCGCGAGCGAAGCCAGCGTCACGTCCCGGACGTCGACGCCGTCGATCGTCACCGATCCGCTGGTCACCTCGTACAGCCGCGCCACCAGGTAGGCGAGCGTCGTCTTGCCCGAGCCGGTCGAGCCGACGAGCGCGGTCGTGGTCCCGGCCGGGACGTCGAGGTCGATGTCCGTCAGCGTCAGCGGCCCGTCTTCGCCGTAGCGGAAGGAGACGCCGCGCATGGCGACGTCGCCGCGGCGCACCACCAGCTCGCGCGCGCCCGGCTTGTCGCTGATCTCCACCGGCAGGTCCAGTACCTCGAAGATGCGCCCGAACAGCGCCTTCGACGTCGCCACGTTCTGCCCGATCGTCTGCATCGCGCTCGCCGGCGCGACCAGCCGGTTGAGCATGCTGGTGAACGCCACGACCGTGCCGAGCGAAATCGGCGACGCGCCGTTCGCCAGCGCGACCCCGGCGATCCAGTAGACCAGCGCCGGGATCACCGTCAGGCTCATCGCCCGCGACGCGAGCTGCCAGCGCCCGGCGAGCGCGGCGGCGCGCTCGAGCGCCGCGATCTCCCGCGACTCGGCGCCGAAGCGCTCGCGCATCGCCCGCTCGTTGCCCATCGTCTTGGCCAGCAGCACGCCGGTGACCGACAGCGACTCCTCGACCATCGTCGTCAGCCGGGCCATCCGCCGCGTCCGGCCGCGGGCCAGGTTCCGCCGCTTCTTGCCCAGGCGCAGCGTGAACAGCAGGAACAACGGCACGACGACGAGCGAGAGCGCCGCGAGCTGCCAGTCGAGCGCGATCAGCGCGACGACGATGGCGGTGGTCGTGGTCAGGTTCTGCACCATCGACCCGGCGGTCGTGGTGATCACGTTGTCGACGCCGCCGATGTCGTTGAACACCCGCGAGAGCACTTCGCCGCTCTTCGTCCGGGTGAAGAAGCCGAGCGACATCCGCTGCAGATGGCCGTAGACCGACACGCGCAGCTCGTTCATCACGCGTTGCCCGATCGTGTTGGACAGCCCGGTGGTCGCCACCTGCAGGGCGCCGCTGCCGACGGCGCAGGCGATCATCCCGCCTGCCAGCAGGCTGAGCAGCAGGGTGTCGCGGTCCGGCAGGGCGTCGTCGAGGATTTCGCGCAGGAGGAACGGCGAGGTGACGCCGAGGCCCGCCTGCACCACGATCAGCGCGAACAGCGCCGTCATGGCCCCGCGGTGCGGGCGGAACAGCCCGGCGATCCGCCGGAGCGGGACCGGTTCGTCGGCGTCGGCGGCCGGTTCGGCGAGCGACGGCCGGGGTCTGGTCGCGAAAGTCATACACGTATGTTTACTGATTTGGTGCGCCACAACCAAGCGTTTTCCCAGAGTGGGCCACTAACTACTACATGAGCGTGTACCAAACGCCTGTGCGAACTTCGCGTACCCGTGAGCCGGGGAAGCCGGAGCGACTACCCTCGGGAGGGCCGGCCTCGCCCGGCGCGCCACTCTCGACCCAGCTGGAGCGTGCACACCCGTGTTCGACACCCTGTCCGATCGGCTCACCGCCGCCCTGCAGACGCTCACGCGCAAGGGCAGGCTGTCCGACGCCGACATCGACGCCACCGCGCGCGAGATCCGCATCGCGCTGCTGGAGGCCGACGTCGCCCTCGGCGTGGTCAAGACCTTCATCGCGAGGATCAAGGAGCGCGCGAAGGGTGCCGAGGTCTCCCAGGCGCTCAACCCCGCGCAGCAGGTCATCAAGATCGTCAACGAGGAGCTCGTCGCGATCCTCGGCGGCGAGACCCGGCGGCTCAACCTGGCCAAGACCCCGCCGACCGTGATCATGCTGGCGGGTCTGCAGGGTGCCGGCAAGACGACGCTCGCCGGCAAGCTCGCGCTGTGGCTGAAGAAACAGGGCCACGCGCCGATGCTGGTCGCCTGTGACCTCCAGCGCCCGAACGCCGTCACGCAGCTGCAGGTCGTCGGCGAGCGCGCCGGTGTCGTCACCTTCGCGCCCGAGCCCGGCAACGGCGTCGGCGACCCGGTCGACGTCGCCCGCCGCGCCATCGCCGAGGCCAAGCACGCGCAGCACGACGTCGTCGTGGTCGACACCGCGGGCCGGCTGGGCGTCGACGAAGAGCTGATGAAGCAGGCCGCGGACATCCGCGACGCGGTCGACCCCGACGAGGTCCTGTTCGTCGTCGACGCGATGATCGGCCAGGACGCCGTCACCACGGCCGAGGCGTTCCGCGACGGCGTCGGCTTCACCGGCGTCGTGCTCACCAAGCTCGACGGCGACGCCCGCGGTGGTGCCGCGCTGAGCGTCCGCGAGATCACCGGCCAGCCGATCCTCTTCGCCTCCAACGGCGAGAAGCTCGAGGACTTCGACACCTTCCACCCGGACCGGATGGCGTCGCGGATCCTCGGCATGGGTGACGTGCTCACCCTGATCGAGCAGGCCGAGCAGGCCTTCGACCAGAAGCAGGCCGAGAAGGCCGCCGAGAAGCTCTCCAGCGGCCAGCTCACCCTGGAGGACTTCCTCGAGCAAATGCTCGCGGTCCGCAAGATGGGCCCGATCGGCAACCTGCTCGGCATGCTGCCGGGCGCGGGCCAGATGAAGGACCAGCTCGCCCAGGTCGACGACAAGCACCTGGACAAGCTGCAGGCGATCATCCGCGGCATGACCCCGGCCGAGCGCGACGACCCGAAGATCATCAACGGGTCCCGGCGGCTGCGCATCGCCAACGGATCCGGCGTCACCGTCCGCGAGGTCAACGACCTGGTCAACCGGTTCTTCGAGGCCCGCAAGATGATGGCCCAGATGGCCGGCCGGTTCGGCTTCGGCGGCGGGGGCGGCTCGAAGTCCCGCAAGGGCAAGAAGGGCAAGAAGGGCCGCGGCCCGACCCCGCCCAAGGTCCGCGGCGGCTTCCCCGGCGGCATGCCGATGCTGCCGCCGGGCGGCGGGATGCCGGGTGGCATGCCCGACCTGTCACAGCTGGGCGGCATGAACGACGTCCCGGGCTTCGACCCGTCGAAGTTCAAGCTGCCGAAGAACCCGAAGGACAATTGAGCACGGCGCTCCACGCCGCCGGGGTGGTCTTGCCCGGCGGCGAGACCCGCGAGCTGTGGATCACCCGCGGCCGGATCTCGTTCGAGCCGGTGCCCGGTGCCGAGACGCTGGGCCGGGACGTCTTCCTCGTGCCCGGCCTGGTCGACGCGCACTGCCACCCCGGCATCGGCGTCGGTGGCCCGGTCTCGCTCGAAGAAGCGACCGAGCAGGCGATCACCGACCGGGACGCGGGCACGTTGCTCATCCGCGACTGCGGCCTGCCGATCGACGTCCGGCCGCTGCAGCAGCGCGCCGACCTGCCGACGATCATCCGCGCCGGACGGCACCTCGCCCTGGCCAAGCGGTACATCCCGGGCCTGGGCATCGAGCTGGACGACCCGGCACGGCTGCCCGGAGCCGTCGCCGAGCAGGCCCGTGACGGCGACGGCTGGGTCAAGCTGGTCGGCGACTGGATCGACCGCCGTGCCGGCGACCTCGCGCCGCTGTGGCCGGACGACGTCCTGGCCGAAGCGGTCAAGGTCGCGCACGACAACGGCGCCCGCGTCACCGCGCACGTGTTCGGCGAAGCCGCGCTGCCCGGGCTGATCGCGTCCGGCATCGACTGCCTCGAGCACGGCACGGGCCTGAGCGCCGACCAGCTCGCGGAACTGGCGCGTCACGACGTCGCACTCGTGCCGACGCTCATCAACATCGAGAACTTCCCCGGCATCGCGGACAAGGCGGGCAAGTACCCGACATACGCGGCACACATGCGGGCCCTGCACGCCGGCGTCGGCGAGATGGTCGCAACGGCCGTCGAAGCGGGCGTACGCGTCTTCGCGGGCAGTGACGCGGGTGGCATGGTCGCGCACGGCAGGCTCGTCGACGAGATCGAGGCACTGCACCGCGCGGGCATGACGCGCGAGCAGGCTCTCGCGAGCGCGTCCTGGGCCGCCCGCGACTGGCTCGGCCACCCCGGCATCACCGACGGCGCACCCGCCGACCTGCTCGTCTACGCGAGCGATCCGCGCGCGGACCTCGGTGTCCTGCGGCACCCGGAGCACATCGTGCTCGGCGGTGTCGTGTACGCCTAGACCCCCGCTGTTTTCCTTGCGGGGTCGGCACTTTAGCGTTGGGACCGTGACGGACGACGACGGCGCACGGCGCGTGCTGGGGGCGCACTGGTGTTTCGTGGCGTTCTTCGCGGGGATCGCCGGCTACTACCTCGTCAATCTGCTGATCGCCGCCGCGGTCAACCGCAACGTCGGCGAGTTCGACCCCTTGGAGCTGCACGACATCGGCCCGCTGCTGCTCCTGGCGTTCGTGCCGAACCTGCTGCTCGGCCTCGGCCCCGCGGCCGGCTCGTGGCGCTGGGGCCGCGGGCTGCGCGCCGACTTCGGGCTCACGCCGACCTGGCGCGACGTCCGGATCGGCCTCGCCTGCGGCACCCTCGCGCTGGTGGTCGGCTACCTGCTCAACCTGATGCTGATCGCCGTCTACGGCGCCGACGACGTCTCCGACAGCCCGCTCACCGACCTCGCCGACACCTTCGACGGCGACACCGTCTGGCTGGTGCTCGCCGCGGTGATCGTCATCGCCGGCGCCCCGATCACCGAGGAGCTGCTGGTCCGCGGCACCCTGTGGAACGCGCTGTCGTTCCACCGGATCCCGCCGTGGGTCGTGCTCGTGCTCACCTCGCTCGTGTTCGCCCAGCTGCACGGCGAGCCGACCCGCACCATCGCCCTCTTCGGCCAGGGCATCGCGATCGGGCTGGCCCGGCACCTGTCCGGCCGGGTGAGCGCCGGGGTGATCGCGCACGCGGCCAACAACCTGCCGCCGGCGGTGCTGCTGTTCGTCGCGCACTGAGGCATTGCGAAGACCGATGGACGGTAGTCGGGCGGATACTGTGCGATCACATCCCGGCGGCTAGGCTCGCCAGCAGGAGCCGAGCGATCGCGGAGGGCAAGGCGTGACCACTTCCCAGCCCCGGGACCCGGCTCCCGACACCACGTTCCCCGATCCCGAGGAGCCCGCCGCGACCGCGTTCCTCCCGCCCCCGCGGCGGCACCGGTGGGGCTTCGGGGCCTTCCTGCTCGTCGAGGCCGTGCTGCTGGCGTCGGCGGCGTTCGTGTCGGCGCTCGTCGGCGACACCGGCCCCGGCCCGCTGCCGATCCGCGTCGTGCTGCTCGGCACCATGCTGCCGACGATGATCGCGGCCGGCGTCGCGGTGCTGATCACCTTCGTGCGCGGCAACGGACCCGTCGCCGACCTGCGGCTCGAGTGGCGCTGGGCCGACGTGCGCACCGGGTTCCGCTACGGCTGCGTCGGGCTCGTCTTCACCACCCTCGGCGCGTACCTGTGGACGCGGCTGGTCGGCGACGCCAACGCGACGTCCGCGATCAGCGCGCTGGTCGAGGACCGGAAGATGTCGGTCTCGGCGGCCATCGTGATGTTCGTCTACCTCTGGCTGCTCGGCCCGATCTGCGAAGAGATCATCTACCGCGGCCTGCTCTGGGGCGCCGCCGAGCAGCTGCAGTGGCGCAGCGAGCGGTGGGGCCGCGTCGCGGCGTTCCTGCTGTCGACGGCGGTGTTCGCGGCGAGCCACCTCGAGCCGCTGCGGACGACGTTGCTGCTGGTCATCGCGGTGCCGATCGGCCTGGCCCGGCTCGTCACCGGGCGGCTGCCGGGCAGTATCGTCGCGCACCAGGTGAACAACTTCCTCCCGGCGCTGACCATCCTGCTCGGGGCGCTCGGGGTGGCCTCTTTCTGAGTGCGCGGGTGCCATCTGGCAGAATGGTCCACTGCCTGCTTCCGCCGGACCCTCTCACCGTGCGAAAGCTCCTGACCTTCGGGTGCCCGCGACCGTGTCCCCACTCGGACCGCGTGCGCCCAGCCCAGCACCAGAGAGATTCGAGGAGAACCCACACCCGTGGCCGTCAAGATCAAGCTGCAGCGCCTCGGCAAGATCCGTGCGCCGTACTACCGCATCATCGTCGCCGACGCGCGCACCCGCCGGGACGGCAAGGCCATCGAGACGATCGGCAAGTACCACCCGAAGGAAGAGCCGAGCCTGATCGAGATCGTCTCCGAGCGCGCCCAGTACTGGCTGGGTGTCGGCGCGCAGCCGACCGAGCCGGTCCAGCGCCTGCTCGAGATCACCGGTGACTGGCAGAAGTTCAAGGGCCTGCCGGGCGCCGAGGGCACCCTGAAGGTGGCCGAGCCGAAGCCGTCCAAGCAGGACCTGTTCAACGCGGCGCTGGCCGCGGCCGGCGAGGAGCCCTCCACCGAGGCCACCACGCCGAAGAAGAAGGCCCCGAAGAAGTCCGACGCCGAGAAGGCCGAGGCCGAGGGTGAGAAGGCCGAGTGAGCTTTCTGGCTGACTCCCTCGAGCACCTGGTGCGCGGGATCGTCGACAACCCGGACGAGGTCCGGGTCGAGCTGCTGACCACCCGCCGTGGCCGCACGCTCGAGGTGCACGTGCACCCCGATGACCTCGGCAAGGTGATCGGCCGGGGCGGCCGCACGGCGACCGCCCTGCGCACCGTCATGGGTGGCATCGGTGGCCGCGGCGTCCGCGTGGACGTCGTCGACACCGACCGCTGAGCCTTTACCGGAACGGTCAGGATGGACGTCGTAGTCGGCCGCATCGCCAAGGCGCACGGCATCCGTGGCGAACTCGCCGTGGACGTGCGCACGGACTCGCCGGACGAGCGGTTCCGCGTCGGTGCGGCCGTGACGACGAAGCTGCGTGACGGCAGCAAAAGGGAACTCACCATCGCAGCCGCCCGCGAACACAGCGGGCGGCTGCTGGTGCGTTTCGAGGAGGTCCAGACCCGCGACGTCGCCGAGACGCTGCGGGGCGCCCTCCTCACCGTCGACACGGACGCGCTGCCGCCGACCGAGGACCCCGACGAGTTCTACGACCACGAGCTGGCCGGCCTGCGCGCCGAGCTGCTCGACGGCACGGTCGTGGGGAAGGTCGTCGAGGTCGTCCACTCGCCCGCGGGCGAGCTGCTGGAGCTGGACGTGGACGGCCGCTCGGCGCTCGTGCCGTTCGTCCGCGCCATCGTCCCCACGGTCGACGTCGCGGGCGGCCGGGTCGTGCTCGACCCGCCAGAGGGGCTCCTGGACGCCTGAGATGCGGATCGACGTCGTCACGATCTTCCCCGAGTACCTCGACCCGCTGCGCGCCGCGCTGCTGGGCCGGGCGATCGACCGCGGCCTCATCGAGGTCGGCGTGCACGACCTGCGCGACTGGACCCACGACGTGCACCGCGCGGTCGACGACGCGCCGTACGGCGGCGGCCCCGGCATGGTCATGAAGCCGCAGATCTGGGGCCCGGCGCTGGACGACGTCTGCGGTCCCGGAACGCGGCTCGTCGTGCCGACACCGGCCGGGAAGCCGTTCACCCAGGAGCTGGCCCACGCCTACGCGGCGGAAAAGCACCTGGTGTTCGCCTGCGGCCGGTACGAGGGCATCGACCAGCGGGTCGTCGACGACGCCGCCCGCCGGATGCCGGTCGACGAGGTGTCCATCGGCGACTACGTGCTGGTCGGCGGCGAGGCGGCGGTGCTGGTCATCGTCGAGGCCGTCGTCCGGCTGCTCCCGGGCGTGCTCGGCAACGCGCGGTCGGCCGCCGAGGACTCGTTCTCCGACGGCCTGCTCGAAGGGCCCAGCTACACGCGCCCGGAGGTGTGGCGGGACCTGGCGGTGCCGGAGGTGCTGCGGTCGGGCAACCACGCGCTGATCGACCGCTGGCGGCGTGACCAGGCACTGGAGCGGACGGCCCGCCGCCGCCCCGATCTCCTGGCCCGGCTGCCGGAAGGTAGTCTCGACGAGCACGATCTCGGGGTCCTCGAGGGCTTGGACCCCGAGCAGGCCGAGGGCCGGTTCTCCCGGTCCGATCCCGGTCTGTAATACTTGACAGGTTGGCGTGAGTGGACCTCCTCGTCCACGAGCCCGCCATCAGCCCCCCGGGTCGCCCGCAGCGGCACCGTTGCGCGCCCGGGATCTGTACGCAAGCCATACCGAAGACGAGGACGGACCACCGATGAACACCCTGGACGCGCTGGACAAGCAGTCGCTGCGTTCCGACATCCCGGACTTCCGCCCGGGCGACACGCTCAAGGTGAGTGTCCGCGTCATCGAGGGCAACCGCGAGCGCAACCAGGTCTTCCAGGGCGTCGTGATCCGCCGTCAGGGCGGCGGCATCCGGGAGACCTTCACCGTGCGCAAGGTTTCGTTCGGCGTCGGCGTCGAGCGCACCTTCCCGGTGCACTCGCCGAACATCGCTTCGATCGAGGTCTTCAAGCGCGGTGACGTCCGCCGGGCGAAGCTGTACTACCTGCGCGACCTCCGCGGCAAGGCCGCCAAGATCAAGGAGCGCCGCGAGAACCGCGAGACGGCCTCGGCTAACTGAGTCACCACCCGGTTACCGGTAGCCTGACGACGTGGCCGAACCCGTGTCCCAGAACGCTCCCGAGGACGACCCCGACCGCTCCGAGGAGGACAAGCCCAGGCTGTCCCGCTCCGAGGAGCGCGGGGGATCCCGCCGGCGGCGAGCCAAGCCCGCCAAGAAACGGTCGTTCTGGAAGGAACTGCCGATTCTGCTCGTGATCGCCCTGGTGCTCACGATCCTGATCCAGACATTCCTCGCGAAGGTCTTCATGATCCCCTCGGGGTCCATGGAGGCCACGCTGCACGGGTGTCCCGGCTGCACCGGCGACCGGATCCTCGTCGACCGGGTGACCTACGACTTCACCGAGCCCTCCCCGGGCGACGTGATCGTCTTCAAGGGCCCGCCGGCGTGGACCAACAACGAGGTCCCGCCCCAGGAGTCGAGCAACATCATCGTCCGCGGCCTGCGCGGTCTCGGCTCGCTGGTCGGGTTCGCCCCGCCGGACGAGCGCGACTTCGTCAAGCGCGTGATCGCGGTCGGCGGCCAGACCGTCCAGTGCTGCGACACGCAGGGCCGGGTCGTGGTGGACGGCAAGGCGCTCGACGAGCCGTACGTCCACTGGGAAGACGCGGCCAACCAGACCGAGCACACCTTCGAGCCGGTCAAGGTCCCGGCCGGGACGGTCTGGGTCATGGGGGACAACCGGAACAACTCCGACGACTCCCGGTTCCAGGGCGGCGGCGGCGTCAACGGCGCGGTGCCCGTCGACAACATCATCGGCAAGGCGCGGATCATCGTCCTGCCGCCGAGCCGGTGGGGCGGGATCAGCGACCACAACCCGCAGGAGTCAGCCCAGCCGGTGGCGCTCGGCGCGCCGGCGTGGCAGAGCGGGTTCCCGCTCGGGGCCGGGATCGCGGCGGCGTGGCCGGCGCTGTTCCTGGGACGCAAGCTCAAGTCCGGACTGCGCCGGGCGGCCGGGCGGCACCGCTAGCGACCCATCCGTGCGGCAGACGGGTGATCCAGCCTTGACTCTTCCCGTTCCCCTCACCGCGGCCGAGCCGATCCGGCCACCGCGGGCCGTGGTGCGCGGCGACCTCTTCTGGGGTCTGCAGGGCGCGCTCGACCGTCGTGGCCTCGGCCCGGTGGCCGGTGTGGACGAAGCCGGTGCCGGGGCGTGCGCGGGGCCGCTGGTGGTCGCGGCCTGCGTGCTCAAGCAGGGCGACGCGGCGAAGCTGACCGAGCTGACGGACTCCAAGCTGATGACGGCCAAGGCGCGCGACCGGGTGTACGACCTGGTCCTCGCCCGGGCCGTCGACTACTCGGTGATCGTCATCCCCACCGCCGAGGTCGACCTGTACGGCATCCGGGTGATGAACCTGGAGGGCATGCGGCGCGCCGCGGCGGCGCTGCGCGTGTCTCCGGGCTACATCCTCACCGACGGGTTCCGCGTCCCGGGCCTCACCGCCCCGAACGCGGCGGTGATCAAGGGCGACCGGTCGGTGGCGTGCATCGCGGCGGCGTCGGTGCTGGCGAAGGTGACGCGCGACCGCATCATGGCCGGCTACCACGACGACCTCCCGCACTACGGCTTCGACGTGCACAAGGGCTACAGCACGACCGATCACCTGGCGGCGCTGCGCGAACACGGCCCCAGCGACGTCCACCGCTGGTCGTACACGAACGTCGCCACGGTGGCCATCAAGCACGGCCTGCGGCCGAAACGGCCGGTCCTGCTGACCTACGCGGCGCTGGAGAAGGCGATGGAGACCGGCGCGTCCGCGGGGCTGGCCGCGGCGCTCGACGAGGCTCTCGAGCCACAACTCAGCCTGCCGCTGGCTGCCCCGGCCGCGGGTGTGGGTCACAATGAACGCTCCGCCGGCGGAGCGGCAGCACGATCCCGAGGAGGGGCGCGGATTTCATGAGCGCAGAGGATCTCGAGAAGTACGAGACCGAGATGGAGCTCTCGCTGTACCGCGAGTACCGCGACATCGTCGGCCAGTTCTCGTACGTGGTGGAGACCGAGCGGCGGTTCTACCTGGCGAACGCGGTGGACGTCCAGGTGCGTGACGGCGGCGGCGAGGTGTACTTCGAGGTCCGGATGTCCGACGCGTGGGTGTGGGACATGTACCGCCCGGCCCGGTTCGTCAAGCACGTCCGCGTCATCACGTTCAAGGACGTCAACGTCGAAGAGCTCGACAAGCCGGACCTCCGGCTGCCCGAGGACGGCCCGTTCTCGGGCTGAACCCCGGTTTCCGGCCGGCCCATCCGCAGCTGCGGATGGGCCGGTTCTTTTTGCCCTGGGACGAGCGCGCCATAGCACAGGGAGCCGACATTTCCGGCGTCCCGCGGCACCCGGTGGACGGGTTGTCCACATTCCCCCGGTTGTCCACAGAGCGGCGATCCGGGACTGGATCCGCCGTTCCGCGGCCTGGCATCGTCGAACGCACACGCACCGTGATCGCCGGGACCGCCCCGGTGACCGGCGCACCGACGAGGGGCGAACAGATGACGGGCACCGACCAGCTCGCAAGACACCGCCGCGACCTGGGCGCGTGGGGCGAAGACCTCGCGGCGCGGCACCTGCAGGACCGCGGCCTCGTCCTGCTCGGCCGCAACTGGCGCTGTCGCGAGGGCGAGATCGACCTGATCCTGACCGACCGCACGCGGGTGGTGTTCTGCGAGGTGAAGACCCGGACGGGCACCGAGTTCGGCCTCCCGTCGGAGACGGTCACGGAAGAGAAGGCGGGCCGCGTGCGTCGCGCCGGGCAAAGGTGGCTACGCGAGTTCCGGATCGGCTGGTGCCCGGTCCGCTACGACGTGGTGACGGTCCTCGCCGAGCCGGGCAAGCGCCCCCGCGTCCAGCACATCGAGGCGGCGTTCTGATGCCGATCGCCAAAGCCTGGTCGGCCGCGCTCCTCGGAATCGACGGCCGGGTGATCGAAATCGAAGCCGACCTGGGCGGCGGGCTGAGCCGCGTCACCCTCGTCGGTCTCCCGGACGCGGGATTGCGCGAGGCCAAGGACCGCGTCCGCTCCGCGGTCCGCAACTCCGGGCAGCCCTGGCCCGACGGCAAGGTCACCCTCGGCTTGTCGCCGGCGAACCTGCCGAAAGTCGGCTCGGCGTACGACCTCGGTATCGCGGCGGCCGTCCTCGCGGCGACAGGAGCGGTGCCGGCAACCCGGCTGCTCGGCACTGTGCTGCTGGGCGAGTTGGCCTTGGACGGTCGGGTCCGCGAGGTCCGGGGCATCCTTCCCGGCCTGCTGGCGGCACGCGCGGCCGGCTACGAGCGTGCCGTCGTCCCGGCGGACTCCCTGGCGGAGGCGTCGCTGGTGGACGGCATCGACGTCGTCGGAGCGGTCCACCTGCGCGATTTCGTCGCCTGGCTGCAGGGCGAAGCCGACTTGGCCCATCCAGTACCGCCGGGGCCGGCGACGCCACCCCACGTGCCGGACCTGGCCGACGTCGTCGGCCAGCCCGAGGCGCGCTGGGCCCTCGAGGTCGCCGCCGCGGGCGGCCACCACCTGCTGCTCACCGGACCGCCCGGGGTGGGCAAGACGATGCTGGCGAAGCGCCTGCCCAGCCTGCTGCCGCTGCTGTCGCCCGAGGAGTCGTTGGAAGTCACGGCGGTGCACTCGGTCGACGGCTCGTTGTCGAAGTCGTCGCCCCTGGTCGTCGTCCCACCCTTCGTGGCACCGCATTACTCGATCTCCATAGCGGCGCTGATCGGCGGCGGAAGCGGAATCGCCTCGCCGGGCGCCATCAGCCGCGCTCACCGTGGCGTGCTGTTCCTCGACGAAGTCTGCGAGTTCGGCGCCCAGTGCCTGGAGTCGCTGCGGACGGTCCTCGAAGAGGGCGAGGTACGCATCGCGCGAGTCCGGGGGGCGATCACGTATCCGGCGCGGTTCCAGCTCGTCCTCGCGACCAATCCGTGCGCCTGCGCGCCTCCGAAGGATGCCGACTGCGTGTGCTCACCGACGGCCCGCCGCCGCTACCTCGCCCGCCTCTCGGGCCCGTTGCTCGATCGCGTGGACCTGCGAGTCCGGCTACGACCGCTGACGGCGATCAGCGCACACGACACAGGGTCGGCGGAGCCGTCGGAAGTCGTCAGGGCGAGGGTGCTGGAGGCCCGCAAGCGCGCGGCACACCGCTGGCGCGAGTACGGCTGGCAGTCCAACTCGGAGGTGCCGGGACCAGCGCTGCGGCGTGAGTTCCCCTTACCTCGGCAGGCAACGGTCCTGCTCGACCGAGCCATGGACCGCGGAGCCCTGACCGGCCGAGGAGCGGACAGGTGCTTGCGCATCGCATGGACGTTGGCCGACCTGGACGGCGAAGACCGCCCGGGAGCCGACCAGATCAGTTCGGCACTGGCGTTTCGTGAGCGGGTGGAGGCATGAGTCCGCGGATGTGCGCGTTCCTGCGGCGGCCGCTCCTCGCTGGGATCACTGGGCGGTGCCTGGCCATCGCGACTTCCCGAACCGGCTCCGCACGGGACTTCCGTAAGCGGGTCGCGGTATGAGCCCGGATGAGCTGCGCAGAGCGCGCGCCTACCTCCTGCGCGTCGCCGAGCCACCGGCCGCGGCGCTCGTTGCCTTCGTGGCCGAGCACGGCCCCGTCGAGGCGGCTGCCCGGGTGCGGCGTGGCGACTGTCCGCCCGAGGTGCTCAAAGCGACCGAGGCCCGCCGCGACTACGACCTCGTGGACCAGGACTTCGGCCGCGCCGCCGCGGCCGGTGCTCGTCTCGTCGTCCCCGAAGACGACGAGTGGCCCGCCTGGCCCCTGCTCGCCCTCGAACAAGCCGGCCGCCGTGGGGTCTCCGAAGCCGTCCCGCCGCTGGCGTTGTGGGTCTCCGGCGACATTGCGCTCGGGACCGCGGCCGACCGGGCCGTCGCCGTGGTCGGCGCCCGCGCCGCGACCAGCTACGGCGAGCACCATGCCGCCGAGCTGGCATACGGGCTCGCCTCCCGGGGCGTCCCCGTCTTCTCCGGCGCCGCCTACGGCATCGACGGCGCGGCCCACCGTGGTGCGCTCGCCGCCGGTGGGGTCACCGTCGCCGTGCTCGGCTGCGCCGTCGACGCCGGCTATCCGGCGGGGCACGTCGGCCTGCTGAACCGGATCGCCCGCAACGGCGGCGCCGTCGTCAGCGAATACCCGCCCGGCGCTCCACCCGCCCGGCACCGGTTCCTGGTCCGCAACCGCCTCATCGCTGCCCTCACCGAAGGCACCTTGGTGGTCGAAGCCGGCCGGCGCAGCGGCGCCCGCAACACCGCGAGCACCGCCGGCGCGCTCGGCAAGGTCGTGATGGCTCTGCCGGGTCCCGTCTCGTCGGGCATGTCGGTCGGCTGCCACGAGCTGATCCGGGACGCCCGCGCGACGCTCGTCTCGACCGTCGACGAGGTCCTCGAGACCGTGGGCCGCTTCGGCATCGCCGAGGACCAAGCCGCCCGGACGCAACGCCCCACCGACCGGCTCGGCCCCGAGGCCCTGCGGACCTACGAAGCACTCACCGTGCGCACCGACCGGTCCGACTCCGAGATCGCGGCCGAATCCGGGCTGCCGCTGCGCAAAGTGCGCGCGTTGCTGCCGGCACTGGAGATCGACGGATTCGCCGTCCGCGGGGAAGCGGGCTGGCGACGACGAAGGGAGACCGCGTGAACGCCACGGATTCCGGGCGAAATCGTCGAAAGAGTTGGGCCGGTCCGGTCTGGCCGCGTGGCGATCCTTGACCGGCGGCGGTTGTTCGCGCAGCGTGACAGCCATGCCGCCGCCATCACGCTCCGGCCGGGGCCGTCGCCCGGACCTGCGCGCGCTCCGGGCCGCGCTGCCCGAGCCGGTCCAGGACGTCGTCACCGGCTACGACCGGCACCTCCGGCTCGAACGCGGCCTGTCCGCGCACACGGTGCGGGCGTACGTCGGCGATGCGGTGTCGCTGCTGAGCTTCGTCGTGGAGGGCGGGGGCGGTCTCGCGGATCTGGACCTCGCGCGGCTGCGGGCGTGGCTCGCGGCTCAGCAGTCCGGCGGGGCGAGCCGGACGACGCTGGCGCGGCGGGCCGCGTCGGCGCGGACGTTCACCGCCTGGGCGCACCGCACCGGCGTCCTCGACACCGATCCCGGGGGACGGCTCGCCGCGCCGCGGGCGCACCGTACCCTGCCCGGGGTGCTTCGCGCGGGGCAGGCCGGGGAGGTCATGCAGGCGTCGGCGGCCGGGGCGGCGCAACGCGATCCGGTCGCGCTGCGTGATCGCGCGATCGTCGAGCTGCTCTACGCCACCGGCATCCGGGTGTCCGAATTGTGCGGGCTGGACGTCGGAGGCGCGGATTTCTCCCGTCGTGTCGTGACGGTGCTCGGGAAGGGCGGCAAGGAACGCGTCGTCCCGTTCGGCGTCCCGGCGGCCGAGGCGCTGGCCGACTGGATCGACGACGGCCGGCCGAAGATCGTCGCCGAAACCGCCGGTGACAGGCCTGAGGCCGCGCTTTTCCTCGGTGCGCGGGGAAAACGCGTCGACCCGCGGACGGTGCGGCGCGTGGTGCACGACGCCGTCTCGGCGGTGCCCGGCGCACTCGACATGGGGCCCCACGGCCTGCGGCATTCGGCGGCGACGCACCTGCTCGAAGGCGGCGCCGATCTCAGGAGCGTTCAGGAACTGCTTGGTCACGCTACGCTTGCCACGACGCAGCTCTACACTCATGTGACCGTCGACCGGTTGAAAGCGATCCATGACCGAGCGCATCCCAGGGCCTGAGGCGGCCCGGGGCGTCTCGCCGGATTCGTGGCCAGCGGGTCCGACGGCGCACGCGCATCCGCACGAGCACGGAGACGACACTGAGCCGCATGCCGAGAACGACTGTGCAATGACCGCAGGCCCGCACGTGACCGAAGCCGCCGGAGTGACCGCCCCCGGCCAGGCCGCCGTGCCCGCCGAAACGCGGGCCGGCTACGACGTCGACGCCGGGATCGCGGCACTGTGGCAGCAGTTCGCCGACAACCCCGACCAGGCGTCGCGCGATCGGCTCGTGCTGCACTACGCCCCGCTGGTCAAGTACGTCGCGGGCCGCGTCGGCACCGGCCTGCCGACCCACATCGACGTGGGCGACCTCGTGCAGTCCGGCATCTTCGGGCTCGTCGACGCGATCGAGAAGTTCGACCCCGAGCGCGGGCTGCGTTTCGAGACGTACGCGATGCAACGCATCCGCGGCGCGATCCTGGACGACCTCCGCTCGCAGGACTGGGTGCCGCGCGCGGTCCGCAGCAAGGCCAAGGAGGCCGAGCGCGCGATGGAGCGTCTCGGGGCCCGCCTCAACCGCACGCCGACCGACGCGGAGCTCGCCGCCGAACTCGGCATCGGCCTCGACGAGCTGCGCGACTTCTACGGCCAGCTGCAGCTCACCAGCGTCGTGGCGCTGGAGGACCTGGTGGCCGCGGGCAAGGACAGCGGCTCGCTGGTGGACACGCTGCCGGACGACGACGCCGTCGACCCGGTGGCGGTGCTCGTCGACCAGGACAACCGCCGCCAGCTCGCCCAGGCGATCGCGCAGCTGACCGAACGCGACAAGATCGTGGTCAGCCTCTACTACTTCGAGAGCCTGACCCTCGCCGAGATCGGCAAGGTCCTCGGCGTCACCGAGTCGCGGGTCAGCCAGCTGCACACGCGGGCCGTCATGCGGTTGCGCGCCAAGCTGGTCGAGCAGAGCGGCAGCTGATCAGGGACCACCTCCCCACGGCTTGAGCCGGTACTCGCCGTCCTCGACGGTGAGGGCGAGGGGATCGATGTACTCGTCGCCGCGCCGCACGCCCCAGTGCAGGCACGCGGCGACCGCGCAGCCGGGATGCCCGGCCAGGACGGTGCCGAGCACCTGCCCCCGGTACACCTGCTCGCCGACGGCCACGCTCGGCTGCACGGGCTCGTAGGTGGTGCGCAGGCCACCATCGTGATCGACGGACATGACGGGCCGCCCGGCAACGACCCCGGCGAACACGACAACACCCGCATCGGCGGCGAGCACCTCCTGCCCCGGCACGGCGGCCAGGTCGACGCCGCGATGCCCGGCGCCGTAGGGAGTCTCGGGAGCGTCGAAGTACTTCGTGACCACCGGAACGGGTGACAGAGGCCAGGACAGCCGCGGCAGGCGGACGGCGCGCGAATCGACCGGCGGCGGCGCCCCGGGGACGGCGGGTGTGCTGCCGAGCCGCCAGCTCGGAGCCGCCATGAGCGCGTTCGCCCACGGCACAGCCGACACAGGTCCGCTTGCCCCGGTTCCGACAGGCAGCGCGGTCAGCCCGGGCGCCGCGGGCGTGGGCGCTGCTGGCGCGAGCACGCCTGGCCAAAGCGCGGTTGGTGTGGGTGCCGCTGGCCAGAGCGCTCCTGGTGCAGGCGCGGCCGGCCACGATTCCGCCGAGAGCTGCGCGGCCGCTCCCTCACGTGAGCCGGGCCTGGCCGCCGGGGACGGTGACCCGAGCGCGCCCCCGATCTCCGCCGCAGCTGAGACCGCCGGTGCTGCCGGAACACCCCGCCGCGCGTCCGCCGCCGGTGTCGTCGTGACCGTGCCGCTGCCCATCACGAAACCCGCCGTGACCAGCGCGATCACTGCCCCGAACACACCCGGTGGCCGTCGCCGGAAACCCTTGATCCACTCCACTCCGCCACCTTGCGGCACCCGGCCGTCCCGTGGGGCGCTGCCGGCGAATCTGTGGACAACTGCGGGCGATGTGGACAACTGCCGCTCGGTGGGGCCGCCGGTGGGGGTCGGGCTGGTGGCAGGGGGTAGACTCTTCTGCGCGGTCCGCGTCAGCGGGCTGACTTCGCGTGCACGTGCGCGTTCCCCGCTTTGCCAGCCGGGGGAGTCGCACGGGGTCCGGCGGTCCCTGGGGTTCCTCAACGCCACAGGGTCCGGGCTCCGCCACGGGCACCAGGGCGAACGGCCACCCGGCCGCGAGCGACAAAACCGAGCAGCGCGCCAGCGGAAGCGAAGCGCGCACGACACAGAAGAGGTGTGATTCCGGCAATGGCCGTCGTCACCATGAAGCAGCTGCTCGACAGCGGCGTGCACTTCGGGCACCAGACCCGCCGGTGGAACCCGAAGATGAAGCGCTACATCTTCACCGAGCGCAACGGCATCTACATCATCGACCTGCAGCAGACGCTGACCTACATCGACCGTGCGTACGAGTTCATCAAGGAGACCGTCGCGCACGGCGGCACCATCATGTTCGTCGGCACCAAGAAGCAGGCCCAGGAAGCCATCGCCAACGAGGCCGCGCGCGTGGGCATGCCCTACGTCAACCAGCGCTGGCTCGGCGGCATGCTGACCAACTTCCAGACCGTGCACAAGCGCCTCCTGCGCCTCAAGGAGCTCGAAGCCCAGGAGCAGACCGGCGGCTTCCAGGGCCTCACCAAGCGCGAGATCCTGACGCTGACCCGCGAGAAGGAAAAGCTCGAGAAGACCCTCGGCGGTATCCGCGACATGGCGAAGGTGCCGAGCGCGGTGTGGATCGTCGACACCAAGAAGGAGCACATCGCCGTCGGCGAGGCTCGGAAGCTGAACATCCCGGTCGTCGCGATCCTGGACACCAACTGCGACCCGGACGAGGTCGACTACCCGATCCCGGGCAACGACGACGCCATCCGCTCGGCCGCGCTGCTGACCAAGGTCGTCGCCGAGGCCGCGGCCGCCGGCCTGATGGCCCGCTCCAGCCGCAACGGTGCTTCGGCCGACGCGAAGCCGGAGCCGGGTGTCGCCTCCGACGAGCCGCTGGCCGAGTGGGAGAAGGAGCTGCTCGCCGGCTCCGAGACCGCCGCCGCCGACGCGACCGAGGCCGCTGCCGCGACCGAGGCCGCCACCGAGCAGGCGACCGCCTCCTCCTGATGTCCCACCGCCCGTGCGGCCGGCCCTCGTGGCCGGCCGCACCGGCGTAGCAACCCACAGATTTCCTGCGAAGGACGGATTTACCAGAATGGCGAACTACACCGCCGCCGACGTGAAGCGCCTGCGCGAGATGACCGGCGCCGGCATGATGGACTGCAAGAAGGCCCTCGAGGAGAACGACGGCGACTTCGAGAAGGCCGTCGAGTTCCTGCGGATCAAGGGCGCCAAGGACGTCGGCAAGCGCGCCGAGCGCGCCACCGCCGAGGGCCTGGTCACCGGCGACGGCGGCGTCCTCATCGAGCTGGACTCCGAGACCGACTTCGTCGCGAAGAACGCCGACTTCCAGGCGCTCGCCGCGAAGATCGTCGAGGTCGCGAAGACCCTCAAGACCAGCGACGTCGAGGCCCTCAAGGGCGCCGAGCTCGACGGCAAGACCGTCAACGAGGTCATCCAGGAGCTGTCGGCCCGCATCGGCGAGAAGCTCGAGCTGCGCCGCGTGGTCTCCTTCGAGGGCAAGACCGCGACCTACCTGCACCGCCGCGGCTCCGACCTGCCGCCGGCCGTCGGCGTGCTCGTCGAGTTCACCGGTGACGACGTGGAGGCCGCCCGTGGCGCCGCCATGCAGGTCGCCGCGCTGCGCGCGAAGTACCTGACCCGCGACGAGGTGCCCGCCGACATCGTCGAGAACGAGCGCCGCATCGCCGAGCAGACCGCCCGCGAGGAAGGCAAGCCGGAGCAGGCCCTGCCGAAGATCATCGAGGGCAAGGTCAACGCCTACTACAAGGACAACGTCCTGCTCGAGCAGCCGTCGGTCAAGGACAACAAGAAGACCGTCAAGGCTCTCCTCGACGAAGCCGGCGTCACGCTGACCCGCTTCGCCCGTTTCGAGGTCGGCCAGGCCTGAGGCCAGGTCCGGGCGTAGGTTTCACCAGTGCCCCGTCTCCGTCCATCGGGGACGGGGCACTGTCAGGTCCAGATGAGACAAAAAACGGCCGAGGGGCGTAGGAGGCGACATAGATGGGTGACCGGGTCGAAGGTGGCTACCGGCGGGTGCTGCTGAAACTGGGCGGCGAAATGTTCGGCGGTGGTTCTATCGGCGTCGATCCGGATGTCGTCCACTCGGTCGCGCAGCAGATCGCCGACGTCGCCCGCACCGGCGTCCAGGTCGCGGTCGTGATCGGCGGCGGCAACTACTTCCGCGGCGCGGAGCTGTCGCAGCGCGGCATGGACCGCGACCGCGCCGACTACATGGCGATGCTGGGCACCGTGATGAACTGCCTGGCGCTGCAGGACTTCCTGGAGAAGGAGGGCCTGCCCACCCGCGTGCAGACCGCCATCACGATGGGCCAGGTCGCCGAGCCCTACATCCCGCGCCGCGCCGAGCGGCACCTGGAGAAGGGGCGCGTCGTGATCTTCGGCGCGGGAGTCGGCATGCCGTACTTCTCCACCGACACCGCGGCCGCGCAGCGGGCACTCGAGCTGGGCTGCGAAGCCGTGCTGATGGCGAAGGCCGTCGACGGCGTCTACACCGCGGATCCGAAGAGCGACCCCACCGCCGAGATGTTCCGCGAGATCACCCACCGCGAGGTGCTGGAGCGGGACCTCAAGGTCGCCGACGCGACGGCGTTCAGCCTCTGCATGGACAACAACATGCCGATCATCGTGTTCAACCTGCTCACCGAGGGGAACATCGCCCGCGCGGTGAGTGGTGAAAGAATCGGCACGTTGGTCAGCACCCCCGCCGACGGGGTGCCGGCCTAGACCTGCTGGGATCAGCAAGCGCCACCCATCACAACTACGGGAGTGACCGTGATCGACGAGACCCTCCTCGATGCCGAGGAGAAGATGGAAAAAGCGGTGTCCGTCGCCAAGGACGAGCTGCAGTCGGTTCGCACCGGCCGGGCTTCGTCGGCGATGTTCTCGCGGATCGTCGTCGAGTACTACGGCTCGCCGACCCCGCTGAACCAGCTGGCCAGCGTGAACGTGCCGGAAGCCCGCATGGCGCTCATCAAGCCGTACGACCAGTCGCAGATCGGCGCGATCGAGAAGGCGATCCGGGAGTCGGACCTCGGCGTCAACCCGAGCAACGACGGCCAGGTGATCCGCATCGTCATCCCGCAGCTCACCGAGGAGCGGCGCAAGGAGATGGTGAAGGTCGCCAAGAGCAAGGGCGAGGACGCCCGCGTGTCGATCCGCAGCGTCCGCCGCAAGGCCAAGGACGAGCTGGACCGCATCGCCAAGGACGGCGAAGCCGGCGAGGACGAGGTCGCGCGCGCGGAGAAGGAGCTGCAGAACCTGACCGACACCTACGTGCACAAGGTCGACGAGCTGGTCAAGCACAAGGAAGCCGAGCTGCTCGAGGTCTGATGGCACAGGTGAGCGAGGAACGCGAGGACCGGGTGGACGCGACCGGAGAAGAACCGGCCGGCGCTCCCGGCACCCCGGGCGTGGTCCCGGCGGCCTCGGAAACCGGCGAGGCGAGCCGGCTGTCGGCGGCCGGGACCGCTGCCGCCGGGACGCCCGCCGCGGCGGAATCCGTGCCGGAAGCCAAAAAGGCCTCCAAGGCCGGGCGGAACCTGCCCGCCGCCATCGGGGTTGCGCTCCTGCTCGGGGCCGCGATCATCGTCTCCCTGCTCACCGTGCGGTTCCTGTTCATCGGGATCATCGCGATCGCGATCGCGGTCGGCACCTTCGAGTTCGCCGGGGTGCTGCGCCGGGTCGCCGACATCCGGGTCGCGATGATCCCGGTGCTCGTCGGCGGGCAGGCGATGATCTGGCTCGCCTGGCCGTTCGGCCGCGAAGGCGCGCTCACCGCCTTCGTCCTCACCGTGCTCGCCTGCCTGCTGTGGCGGTTGCCCGGCGGCGCGAAAGGCTACCTGCGCGACATCAGCGCCTCCACCTTCGCCGCCGCCTACCTGCCGCTTTTCGGTGCGTTCGCCGCCATGCTGGTGCCACCCCCGGACGGCGTGGGACGCGTTCTGACCTTCCTCATCGGCGTGGTCGCGTCGGACACCGGTGGCTACATCGCCGGCGTGCTCGGCGGCAAGCACCCGATGGCGCCCACCATCAGCCCGAAGAAGACCTGGGAAGGGTTCGGAGGATCCCTGGTCGGCGGAGTCTTGGCCGGCGCGCTGACGCTGAGCCTGCTGCTGGACGGGCACGTCTGGCAGGGCGTCATCTTCGGCGTCGCGATCGTGCTCACCGCCACCTTGGGCGACCTCGTCGAGTCGCTGATCAAGCGCGACCTCGGCGTCAAGGACATGGGCACGCTGCTGCCCGGCCACGGCGGCATCATGGACCGCCTCGACTCGCTGCTGCCCTCAGCCGTCGTGTCCTGGCTGCTGCTCTCGGCGTTCGTGCCGGTCGGCTGAGGCCGCGTCCCACCGCATCGTCGCCCGCAGGCCGAGCATCCGCTCGACGACCAGGGCGACCTCCGGCCGGTCGTCGGCGCGCCGGTGCACCAGTGACCACGTCCATGCCGGTGCCGGGGCCCCGATCGGGCGCCGCGCGAGGCTCGGCGGGAACGGCGCGGTGTGCCGTTTCGGCGACTGCAGCACCGGTACCCGAAGCCGCGTGACGTGGTCGAAGAACGCCTGGCCCGTGATGCCGCCGTCGTCGATCTGCACGACGCGCGCGCCGCTCGTCGCCGCGTAGCCGAGGGCGAACTCGTTCCACGCCAGCCACGACGACCGGTCCGAGTCCACCAGCACCGACACCGCGGCCGGCGGCACCGCGTCGGCCTTGGCCCAGCGGTGGTCGCCCGGCATGACAGCGGGCAGCGTCTCGACGCGGACCACGTGCGCGGCCAGGTCCAACTCCGCCAGACGCGGTTCGTCGCCCCACGCCAGGGCCAGGTCCAGCGTTCCTTCGGCGACGCGGACGGCCTGCGTGTGCGACGGCAGCACCCATTCGTCGAGCCGGACGACGTCGCCGAGCAGCTGCGTCAGCTCCGCCGGCAGCCAGCTCACGTGACCCAGGCGCAGCTTCGTCCGCGCCGTGCCGCGGACCCGGCGCGCGGCCGCGTCGGCCAGCTCCAGGAGCTGCCGCGCGTCGCCGACGAGCGCCGCTCCGGCACGGGTCAGCTCCACGTGCCGCCGGTCGCGGACGAACAGGGCCACGCCGAGCTCGCGTTCGAGCTTCTTGATCTGCTGGGACAGCGACGGGCTCGCGATCCGCAGCCGTTCGGCCGCCCGCCCGAAGTGCAGCTCCTCCGCCACCGCGAGGAAGTACCGCAGCTGCCGCAGTTCCATGGGCAGCACCGTAGACCTGCGGTGCGAGGTCGCGCCTAACAGACGTAGGCGATGGTTCGTGGACCACCGAAGCTTCGCCGGGTTTGACTCGGAGCATGCCCACCGGAACCCGTGCCCCGGCGAAGCTCGCCCTCACCGCCGTCTGCCTGGGCTTCCTCATGATCACGCTCGACGCGACCATCGTGAACCTGGCCCTGCCCGCGATCGGAGCGGACTTCGGCGAGCCGTCGACCGCGGCACTGCAGTGGATCGTCGACGCCTACACCGTCACGCTCGCCGCGTTTCTCCTCACCTGGGGTGCCGCCGGGGACCGCTGGGGCTCGCGCCGCGTCTTCGAGGCGGGTGTCGCCGTGTTCGTCCTCGCTTCCGTGGGCTGCGCCCTCGCCGGCAACGCGACGTGGCTGATCGTTGCGCGGGCCGTACAAGGTGCCGGCGCCGCCGCGCTGCTGCCGTCCTCGCTCGCGTTGATCGTCCACCAGTTCCCGGACCCGCAGGCGCGGGCACGCGCGCTCGGCGTCTGGGGCGGCATGAGCGGTGCCGGGCTGGCCGCCGGGCCGATGCTCGGCGGGCTCGCGGTCGGCCTCGCCGACTGGCGGCTCGTCTTCGCGGTCAACGTCCCGGTCGGGATCATCGGCATCGTCCTGACGCGGCGGGCGGTCGGCCACCCGCCGCGGCACGAGTCGACGCGCCTCGACGTCGCCGGGCAGGTCTCGGGCACGGCCGCGCTGGCCGCGGTCGTGGCGGGGTTCATCGAGTCCGGCCACGCGGGCTGGGCCGCGCCCGCGACGCTGCTGCTGCTCGCCGGGGGAGTGGTGGCCGGCGCGGTGTTCGTGGCGGTCGAGAACCGCGTCGCCGACCCGGTCATCCCCTTGCCCGTCCTGAAGATCCGGACTTTCGCGGTGGCGACGGGGATCGGCGGCCTGTTCAACTTCTGCCTCTACGGCACGCTGTTCTGCCTGGCGTTGTTCCTGCAACGCGCCTGGCAGCTCGGCGCGCTCACGGCCGGTCTCGCGCTGGTGCCGCTGACGATGGCGGTCGGGCTCAACGCGTTCTTCAGCGGACGTCTCACCGGGCGTTTCGGCCCGCGCGTCCCGATGATCGCGGGTGCCTCGGCCGGTCTCGCCGGCTCCGTCGGCTTCGCGCTCCTGCCCGCGGATCGTGCGCTGGTGCCGTTCGTCGTCGTCTCGCTCGTCTTCGGCTGTTGCTCGCTGGCGATGCCCGCCATGACGTCACTGGCGATGAATTCGTTGCCGGGCAAGGCTGGGCTGGCCGCGGGCGTGCTCAACGCGTCCCGCCAGACCGGTGGCGCGATCGGCGTCGCGCTCGTCGGCGCGCTGCTCCCGGCCACCGGCATGTGGCTGGTGGCCGCGGCGTACGTGCTGGTCGTGGGGCTCGCGTTCGCCGGTGGTCAGTCGTCGTAGGGGTCGTCGACCTCCGCGCGGCCCCATTCTTCCGAGACGCGCGAGTGGTCGATCACGGCGAAGACCGCGCCTTCCGGGTCGGCGAGGATCGACATCCGGCCGAACGGCGTGTCGTACGGCTGGATCACGACCGTTCCGCCGTGCATGAGCGCTTCCCCCGCGACCGCGTCGACGCCGCGCGCCGGGTCGATGTCGAAGTAGACGAGCCAGTGCGGCGGGGTGTCGAGGCTGTACTCCGAGCCCATGACGTACCGGTAGAGCACCGGCTCGTGCTCGATGAGCCATTCGACGTAGTCGAGCGTCTCGCCGTCGCCGATCTGGTGGCTCGAGTACGTGAACAGCTTGGTGTAGAAGTGATCCGCCGCGACGCCGTCGTGGGTGTTGAGGTCCGCGCCGCTGAAGGTGTTCGGGATCCCGGTGACGAACTCCCAGTCCGGCGGCACCTCCCAGAACACCACCGGCGCACCGCACGCGTCGTAGGCGTGCAGGATCGTGCCGCGCTCCGGGAGCGGCATCGGCCCCAGTGTCAGCCGGCCGCCGAGGTGCTCCACCCACTCCGCGGCGCTCGCGGTGTGCGGCACCGACAGGTGCGGGACCCAGCCCAGCGGCCCGCCTTGCGCGGCGCGGTAGAGCCCGCCGACGGGCAGGCCGTTGAGCGTGGCGATGGCGTACCGCCCGTCGGACGTCGCCGGGTCCCGCTGAGTGGTGTACTCCCACCCGAAGAGGGCACCGTAGAATCCTTCCGCCACGGCCTGCTCGCGGCAGGCCAGCTCGATCCAGCACGGAATTCCGGCCGGGACCGGGGACGGGGTACTGGACGGGCCGATCGCCATGGGTGCTCCTCCCGAGACCCTCCGAATTCTAGGCGTGATCCGTAAGGTTTCCGCCAAGATTCTGCGGCCGGAAAATCACTGCCGGCCTCGAGGACCCCGGAAGGAGCAGCGGTGCGGTGGTCGTCCCGGCGCGCGGAGGTCGTGCCGAGCCCGAACATCTGGTACTACCAGGCCGATTACGAGCTGGAGAACCGGGCGCAGGACAGCGGCGGCGAAATCTGGCGCGTGCTGCGCGAGGAGGGCGACTGGGCCGGCCGGGACGTGCTCGACGTCGGCTGCGGCGACGGCTTCCACTTGCCGCGCTTCGCCCGCGACGCGCGGTCGGTGCTCGGGGTGGAGCCGCACGAGCCACTGGTGCGCAGCGCGCTGGAGCGCGTGCGCGGGCTGGCGAACGTGGACGTCCGGCTGGGCCGGGCCCAGCGGCTGCCGGTCCGCAGCGCGAGCGTCGACGTCGTCCACGCGCGCACGGCGTACTTCTTCGGGCCGGGCTGCGAGCCGGGGCTGGCGGAGGCGGAGCGGGTGCTGCGGCCCGGCGGGGTGATCCTGATCGTCGACCTCGACGTGACCAGCGAGCCCTACGGCCGCTGGATGCGCGCCGACCTACCGCACTACGACGCCGGCGCCGTCGAACGGTTCTTCGCCCGCGCCGGCTTCGGCTGCCGCCGCGTGGCCACGCAGTGGCGGTTCGCCACCGCCGCGGACCTCGAAGCGGTGCTGAAGATCGAGTTCAGCAAGCGGGTCGCCGAACAGGCGATCGCGGAGTCCTTGCAGCGTAACGGGAATCGCGAGCGCGACCTGACGCTGCCGGTGGGCTACCGCGTGCACGCGCGGGTCAAGCCCACCGGCCTCGTCCTGCCTGGTCACTCGGTGCCCTCTTCGGGAGCCGAGGACTCGTCTTCGTCTTCGCCGAGGATGCCGTAGAGCGAGCGCCGGGCGTCGTTGAGGACCTCGGCCGCGCGGGCCTGCTGGCTCTCGGTGCCCGCGCGCATGATCTGCACGACGGCGGCGGCCAGGTTCTTGCCCGCCTTCGCGAGCCCGACCTCGACCGGGTCGACGTCCTGCGCGATCTGCTCCCACGGCGGGGTGCTGTCCTGCTGCTCCGCGGCGGCGCGGCCGGCGTCGGTCAGCTCGAACAGCTTCTTGCCGTGCTCGTCCTTGCTGATGACCAGGCCTTCGTCGGCCAGCAGCTGCAGGGTCGGGTAGACCGAGCCGGGGCTCGGGCGCCAGAAGCCGCCGGAGCGCTCGCCGATCTCGCGGATGATCTCGTAGCCGTGCCGGGGCTGCTCGGCGAGCAGCGCCAGGATCGCGGCGCGGACGTCACCGCGGCGGCTGCGCCGTCCGCCGTGACCCCGCCGGCCCGGACCGTGGCCGCGACCGCGTCCGCCGGGGCCGAAGCCCGGGGGGAACTCGCCGAAACCACCGAAGGGCCCGAAAGGTGCGCGCCCACGCTCGTGGGCGAAGGGGTGTCGTTGCCTACGCATGTCTGTGTTCCTTTCTTGAACTGTTGCGACACGTTCACGATATATCGGAAACGGTCGACTGGCAACTCACTGGTCGTGATGCCGATCACGGAACTTGAGCCGTCAAGATCCCGGGCCATAGGGTAGGCAAGCCTAAAGACCCGTTAGCAAAGGTAACTTCCCGTGCGGACCCGATCGCTCCCGCTCGCGGCCGGGCTGGTGGTCCTCACCGCGGCCGTGGCCGCCGCCGTGCTGCTCAGCATCGCCGTCGGCACGCGCGGGCTGAGCCCGGGCACCGTGCTGGACGCGTTGTTCCACTTCGCGCCGGGCAACCCCGACCACCTCGTCGTCCGCGAGCTCCGGCTCCCGCGCACGCTGGCCGGGGTGCTCGCCGGCGTCGCTCTCGGCCTGTCCGGCGCGGTCATCCAGGGCGCGACGCGCAACCCGCTGGCCGACCCCGGCCTGCTCGGCGTCAACGCGGGGGCCGCGCTCTTCGTGGTCCTCGGCATCGGCACCTTCGGGATCGCGAGCGTCGGCGGCTACGTCTGGTTCGGGTTCGCCGGCGCCGCGGCCGCCGGTGCGGTCGTCTACGGCGTCAGCTCGCTGGGCCGGGCCGGCGCGACGCCGGTCAAGCTGGCGCTGGCCGGCGCGGCGGTGACGGCGGCGCTGGCTTCGGTGACGAGCGCGCTGCTGCTGACCGACCAGGCGACGTTCGACCAGTACCGGTTCTGGCAGGCCGGCTCGCTGACCGGGCGGGACGCGGCGACGATCACGCAGGCGGTGCCGTTCGTCCTGGTCGGCGTGGTCCTCGCGCTGGTCGCCGCGCGCCTGCTCAACGCGCTGGCCCTCGGCGAGGACGTCGCGCGCTCACTCGGCCAGAACGTCCCGGCGGCGCGCCTGGTGTGCGCGCTGGCGGTGGTCGTGCTGTGCGGGTCGGCGACGGCGATCGCCGGGCCGATCGCGTTCGTCGGGCTGACCGTGCCGCACGCCGCGCGGCTGCTCACCGGGCCGGACCACCGGTGGCTGCTGCCGTATTCGGCGCTGCTGGCACCGCTGCTCCTGCTGGTGTCGGACGTGCTGGGCCGGGTGGTCGCCCGCCCGGCGGAGGTCCAGGTCGGGATCATCACGGCGCTCGTCGGCGCGCCGGTGTTCGTGCTTCTCGTGCGGCGCCGGAAGGTCGTGGCGGTGTGAGCGCCGTGGAAGTGGTCGTCGCCGCGCGGCGCCGGGGTGCGGTCCGGGCTCGCACGGTGTCGTTGACGCTGCTTCTGCTGATCGTGGTCGTCTTCGCGGTGTCCCTGGCGGTGGGCGACTTCCCGGTGCCGTTGACCGACCTCCCGGGCCTGCTCTTCGGTGACGGCGCCGGCCGCGCGGCCTACGTCGTCACCGAACTCCGGCTGCCGCGCGCGCTCACCGGCCTTCTCGTCGGCATCGCCTTCGGCACGTCCGGTGCGCTCTTCCAGCGTCTGCTGCGCAATCCACTCGCCAGCCCGGACGTCATCGGCGTGACGCAGGGCGCGAGTGCGGCCGCGGTCGCCGCCATCGTGCTCTTCGGCGCCGCCGGCCCGGTCGTCTCCGGCGCCGCGCTGGCCGGGGCGCTGCTGGCCGGCGCCACCATCTACCTGCTCGCCCGCCGCGGCGGGGTGCACGGCTACCGGCTCGTGCTCGTCGGCGTCGGGGTCGGTGCCGTGCTCACCAGCGTCGTCTCCTACCTCATGACCTGGGCCGACGTGACCCTCGCCCAGCAGGCCCTGGTCTGGCTCACCGGCAACCTCAACGGCCGCGGCTGGGACCACGTCGTCCCGCTCGCCGTCGCGCTCGCCGTGCTGCTGCCCGCCGCGCTGGGCCGAAGCCGGGTGCTGACCGGGCTGCAGCTCGGCGACGACACCGCCGCCGGGCTCGGGCTGCGCGTCGAACGCAGCCGCGTGACGTTGCTGCTGGTCGCCGTCGCGCTCGCCGCCTTCGCGACCGCCGCGGCGGGTCCCGTCGCGTTCGTCGCCTTCGTGGCCAACCCGATCGCGACCCGGCTCGTCGGCGGTGCCCGCGCCGGGCTCGTTCCCGCGGCACTGACCGGCGCGCTCGTCGTGCTGCTGGGCGACTTCGCGGCCCAGCACCTGCTCGGCGCCCAGCTGCCGGTCGGCGTCGTCACCGGCGCCGTGGGCGCGCCGTACCTGCTGTGGCTGCTGGCGACCGCGAACCGGGCCGGGCGAGTGTGAGAGGAACGCCGTGACGCTGCACACCGAGAACCTCGAGCTGGGCTACGGCCCGCTGCGCGTGGTCAAGGACCTGTCCGTCCGCATCCCCGAAGGCAAGGTCACGATGATCGTCGGGACCAACGCCTGCGGGAAGTCGACGCTGCTGCGCGGCCTGGCCCGGCTGCTCACCCCGGCCGCCGGCGCCGTCTACCTCGACGGCAAGGCCATCACGACGATGCGCAGCAAGGAGGTCGCGACCGTGCTCGGCCTGCTGCCGCAATCGCCGGCCGCGCCCGACGGCATCACCGTCGCCGACCTCGTCGGCCGCGGCCGCTACCCGCACCAGGGCGTCTTCCGCCGCTGGAGCGCCGAAGACGACGAAGCCGTCGCGAAGGCGATGCTCGCCACCGACACCGTCGAGCTGGCCGGCCGGCCGGTCGACGAGCTGTCCGGCGGGCAGCGCCAGCGCGTCTGGATCGCCATGGCACTGGCCCAGCGGACGCCGCTGCTATTGCTCGACGAGCCCACGACGTTCCTCGACATCGCCCACCAGGTCGAAGTCCTCGACCTGCTGGCCGAGCTGAACGCCGAGGACGGCCGCACGATCGTCGTCGTCCTGCACGACCTCAACCTGGCCGCCCGCTACGGCGACCACCTGATCGCGATGAAGGACGGGCGGATCGCCGCCGAGGGCGCGCCCGCCGACATCCTCACCGCCGAACTCGTCGCCGACGTCTTCGGCATGCCCTGCCAGGTCATCGCAGACCCGGTCTCCGCCACCCCCATGGTCGTCCCGATCGGGCGCCGGCGGACCGGCACGGAAGGAAACCCCCATGCGTCCTAAGTGGACACCCATGGCCGCCGTCCTCGCGGCCGTCACGCTCCTCGCCGCCTGCGGGCAGCCGGAGAAGCCGGGCAGCTCCGGTGCCGGCGACCGGGAAGTCGCCACCGGCGGCCGGCTGTTCTCGACCGCGGACACCGAGACGGCGAAGTTCGGCGCCGACGCCGGACCCGGCGTCTTCCCGCGCACGGTCACCCACGCGCTGGGCAAGACGAAGCTGGAGAAGAAGCCCGCGCGGGTCGTGGTGCTCGACAGCGGCGAACTCGACGACGTCCTCGCGCTCGGCGTCACCCCGGTCGGCATGGCCACCACCGCCGGGCAGAGCGGCGTGCCGTCCTACCTCGCCGACCGCGTCAAGGGCATCCCGGCGATCGGGGACATCAACAACCTCGACCTCGAGCAGATCGCGGCGCTGGCACCGGACCTGATCGTCGGCAGCAAGCTGCGCGCCAACGACCTCTACCCGCAGCTGTCGAAGATCGCGCCGACGGTGTTCGGCATCCGGCCGGGGTTCCCGTGGAAGGAGAACCTGCTGCTGGTGGGCGCCGCGCTCGGCGACGAGTCGAAGGCCGTCGGGCTGCTGAACGACTACCAGAAGCGGGCCGACGAGGTGAAGGCCGCGGTCAAGGGCACGCCGAAGATCTCGCTGCTGCGGTTCATGTCCGGCAACATCCGCCTCTACGGCAACCTGTCCTTCATCGGCGTGATCCTCAAGGACGTCGGCCTCGCGCGGCCGGCGAACCAGAACATCGACGAGCTGGCCGCGCAGATCTCGAAGGAGCGCATCGACGAGGCCGACGCCGACTGGATCTTCTACTCCAGTTACGGCGCCGGTCCCAGCGCGGACGAGAAGGCGGTCACGAGCAGCGGGCTGTGGGCCGGGCTGAACGCGGTCAAGGCGAAGCACGCGATTCCCGTCGCCGACGAGGTCTGGTTCCTCGGCCTCGGCCCGATCGGGGCGATGAAGGTCCTCGACGACCTGAAGAAGTACCTGGGCTGAGAAGATCGGCGCGTGCCGGAAACCATCGACGAGATCGACGCGCGCCTGCTGCGGGCGCTGGGCGAAGACCCGCGGTCCACGGCCGTGGCGCTGGCCGAGCGGCTGGGCCTGTCCCGGAACACGGTGCAGGCCCGGCTCGTGCGCCTGGAGCGGCGCGGCGTGCTCGGGTCGTTCGAGCGCCGGATCGACCCCGCGCGGCTGGGCTACCCGCTGCGGGCGTTCGTCAACGCGCAAGTCGACCAGCGGCGCCTCGCCGAGATCGCCGACGCGCTCGCCACCATCCCGGAGGTCACCGAGGTGTGCGGGCTGACCGGGGCGAGCGACCTGATGGTCCAGGTCGTCGCCGTCGACGCCGACGACCTCTACCGCGTCGCCGGGCACATCCTCGCCTCGCCCGGCGTCGAGCGGACGAACATCTCGCTCGTCATGCGCGAGCTGGTCCCGTACCGGCTGACCCCCCTGCTGGACCGCGTGCATTCTGCGCAGCCGGACGCCTGAGCCGTCCGCCCGCGGTGGGCATTCTGCGCACTTTCGGCGGCATCGGTTGTGCGATCCGCGCACCAGTGCTGTCCTGGTGTGCGCTTCCTGCCCGAAAGGTGTCGACGATGACTCAGGCTTCCGTGACCGCTCCGGCGACCGGCTCCGACGAGCTCGCCGCGATCGAACGGCGGGTGCTGTGGCTCGCCACCGCGATCGTGCACCACGCGAACCGGGTCCGCGCCAACCCGTCCGGGCTGAAGGTCGGCGGGCACCAGGCGTCGTGCGCGTCGCTGGTGTCGATCATGACGTCGCTGTGGTTCCGGCACCTGCGCCCGGAGGACCGCGTCTCGGTGAAGCCGCACGCGTCGCCGGTGCTCCACGCGATCAACTACCTGCTCGGCGAGCTGGACGAGAAGTACCTGACGACGCTGCGCGAGTTCGGCGGGCTGCAGAGCTACCCGAGCCGCGCCAAGGACCCCGATCCCGTCGACTACTCGACCGGCTCGGTCGGCATCGGCGCCACCGCGCCGATCTGGGGCGCGCTGGCCCGCCGCTACCTGACCACGCGCGGCTCGGCGGCCGGCACCGGCCGCCAGTACTCGCTGGTCGGCGACGCCGAGCTGGACGAGGGCGCGATCTGGGAGGCCATCCTCGACCCGGCCGTCGCCGAACTCGGCGAGATCGTCTGGATCGTCGACCTCAACCGCCAGTCGCTCGACCGGGTCGTGCCGAACATCGCGGCCGGGCGGCTGCAGGGCATGTTCGACGCGGCCGGCTGGCAGGTCCTGACGCTGAAGTACGGGCGCCTGCTGGAGGAACTGTTCACCCGTCCGGGTGGCGCCGAGCTGCGGGCGCGGATCGACGCGATGCCGAACCCGGAGTACCAGCGGCTGCTGCGCTGCGACGCCGCGCAGGTGCGTGACCGGCTGCCGGCGGGCAACGCGGCGCTGGCTTCGTTGGTCGCTTCGCTGGACGACGAGACGCTGCTGGCGGCCATCCGCAACCTCGGCGGCCACGACCTCGGCTCGCTCGACGAGGTCTTCGCGGCCATTTCGGACGACCGGCCGACGGTGATCTTCTGCTACACCGTCAAGGGCCGTGGCCTGCCGACGCAGGGACACCCGCAGAACCACTCGTCGCTGCTGACCGTCTCGCAGATGGAGGAGCTGGCGGCTTCTCTCGGCACTGATCTCGCTTCGCCGTGGGAGCGCTTCGCACCGGGGTCGCGTGAAGCGGAGTTGTGCGCTCAAGCGGCTTCGCGCCTTCGCCGTCCGGACGTGCCTTCGCTGCCTTCAGTCGAGTTGCCGGTCGACATCGGACGCACGCCGTCCGGAACCGCGACGACGCAGGCGGCGCTGGGCCGTGTCCTGCTCGACCTGACCCGCGAAGCGCCCGAAGCGGCGAAGCGCGTCGTGACGGTCAGCCCGGACGTCAGCTCGACGACCAACCTCGGCGGCTGGGTCAACAAGGTCGGCGTCTGGTCGGCGACCGAGCGCCGCGACTGGTTCGAAGACGACCCCGAGACGATCGTGCACTGGCGGGAGAAGCCGACCGGGCAGCACGTCGAGCTGGGCATCGCCGAGACGAACCTGGTCGGGCTGCTCGGGGAGCTGGGGGCGACCTGGAGCCGGTGGGGTGAGCCGCTGCTGCCGATCGGCGTCATGTACGACCCGTTCGTCGAGCGCGCGCTGGAGCCGTGGTCGTTCGGCATCTACGCGGGCGGGCAGTCGATCCTGATCGGCACGCCGTCCGGGGTCACGCTCGCCCCGGAAGGCGGCGCGCACCAGTCGATCACCACGCCGTCGATCGGCGTCGAGCAACCCGGCTGCGTCAGCTACGAACCGGCGTTCGCGATCGACACGGAGTGGACGCTGCTGGCGGCGCTCGGCCGGCTCGGCAAGCCGGGCGGCACGTCGTCGTACTTCCGGCTCTCGACGCGCCCGGTCGACCAGACCCTCGCCGGCGTGCCCGCCGACCCGGCCGCGCGCGAACGGCGTCGCCGCCAGGTCGTGGCGGGGGCGTACCTGCTGCGTCGCGCCGCCGAACCGGCGGTCACGCTCGCGGCGATGGGCGCCCTCGTGCCGGACGCGCTGGCGGCCGCCGAGCGGCTGGCCCAGGTGGGTGTGGCAGCCGACGTCGTCTGCGTGACCAGCCCGGGCCTGGTGTTCGAGGCGCTCCAGGCCCGATCGGGCCGGGGCGGCGGCGAGCCGTGGATCCTGGACCAGGTGTTCCCGGCTTCGCGGGCGCGGCCGCTGGTCACGGTGCTCGACGGCCACCCGCACACGCTGGCGTTCCTCGCCGGGATCAACCGGGTGCCGTCGGTCGCGCTGGGCGTGACGCGGTTCGGCCAGTCGGGCTCGATCGAGGACGTGTACCGCTACCACGGCATCGACACCGACTCGATCATCCGGGCGGCGCTGGACGTCCTGGCCTGACTGACGGAGCCGCCGGTGCACGAGGAACCCCGGCCGCGGGGGTTCCTCGTGCACCGGCTCCGGTCAGCGCTGCAGCGTCAGGACGCCCGGCCGCCACGGCAGCTGGTCGTACGGGCCGCCGGCGCTGGGGGACTTGCCCTGGTAGAGGAACTGCAGGTTGCACGGGTCGATGGTCATGGTCTGGTCGGGGTTGCTGCGGACCAGGTCACCGTGGCTGATGTCGTTGGTCCAGGTGGCACCGCTGTTGGCCTTGCCCGCGAAGGGATTGCTTTCGCCGGCCGCCTGCGGTGTCCACGACCCGCTCAGGCTGCTGGCCGTGAACGAGCGGAAGTAGCGTCCGTTCGCGCCCATCGCCTCGACGATCATCAGGTACTGGTTCTGGCCCTGGACCTTGTAGACCTGGACCGCCTCGAACAGGTTGGCCTGCGTGTCGCTCATGACCGTCGTGTAGTTCGAGCCGAAGCTGCCCGGGAAGGTCCCGATCGGCATGCTCGCGCGGTAGATCTTGCCGTTGTCGCCGGCGAAGAACAGGTACATGTTCGTGCCGTCACCGATCAGGGTCTGGTCGATCGGGCCGGTGCCGGACCCGGAGATGCTGCCCGTGAACAGCGGCTGCGGCGACGACCAGCCGTTGGGGTTGGTGGGGTCGCTCGACGTGCGGTAGATGAACGGCCAGGCACCCCACTGGTACGCCAGCACCCAGATGTTCTTCGGCGCGAAGTAGAACAGCGTCGGCGCGACCGCGGCCTGGTTCATCCCGGTCTGGCCGGCCGAGGCCATGTCGGACCAGTTCGTGAACGGGCTGAACGCCATCGAGCCGTACGTCGAACCGGAGACGTCCGACGCGTAGACGAGGTGCTTGCCGTTGTAGACGACGTTGGTGAAGTCCTTGAGCGAGACCCACCCGTGCTGCGGCGTCGCCAGCGCACCCGTCGACGACCAGCGGTACGAGGACGGAAGCGAGCAGCCGCTGTTTCCGCCGGTCGTGGTCGTGGTCGTGGTCGGCGGGGGCGTGGCCGACAGGCCCGTCCACTGCTGGTTGCTGCCGCCGTGGCACGTCCAGATCTCCACCGCGGTGCCGTTGGCCGTGCCGGCGCCGGTGACGTCCAGGCAGAGCCCGGACTGCACGCCGACCACCGTGCCGTCGGCGTTCACCCGCCACTGCTGGTTGGCCCCGCCGTGGCAGGTCCAGATCTGCACCCGGGTGCCGGCGGTCGTCGCGCTGCCGGGGACGTCGAGGCACTTGCCGCCGAACACCGTCAGCTGGCCGCTCGAGGTCGCCGTCCACTGCTGGTTCGCGCCGCCGGAGCAGTCGTAGATCTGCAGGGACGTGCCGTCGGCCTGGTTGCCGTTCGGGACGTCCAGGCACCGGCCGGAGCCGACGCCGCGCAGTGCGCCGGTGACGTCGGCCTGTGCCGTGCCGGCTCCCAGCGTCACCACGGACGCCACCGTCGCCGCGGCGGCGAGCAGCGCGAGCAGGGATCTGGTGCTTACTCTGTCCATGACGACCTTTCTCCAGGCCCGCGCCCGTTGTTATCGCTAACATGCGTCGCGCCAGAGTGAGCTTCCGGGTGACGGGATGTCAATCCACGCTGCCGGTCCGGATGCCGGGCCGTTGCGGATCGACCACCTCACGGCGGTTGTCGAGTGTCCACAAGGGACTAAAAGACGATGTAAGTTACATGAGGTCGTGACCTGGCCTACACCCGGTGAGGGCTGCCGAGGCGGCGCCGGCGGCCGCGTGGGAGACTGGTCCGGTTATGACTGCCCTCCCGCTCGTCTTCGACGCCCCCAAGCGTGGCCTGCCGCCGCGTCACCTCGCCGACCTCTCGGTGGCCGAGCGCGCGGAAGCCGTGGCCGAGCTGGGGGAGAAGCCGTTCCGCGCGAAGCAGCTGTCGAACCACTACTTCTCGCGCCTGACGGTGGACCCGGCGGAAATGACCGACATCCCGGCGGCGTCGCGCGCGCGGCTGGTCGAGTCGCTGATGCCGACGCTGCTCACCGAGGTCCGCGCCCTGGCGTGCGACGACGGCGCGACGCGCAAGACGCTGTGGCGCGCCCACGACGGCACGCTGCTGGAGAGCGTCCTGATGCGCTACCCGGACCGCGCGACGCTGTGCATCTCGAGCCAGGCGGGCTGCGGCATGGCGTGCCCGTTCTGCGCGACGGGCCAGGGCGGCCTGGACCGCAACCTGTCGACGGCGGAGATCGTGGACCAGGTCCGCGCCGCGGCGGCGGTGATGCGCGACGGCACCATGGCGGGCGGTCCCGGGCGGCTGTCGAACATCGTCTTCATGGGCATGGGCGAGCCGCTGGCCAACTACAAGCGGGTGGTGGCGGCGGTGCGCCGGATCACGGATCCCGCGCCGGGTGGCCTGGGCATCGGGCAGCGGTCGGTGACGGTGTCGACGGTGGGGCTGGCGCCGGCGATCCGCAAGCTGGCGGACGAGAAGATGCAGGTCCGGCTGGCGGTGTCGCTGCACACGCCGGACGACGAGCTGCGGGACACGCTGGTCCCGGTGAACAACCGCTGGTCGGTGGACGAGGTGCTGTCGGCGGCCCGGTACTACGCGGACACGTCGGGCCGCCGGGTCTCGATCGAGTACGCGTTGATCCGGGACATCAACGACCAGCCGTGGCGGGCGGAGCTGCTGGCGAAGCGGCTGCGCAAGCACCTGGGGCAGCTGGTGCATGTCAACGTGATCCCGTTGAACCCGACACCGGGATCGAAGTGGGACGCGTCCCCGAAGCCGGTGGAGCGCGAGTTCGTGCGCCTGGTGAACGCGGGCGGCGTGGCGTGCACGGTCCGGGACACCCGCGGCCAGGAAATCGCGGCGGCGTGCGGCCAGCTGGCCGCCGAAGGCTGATGTTCGTTTCTACGTTGGAGAGTTTGTCGTGATGTACGCCCCCAGCCTGCTGGACCCGGCCGCGGAATCGTTGAAGCTGGCGGATTCCGGCGGCGCGACCGAGGTCGCCCGAAAGGCGCGGACACTGCTGGGCGACCGCTTCAGCTCGGTGACGTTCATGTACGTGCTGATGCGGGCGTTCGAGGTCGAGTACACGGCGGCGTGCGATGCCGCGCGGTGGCACGAATTCCATGGTGGGCCGCGGGCTCTGTCGGACGCCGAGCTGGAGAAGCTGCTCGCGCCGTGGCTGGACCGCTGAGGAGCGGCTGAAGGCGTCGGCAGCGAGGCGCATCGTCGACTTCCGCCACAGCGTTCGCCTGCCTGAGCTGTGCTAGCCGGTTACGCGGGCACCGAGACCGCGCCTGCGACCGTGACTGACCGACGCAGGGTTCCCGCGGATGGTGGGGTTCAGCCGATTCGGTAGAGCTGTCCGCCCCGGACGGCGAACACCCTCACGTGGCCGTTTGCCGGGCCTGTCGTCGCCTGCCAGGCCGTCGCTCCGGGGGTGGCCGTCGTCTGGCCGGGCGTCAGCGGCAGGCCCGTGATGCCGCCGCCCGTCACCGTTCCCTGCTCGTCCGTGACGACGATGCAGTCCGGCCGGGTGGCCGCCCAGCCCGCGATGATCGCGCCGGTGTTCGTCACCGGGGTGTCCAGTCGTCCCGCTGACGTCGGCTGGACCCTTGCCACGTCGAGGCGGCTGCCCAGCTCGGGGCCGTGGCAGCCCAGCGTGAAGTCGTCGGTGAACGGGTAGGCCCGCAACGCCCGGGCCGCCGGCGCCGCGGCTCGCTGGATGTGCAGTGCCTCCAGGGCCGCCGGGGCGTCGGCTCGCAGCGCGATCGCCGCCAGGGCCAGTGGTGCGTAGCTGCGACGCACTTCGTCCGCCTTGCCGCCGCCGATCGCGTGCGTCACCAGCGACAGTGCGATGACGCCGGTCGCCACGTACCGGATGGGCCACTGTGGACGGTGCACGGTGGCCAAGACCGTCACCGCGATCGTCGCCAGTGCCGCGACCAGGACGTACCGGCTGATGAGACCGACGTTGCCGCCCGGGACATCGGCCGTGGTCCGGCCGAGTGCGAGCATCACGGCGAGCGCCAGCGCGTAGCAGGCCAAACCCGCCCAGCCCGACGCGGGTGAGGGCCGGTCGGTGATCGTGCGACGCAGCAGCAGGGCGAGCAGGGCAATCGTCACGCCGCCCGCGACCACCGCGAGGACCGCGACGTCGACCGACCACAGGCCACCGGCCGCGGCCGCGATGACGGACAGGCGTCCGTCCGGGTCGAAGGCGGCCGTCGCGCCGGACTGCGTTCCCGCGGGCTTCGTCAGCCACCAGGCGAGCAGGACGGCCACCCCGGCCGCCGCGGGGAACAGGATGCGGAACCGGGACTCTTTGCGCACCCACGCGATGAAGGCGATCACGAACCAGATCGGCAACGCGGCCCCGAAGCAGAGACAGCCGAGCACGGCGGCCCCGTACGCGCCGAGCGGGCGACCGTGGTGCGCACACGCGACGGCGATCGCGCAGCACGCGACCGCGGGCACCCAGCTGATCCCGTTCGTGCCCTGCGACCACAGCTCAGCGGCGTGCGACGTGAACAGCAGCCATGCGACGACGGCGGTCAGCGCCCCGCGCTTCGCCGGGGACAGGTGCCGCGGCAGCATCGTCCGCAGCGCCGACGCCGCCACCGCCAGCAGGACGACGGTCAGGACGGTCAGCACGCGGTTGTCGCCGCCGAACCACGCCGCGTCGGCGTAGAACAGCAGTGACGGCACGACGAACGGCTGGTCCAGGTGGTAGGTGAAGACCTGGCTCAGCAGCAGCCGCCCGCTGTCGTCGGTGATCTTCGCGAAGACGTGCCAGTAGTCGAGCAGCACGTGCATCCGCGGCGCGCGGACGGCGGCCAGCAGCGCCAGCGCGAACGGGACGGCCGCGAACAGCCACCACCCGACGGCGCCCGGCAGGCCGCGGCCGGCGATGCGGCGGACCGGGGCGGTCACATCCGCTGCGGGGGCGTCGGCGAGCGCTGGTTGCGTCATGGCTCTCCTGTCGAAACGCGGTCCGGCGACGACCACGACCGGCAGGGATCGTATCCGGGCCGATCGCCGGAGCCGGTGTCGGTGGCCTTGCCGCAAGGCGGCCTGCGCGACGTCCACGACTACAACGGGCAGCTCGGAAGCCACCGGTGGCCGTCCCGAGGTTCGACGTGCGAGCTTCGCCGGGACCGGTCCCATGCCGGACGAGGCGGCGGGCGGTGCGTCCGGCCTCAGAACAGCGTCGGCTGCGGTGGCTCGGGTGCGGGAGCGGTACGGCGACCGTTGAGGGCGAAGCGGTCCTCGATCGACTCGTCCGGCTCCGGGAACCCGTGGTGGGCGATGATCGCGCGAATCCGGTCGCTCAGCTCGTGGCGGTAGGGGCGCAGGGTCTCCGAGCCCGACGAGTACAGCGTCGTGTAGTCCCCGACCAGTTCCGGATGCGCTCGGCGCAACCAGGTGAAGAACACGTCCTTCACCCCGCTCGACAGGTAGAGCGGGTGGAACAGGACCGCGGTCGCGCCCGCCGCGGCCACCGCGGCGACCAGCTCCCGCAGCTTCTCGTCGGAATCGGTGAGCCGGGGCAGGATCGGAGAGAGGAACACCGTGCAGTCCAGGCCAGCGTCGCGGATGGCGCGGACCGTGGCCAGCCGGGCCGACGTCGTCGCCGTGCCGAACTCGACCGACTGCTGGAGCCCTTCGTCCAGGATCGAGAGCGACACGCCCAGGTGCACGGTCATGGTCCGCGAAGCCTTGGCCAGCCGGTCGAGGTCGCGGCGGATCAGCGGGCCCTTCGTCAGGACCGAGAACGGCACCCGGTAGGCGGTGAGCGCGTCGATGATCCCCGGCATCAGCTCGTACCGGCCCTCCGCGCGCTGGTAGACATCGGTGTTCGTGCCGAACGCGACGCGCGGCGGCAGCTTCCGCTTGCGCGCCAGTTCACTGCGCAGCACCTCGGCGATGTTCGTCTTCACGATGATCTCGTTGTCGAAGTCGCCGGCGACGTCGAGGCCGAGACGCGTATGCGTCGGGCGCGCGAAGCAGTACTGGCACGCGTGCGTGCAGCCGCGGTACGGGTTGATCGTGTACTCGCCGGCAAGCATGCGCGCGTCCGCCGGCACGTGGTTCAACGCGCTCTTCGCGAGCACCTCGTGGAACGTGACCCCGCGGAACTCCGGCGTCCGGACGCTGCGGACGAACCCGCTCAGCCGCGCGAGCCCCGGCAGGGCGCCGTCGTCGACGCGGTCGGTGCGCTGGCCGCTCCAGCGCATGGCGTTGCCGTCTTCGGTGCTCGTCAAGGATCCCCCTCGTCTCGGCCGCCAAGCTACACCGCCTCTCCCCAGTGTCCGGGCCCGGACAGGTCGAGCGTCGCGGCCGGGGCTCGGGAGACGTCGTGGTAGCGGCCGTGCACGAACACCAGCGCCGGGCTGCCCGGGTCCTGGCCGGTGGCCAGCACTTCGCCGACGACCAGGGTGTGGTCGCCGAGTGCGAACTGCTCCCGCAGCTCGCACTCGAGCCAGGTCGCGTCGTCGAGGACCAGGGCCCCGGTCCGGTCGCCGGGCCGGGCGCGCATCGCCGCGACGTGCTCGGCCCGCCGCTCGCGGGGGCCGGCCAGGCGGGCCGCCAGCTCGCGGGCGCCGGCGGGCAGGATCGACACCACCCACCGGCCGCCGGCCAGCAGGTCGGCCAGGAACGCCGAGCTCCGGCGGAAGCACAGCGACACCAGCGGCGGGTCGAGGGAGATCGAACTTAGCGAGTTGACGGTCACAGCGTCGTGGCGGCGCCCTTCGGGTGTGTCGCGGTATGTGCTGGCGACGCACACCCCGGTGGCGAACGTGCGCATGGCGCCCCGCAGGTCGGGTGGCATTTCGGCGCTCCTGGGGTGAAGGGGCCGGCCCGCCGGGGCGGGCCGGCCGGTGGTCACAGGGCCTGCGGGAAGCGGAAGAACCGGTCGGGGTCGTACCGGCGCTTGACCTCGGTGAGCCGGGCGGCGTTGGGCCCGTAGTAGGCACCCTGCCAGTCCTCGAGGTCCGGATCGGCGAAGTTGACGTACGACGCGTCGGGTGCGAACTCCCCGGTCTCCGCGTGCAGCGCGTGCAGCCAGTCCAGGTTCGCCCGCACGGTGGCGGGCGTGTCCCGCTCGGTCCACGACGTGTCCAGGCTGAGCAGGAACTTCGTGTCCCGGTGCGGGAACGCGGTGTCCGGCACCGGGACGCGGTGGATCGCCCCGCCCCAGGCGAACAGGGCGGCCCCGGCGCCGTCGGTGTTGCTGCTGCCCGGCCATTTCTCGACCGCGCGGACCAGCACCTCCAGCCCGGTGTCGCCGATCGCGTGCGGCGTGCACCGGGTGCGGGCCGCGAACGCCCCGCCCGCGCTGCTGTGGTGCAGGTACCGCGCCGCTTCCCAGAAGTCGCGGTCCTCGATGTCCGCACGGTCCGGAGCCGCCGCGGCGACGACCGGTGCGAGCAGCTCGCGCAGCTCTTCGGCCGGTCCGAGGTGGTGGCCGACCACCGAGACGACGCCGTCGTCGCCGGCCGAGCGGGCGATGCCGATGCGGGCGGAGAACCGCTCCGGCGCGGTCAGCATGATCTCCTGCATCGTGGCGAGCACCTCGACCGCGTGCGGCCACGACCAGAGCAGCAGGCAGGTCGAGCCGGCCGGGGCCGGCCGCGCCTGGAACGTGAACCGGGTGTTCACGCCGAAGGTGCCGCCACCGCCGCCGCGGCAGGCCCAGAACAGGTCCGGGTGCTCGGCCGCCGAGGCCGTCACGGTGGTGCCGTCGGCGAGCACCACCTCCGTCGACACCAGCGAGTCGCAGGTGAGGCCGAATGCCCGTGAGATGGTCGTGACGCCACCGCCGAGGGTCAGCCCGCCGATGCCGACGGTGTCGGAGTTGCCGAGCGGAAACGTGAGGTCCCACGGCCGGAGCCCGGCGTACAAGGCCGCCATCGGCGTCCCGCCGCCGACGGTGACGCGACCGGTGTCGCAGTCGATGTGAATCCCCGAGAGCCGCCGCAGGTCGAGCACCAGTCCGGTGCCCGACGAGTGGCCGGCGTAGCTGTGCCCGCCGCCGCGCGCGACCAGGGGCACCGATTCCGCGCGTGCCCACGCCACCGCCTTCGCGACGTCGGCGTCGTGGGCGGCCGAGAGGACCGCCGCCGGACGGGTGGCGGCGAACCGCCGGTTCACCGGTGCGGAAGCTTCGTCGAAGCCGCGGTCGCCGGGAAGCCGGAGGTCGCCGTCCACCAGACCGGCCAGCGTCCGCCACGCGGTCATCGCGCCACTCCCGCGGGAACGGCGGCCGGGATCTCTTCCAGGTAGGAGACGCCGGTCTCGGCGTGCTCGCCGTAGCGTTCCCAGACCTCGCGCAGCACCAGCGTCCCACCGTGGCGCTGCGGGCTGTTGGTGCTGTGCCCGGCGATGACCTCGCCGGTGTCGAGCACCATCGTGTAGGCCAGGCGCAGCACGCCGGCCGCGTCGCACGTGCCGGTGATCGTGCCGCGCCGGACGCGGCCGCCCTCGAAGACCGCCCAGACCAGGTCGCCGCGCTGGTGGTACTCGGCGCACGTGCCGTCGCCGCCGCCGAGCTTGCGGAACCGGCGGCCGTCGTAGTCGATGCTCATTCGTCCACGTCCAGCAGGCCGGCGGGCATCTCCAGCGTCGTGCCCGCCGGCGGCGGCTCGACCTCTTCGGCTTCGACCTTCACGAGCGAAGCCGCGTGCGCGAGCCGACGCGCGACCGTGTCCGGGTCGGGTCCTTCGCAGACGACCAGTGAGTGGCGGGCGATGTAGCCGCCCGGCGGGAGCCGCAGCGTGGTCCCGGGCTCGGCCATGGGCGAGGCGAGGACCAGACCGGGTGTCTCCTCGGGCACGGTGACCGAGTGCAGCACGCAGTCGTGCGCGGGATAGCCGAAGCGGATCCCGGCCGTCCCGGCGCGCGTGTGCGAGACGTCCGGGCGCTGCCCGGTGGCGACGTCGAACAGCACGCCGCCCGGGTCGATGCCGGTGGCCGTCTTGCCGAGGAAGGGAATCAGGTCGCCGCCGAGGCGGCCGTTCACCTCGATGATCACCGGACCGCGCGCGGTCAGCCGGACCTCGGTGTGGGTGATGCCGTTCTCGATGCGCAGCACCTGGTGGGCGCGGGTGAGCACGCCCAGCAGCTCCTCGTCGCGCAGCAGCGGATCGGCGGCGTCCACGACGTGGCCGGTCTCCTCGAAGAACGGCGGCATGCCCGTGCTCTTGCGGGCGACGAACATCGGCAGGTACTCGCCCTTGTAGACGGCGCCGTCGATGCTGATCTCCGGGCCGTCGGCGAACCCTTCGATGAGCGCGCCGCCGCGGTAGGGCTCGTCGCCGACCAGGCTGGCTTCGTGGGCGACCCGGTAGGCCGACTCGAGCGCCTGTTCGTCGGCGGCCAGCGAGACGCCCATGCTGGCGCCGAGGGCACGTGGCTTGACGATCACCGGGTACCCGATGCGGGCCGCGGCCTCGCGCGCCCCGGCCAGGTCGGGCACGAGCTCGAAGCCCGGCTGCGGCAGCCCGGCCGCGGTCAGGCGGGTGCGGCAGCTGTGCTTGTCGCGGCAACCGTGCACGCCCGGGATGCTCAGGCCCGGCACGCCGAACTCGGCGGCCAGCTCGGCCGCCGGCATGACCAGCGGCTCGTCCCAGCAGAGCACGCCGGTGACGGTGTAGCGGGTGGCCAGCTCACGGGCGGTTTCGGCGAGCAGGGCGTGATCGAAGACGTTGACGACGGTGATGTCGTCGAAGTACGCGTTCTGCCAGGTGGGCTTCAGGTTGTTGACGAGCACCAGCTTCAGCCCCGCCTCGCGGGCGCGGGCGGAAACGGTGCGGACGATGTATTCGCGGTAGAGCTTCAGGCCGCTGCCGATGACGAGCAGCGCGCCCGGGTTGTTCGTGGTCATGAAGGTCGTCCTCCGGTCGAGTGGGTGGGCAGCGGTCAGGCCGCGGCGCGGACGGGGTGGCCGGCGAGCTCGGCGACGATGGCGTCGGCGGCCCGGACCGCCGTGCGGAAGCCGTCGCCGCCACTGGCGGCGCGGGCCCACAGGGCCGGCCCGGCCCGGACGAACCCGGTCTCCCCGCCGGCCGTGGTGGCGTAGTGGCAGTGCCGCACCCGGGCGACGTCGTATTCGTCCACTTCGGACACGATGCCGGCCGCGAGCACCCGCTCCGCCCAGTTCGTACCGTCGTCCGGTGCCGACAGGCTCGCCACCTCCCGGCGCGCGGCGTCGGTGCTGATCTTGAGCAGGGTGCCGGCCACCGACGGCAGCAGCCAGCCGCGGCCGTCGGCGCCGATCCCGCCCGCGGTCGGCATCGCCGCCCACGCGCGGGCAAGCCCGGCGGGCGGCCGCAGGTACACCATCGTCTGGCGGTGCACGGTGACCGGCAGGCTCACCAGCGACGGCGACCACGGGCCGGCGGCGACGAGCACGACGTCGCCGGTCTCGCACGTGCCGTCGGCCAGCCGGGCGCGGCCGCGGTCGGCGTCCACCGCCACCACGTCCCGGCCCGGCCGCAGCCCGGCCTGGGGGTGGTGGCGCAGCCAGCGGGCCGCCGCGTGCAGGACGCGGTCGGCCAGCAGGGTGCCGGCGTGCGGCTCGAGCACCGCACGGGCACCCGCCGGGAACCCGACCAGCGGGTACCGGTGCGGGTCGGCGACCCGCACCGGCAGCCGGGCGGCGGCCGCGGTCGCCAGCGCGTCGTCCACTTCGGACGGCGGCAGGGCGGTCAGCACGCCGACGCGGCGGTAGAGGCAGGCGCCCGGCAGGTGGTCGCAGAGCAGCGCGTCCAGCGCCCGCCACCGGTGGTGCAGGTCCGCGCCCCGGCGGGTGGCGGCCGGATCGCCGACGACCAGCGCGCGCAGCGCCCGGTGCTGGTCGAACGAGGTCGCCGCCGGATTCGGGACCGGTCCGCGGTCCAGGACCACGACCCGGTGCCCGGCCAGCACGCACCCGATGGCGGTGAGCAGCCCGGTGATGCCGCCGCCGACCACGACGACCCGCAGGCCCCCCTGCCGGGCGCCCGCCGTCATCGCCCGGTCCCCGCCGAGTCCAGGCGCGGCAGCGTCGCCGGCGTGATCGCGCCGGTCGCGGCCGGTCCCGGGCCCGGATCGGCGCCGAGCACCGAAGCCGCGAGATCGATGAGGATCGGCGCGGCCGAGTGCAGCAGCTGGGCGACCTCGAAGCAGTAGTCGCCGGCGTCGGCCCCGGCGGGCTCCTGATGGTCGAGCCGGGCCAGCTGTTCGGTGATCGCCTCCGCTGCGCGGTTCAGGCTGAACCCGGCCAGCTCGTAGGAGGCCGCGAACCGCTCTGCCATCCGGGCCGCGGCCCGGGCCGCGCGTTCGGACACCGGCAACGGACCCAGACCCACCCAGCGGTTCACCTTGGCGGCCACCCGGTTCCACGGACCGACCAGCCGCGTCTCGGTGACCTGGGTCAGCGCGTCCCGGCTGAAACTGGTCCGCTGGTGTTCGGGACTGGTCGCGGCCAGGTGGAAGCGGATCAGGTCGCGGGGCACTTCCGCGGCCAGCTCCCGGCTCCAGATCACGTGCCCGCGGCTGGTCGAAAACTTCCGGTAGTCCAGCTCGTAGAACTCGTTGGTCAGGTACCGGGCCGGCAGGTCGTACTGCCCGCCGAGCGCGAGCAGCATGGCAGGTCCGGCGATCGCGAACGGGTAGATGTTGTCGAATCCGAGGAAGTACACGATCTCCGAGCCGGCGCCGGCCAGCCAGAGGCGGTCCTCGGTACCCGGCCCGGCGCCGCGAGCCTCCGCCGCCAGCGCCGAGGCGTGCATGCTCCACGCCATCGGCTCGGCGTTGGGGTTGACGACCTGCCCGGCGACCTCGGGGAACGGCACCCGGATGCCCCAGGAGATCGGATACGTCACCGGGAAGTCCGGCAACGGCCGGGCCAGCATCGCCGCCATCGCCTGGGCCATGTGCGGCCGCATCCCGCCGGCGTGTGCCGCGAAGTGCGCCCGCAGGCCTTCGCGATAACGCTCGACCGGGAGGACGAGCACCTCCGCCTCGCGCAGCTCGACCACGTCATCGGGGTCCAAAGTGGACCGCACGCCGATGAGCTCGCCGGCCGCCACCAGCGTGCCGCAGCTTTCGCACAGGCCCGCGCAGCCTTCGGCCAGGCACTCCGGGCAGTTGCCGGAGGCGAAACCGTCGACCAGGAACTGCCCGGTCTTCGTCGAGAACGGGAACTTCATCGTGCGCAGTTCGAGCTTGGCGGCCGCGTGCACGCGGCCGATGAAGTCGACGACCCACCCGGTGAACCGGTCGTCGTCCCCGGTGTAGCCGTCGACGCCGATGCCCATGGCGGCCAGGCTGGCCTCGATCTGCGCCGCCGAGGTGGCGACCAGCTCCGCCGGCGGCACGCCGCGCCGGTGCGCGGTGGTGACGACGAACGTCGAGGTGTCCTGGAACCCGGTGCCCAGCAGCACTTCCCGGCCCTGCGCCCGGGCGTAGCGGGCGTGCACGTCGGCGGCGAGGAACGGCCCGGCGATGTGCCCGAGATGCAGGTCGCCGTTCGCCGTCGGCGCCGGCGAGATGATCACGGTCCGGGCGCTCACGGCCGGCTCGCTTCGTGCCGGGCCACGAACCGGGCCGACATCGCGGGGTCCCACCAGACCCCGTAGTACTCGAAGTCCTCGTCACCGTCGTTGACGACGCGGTGGGTCGAGCCCGGAGGCAGCCGGACGACGTCGCCGGCGGCGAACGGGTGCCGCTCGTCGTCGACGACCAGCTCGGCCGATCCCTTGACGGCGATGAAGATCTCGTATTCCTCGTGGGCGTGCGGCGTGGACGCGGCCCCGGCGCGCAGGACACACCAAGCGCCTTCGAACGGTGCGTTCAGCTCCGGCCACGGCAGCAGCCGCTGGCCGTCGATTCCGTACGCCCGCTCCAGGCTCGTGCGGTCGAGGGGACGGACGTCGATCATGCCGCCACCACCACGGACTGTCCGCCGGCTCCCGGCTCGGCGGCCGGGCGGGCGCCCCGACGCCCGGCGATGTCACCCGAGATGTCGCCCGAGCGCTGGGCGAGCACGCTGATCAGCGAGTCGGAGATGCCGTGGGTGGCTTCGTTGACGCCCTGCAGGTAGAGCGCTCCGTGGGCGTTCTCGCCGAGGTCGGCGCGGTACTGCCGGTTGACGGTCAGTTCCGGCAGGCCGATCGCGGCGGCCAGGTCGCGGACCATCGACGGCATCCGCGGGTCGAAGCCGGTGCCGAGGAACACCGCGTCGCAGTGGAACTGGTCCTTCCCGTCGGTCTTGAGGTCGTGAACCTCCAGGACGACCTCTTCGCCGCCGCCGGGGCGGGCCTCGGTCCAGGCGTCGGTGACCTCCGTGAGGCCCCGGATGGTCGACACCGGCTCGCCGAGCATCTTCTGCCGGTAGATCATGGTGTACAGCTCCTCCAGGAACGGGGCGGCCAAGCCGGCGTAGTTCGTCAGGTGCATTTCTTCGAGCACCTTCGCCCGGACCTTGCCCGGCATCTCGAAGAACTCGTCCACGAAGGACGGGTAGAACAGCTCGTTGACGAACTTGCTCGTCTGGTAGTCCTTCAGCGCGATCGAGCGGAGCAGCATGGTCGGCGACGAGCCGGGCGCGTGCTCGTGCAGCGCCATGAACATCTCGGCCGCGCTCTGGGCACCGCCGATGACCACCGGGCGCAGCGGCTTGCCCGGCCGCGCCAGCGCGAGGCTGCCCTCGACGCGGCTGCTGTATTCGGTGCTGTGGACGACCCGCTCGGCGGGCAGCCGCTTGAACACCTCGGGAACGTGGGCGTCCCGTCCGCCGCCGACCACGAGGTCGCGGCAGAGCACCGTGTCGCCATCGGAAAGGGGCACGGTGAAGCCGAGCACGGCACCGTCCTCGGAGTGGATCGGCAGGATCCGCTCCGCACGGGCGTTGTAGCGGATCCGGACGTGCTCGAGCGAGTCGGCCACCCACTGCTGGTAGGCGGAAACCTGCCAGCGGAAGGGGTTGAACGTGCCCAGGTTGACGAACTCGTCGAGCTCGCCGCGCTCGTGCATGAAGTTCAGGAACGAGAAGCGGCTGCGCGGGTTGCGCAGGGTCACCAGGTCCTTCACGTAGGACACCTGGCTGCGCGCCCAGGGCAGCAGCAGGTTGCGCTGCCACTTCACGTCCTCGTACTGCTCCAGGATCATCGCGCCGCGGGCCAGCTCGATGTCCCCGCTCTCTTCGAGCGCCACGGCCAGGGCGAGGTTCGCCGGGCCGGCGCCGATCATCAGGACATCCACTTCGTGGACGGTCACGTCGGTACCTGCTTTCTTCTTCGGGTGCGGCGCGCCGGGTCCCGGCGCGCCGCACGGCGGGAGCGGGGTGCTACTTGCTGACGGTGACGCTGAAGAGGTCGAGCTCGCGGAACTGGGTGGGCTGGACGCCGTGCAGGCGCGACGCCCAGGCCGCGGTGCCGGACTGCCACCAGATGGGGATGGTCGGCATGTCCTGCAGGACGAGCTTCTCGGCCTGCTGGTAGAGGGCCTGGCCCTGCTGCTGCGACGGCGCGGCGTCGGCCTGCTTGAGCAGCTCGTCGACCTTCGGGTTCGAGTACTGGCCGACGTTGGAGGCGGCACCGGTGCGGAAGAGCGGGTTGAGGAAGTTCTCGATCGACGGGTAGTCCGCGACCCACGCCGAGCGGTAGATGCCGGTGACCGAGCGGTCGTTGAGCTTCTTGCGGAAGTCGCCGAGCGTCGTCTGCGGGGTGAACTTGCAGGTGCGGCCCAGCGAAGCCTGGATCTGGCGGCAGATGACCTCCATCCACTCCTGGTTGCCGGAGTCGATGTTCGAAGTGAGCTCGATGTCCCCGGCGAAGCCGGACGCGTCGAACAGCTGCTTGGCCTTCTGCGGCTGGTAGGTGCACAGCTCGCCGCACTGGTTGTCCAGGTGGCCCTGGACGTTCGGGGCGACCAGGCCGTCGGCCGGGGTGCGGCCGCCGTTGAACACCTGCTGGATCAGCGCCTTGCGGTCGATGGCCATGGAGATCGCCTGGCGGAACTGCGGGCTGTCGTAGCGCTTGTCGAACAGCGGGAACGCGATCGCCTGGTAGCCGAGGTAGGTGTAGGTCTTGCGGCGGTCCTCCGGCAGATCCTTCTTGATCTTGCCGCCCTGGGTCGAGGTCCACGGCGTGAAGGACAGGAAGTCGAGCTTGTTCGCGATGACGTCGGCGTACGCCTTGTCCAGGTCGGTGTAGAAGCGGAAGTCGATGCCGCCGATCTGCGGCTTCTGCGCGCCGGCGAAGCCGTCGAACCGCTTGACGACCAGGTCCTTGCCGGGCGTGTACGACTCGAACCGGAACGGCCCGTCACCCACCGGGTGCGCCTCGAACGCCTTGCGGTCGGCGAAGAAGCTCGCGGGCAGCGGGAAGAACGCGGCGTAGCCGAGCTGGACGCCGAACTCCGAGAACGGCGCGTCGAGGGTGACGGTGAACGTCTTGTCGTCGACCAGCTTCAGGCCGGACAGCTCCTTGGCCGCGGGCAGGTTCGCGGGCTGCTTGCCGTCGGCGGTCGCGTTGTTGACCTGAGAGAAGCCCTCGACGTGCGAGAAGTAGCTCGCGCCGGCCATCAGGTTGGGGGAATAGGCGGTGTAGTTCCACGCGTCCACGAAGCTCTTCGCCGTCACCGGCGTCCCGTCGTGGAACGTCCAGCCGGACTTCAGCTTGACGGTCCAGACCTTCGAGTCGGTCGTGCTGATCGAGTCCGCGACCGCGTTGCGCGGCGCGGCCGTCTTGGCGTCGTACTCGATCAGGCCGCGGAACAGCGTGCCCAGCACGCTGATCCCGCCGACCTCGGTCGTGTTGCCCGGCACCAGCGGGTTCGACGGCTCGGTCTCGCTGTAGCTGATGACGGCGTCGCGGTCGATGTTCGCGGCGGCGGCAGCGGGTGCGGCGGCGCCGGCGTCTTTGGGAGCGGTGGTGTCGCCGGCCGGGGAGCTGCACGCGCTGAGCGTGACGGCGAGCGCGGCGGCCGCGCACACGGCGGCCCGGAAGTTTCGCATCGTTGGCTTCCTTCGGTGGGAGTGGGTTTTCGCTCAGCGCCGTGCCGAGGTGATGCCGAGCGCCAGCGGAAACGCGGGCTTCCCGCCGAGCAGATGGGCGCCGGCGGTCTGCAGGATCCGGTCCTGCGCCACGATGTGCTGGCACATCGTGGTGGTGTCACGCAGCCAGCGGTCCAGCGGCGAGGGCCGGTAGATCGCGGACGTCTGGAGCAGGTCGTACAGCCGGGTGACGATCGAACGGGCGGTGCGGAAGGCGTGCCGCCGCGACAGCGGCAGGGCCGCGCGTTCCGCCGCGGTCAGGTCGTCCAGGGTGCCCCCGGCGGCGAGGACCTCGTGCTGCCGCCGAAGCGCCCCGTAGACGCCGTGGCGCGTGGCGGCGAAGTCGGCTTCACAGTCGGCGAGGGTGATCTGCGTGCGGTAGTCGTCGGCGCGGCCCGCGGAGACCGCCGCGTCCCGGGCATGGTCGATTGCAGCGCGGGCGACGCCGAGGGCCACGCCCGGCATGTTGCGCATGTGCACCTCCGGCTGGGCGAGCGGGCCCGTGCCGCCGCGGACTTCGGCGAACGTGAGCGTGTGCTCGGCCGGCACGAAGATGCCGGTGATCGTGTAGTCGCAGCTCCCGCTTCCGGCCAGGCCCGTGGTGTGCCAGGTGTCGAGCACCTCGACGTCGGCCTTCGGCACCATGAGCAGGATCGAGTCGTGCGCCTGCCCGTCGGCGCCGGGCTCGGGCCTGCCGTCGCGGTAGAGGAACGCGCCGGAGATCACCCAGTCGGCGTGCGTCACGCCGCTGCCGAACTGCCACCGGCCGGTGAGGCGGTACCCGCCGGGCACGATTTCGGCGCGCCCGTTGGGGAACAGCAGGCCGGCGGTCACCATGTCGAGGCTGGGGAACATTTCGTCGGCGACGGCCGGGTCCAGGAACGAGGCGTACAACCCCGTGTCCGAGCCGATCATCGCGCACCAGCCCACCCCGGCGTCGCCGTAGGCCAGCGCTTCGATCACCTCGGTCTGCTCGATCGAGGTGAGCTCCGGGCCACCGCGATCCCGGCCGAACCCCATCCGGAACACGCCGGTGGCGCGCAGCAGTTCGACGACGTCCGCCGGCAGCCGCCGCGCCTGCTCGATCTCTTCGGCGCGGTCACGCAGGACGGGGGCGAGCGCCCGGGCCCTGGCCAGGATCTCCGCGGCGGTCGACGGCGCGGCCAGGTTGTCGCCGGCGGGCCGGGTGGACAGTGGCTCAACGACGGTCATCACATCACTTCCTCACGGGGATCGAGCTGCGGGCCGCGGACTCGGTCCGGCCGCGTGGAAGTCATTCAAACCACCGGGTGGATTGGCAGAAAGCCTTGTCCACCCTGGAAAATCAACGAGCGGAGAACGCCGGCGTCCGCCGGCACGGAAAAAGCCGCGGCGGACCGGAGTCCACCGCGGCTTTCGACTCGCCGGGAAAAGGGTCAGCGCGTGACGGCGCTGTTGATCGTGCCGAAGTCCAGCCCACCTTCCAAAGCGCCGTAGGTGCCTTTTTCGAGCAGTTCCGCCGTCGCGCGTTCGGCGACCGCGTACGCGCCCTGGGCGATCGCCGTGCCGACGCTGACCCGGCGGACGCCGACCGCTTCCAGGTCGGCGATCGAGGGCGCTCCCGGCCACACCATCACGTTCACCGGCAGCGGGCTCTGCTCGACCAGGGTGCGGAGGACGTCGAGGTCGATCAAGCCGGGGACGAAGAGGCTGTCGGCGCCGGCCCCGGCGTACGCACCGGCACGGGACAGCACCTCGTCCAACCGGCTCTCGGGCTCGCCGATGCCGAACAGGTACACGTCGGTGCGGACGTTGATCCACAGCTCGGGCAGGCCGGCGCCGGTCGCGGCGTCCCGGGCGGCGCGGACCCGCTCGACCTGGGCGCCCACGTCGAAGAGCGGACCGCCGGGGGCGGTGGAATCCTCGAGGTTGATGCCGACTGCGCCGGCGTCGACCACCGCGCGCACGGTCTCGGCGACGTCGCCGGCGGACGGGCCGTAGCCGCCTTCGATGTCCGCGGTCACCGGGACATCGACGACGCGCACGATCTTCGCGACGAGGACGGCCATCTCTTCACGGGTGAGGCCGTGCCCGTCCGGCCGTCCCGCCGACCAGGCGACGCCGCCGCTCGTGGTGGCGATGGCCTGCGCGCCCGCCCGCGCGATCACCGCCGCGCTGGCCGCGTCCCAGGCGTTCGGCAGCACCAGGACGCCGTCCTGGTGCAGGGAGCGCAGGGTCTCGGCGAGGCCGCGCTGGGTGCTGTGCATGTATCTCTCCTTGGGTTTCTCCGGTACCGAAGTCAGGAGACCGTGACGGGAACGCCCGCCGCGATCAGGTGGGCCGCCGCGAACGCGCGCCAGGGCCGCCAGCCGTCGGCCAGGCGGACGCTGTCGTCGAGCACGTCGTGGTCCAGCAGGGTCGTGCAGAGGGTCCGGTCGTCGCCGGGGAAGGCGTCGGGATAGCCGCAGCGCAGCGCGATCTGGTGGGCAGTGCCCTCGCGGAGGTCGGGAACGGAGGTCAAGCCGGCGACGAAGCCGTCGAGCGACGGCCCGGCCTCGAGCAAGGTCTCGTCCGCGGCCACGGCTTCGGCGAACGCGCCCAGCGTGCGGGCGGTGACCGCCGGCAGCCCGATGGCGGCCAGGTCCGTCACGGCGACGACCTCGGCCGACGGGAAAAGGTGCGTGAGCCCGTCGGCGAGGCCGGGGACGGGCCTGCCCGCCGCGGCCACCAGCGCACCCAGCTGCCGCCGGACGCGGGGACGGGCGCTGTACTGGCTCAGCACGGCTTCGACGCCGATCTCGAACCGGCCCCAGGCACCCGGCACCCGCAGTCCGGGCCGCGCCGCGATCAACGGTGCCAGCACCGCGTCACCGGCGAGCGCCGCGCGGGCGGGCGCGGTGTCGGCGTCGACCCCGAACATGGCGCCCACGCGGTCGACGACGTGGATCACCCCTTCCCAGAACGGCAGGTGGGCGCGCAGGAGCAGGTGGTCCGCGCCGCCGCGTTCGACCTCGAGGACCCCGGCTTCGCCGTCGAGGCTGATGGTGCGCCGGTAGACGCCGTCGCGGACCGATTCGACGCCGGGAACCGCGCGGTCGTGGAGGTAGCCGCTGAGCGTTTCCCAGTCCAGGGGCGGTGCGAACGGCAGCCGCATGGCCAGCCCGCCGTCCGCCGCGAGCCGGTCCGCCCGGCGGCGCCGATCGCGCAGCTCGACCGGGGACGCGCGGAAGACCTGTTTCATGTCCCGGTTGAACTGGCGCAGGCTGCCGAACCCGGATGCGAACGCGACATCGGCGACGGTCAGGTCCGAATCGTCGAGGAGCCGCCGGGCGAAGTGCGCGCGGCGGGAGCGGGCGAGCTGGTCCGGAGTGACCCCCAGGTGGTCGTGGAACAGCCGGCGCAGGTGCCGGGGCGACACGGCGAGCCGCTCACCCAACCCCGCTTCGGTGCCCGTGTCGAGCGCTCCGGCGATGATCATCTGGACCGCGCGGCAGACCAGTTCCGGCGCGTCGGCGGTGACCGGGCCGGCCACCCGGTACGGGCGGCAGCGCAGGCACGCCCGGAATCCGGCCGCCTCGGCTTCGGCGGCCAGCTCGAAGGTGCGGACGTTTTCGGCCAGCGGCTTGGCGCCGCATCCCGGCCGGCAGTAGATGCCGGTCGTGACCACGGCCGAAAAAGTTGTCATACCCCAGGTTTAGGGGATCTCCGGGTCCGGCGCTAGCCACATCCGGACATGGCGCAGATCAACGGACCTGGCCGATTTCCGGTGAACGGCTTTCCGTGCGCATCGTGTCCGGATCTGGCGAGACCCGTCCGCGGCCGTTCGCCAGAGTGGCTTCGACCCGCGGCGGACGTACTCGCCGCACTACAGAGAGGTTTTCCCATGCTGGCGAAGGTGTTCCCCATCCCCCTGAAGCCGGGCAAGCAGGCTGAGGCCGAGAAGATCGTGGCGGAGTTCGCGCCGCTGGGGCCGGGTCAGGAGGAGGGCACGGTCTCCTTCCGCGTGTACCGCGATCCGGCGAAGCCCGACTACCTGCTGTTCGTCGAGCACTTCGCCGACCAGGCCGCCTACGACGCCCACACCGGGTCCCCGGCCTACCAGAAGCTGATCGCGGGCCAGTTCGCCGAGCTGATCCAGGAGTTCGTCGAGATCGACCACGAGCTGATCGTCAGCCTCTGACCGGCGGTTCCCGCCCGGCCGCGGCCGCACGCGCACCCGTCGCGTCCGGCCGCCGGCCGGGCTGTGGAATCCGCCGCCGATCAGGCACGGTTCTGGTGATCCCGCAACTCGAAGCGGGCTCGGTTTGATTTTCCGGTGCAGACAAGTCTCCCGGTCAACTCTCCCGACGGCTGGAATGGGCACGTCCGCACCCCGGATCGGTGCGGGACAACCCATCCGCTAGTCCTGGAGGCCCGGCCGTGACCGAGACCATCGACAAACCCGCAGGCGTGCTGGCGGTCCTGCACCGCACGCCGAGATCGGTCCGCTACCTGCTCGCCGGGGTGCTGGTCAACCAGCTCGGCGCGTTCGTCCAGACCTTCATGGTGCTGTACCTGACCGTCCGCGGCTTCTCCGCCGGCCAGGCCGGAGTGGTGATCGCCGCCTACAGCGTCGGTTCCGTCCTGGGCGGGCTGATCGGCGGCGAGCTGGTCCACCGTGCCGGCCCGCGGGCCACCATCACGACGGCCATGCTGGGCTCGGCGGTGGTTCTCGCCCTCGTGCCGTTGTTCAGCAGGCCGGCGTTCTTCGGCCTGGTGATCGCCGGGCTGCTGCTGGCCGGCCTGGCGACCCAGAGCTACCGGCCCGCGGCGGCGGTGCTGCTCAGCGAATTGATGCCCGCGGACGACCGGGTGATGGCGTTCTCGATGATGCGGATCGCCCTCAACCTCGGCGCCGCCTTGAGCCCGCTCGTCGCGGCCGCGCTGATCCTCGTGGATTGGGATCTGCTGCTGTGGTTCGACGCGGCCACCGCGGTCGTGTACGGGCTGATGGCCGGCCGTCTGCTCCCGGCCCTGCGGATCGAACGGGAAACCGCGGAACCCGGTGAGCCGCGGCGAACCGGGACGCGTCGCGCGTACGCCACCTTGCTGCGGGACGGGCGGTTCTGGTTCTTCCTGGCGTCGGTGCTGCTCGGCTCGATCATCTACGTCCAGTACACGGTCGCCCTTCCCCTGAAGATCAGCGCCGAAGGCCATCCGACCGGCCTGTACAGCGCAGTGCTCGTCACCGCGTCCGTGGTGCTGGTTCTCTGCGAGCTGAAGATCACCGCCTACGTGACGAGGTGGCCGGGGTACGTCGCCGCGACCGCCGGCACCGCGCTGATGGGGCTCGGCGTCGCCGGCTTCGGGCTCAGCGGCGGCTCGGCGGTGGCGCTCGTCGCCTGCACGGTCGTCTTCGTGTTCGGGATCATGGTCAACGGCCCGACGATGTTCGCGTACCCGGCGACTTTTCCGGCGGCGGTCAAGGCCCGCTACATCAGCGCGCACCAGGCGACGTTCGGGCTCGGTATGGCACTGGGCCCGCTCTTCGGCGTGACTGCCTGGGTCGCGCTGGGCAACGGCGTGTGGTGGGTGTGCGGAGCGCTGGGCGTTGTCGCGGCCTTGTGCGCGTTCCTCGGAATGACGGCGCCGCGGAGGTCAGGGACCGCCGCCGCCTGAGCCGCCGTCGCCCGGATGGGCGTGCCGGGTACCGGCGCTGGCGTGCGCTCCACGCCGGTAACCCGAATGGCCCCTGCTCACCGCAACCGATCGGACGCAATTCCCGGCACCCCAACAGGCAATTGCCGTAATTCCCGGCCGTGATGTATCTGGCGGCCGTCTTAACCCTACGTGTCAGTCGTTCACGCGAAGAGCCTAACCCGCCCCCCGAACGGCGGTAGAGACCAGGGCACCGTTTCGGAGACGCTGAGCGAGTTAGGGGAAGGAAATGTCATGGGCAGACCCGAAAAGCCGGTCAACGCAGCAGGTGGCGTCGCCAGCCAATTCGCGCAGGAGCTGAGGGCCCTTCGTGCGCGGGCGGGCAATCCGACATATCGTGAAATGGCCCGGTCCGCGATGTTCTCCTCGTCGGTCCTGTCGAGCGCGGCGAGCGGCAATCGCCTGCCGTCACTGCAGGTCACCTTGGCCTTCGTGGCCGCGTGCGGTGGCGACGAGCGCGCTTGGCGGCAGTATTGGTACACCGCGACAGGCAGTTATGCGGAGCCCTCGTCACGAGGGCGGAAGGAACGGCAGCCGTGGCGGCGCTGGCGCGGCGGGGACCTGCCGCATCCGGCGCAGCTGCCGCAGCGGCCGCGGGGGTTCGTCGGCCGTGCGGCGGAGCTGGCCTGGCTTCGTACCCCGGGTGACACTCCCGTGGTGATCAGCGGGCCTGCGGGGGTGGGAAAGAGCGAGCTGGCCCTCCACTACGCCCACGGGGTGGCCGTGGAGCGGCCCGACGGTCAGCTCTACGCCGATCTCGGCGGGCCCCGCCACGGCGGAGCGGCACCGACCGCACCGAGCTTGCCGGACGTGCTCGACGGTCTGCTCCGGGCGCTGGGCGTCTCGGACGAACAGCTCGGCGGGAGCTTCGACCACCGCATCGGCCTGTACCGCACGCTGCTGGCCGAGCGGAGGCTGCTGGTCCTGCTGGACAACGTCCGGGACGAATGTCAGGTGCGGCCCCTGCTGGCCGAAACGACCACGAGCACGATCCTCCTGGTCAGCCGTAACCGGCTGCTCGGCCTGCGCGACGTCCGCCGCCTGCAGCTCGCCCCGCTGTCGCGCGGGGACTCCATCGCCATGATCGCCACGGCGCTTTCGCACCTCGGCATCGCCGCCGGTGCGGAACGGGATCGCCTGGCCGAGTTCTGCGGCGACCTCCCGATCGCGCTGGACATCGCTTTGCGCAAGATCGCCTCCAGGCCGCACCTCACCTTACGACGAGTCGTCGAGGGCTGGTGCGATCACGGGCAGGCGCTGGACTGGCTGAGCGTCGGAGACCTGTCGGTGCTGGAGATGCTGCGCTCGGCGTACGGCATGCTCAACCCGGCGGCGCGGGAAATGCTGTGGCGGCTTGCCCGGTCGTCGGCCGAGGAGCCGTTGCCGGTGGCGACCGATCGGGACGAGCAGCTGGTCGAAGAGATCGCCGACGCAGGCTTGCTCGCCCACTGGCACCACGGCACCGGCGCGTGCCGGTTGTCGCCGCTGGTGCGGGCCTTCGTCCTCCGCGTCGCCGAAGCCATGCCGAACGAGCTCACCGTCGCCGGCTCCGCGCCGGCGGCCTGATCACCCAGGTCGGGGCGGTGGGTGGGGGCACCCGCCGCCTGACCGTGTCCCTCCTTTTTCGGGCCGGTTCCGCGATCGTCGTTAATTGTCTTCCGCGGTCAAGGGTCGCCACCAAGGTGTGCGATGACCTGTAATTGCAGGAGAAGAACGGCACTCGATGTTCCGCGATTTGCGAAATCGTCGGCGGAGGTGCCGGTGCGTTTTCCTCCGGAAGGACATGGCGATGCTCGACGACCACATTCCGGTACGCGTGACCGAACCCGATCCGCTCGCCGTGCCCGATGATCACGGCCGCCGGAGCCGATCCGCTCGGTCGAGAATTCCGGGCATACCGGCCTTTTTCGCCGCTGCCGCCGCGATCTTCCTGCTCGGAGTGGCGATCTGGCTTTCGGCCCGGGTGGCTCCGGGCCCGGCGTGGCACTCGATCGCCTTGTTCGCCCACTTGGCGTCGCTCGTCGTCGGCTTCGGCGCGGTCCTGGTGGCGGACTACTTCTTCGCTCTCTGGCTGTTGCGTCGCGTGACGTTCGCCGAGGCGGTGCGCAGCACCTCGCGGCTGCACCTGCTCGTGTGGACCGGCCTGACCGGGCTCGTGGCCAGCGGCACGTTCCTCCAGCCCGACCTGCGTTCGCCGCTCACCCTGGTGAAGCTCGGCCTCGTGCTGGCACTCACCGTCAACGGCGTGCACGTCGCGGTGCTGGGACGGCGGATGAGCGCGGTCGTCGGCACCCCCGGGCGGCGTCTGCTCCTGCGGGGCGGTGCGGCGACAGTGCTGTCGCAGGTCTGCTGGTGGGGTGCCGTCTTCATCGGTTTCCTGAACGCGAACCGATGACTTCCGCCCTTGCTCCGCTGTCCGCGGAACTGTCCCGATCCGGCCGGACACCCCGGCCGCGCGCACAGCACGCCGGACACATCCGGCTGCCGGGGTCGCGTCCGGGGCAGGGCCCGGCGCGCCGCCGCGGCCGTCAACCGGCTCAGCACGGCGGGGCAGCGGCTCGACGAAGCCCGTTCGAACGCGGACTTGACGCTGACCGTCGAGCTGTTGCAGCTTCGCCGGCTGGGCTGAGCCGCCGTCCGTCCAGGAGTTCCCGGCTCTTTCCCGGCAACTGCCGGCGTGCGCCCGGACGCGGTGCGGCAGGGATGGCCGGGCGTGCCCCGCCCGTGGGGCCCGCTGTCCGTCCCGTCCGTCCGACGAAAGAGCGAAGAATGACCAGCACCGTCCCCACCGCATCGGCGTCCGCGTCCGGTAGTGCGGAACAGCTTTCCCACCGCAGGTTGCTCATGTGTTCGGCGAAGTACTTCCGGATCGACTACGAGATCAACCCGTACATGCACACCGACGTCCAGCCCGATCCGGCGGCCGCCGTCGCCGAGCACGACCGCATCGTCGCCGCCCACCTGGCGGCCGGTCGTACGGTGGAGTTCGTCGAGGCCGACCCGATGTGCCCGGACATGACCTACACCGCCAACGCGGCGGTGGTCCGCGGAGACCGGGCCGTTCTCGCGACGCTCCCGCCCGAGCGCGCCCCGGAAACGCCGCACTACCGGGCCTGGCTGGAGGCCAACGGGTTCGACGTCACCGACACGCCGTACGCATTCAGTGGCCAAGGGGATGCGCTGGCGTGTGGCGATCTGCTCCTCGCCGCACACGGCCGGCGAACCGACGCCCGGGTGCACCGGGTGCTGGCCCGGCACCTCGGCTACGAGGTCGTCGGCCTGCGCACGACGAGCGCCCGGTGGTACGATCTCGACCTGGCGGTCGCCGTGATCCGGCCCGGGCGGACACTGGCGTACAACCCCGAAGCCCTCGACCAGCCCAGCCTGCGGACCTTGCGCGGGCTCGGGCTGGAGCTGATTCCCGTGCGGCCGGCCGAAGCGGCGCGGTTCGCGCTGAACCTCGTCAGCGACGGCCGGACGGTCACGATGACCGCCGGCGCGCCCCACCTCGCGGCGGACCTGCGGGCACAGGGGCTGGCAGTGGTGGAACTGGACACGACGGAGCTGCGCAAAGGCGGCGGTGGCATCCGCTGCACGGCGTTGACGTTGGACAACCCGGCCTGACCGGAGGTCGTGGGTGAGAAACAGGATTCCGACCCTGTTTCTCACTCACGACGCGCGCCCGGTGCCCAGAGGTCGTCCGCGTCGCCGGCTTCCAGGCGTCCGCGGTACACGCCGATCTTCCGGTCGATCAGCTTCAGGTTCTCCGCCAGCTCGGCCAGCTTCGCCACCACGTCGGCCCGGTGCGACTCCAGCAGCGCCAGCCGCTCCTGCTCGTTGCCGCGGCCCGCGCTGACCAGTTCCGCGTAACGGCGGATCAGCTTGATCGGCATGCCCGTCGCGCGCAGCTTGGTGCAGATCCTGATCCAGTCCAGGTCCAGCTTCCGGTAGCGGCGCCGGCCGCCGGAAGTGCGGTCCACCTGCGTGACCACCAGGCCCGCTCGTTCGTAGTAGCGCAGCGTGTGCGCGCTGACCCCGGTGCGGCGGGCCGCCTCCGCGATGGTCAGCCCGGCCTCGGGGATCGGTTTGACTTCGAGCACGCTCTAAATCCTAGCGTCGCTCCCATGAACGTCCCGACTCCGCGCCGCCCGGCGCTCGTGCTGGCCGTCTGCTGCGTCAGCATCGTCGTGGCGGTGATGGACATCTCCATCGTCACCGTCGCCCTGCCGTCGATCCGCCGCGATCTCGGCGCCTCCGTCTCCGGTCTGCAGTGGACGGTCGACGCCTACACGCTCGTGCTGGCCGGCTTCCTCGTGCTCGCCGGCTCGACCGCCGACCGGTTCGGCCGCAAGCGCGTCTTCCTGACCGGCCTCACCGTCTTCGGGCTGGGCTCGCTGCTGTGCAGCCTGGCGCCCGGCATCGGCTGGCTGATCGCGGCCCGCGCGGTGCAGGCCGTCGGCGGCACCATGCTCAACCCGGTGGCGCTGGCCATCGTGACCACGGTCTATCCCGTCCCGGCCGAGCGGGCCCGCGCCATCGGCGTGTTCGGCTCGATGTCCGGCCTGGCGCTGGCGCTCGGCCCGATCCTCGGCGGCGCGCTCGTCGACGCCTTCGGCTGGCGATCCGTTTTCTGGGTGAACGTGCCGATCGTCGCCGCCGCGATCGTCGCGACCGCGCTGTTCGTGCCCGAATCCCGCGCGGCGCGGGCCCGCCGGTTCGACCCGGTGGCGCAGGTGCTCGTGGTCGTCGTGCTCGGCGGTGTCGTGGAAGCCATCATCGAGGCGCGCCGGCTGGGCTGGACGTCGCCGGTCATCCTCGGGCTGCTCGTCCTCGCCGGGCTCGGCGTGCTGGGGCTGCTGCGCCACGAGCCGCGCCGCGCCGACCCGCTGCTCGAGCTGCGCCTGTTCCGCAGCGTCGCGTTCGGCTCGGCGATCCTCATGGCGCTGTTCGCGCTCTGCGCGTTCGGTGTCTTCCTCTTCGTCACCACCCAGTACCTGCAGGACACGCGCGGCATGACGGCGCTGTCGGCCGGGCTGTGCCTGCTGCCCGTCGGCGTGCTGGTCCTGCTGCTGTCCCCGCGGGCGGGCCGGCTGACCGGGACGCGCGGCCCCAGGGTGCCGCTGGTCGTCGCCGGTGCCGCGCTCGCCCTCGGCGGAGCCGCGTCGGCGTGGCTCGGCCCGGCGACGCCGCTGCCGCTCGTGCTCGCCGTCTCCCTGCTGTTCGGCGTCTTCCTCGGCATGGTCAACCCGCCGATCACGAACACGGCGATCTCCGGGATGCCGCGGTCGATGGCCGGGGTGGCCGGTTCGCTGGCGTCGGCGGGCCGGCAGACGGGCACCACGCTGGGGGTCGCGCTCGCCGGGACGCTCCCGGGCGCCGGCACCGTGTGGTGGCTGGTCGCCGCGCTCGGCGTCGCCGTCCTCGTCCTCGCGCTGGTCAGCACGGGACGCCGCGCGGCGGAGACGGCCCGGCGCGCGGCGGCGCTGTTCGACGAGGTCGAGGGCGTGCCGGTCAGCCCCCGGCCACCGACGGGATGATCTGCACCTCGCCGCGGTCGCGCAGCACCGCCGAAGCGCCGCCGCGGTGGCGGCACTCCTCGCCGTCGACGTAGAAGTTGACGTAGCGGCGCAGCCCCGCCTGCTCGTCACGCAGCCGCCGCTCCAGCGCCGGGTACCGGCCGGCGAGCGCGTCGAGCAGGCTGCCGAGCGTGGCGGGCTCGGCGACCTCGACCTCCAGGCGTGACTCGCCGCCCGTCTTGTCCCGCAGGGTGCCGGGGACCAGCACGGTGATCCGCACGGCTCACACCGTCGCGGCGCGGACGCACAGCACGTCGGGCAGGTGCGCGGCGACGAGCCGCCAGCTGTCGCCCTCGTCCCGGCTGGCGTAGACGTCGCCGGTCCGCGACCCGAAGTAGATCCCGGCCGGGTCGGCGTCGTCGGCGCACATCGCGTCACGCATCACGCCGGCCCAGTACCCGTCGGGCAGGCCGGGCCCCACGGCCGCCCACGACTTCCCGGCGTCCTCGCTGCGGTACACCCGGCACCGGCCGTCCGGCGGGAACCGCATGGCGTCGGCGACCAGCGGGAACGTGTAGATCACGTCCGGCCGGTGCGGGTGGACGACGATGGGGAAGCCGAAGTCGCTGGGCAGGCCATCGGCGATCGACTGCCAGGTCGCCGCGGCGTCGTCGCTGCGGTAGACGCCGTGGTGCACCTGGGCGAAGAACACCTCCGGCGCGCTCGGGTGCATCGCGACCTTGTGCACGCACTGGCCGTATTCGGGGAACGGGTCGGGCACGTGGACGGCCTTGATGCCGGTGTTGCGGGGTGCCCAGGTCGCGCCGCCGTCCTCGGTGCGGTAGACGCCGCCGGTCGACATCGCCACGGTCACGCGGGCCGGGTCCACCGGGTCCGGCAGCACGGTGTGGATCGCCTTGCCGCCGCCTCCTGGCGTCCAGTGCTGCCGGTGCGGGTGGTCCCACAGGCCGCGGACCAGCTCGTAGGTGCGGCCGCCGTCGGCCGACCGGAACAGGGCGGACGGCTCGGTGCCGGCGTAGACGACGTCCGGCTCGGCCGGCGGCCCCGGCACGAGCTGCCAGGCGCGGACGAGGGATTCGGCCGTGTCGGGCGGGAACGCGATCGGCGCGTGGTCCGGTTCGTGCCAGGATGCGCCCAGGTCGTCGCTGGTGGCCACGCTCGGCCCGTAGTGCTCGCTGGTGACCCCGGCGAGCAGCCGCGGCGTGGCCCGGCGCGTGTCGATGCCGACCGCGTACACCTCGGTCATCGCGTGGTGCGGGCCGGTCACCTCCCAGCTCGCCCGGTCGTCGGCGCTGGTCGCCAGCCACAGTCCCTTGCGCGTCCCGATCGCGAGCACGACAGTCATCAGGGCCCTCCCTCGAAGTGACCGGTGTCACAGTACTCTGCCGGAAAAATCTCCGGGGAAAAATGTCGAGGGCCGCGCGCGGCCGATCGACGCGGGGGTGAAGGCCGGTCAGCGAGCCCGGGACGACCCGGGCCCCGGCCGACGAGACCAGGGAGCAAGTCCATGCGTTTCCTCATGATGCACCGGATCGACGAGAACGACCCGCAGTCGTGGAACCCCAGCCCGGAGTTCGTGCGGAAGATGGGCGGGTTCGTCCAGGAGGCGGCCGAGAAGGGCATCCTGATCACCGCGGAGGGCGTGCACAAGACGGACAAGGGCGCGCTGGTCCGCAAGCCCCGCGGCGCGGCGATCCGCGTGACCGACGGGCCCTTCGCCGAGGCCAAGGAGGTCATCGGCGGGTTCGCGCTGATCAACGCGGCGGACCGGGCGGAGGCCGTCGAGTTCGCCAAGCGGTACGCCGAGCTGTTCGACTCCGAGATCGAGGTGGAGATCCGCCAGGTCGTCGAGTTCGACGAGCTCCCGGCGCAGGACTGACCGCGCGCCGGTGGCGCTAGGCTGCCCGGGAACCGACTCTGGGGGTAACACAGATGTTCCTGGTCACCGGCGCCACCGGCAATGTGGGCGCGGAAGTGGTCTCGGCCTTGGCGAAGGCGGGCGAACCGGTACGGGCGCTGGTGCGCCGTCCGGACGCGGCCCTGCCGGACGGCGCCGAAGCGGCGCTGGGCGATCTCAACGACCCGGGCAGCCTCGGCGACGCGCTGAAGGGCGTCGACGGGGTCTTCCTGCTGGCGGGTTACCACGACATGCCCGGCATGCTGGCGCGGGCGCGCGAGGCGGGTGTCCGCCGGATCGTGCTGCTGTCCGGCGGTTCGGCCGCGCTGGCGAAAATGGACAACGCGGTGTCGGCGTACATGACGCTGGCCGAGCGCGCCGTGCGCGAATCGGGTCTGGAGTGGACGTTCCTGCGGCCGCGGGCGTTCATGTCGAACGCGTTGCGCTGGCTGCCGCAGCTGCGCGAGGGCGACACGGTCCGCGCGCAGTTCCCGGAGGTCCCGGTGGCGTGCATCGACCCGGCGGACATCGCGGCGGTGGCGGTGCGCGCGCTCGCGGGCGGTCACGAAGGACGCATCCACGAGCTGACCGGCCCGGTGGCGCTGCGGCCGGCCGACCAGGTCGCGGTGCTGGCCGAGGTGCTCGGGAGGGACCTGGAGTTCGTGGGCCTCTCGGACGAGGAGACGCGCGCGGAGCTGGAGGCGAGCATGCCGCGCGAGTACGTGGAAGCGTTCTGGGACTTCTACGTCGGCGGAACGCTGGACGAGGCGACGGTGTACCCGACGGTGGCGGAGGTGACGGGACGACAGCCCGGCACGTTCGCCGGCTGGGCGGCGGCGCACGCGGACGCCTTCCGCTGACGAAGGAGCGGCCATCCGGCGGAAGGCCGTTGTGCTCCGGCGCGGTGCACGCCAAGGTGGTGGCGCTGTCGACCACTGGGGGCGCGGGTGAGCGGGGACGAGGCGGAGCGGTCTGACCCGCTCGCCGTGCCGGGCGTGGCCTGGCCCGACGTCTCCGCCGTTCTCGCCGTCGTGCTCGCGGTGCCCGTCGTCGCCAGTGGGCTGCTCGTGCTCGCGCTCCTCGGGAAGCTTCTCTGGCCTGACTGCTTCTGGGTGATTCCGGCCTGCTGGGTGCCGGCCGGTGCCGTCACCTTCGTGCCCGCGTTCGAGCACTTCCTGCTGCCGCTGCTGTTCGGCTTGCGCGCCCCCACCCAGCGGGAACTCGCCCGGCTCACCCCGAGCTGGGAGGCCGTCTGCGCCGCCGCGGGGGTCGACAGCGGCCGCTACCGGCTGTGGATCGAGCGTTCGCGGGAGCTGAACGCCTTCGCCGCGGGCGGCCGGACCGTCGCCGTGACGCGCGCCGCGCTCGACCTCCCGCCGCCGGGCCTCGCGGCGATCCTCGCCCACGAACTGGGCCACCACCTGGCCGGGCACACGCGCGCGTCGCTGCTGGTCTGGTGGCTCGAACTGCCCGCGCGGGTCCTGGCGCGGCTCGTGCGGCTGCTGGCGCTCGCCGTGCCGTTCGTGGGCCGGGCCTTCGCGCCCTTCGGCCGGGCCGTGGTCGTGCTCGTGACCGTGCTGCTCGGACTGGGCGTGCTCACCGTGCTGGCGTTCCTCGACCCGTGGCTGCTGCTGACGCCGCTGCTCGGCCCGGTCCTCGCCTGGTCGAAGCGGCTCGGCGAGTACCGCGCCGACCGGATGGCCGCGCGCCTGGGCTACGGCCCGGAGCTGATCGCCCTGCTGAAGCAGTGGATCGTGCTGAACCGCGGCGACGAGCGGCGCCTGTGGCCGCGGGTGCTGGCCGGGCACCCGGCGCACATCGACCGGATCACCCGGCTGAAGCGCTGAACCCCGTCGCGACCGCCGCTCCGCGCAACGCGGTCACCGCGGGCGCGAACATCGTCGCCTTGATCGCGCCCAGTGTGCCGCGGTCCTTGCCCGCCAGCGCCCGGACGCGGTCGCTCGCCACCGCCAGCAGTTCCGTCTGCGCCGCCGTCTCGTCCACCAGGCCCGCCGCCAGCGCTTCCGCGCCGCCGAAACGCCGTCCCGTCGTCATCGACGCGATCGCCGCCGACGGTGTCAGCTTCCCCTGGACCAGCGCCGCCATTCCCGGCGTGAACGGGATGTCGATGTCCGCCTCCGGGAAGCAGAAATACCCGCGGTCGGCGCGCATCACGCGGAAGTCGTGCGCCATCGCCAGCATCGCGCCCGCGCCGAACGCGTGGCCGTTGACCGCCGCCACCGTCGGCACCGGCAGCGTCAGCACGCGTGCGAACAGCTCCTGCACGTCGGCGACGTACTGCGCCGCCTGGTCGCCGTGTTCGGTCAGCCAGGCGAGGTCGAGGCCGTTCGAGTAGAACTTGCCGCCGCCGGTGGTCACCAGCGCGCCGTCCACACCGTCCAAAAAGGAGTGGACGCGCTGCAGCCAGTCCGGGGAGAAGCGGTTTTCGCCGTCGCCGAGGTGCAGCACGGATACGGGGTCGGTCACGGCCGGTCCTTCTTTCGCGGGGGCACGGTCAGCACGGCGCGCACCGCGGCGGCGAGCCGGTCCCGTACCAGTGGGTCGGTGAGGTCGCGCCGGAACAGCGCGGTCGGCAGGTCGACAACGCACGTCGTGACGACCTCGACGGCCAGGCCGTCGCCGCGGTCCCAGAGCATCCTGGCGAGCCGCACGAGCAGCGTGACCAGGCGTTTGTCGAGCGCGTGCAGGGCGTCGGCCAGCTCTTCGGGCAGTTCGGGCCCGAAGAGCCGGTCGGCCTTGGTCGTCAGCAGCATCCGCGCGCCGGCGGGACGGCGGGCGGCGAACACCGCGGGGGCGCCGGCCGCGGCGACCACGGCCTCCACCGGCGTCGCCGCTTCGTCCACGAGCGCGGTCTGCAGGTCGAGGAACGCGGTCGCCGCGCGCAGCCAGGCCCGGGCCAGCAACGCGTTGAGCGAGCCGAAAGCGTGGTAGATCGTGCCGTTCGGCACGCCGGCGGCCGCGGCCAGGGCCCGCACGGTGACGTTCCCGAGCCCCGACGACGCGACCAGCTGCTCGGTGACGTCGAGCAGCCGGTCGAGGTCGTGGACGCGGGGCCGGGGCACGCCGCGACCGTAACAGAACACGTGCTCCAAAACCAGGGCGGTAAGCTGCCGGGCGTGGAGATCTGGATCAACCCGGCGTGCTCGAAGTGCCGGTCCGCGGTGTCGCTGCTGGACGAAGCCGGCGCGGAGTACACCGTGCGCCGCTACCTCGAGGACCCGCCGACGCCGGCCGAGCTCGAAGCCGTGCTCGAGCGCCTCGGCCTCGAACCGTGGGACATCACGCGCACCGCGGAGCCGATCGCGAAGGAACTCGGCCTCAAGACGTGGGGCCGCACGCCGGACGACCGCGCCCGCTGGATCGCGGTGCTGGCCGAGCACCCGAAGCTGATCCAGCGCCCGATCATCACGGCCGACGACGGCACGACGGTCGTCGCCCGCGACCCGGACACGGTGCGTTCGGTCCTTTAGGGAATCTCGCCGTCCTTCGGCAGGAGGGGCACGTCAAGCGGCACCGTCTCCGGGTACTTGATCCCGGCGCCGGTGTTCAGGACCACGACGTCTTCGTCGCCGGAAAGCCACCCCGACTCGCGCAGGTGCCGCAACGCGGCGAAGCACGCCCCGCCTTCGGGGCACACGAACGTGCCTTCACGCTCGGTCAGTTCCCGTTGCGCCGCAAGGAGTTCGTCGTCGGTGACGGCGACCGCGGTGCCGCCGGTCGCGTACACCGCGTCGAGCACCAGGAAGTCGCCCAGTGCCTTGGGAACGGTGATGCCGAAGGCGGCCGTGCGCGCGTCCGGGAACGGCTCGCTTTCGCGGGCGCCCCGCTCGAACGCGGTGACGATCGGCGCGCACCCGGTGGCCTGGACGGCGACGAGCCGGGGCAGCGGCCCGGAAACCCAGCCGAGCGCCAGCATCTCCCGCAGTGCCTTGTGGATCCCGATGATCCCGACCCCGCCGCCGGTGGGGTAGAGGATCACGTCCGGCAGCCGCCAGCCGAACTGCTCGGCGATCTCGTACCCCATCGTCTTCTTGCCTTCGATGCGGTACGGCTCCTTCAGCGTCGAGACGTCCTGGACGCCTTCGCGCCGCTTCACCGCCGCGCCGACGAGCCGGCCCGCGTCGCCGATGAGACCGTCCACCCGGTACAGCTCGGCGCCCGCGGCGACGCACTCGCGCATGGTGATCGCGGGCGCGCCGGCCGGCATGGCGACCAGGCTCGTCAGGCCCGCGCGGGCCGCGTACAACGCCCAGGCCGCGCCCGCGTTGCCGTTCGTCGGCATCGCGATGCCGCGCACGCCCAGCTCGGCCGCCCGCGAGACGCCGACCGCGGCACCGCGCGCCTTGAACGTGCCGGTCGGGACCAGTCCTTCGTCCTTCATCCACAGCCGCGACAGCCCGAGTTCCCGGCCGTAACGCGGCAGGCGCAGCAACGGCGTCAGGCCCTCGCCGAGACTGACCACACTTTGGGGCGAACGCACCGGCAGCACCTCGTGGTAGCGCCACAGCGTCGGCTCCCGGCCGGCGATCTCCTTCGGCGTCACGGCTTCGCGGACGCCGTCGAGGTCGTACCGCGCGAGCAGCGGCGCGCCCGCCGGCGACAGGCCCTGGACGGTGTCGGCGTCCAGGCGCTCGCCGGTGCGGGAGCATTCGAGATGGCTGAGGAACGAGTACGGCACGGCGCCTCCGGTCAGAAACGGCGGGTGAACGGGAGTGGCTTGCGCATCCGGACCAGCAGCAGGAGCGGCACCAGGACGTAGGGCAGGTTGAAGGCGAGGAACTTCGCCGGGTTGCCGGTGCGCGTGGCCGGGTCGCCGAAGAACTCGACGCCGAACACGACGATCCCGGTCAGCGTGACGATCATGGTCGCGTAGACCACCGACGGCAGCTGGACCCAGTTCTTCCCGGTCAGCAGCGCGAAGACGAGCACCACGTAGAAGGGCGGGTAGCCGAACGCCGAGAGCCCGGTGACGATCCGCATCCAGTCCGGCGGGTGCATGAACAGCGGGTCGGCGTCGTGGGCGTACCAGTGGTTGGAGTCGACGAAGAAGTTGCCGGTCGGGCGGGAGAAGTCGACCCCGACGGTCGGCAGCAGGTCGCTGATCAGCGACGTCACCGTGAAGGCCGCGAACAGCACTGCGAAGAAGACGTCGATCTTCCGGTCCCGCAGCGGCAGGTTCATGCCGCCGATCCTAGGTCCTAAGGTGAGGACATGGACGCGCTGCGGGTGTGCCTGTACGTCTTCGCCGGTGCCACGCTGGGGACCTGGCTGCTGTCGGTGCTGACCAGGGAGTACTCCTGGGTCGACCGGATCTGGTCGCTGATCCCGATCGCCTACGTGGCGATCTTCGCCGGCGCGGCGGACTGGGCGGACGCGCGGCTGGACGTGATGTGCGCGCTGGTGACCGGGTGGGGCATCCGGCTGACGTTCAACTTCGCCCGGAAGGGTGGCTACGCCCGCGGCGGCGAGGACTACCGCTGGGCGGTGCTGCGCGAGCGGATTGCGCCGTGGCAGTTCCAGGTGTTCAACTTCTTCTTCATCTCGCTGTACCAGAACGCGATCCTGCTGCTGATCACGCTGCCGGCGCTGACGGCGCTGCAGAACCGGGGCGGGTTCGGCGTGTGGGACGTCGTGCTGGCGGTGGTGTTCGCGGCGTTCCTGGCCGGCGAGACGGTCGCGGACCAGCAGCAGTGGGAGTTCCACCGCGAGAAGCACGCGGGCCGCGCGCCGACGCGGTTCCTCCAGACCGGGCTGTTCCGCTACTCGCGGCACCCGAACTTCTTCTTCGAGCAGGCGCAGTGGTGGGTGATCGCGGCGTTCGGCGTCGTGGCGGGCGGTCCGCAGTGGACGGTCGCCGGCGCGGTCCTGCTGACCCTGCTGTTCGTGGGCTCGACGCGGTTCACCGAGAGCATCAGCAAGTCCCGCTACCCGGAGTACGCGGACTACCAGCGCCGGACGTCGGCGGTGATCCCGTGGCGGCCCCGGCGCGCCCCGGTCCGCGGATGACGGCCGTCGCGGCGCTCCAGATCGGGACGGGCGTGCCGCCGGCGCGGATCCTGGCGTTCGAGGACGAAATGCGGGCGTCGGCCGCCTCCCTGGTGGTGCTGCCGGAGGCGGTGCTCGGCGGGTACCCGCGCGGAGAACCGTTCGCGGAGTACTTCCGCGCGTCGGTGACGGTGCCGGGCCCCGAAGTGACGGAACTGGCCGGGCTGGCGGCGCGGACCGGCGCGGTCCTGGTCGCCGGCGTGGTCGAGCGCGACGGCTCGACGCTGTACAGCACGGCGGTGTTCCTCGACCCGGCGCACGGGCTGGTCGCCAAGCACCGCAACCTGGTCCCGACGGCGCGCGAGCGCCTGGTGTGGGGCCGTGGCGACGGTTCGACCCTCCCGGTGGTCCCGACGGCGGCGGGCCGCGCGGGCGCCGCGATCTGCTGGGAGAACCACATGCCGCTGCTGCGCGCGGCGATGTACGCCAAGGGCGTCGAGATCTGGTGCGCCCCCACGGCGGACGACCGTGACGTCTGGCAGGCGTCGATGCGCCACATCGCCGACGAGGGCCGGTGCTTCGTGATTTCCGCTTGCCCGTACGAGGCTGCGGGCGACGACCCGTTCCGCGGCGGCAGCGTGGTCGTGGGCCCGCTGGGTGACGTGCTGGCCGGACCGCTGCGGGACGCGGAAGGCTTGGTCACGGCGGAGATCGACGTCGAGGACGTCGTGGCCGCACGGCACAGCCTGGACGTCTCGGGACACTACGCGCGGCCGGATGTCTTCTCGCTGACCGTGGACGAACGGCCCCGGGACGGCGTCACCTTCCTGAGGTGACGCCGTCCCGGCCGGGCTCAGACCGCCAGCCGGCCGCCGTCCACCGGGAGGATCGCGCCGTGGACGAAGCTCGCGTCCGCCGTCACCAGGAACGCGATCGCCCCCGCGATCTCCGCCGGGGACGCCGGCCGGCCCGCCGGGCCCGCCGCCGCCAGCTCGTCCAGGCCGTCGCCGAAGGCCGCCGTGCCTTCCGTGCGCGTCGGGCCCGGGCTCACCGCGTTGACCCGCACCCCCGACGGCCCGAACTCCGCCGCCCATGCCTTGGTCATCAGCTCGATCGCCGCCTTCGACGAGCCGTACAGCGCCATGCCCGCCATGCCCCGCGACGCGACCATCGTGGACACGTTCACGATCGCGCCGTGCCCGCGCGCCGCCATCTCCGGCGCCAGCTCGGCGACCAGGAAGAACGGCACCTTCACGTTCGTCGCGTAGACCCGCTCGAAGTCCGCTTCGGTCGTTTCCGCGGTGGGGCCGGCCGGGAAGATCCCGGCGTTGTTCACCAGCACGTCGATGTGGCCGCCCAGCTCGCGCGCCCGCTCGGCGAGCGAACGCGCCGACGACGCGTCCGTCAGGTCGGCCGCGACGAAGTCCGCCTTGCCGCCCTCCGCACGGATGCTCTCGACGGCTGCGGCGCCGCGCGTGGCGTCGCGCCCGGACAGCACCACGTGCGCCCCGAGCCCGGCCAGCGCGACCGCCGTGGCCCGGCCGATCCCGCTGGTCCCGCCGGTCACCAGCGCCGTCGTCCCGGACAGTTGTGCAGTCATGGTTCAGCTCCTCGTCGCCGGGGTGTTTCCCCGGTCGCCGGGTGCAAGGCGAACCGCCCGTCCGGGCTTCCGGATCGCCGTTCGGCGCTCCTTATGCCCGTGATCGGCGTGGCTGATGGTCTTCCAGCGCGGCGACGAACGCCGCGAGGTCACGCCGGTGCGACGTCGCCGGCCACACGGCCCAGGTCCGCCGGATGATCGGGTTGCCGGCCAGCGGCGACCAGCGGACCGTGTCCGGCAGCGGGTACGGCCACCCGGGCGGGGCGAACGCGTAGGCCCCGCCCGCGCTGACCGCCGGGATCTTGAGCTCGACGATCAGCCGCTGCTCCTCCGGCACGTCCGGGCCGACATCGAGGCCGTGGCTGCGCAGGATGGCCGCCAGCTCGTCGTACCAGGCCGGGCTGCCGGCGCGGGCGAAGGCGAACCAGTCCAGCCCGGCCAGTGACTCCAGCCGCACGCCGTCCGGCCCGGCGAGCTTCTCGGCAACGTCCGCCGCCAGCAGGACGCCGACGTTCTCCTCGACGACGAGGGCCGCGTCCAGGTCGGCGCCTGCCGGGCGCTCGCGGACCAGCCCGACGTCCAGCTCACCGGCCCGCAGGGCGCTGACCTGGGCCACCGACGACAGGTGCCGGGCTTGCACCCGGGTGTCCGGGTACGCCTGCGCCAGCCGGTCCAGCGCCGTCGGCAGCAGTTCCGGCGGCAGCTCGAGCGGGACGCCGACGCGCAGCACGCCGCCGCCGGTCTTCGCGTGCCGGGCCATGGCGGCGAGAGCCTGGTCGTGGCGCGCCAGCACACCGCGGGCCTCGGCGAGCAGCGTCGTCCCGGCGTCGGTGACCCGGACGCCGGTGCTCGTGCGCACCAGCAGCCGGACGCCGAGCCGCCGTTCCAGCGCGGTGATCGTCTGGGACAGCGCGGGCTGGCTGACGTGCAGCCGCCGGGCCGCCTTGGACATGGCGCCCGCTTCCACGACCGCGACGAACGCCCGCAGCTCGCGCAGCTCCATCAGCGTTCCCACCGGATCGGCAGCGACTTCAGCCCGTTCTGGAAGTTCGACCGCAGCCGGACCGGGTCGCCGGCCAGGCGGACTTCGCCGAGCAGGTCGAGCACGGCGGCGAACATCGCCCGCAGCTGGACGCGGGCCAGGTGCGCGCCGAGGCAGAAGTGCGGGCCGTGGCCGAAGGTCAGGTGGTCGTTGGGGGACCGGCCGATGTCGAAGGTGTCCGGCTCGGCGAACACATCCGGATCGCGGTTCGCGGCGGAGAACCAGACGACCACCTTGTCCCCGGCCCGGATGTCCACACCGGACAGCCGGGTGTCCGCGGTCGCGGTCCGCCGGAAGTGCATCACCGGCGTCCACCACCGCAGCATCTCCTCGACCGCCGACGGCAGCAGCGAGCGGTCGGCCAGCAGCCGCCGGTACTGCCCGGGGTGCGACAGCAGGGCCAGCATGCCGCCGGGCAGCCCGTTGCGGAGGGTTTCGTTGCCCGCCACGGAAAACAGCCAGAACAGGTTCTCGAACTCGGCGAGCGAGACGCGGCCGCCGTCGTCGCCGACGTGCCGCATCAGGTTGCTCATCACGTCTTCGCCCGGGTGCGAGCGCTTGTACTCGCCGAGCGCGTTGGCGTACGCGTAGAGGTCCGGCATCCCGGCGCGCGTGCGCGGGTCGGGCATCGACCCGTCCGGGCCCGGGGACGGCCGGACGGCGAGCGCGGCCCGCGCCAGCTCGGTCACCTCGGCGGGGGAGACGGTCGCGCTCACCGCGTACTCGGCGTCCTGGTAGCCGATGACGCGGTTGCTCCAGTCGTACATCAGCCGCCGGTCCTGCTCGGGCACGCCGAACACCGCGGCCAGGGTGAGCAGCGGCAGATCGGCGGCGACCTGGGCGAAGTCGCATTCGCCCCGGCCGGCGACCGCGGCGATCAGGGCCCGCGCCTGCGTCTCGATCCGCTCGGTGAGCTTCGCGACGGCCCGGGGCGTGAAGGCCTTGGTGAGCAGCCCGCGCAGCCTGCCGTGCTCCGGCGGGTCCATGTTGAGCATCATCCGGCGCACGTAGGCGAGGTCGGCTTCGGTGGCCGGGTCGCGGATCTGGGTCCCGCCGAGCTGCGAGGAGAACAGCCCGGGATCCCGCAGCACGCGCCGCACGTCGGCGTGGCGCAGCACGGCCCAGAAGTCGTCGACGCGCACCACCGGCGACTCGCGCCGCAGCCGCGCCAGCTCGTCGTACGGGACACCGCGCACGTAGGTGTCCGGATCGGTGATGCCCACGGACCGACCCTAGCCGCGGCCACGGCGATGAGGGAGGCTGCCCGGATGGACACCCTGAACATGCGCACCGGCGGCCAGGGCGAACCCGCCGTGCTGCTCCTGCACGGCCTGGGCGCGACCGGCGCCGTCTGGGCCCACTTCTCCGTCCTGCTCGACCGGCGCGTGCTGGTGCCCGACCTGCCGGGCCACGGCCCGTCTTCGCCGCTGCCGCACTACAGCTTCGGGACGCTCGCGGCCGCCGTCGCGCGGGCGCTGCCCGGCACGGGACCCTACGTCGTCGCCGGGCACTCGCTCGGCGGAGTGCTGGCGCTCGAGCTGGCGTCCGGCAAGTACGGCGTCGAGGTCGACGGCGTGCTGGCGCTCGGGGTGAAAGCCGAGTGGAGCCAGGACGACCTGGGCCGCGCCGCGACGTTCGCCGCCCGCCCGCCTCGCGTGTTCGAGACCCGCGAAGACGCCGAGCAGGCCTACCTGAAGGTGTCCGGGCTGCTCGGCATCGCGCCCGCCGACCCGGCCGGGCTTCGCGAGACCGAGGGAGGTTGGCGCCTCGCGATGGACCCGGCCGCGTTCGGCGTCGGTGCCCCGGACATGCCGGCGCTGCTCGCCGCGGCGCGGTGCCCGGTGGTGCTGGCCGCGGGCGAGCACGACCCGATGAGCCGTCCGGAGCAGCTGCGCGCGCTCGACCCGGACGCGGTCGTCCTCGCCGGCCTCGGGCACAACGCCCACGTCGAGGACCCAGCCGCCGTGCGCGCCCTGCTGGAGCGCTTCGGCGTCTGAAGGCTCGGGGGCAGCCGTCGTACCCCATGCGACGGCTGCTTCCGAACCCCTCGCCACCACCGGACCCGAGAAAGCCTATGAACCGCGGGTGGACGAGCGCCTGTACTCCTCCGCCGCGTTGTCGTCACCGTCGGTACCTGCGGAAACGGTCATCTTCGCCGTTCGGTGGTACAGCTGAGGCGGCACGATCGTGATGCTGGAGCGGTACGTTCGCCGACGCGCACGCGGGGAGAGGACGCCTGTGGAGGAAGGCCTGTCGTTCGCCGGATGGCTGCGGGAACGGCGTCTGCTCGCCGGCCTGACCCAGGCCCAGCTCGCGCGGCGGGCCGGGCTGAGCCTGCGCGCGGTGCGCAACGCCGAGCTCGGCAGCGTGCGGCGGCCCCGGCCGGAGACGGAACGGCGGCTGCGGGAAGCGCTTGCCGAGGCCCCGCCCGAGCCGGTCCGCATCGGCGTGCTGGGGCCGCTCACCGTGCGGCGCGGGGATTCGCCGGTGGAGATCGGCGCGGAGAAGCAACGCCTGCTGCTGGCGATGCTGGCCCTGCAGCCGAACCGGACCGTGCGGCGCGAGGATCTCGTCGACGTCGTCTGGGCGGAACCGCCGCCGTCGTGCCTGGACCTGCTGCACACCTACGTGGCGCGGCTGCGGCGCGCGCTGCGCCCGGCCGGCCTGATCGCCACCGACAAGGGCGGCTACCGGCTGGCGGCCGGTGAGGACGACCTCGACCTGCTGCGCTTCGAGGCGCTGCTGGAGAAGGGCGCCTACCGCGAGGCGCTCGAGCTGTGGCGCGGTCCGGCGCTCGCCGACGTCGAACGGCTGCGCCAGCACCCCGCCCGGCTCGCGCTGGCGATGAAGCGCGCGAAGGCGGTGATGGCCTACGCCGAGGTCGCGGACCCCGAGGACGCGGCGGTGCAGCTGCGGGCGCTGACCGCCGAGGAGCCGCTCGACGAGTCCGCGCACGCCCGGCTGATGCTGGCGTTGGCCGCGTCCGGCCGGCAGGCCGCCGCGCTCGGCGTGTTCGAGGAAATCCGGCGGCGGCTGGCGGCCGAGCTGGGCATCGAGCCCGGCCCCGAGCTGCGCGCGGCCCAGCGCCAGGTGCTGCGGCAGGACTTCGCCGCCCCGGCCCCGCCCTCCCGCGTCCCCGCGCAGCTGCCCGCGGACGTCACCGGCTTCCGCGGCCGCGCCGCCCAGCTGGCCGAGCTGGACGCGCTCCTGGCGGGCGGCGATCCCGGCGCGCGCATCGCCGTGCTGTCCGGCACCGGCGGCGTCGGCAAGACCGCGCTCGCCGTCCACTGGGCCCAGCGGCACCGCGACCGGTTCCCGGACGGCCAGCTCTCCCTCGACCTGCACGGCTACGGCACGGTCAGCCCGGTCGAACCGGGCGACGCGCTGTCGGGGTTCCTGCGCGCCCTCGGCGTCGGCGGCGCGGACATCCCGGCCGACCCCGACGAGCGGGCCGCGAAGTTCCGGACCCTGCTCGCCGGCCGCCGGATGGTGCTGCTGCTGGACAACGCCGGCTCGGTCGGGCAGGTCCGGCCGCTGCTGCCCGGCTCGCCGTCCTGCCTGGTGCTGGTGACCAGCCGGGACGCCCTGCCCGGCCTGGTCGCCCGGCACGGCGCCCGCCGCGTGCTCGTCGACCTGCTGACCGGGGACGAGGCCCTGGACCTGCTCCGGACGCTGCTCGGCCGGCGTGCCGAGGACGAACCGGACGCCACCGCGGCGCTGATCGGCTACGCGGCCCGGCTGCCGCTGGCGTTGCGGCTGGTGGCCGAGCTGGCGCTGAGCCGGCCCGGGGAGCGGCTGGCGGCGCTCGCGGCCGAGCTGGCCGACGAACAGCGCCGCCTCGATCTCCTGGACGGCGGCGGCGACCCGCTGACCGCCGTCCGCGCCGTCTTCTCGTGGTCCTACCGGCATCTCCCGGCCGACGCCGCGCGCGTGTTCCGGCTCTGCGGGCTGCACCCGGGCCGGGACCTGACGCCGTCGGCGATCGCCGCACTCGCGGACGTCACGCTGCCGGAGGCGGAACGGCTGACCGGCGCGCTGGTGCGCGCCCACCTCGTGCAGGAGACCGGCGGGAACCGCGTCCAGCAGCACGACCTGCTGCGGGTCTACGCCGCCGAACTGGCGGCCGCCGATCCGGCCGGGAGCCACGCGGCGCGGGAGCGGCTGTTCGACTTCTACGTCCGGTCGGCGGCGCAGGCCATGGACGCCGTCCTGCCGCAGGAACGGCACCTGCGGCCGGTGGTGCCGGCCCCCGGGGCCGAGGTGCCCGACGCGCAGGCGTGGCTGGAGGCCGAGCGCCGCAACCTCCTCGCGGTCGCCGCGTACGCGACCCGGCACGGGTGGGCCGAGCACCTGCGGCTGCTGTCCGGGATCCTGTGGCACTACCTCGATGTCGGCGGCTACCACGAGGAAGCGCTCGTGCTGCACACGCACGCGTCGGCGCTGGCCCGCGACGCCGGCGACCGGGCCGCCGAAGCCGAGCCGCTCACGCTGATCGCGCTCGGCCACTGGCGGGTCGGCCGGTCCCGGGAAGCGTTGCGGTACCTGGAAGAAGCGCTCGTGCTCGTCCGCGAAACCGGTGACCGGCGCACCGAGATCCACGTGCTCAACACGCTCGGCCTGGTCTGCCGGGCACTGGGCCGTTTCGCCGAAGCGATCACGTACTCGACGGAAGCCCTAGCGCTGGCCCGGAAAACCGGCGACCGCACCAGCGAAGGCCTGGTGCTGGTGGTGCTCGGCTGCTCCTGCCGCGGCATCGGCCGGTACGGCGAGGCGATCGGCCACCTCGAACAGGCGCGTGCACTGGCCCGCGACACCGCCGACCGCACCAGCGAGGGCTACGCCCTGGTCAACATGGGTGACTCGCTCTCGGCGCTGGGCCGCCACGACGAAGCCGCGCGGGCGCTGGAGGCGGGACTGGACCACTTCCGCGCCATGGGCGTGCGGGTGAGCGAGGGCTACGCGCTGGGCATCCTCGGCGACATCGAGCACGCGCGGGGCCGGTACCCGGAAGCCGCGGCCCACCTGCGGCGGGCACTGGACATCGCGCGGGAGACCGGCAGCCCGACGAACCGCAGCGTCGCCCTGAAGCACCTCGGTGACGTCCGGCTGGCGCAGGGCAGGCCGGACGAAGCGGCCCAGCACCTCGAAGAGGCACTGGGCCTGGCCCGCGAATGCGGTGACCGCGGCGTGGAGTCGCGGGTGCTCAACAGCCTCGGCGCGGTGGCGGCGGCGCGGGGCGCGTACTCCGACGCGCTGCGCCACCACCGGGAAGCCCTTGCCGTGGCGAAGGAAACCGGCTGCCGTCCCGAGGAGGGACGCGCCCACTGCGGGCTGGGCGAGGTCCGCTGCGCACTCGGCGACCCGGAGGCGGCGCGCGGGCACTGGGAACGCGCGCTGGCCTGTTACGCCGGGGAGTGCCTGCCCGGCGCGAGGCGGGTCAGGAACCACTTGACGGCTTTGGACCGCGTCGCCGGGTAACGGCGTTCGAGCGCGCCGAGGTCGTGTTCGACCCGCTGCAGATCGCGGTCTACGACGTCCGTGCTGCCCGCGAGCCGCCGCCGGGCGGTCACGACGCCCGTCCCGTCGCCTTGAAGAACGTGTAGTGGAAGGTGCCGTCCGGCCCGGTGGTGCGGTGCAGGTCGGCGACCCCGCGGGCCCAGCCGTCCGCGGTGGCGAGCCCGCGCGCGACGGCGGTTTCGCCGACCCCTTCGACCATCGCGGTGAACGTGTCGCGGGTGAAGCCGGTGACCAGCGCGGGCCGGGACGCGTCGGCGTAGACCGTCCTGGGTTCGACGCGCACCTCGGCGAACCCCGCGGCGTCGAGCAGCGGGTACAGGCGCCGCCCGATGAGCGCGTCGCCGCCGGCGCCGGCCTGCAGGCGGACGAGGCACCCGATCGCGGCCTGGGCGTGCTCGCTGCGCGGGTGGAAGAACGCCGACCCGTGGTCGCCTTCGACCACGGTGATGGTGCCGCCCGGCCGCAGCAGGGTTTTCAGGTGCGTCAGCGCCTTTTCCGGCTCCGCGAGGTGCTCCAGCACGAAACACACGAAAAGGTGGTCGTACTCGCCGTCGAGGGTGAACAGGTCGGCTTGGCGGAACTCGACGCCCGGCCCGACCCTGGCCCTGGCCTCGGCCAGGGACTCCGCCGAGACGTCGACCGCGGTCAGCCGCGCGTGGGGGCTGCGGGCCAGGAGGTGGACGGTCTGGGCGCCGACGCCACAGCCGACCTCCAGCACCCGGCTCCCGGCGGGGTAGGCCGTGCCGGCGTGCAGCAGCTCGGCGAGCGTGTCGGCCTGGTCGCCGAGGCGGCGGGCTTCGGGAGCGGTGTACCCGTGCACGTAAGTGGTGTCCATGAGCCCAGCGTGCTGCCACAATGGCTCGATGGACAGAGCCAAAACCGCCCCTGCGGAGGGGTCCATAGGGTCGGACTTCCTGCAGCTGGACGTCCGGGAGGCGCCGCCGGGCGGGCTCGCGGACTGGCTCGCCGGGCAGCTGCGCGCCGCCGTCGCCGACGGCAGGCTCCCGGTCGGCGGCAGGCTGCCCGCGTCGCGCGTGCTGGCCGCCGAGCTGCGGGTGTCGCGGGGCGTGGTGACGGAGGCGTACCAGCGGCTGATCGACGACGGTCACGCCGCGGGCCGCGGCCGCGCGGGCACGGTGGTGGTCGCCGCGCCCGTCCTGCCGCCCGCCCCGGCGCCGGCGCCGCCGCCTTCGAAGGTGATCACGCCGTTGCCGGGTGCGGAGGTCTTCGACGCGGTCCGCGCGGCGCCGGCCCGGATCGACCTGACACCGGGCGTGCCGGACTTGACGGCGTTCCCGCGCGCGGCGTGGCTGAAGGCCGAACGCGCGGTGCTGGACGACCTGGAGCCTGCCCACTTCGGCTACGGCGACCCGCGCGGCGCGCCGGCGATGCGCCAGGCGGTGTCGCACTGGCTCGCGCGCAACCGCGGCATCCGCGTGGACCCCGGCGAGATCATCGTGGTGTCCGGGGTCGCCCAGGCGCTGACGCTGGTGGGGGAGGTGCTGCGGCAGCACGGCGTCGGCACGGTCGCCGTCGAAGACCCCGGCTCGCTCGGCGCCCGCCAGCACCTGCACCACTGCGGCCTGGCGACCCCGCCGGTCCCGGTGGACGACGACGGCCTGCGGGTCGCGGACCTGAACGCCCCGGCGGTGCTGGTGACCCCGGCCCACCAGTTCCCCATGGGCGTGGTGCTGGGCGGCGAGCGCCGCCGCCACCTGATGCGCTGGGCGGCCGAGGGCGGCATCGTCATCGAAGACGACTACGACGCCGAGCACCGCTACGACCGCGCGCCGGTGCCCGCGGTCCGGTCGATGCTGCCGGACGTCTGTTACACGGGCAGCGTCTCGAAGCTGCTGGCACCGGCGTTGCGGGTCGGCTGGCTGCTGGCGCCGCCGCGGTTCCGGGACGACCTGGTGGCGGCGAAGCGGTTCGCCGACCTCGGCAACGCGGTGCTGGCCCAGCTGGTCCTGGCCCGGCTGATGGAGACCGGCGAGCTGGAGCGGCAGCTGCGGGTGGTCCGGGCCCGGCACCGCCGTCGCCGCGACGCGATGATCCGCGCGCTGGCCACGGACCTGCCCGCGGCGGTGGTCCACGGCGCGGCGGCGGGCCTGCACCTGACGGTCACGTTCGAGCCCGGCGTCGACGACGTCGCCTTGGCGGCGGCCGCGCTCGCGGAGGGCGTGAAGGCGCAGCCGCTGTCGTGGCACCGCCAGCGGCCCGGACGCCCGGGCCTGGTCCTCGGCTACGCGGCCAGGACGGCGACGGAGATCGCGGAGGGCGTCGCGATCCTGGGCCGCGTCCTGCGCGCTCAGTAAAGACTCCACAAAGGACAGTCAAGCGAGTGTGATCATGCTCTCGCAGGCGATCCGCGGACTTGGTTGCCATACGCAAGCAAGTTGCTTAGCCTAGCTAAGGGACTGGCGAGCAGAAGGGTTGCACAGTGGCGGAACGCCGGACGTATTCGATCGCGGAACTGGGGCCGCGGTACAAGTGGATCGCGCTGTCCAACACGACGCTGGGCATGCTGATCGCCACGATCAACTCCTCGATCGTGCTGATCGCGCTGCCCGACATCTTCAAGGGCATCGGCATCAACCCCCTGGAACCGGCCAACACGAGCTACCTGCTGTGGATGATCATGGGCTTCCTGGTGGTCACCGCGGTGCTGGTGGTGAGCTTCGGCAGGCTCGGCGACATGTACGGCCGCGCCAGGATGTACAACCTCGGCTTCGCGGTGTTCACGGTGTCGTCGATCATGCTGGCCGTCACGTGGTTCGACGGCGACGCGGCCGCGTTGTGGCTGATCGGCTGGCGGATCGTGCAGGGCATCGGCGGTGCGTTCCTGATGGCGAACTCGTCGGCGATCCTGACCGACGCCTTCCCGGCCAACCAGCGCGGACTGGCGCTGGGCATGAACGGCGTCGCGGCGATCGCGGGCTCGTTCCTCGGCCTGGTCGTCGGCGGCGTGCTGGCGCCGGTCGACTGGAACCTGATCTTCCTGGTGTCGGTGCCGTTCGGCGTGATCGGCACGATCTGGGCCTACCTCAAGCTGCACGACACCGGGATCCGCAAGCACGCGCGGATGGACTGGTGGGGCAACATCACGTTCGCGGTGGGGCTGATCGCGGTGCTGGTCGGCATCACGTACGGCATCCAGCCGTACGGCTCGTCGCCGACCGGCTGGGGCAGCCCGATGGTGCTGACCTGCCTGATCGGCGGGCTGGCGGTGCTGGTGGCGTTCGTGGTCATCGAGTCGAAGGTCGACAACCCGCTGTTCCGGCTGTCGCTGTTCAAGATCCGGTCGTTCACCTGGGGCAACATCGCGAACCTGACGGCGTCCCTCGGCCGCGGCGGGCTGCAGTTCATCCTGATCATCTGGCTGCAGGGGATCTGGCTGCCGCAGCACGGCTACACGTTCGAGCAGACACCGCTGTGGGCGGGCATCTACATGCTCCCGATGACGGTGGGCTTCCTGCTGGCGGCGCCGACGTCGGGCATCCTCGCCGACCGGATCGGCAGCCGCATGCTGGCCTCGGGCGGCCTGGCCCTCACGGCGCTGACCTTCCTGCTGCTGATCATCCTGCCGGTGAACTTCGACTACTGGGCGTTCGCGGCGATCCTGCTGGTCAACGGCATCGGGATGGGCATGTTCTCGTCGCCGAACCGAGCCGAGGTGATGAACAGCCTCCCGGCGGACGCGCGCGGCTCGGGAGCGGGCATGATGACGACGTTCCAGAACGCGGCGATGGTGCTGTCGATCGGGTTCTTCTTCAGCTTGATCATCGCGGGCCTGTCGTCGAGCCTGCCGTCGACGATGAGCGCGGGCCTGACGGCCCACGGCGTCCCGGCGGAATCGGCGGCCCAGATCGCCCACCTGCCGGCGGTGGCGGTGCTGTTCGCGGCGTTCCTGGGGTACAACCCGATCCAGCAGTTGCTGGGCGGTCAGCTCTCGTCGTTGCCGCCGGACCAGGCGTCCTTCTTGACCGGCCGGAGCTTCTTCCCGAATTTGATCTCGGGCCCGTTCCAGTCGGGGTTGGCGGTGGCGTTCGGTTTCGCGATCGCGGTGTGCTTGATCGGAGCGGTGGCATCGCTGCTGACGAAGGACACCCGCCGCGCGAACGGCGAGTCGGTGGGCGAGGAACTGGCGGCGGTCGCGGGCGAGTCCGGCGGCGGACCGAGCGAGCTGGTGTCGCCGTCCAGCGAACGCTGAGTTTTCCTGGTCTCGGGCCGGGTGTCACCGAAAGGGTGGCGCCCGGCCCGTTTGTGACGCCCTGATCAGTGAATCACTGATGCGCGAAGCGGAGATCCGGCTGCCGTACCGAGGGCCTCGAGAACCGGGAGCAGCCTTCCGGGCGGGAAATACGTGTTCCCCGACCTACCAGCCGACCGTGGCCCGCTGGATCTTCACCGGTTTCGCCGGTGCACCGTCGAGCGGCCCGTCCGGGTCGCTGGGAATGATCCCGTCGGCCACCATCCGGTCGATGGCCGACATCCCGCGCACCACGTGACCCAGCACCGGATACTGCGGCGGAATGTTCGCGAACGAATGCACGATGAAGAACTCCGACCCGTTGGTCCCGGGCCCCTGGTTCCCCATGGCCACCGTCCCGCGCGGATACGTCTCCGAACCGGTCACCTCGTCCGGGAAGCGGTACCCGGGGCCGCCCTTCTCGACTTCGTAGATGTCCCCGCACTGGAGAACACCGAGCCGTGCAGAGTCGGTCAGCCGCCAGCACCGGGACCGGTCGTAGAACCGCTGCGAAATCAGCGAAACCATGTTGTGCACCGCGCAAGGCGCCGCTCCGCCACGGTCGAGCCGCACGGTCACCGGCCCGTAGTTGAACCGGAACGTCACGTCCACCGTCCCGCGTGTCGAGGCGAACGGCGCCGGTCGGACCACCGGCCGCGCGGCCGGGTTCGACGGCGTCGGCGTGAACTCGCACCGGATCAGCGGCGCCGACGCGGCCGCCGGCGTAGCAGGCACCACGAGAGCTCCCAGGACAGCGAGCACGGCCAGACCCCAGCGCGGCTTCATGCCGGGGACGTTAGCGAGAAACGAACTACTTGCGCCAGGCGGTGCGCTGCTTGCGGATGTCCAGCACGAGCAGCAGGACGATGAACAGCGCCAGGCCGACCAGCCACACGTTCTCGGTGTTGTTCTCGTGGTTGCCCTTGATCATCAGCAGCAGGATGACCGCGCTGACCCAGCCGGCGATGCGGGTGGCCTTCGGGAAGGAGCCGTGCCAGCCCCAGGCCGCGGACGGCTCGTCGCGCGGGTCGACCTCGGGTCGCCTCTTCTCGACCGCCTTGCCTGCCACGATGAACTCCTCAAGACCCGTGAACCTCGGACCCGCCGATGATCCCACACCTCCGGGTGCGCCGCGGAGACGCCCCGCGCGACAATGACCCGCGATGACTACCTCGCGAAGCGTTCTCGTGCTCGGCTCCACCGGGTCCATCGGCGTGCAGGCCCTGGACGTCGCGGCCCGCAACCCGCACCTCTTCCGGGTGGCCGGCATCGCGGCGGGCGGCGCCGACCCGGCCGCGCTCGCCGCGCAGGCGCTCGCCCACAGCGTCGAGGCCGTCGCCGTGACGAAGGCCACGGCGGCCGAAGACGTGCAGCTCGCGCTGTACGCCGAAGCGCAGAAGCGGGGCTACGCCCAGGGCGAGTTCAAGCTTCCGCGCCTCTTCGCGGGCTCCGACGCCGTCACCGAACTGATCGACGCCGTGAAGGTCGACACCGTCCTCAACGCCCTGCCCGGCTCCCGCGGTCTCGAGCCGACGCTCAAAGCGCTCGCCACCGGCGCCACCCTCGCGCTCGCGAACAAGGAGTCCCTCATCGCCGGCGGGCCGCTGGTGCTCGCCGCCGCGAAGCCCGGTCAGCTCGTGCCGGTCGACTCCGAGCACTCCGCCATCGCGCAGGCCCTGCGCGCCGGCCGCCAGGACGAGGTCGCCCGGCTCGTCCTCACCGCCTCCGGCGGCCCGTTCCGCGGCCGCAAGCGCGCCGAGCTGGCCGGCGTCACCGTCGAGCAGGCGATGGCGCACCCGACCTGGTCGATGGGCCCGCTGATCACGATCAACTCGGCGACGCTGGTCAACAAGGGCCTGGAGCTGATCGAGGCGGCGCTGCTGTTCGGCATCCCGCCGGAGAAGATCGACGTCACCGTGCACCCGCAGTCGATCGTTCACTCGATGGTGACCTTCACCGACGGCTCGACGATCGCCCAGGCCAGCCCGCCCGACATGCGGCTGCCGATCGCGCTCGCGCTGCACTGGCCCGACCGCGTCCCCGGCGCCGCCGCCGCGTGCACCTGGGACACGGCCGCGACCTGGACGTTCGAGCCGCTCGACGACGAAGCCTTCCCGGCCGTCGAGCTGGCCCGCCACTGCGGCACCGTTGGCGGCTGCCTGCCCGCCGTCTACAACGCCGCGAACGAGGAGCTCGTGTCCGCCTTCCTCGCGCAGAACACCGGCTTCACGTCGATAGTGGACACTGTTTCCGAGGTGGTGGGAGCCGCCGACGAGTGGCGTCGCGAACCGCGCGACGTCGAGGACGTTCTCGCCGCCGAGCGCTGGGCTCGCGCGCGGGCCGGTTCGATCATCGAGGGGAAGTAGCGGGTGCTCGCCTACATCATCGGTGTGGTGCTCTTCGCGCTGGGGATCTGCGTCTCGGTCGCACTGCACGAGGCCGGCCACATGGTCACCGCGAAGGCCTTCGGCATGAAGGTCCGCCGGTACTTCATCGGCTTCGGGCCCACCGTGTTCTCGTTCCGCCGCGGCGAGACCGAGTACGGCCTCAAGTGGATCCCGCTCGGCGGGTTCTGCGACATCGCCGGCATGACGGCGCTCGACGAGGTCACCCCGGACGAGGCGCCGCGCGCGATGTGGCGGTTCAAGACCTGGAAGCGCACCGTCGTGATGTCGGCCGGGTCGATCACGCACTTCATCCTCGGGTTCGTGGTGCTCTACCTGATGGCCGTGACGATGGGCCTGCCGAACCTCGCGCCCGCCGACACGTCGCCGGTGCTGGCCTCGACGTCGTGCGCGCGGCCGGCGACGACCGAGGCGCAGGCGCAGGACACCAGCTGCCCGCCGGGCGCCGCCCGCCCGGCGGAGGCGGCCGGCCTGCGTGCCGGCGACAAGGTCCTCTCGGTCGGCGGCAAGCCGGTCGCGACCTGGCAGGAGATGCTGGCCGCCGTGCAGGCGACCAGCGGCCCGACCGTCTTCGTGGTGCAGCGCGGCGGCCAGCGGCTCTCGCTGACCGTGGACGTGCCGAAGGTGCAGCGGTGGACCGGCGCCGGCGTGAAGGAGGTCGGCATGATCGGGGCGTCGCCGCAGCAGCCGGCCCTGACCACGCAGTACGGCCCGGTCGCCGCGGTGGGCGCGACGTTCAGCTTCACCGGCACGATGTTCGCCGAGACGGCCCAGCGGCTCGTCCAGTTCCCGCAGCGCATCCCCGCCGTCGTCAGCGCGATCTTCGGCGGCGAGCGCGACCCGAACACCCCGGTCAGCGTCGTCGGGGCGAGCCGGATCGGCGGCGAGGCCGTCGAACGCGGGATCTGGGTGCTGTTCTTCTTCCTGCTGGCCAGCCTGAACTTCTTCATCGGCGTGTTCAACCTGCTGCCGTTGCTGCCGCTCGACGGCGGGCACATCGCGGTGGTCTGGTACGAGCGCGTCCGCGACTGGATCCGCGGCCTGCGCGGCAAGGCGGCGGGCGGCCCGGTCGACTACACGAGGCTGTCCGGGATCACGATGGTGCTCGTGCTCATCGGCGGCGCGGTGACGCTACTGACGGTGACCGCCGACATCGTCAATCCGATCCGGCTGCAGTAGCGCCCCGCCCCGGAGGGGTTCCGGCCCCGCCGGGGCGCTTCACACGGGCGTAACGCTGCTCACCGTGACGGTTGACATGGTGAAGGTGGCCCGGTCGGGGTAGGTACGCTGGAAGCGTGACCGTCGCACTCGGTATGCCCGCCCTGCCCCCGCCCGTCCTCTCCGAGCGCCGCAAGACCCGCCAGCTCCACGTGGGCCCGGTCGGCGTCGGGAGCGACTACCCGATTTCCGTCCAGTCGATGACGACGACGCTCACTTCCGACGTCAACGCGACCCTGCAGCAGATCGCCGAGCTGACCGCCGCGGGATGCGACATCGTCCGCGTCGCCTGCCCGTCGGCCGACGACGCCGAGGCGCTGCCCGCGATCGCGCGCAAGTCGCAGATCCCGGTGATCGCCGACATCCACTTCCAGCCGAAGTACGTCTTCGCGGCGATCGAGGCCGGCTGCGCGGCGGTGCGCGTCAACCCGGGCAACATCCGCAAGTTCGACGACCAGGTCAAGGAGATCGCGCAGGCCGCGAAGGACCACGGCACGCCGATCCGGATCGGCGTCAACGCGGGGTCGCTGGACAAGCGGATCATGGACAAGTACGGCAAGGCGACGCCGGAGGCGCTGGCCGAGTCGGCGCTGTGGGAGGCGTCGCTGTTCGCCGAGCACGACTTCCACGACATCAAGATCTCGGTCAAGCACAACGACCCGGTGGTCATGGTCCGTGCCTACGAGATCCTCGCCGAGCAGTGCGACTACCCGCTGCACCTGGGCGTCACCGAGGCCGGGCCGGCGTTCCAGGGCACCATCAAGTCGGCCGTCGCGTTCGGCGCGCTGCTGCGCCAGGGCATCGGCGACACCATCCGCGTGTCGCTGTCCGCGCCGCCGGTCGAAGAGGTGAAGGTCGGCATCCAGATCCTGCAGTCGCTGAACCTGCGGCCGCGCAAGCTGGAGATCGTGTCGTGCCCGTCCTGCGGGCGCGCGCAGGTCGACGTCTACACGCTCGCCGAGCAGGTCACGGCCGGGCTCGAGGGCATGGAGATCCCGCTGCGCGTCGCGGTGATGGGCTGCGTCGTCAACGGCCCGGGCGAGGCCCGCGAGGCCGACCTCGGTGTCGCGTCCGGCAACGGCAAGGGCCAGATCTTCGTCAAGGGCGAGGTCATCAAGACCGTGCCCGAGCACGCGATCGTCGAGACGCTGATCGAGGAAGCCATGCGCATCGCCGAAGAGGCGGGCGAGTCGCTGGGCGAGGGCTCGCCGGTCGTCACCGCCGGCTGAGCTTCAAGCGCCCCAAGGCGGCCTTGGTTGCGTGTGACGCACCGAAGGCGGCCTTGGTTGCTCCACCCATGCCCCCGCCACCCATCCTCAACGGAGGCGCTTCGCGCCGCAGTGCTCCAACGCACGGAAGGCCGCATCGGGGCGCTAGCCCTGGAGGTGGTGCTGGGCGGCGTCGCGGATCTGCAGGCGGACGTTCTCCAGCGCGGCGGCGACCTCGTCGATCTGCTGGGCCGCGAGCTGGATGGCGCCCTGGATCGCGGTCGCCGTCGAGGTCTCCCCGAGCAGGCCGAGCACCTGCGCCTGCAGGTCTTCGAGGTCGCTCTTGGTGGCGAGCGCGATGCCGGTGGGCACCTGGTCGGCGAGCAGCTCCAGCTGCTGCGCCTGCTCCTGGATCGTCATGGGGAGTTCCTTCCGCGGTGGGGACGCAATGTCCGTGTTAGCAGAACCGGAACTGTCGGTGGTGACGTTTACGCTGGCATCCGTGAACGTGACATGGGCTGTCCGGCAGCCGCACCCGGTGGTGCGGCCGCTGGTCACGCGCTATGTCGGGTACGCGCAGGAGAGCGTGACGCTGCCGGTCCACCGCGGGCTGCCGTCCCGGCATGTGACGCTCGTCATCAGTCTCGCCGGGCCGGTGCGGATGGCGGGGCACAGCCTGCAGGCGCTGGTCGGCGGCTTGCACACGCGGGCGGTGCTGATCGAGCAGGACCGCAGGCAGGAAGGGGTGCAGCTGGAGCTCGACCCGCTCGGCGTGCGCACGCTGTTCGGCGTCACGGCGGCGGAGCTGAGCGGCGAGGTCTGCGACCTGGCCGAGTTCGGTCTCGGCTGGCTGCCGGAGCGGCTGCGTTCGCTGCGGACGTGGCGCGAGCGGTTCGCGTTGCTCGACGAGGTGCTGGCCGCGCGGGTGGTCTCGCGGGGTGCGCCGGCGCCGCCACCGGAGCTGGGGGAGGCGTGGCGGCGGATGCGTGGCGCCGACGGGCGGGTGCGCGTCGCGGACCTGGCGGGCGAGGTGGGCTGGAGCCGCCGTCACCTGAGTGAGCGGTTCCGCGCGGAGCTGGGCCTGGCCCCGAAGCAGGCGGCGCGGGTGCTGCGGTTCGAGCGGGCGGTGCGATCGCTGCGCGGCGGACGACGGGACCTGGCCACGCTGGCCGTGGAGTGCGGGTTCTGCGACCAGGCGCACCTGGGCAACGAGTGGCGCGCGCTGGCGGGCTGCACGCCGGGGACGTGGATCGCGGAGGAGCTCCCGTTCCTCCAAGACGAGGAGGTGGCGCCCGGGCGAGACTCCCGCCATGACTCCTGAACCGAACGTGTGGCCGGCTCTGCGCTACGACGACGCCCGGGCGGCGATCCGCTTCCTCGTCGACGTCCTGGGTTTCACCGAGGCGCTGGTGGTGCCGGAAGGCGAGTTGATAGCGCACGCGGAGCTGCGCTGGCCGGAGGGCGGCGCGGTGATGCTGGGCAGCGTCCGACCCCCGGACGGCATCCACGACACGATGAGACCGGGCACGGCGGCGGCGTACGTGGTGTCGGACAGGGTGGACGAGATCTACGAGCGCGTGAAGGCGGCGGGAGCGGAGATCACGGCCGAGCTGACGGACACGGAGTACGGCTCGCACACGTTCAGCCTCCGGGACCCGGAGGGCAATTCCTGGACGATCGGCACGTACCGAGGGGCGCCCTGAGCGGGGCGGGCCCGGGTGGGGGAGCTGGGTCACAGGCCATGGCCGCGCCGGAGTGCACCGGGCGGAGCCAGGCTGCCGCCCACCCTGCGGCCGCGAGGTGGGGTTGCGGCCGCTGCCGGTGGCGAGCTGCTGTGCGAGCCGCGGCTCGCACACGGCTGCCGCTGGGGCGGGTTGCCCTGCTCTGGTCTCTGCCTGCCGATGCGCACACACCATCCGCTCCAGCGGTGCCCGATTCCGGCCCCGACGTCCGAACCGGGTTCTTCGCCCCAGCGTGTCGAGAGGCTCGCGTTCCGTTTGCGGGCCGGATCTGGCACCCTGGATGCCGTGTTGCGGCTTGCAGGTGCACGGCTGCTCGATGATCGGGACTATCCGGCGGTCCGTGCCGCGCTCGCCGCCGACCCGGTGGGCAGCTGCATGGTCAGCGCCCGGGTCGAGGCCGCCGGTCTCGACCCGTGGCGGCTCGGTGGTGAGCTCTGGGCCGCCGACAGCCGTCCGGTCCGGGCCGGACGGCTGCAAGGCCTGTGCTTCTCCGGCCCCAACCTCATCCCGCTGAAAGGCAACGCCCCCGCCCTGCGCTCCTTCGCCGACCGCGCGCTCCGGCGGCAGCGCACCTGCTCCTCCCTCGTCGGCCCCGCCGAGCAGGTCCTCGGTCTCTGGGCCGAGCTCGAAGACGAGTGGGGCCCCGCCCGTGAAGTCCGCGACGACCAGCCGCTCATGGCGCTGGACTCGACGCCGCTGGTCAAGGCCGATCCGCTGGTCCGCCCCGTCCGGCCGGACGAGCTCGAGCGGTACCTGCCCGCGGCCGTCGCCATGTTCATCGAAGAGGTCGGCGTCGACCCGCGCAGCGGTGACGGCGGCGCCAGCTACCGGGCCCGCGTCACCGAGCTGATCGGCGCCGGACGTGCCTTCGCCCGGTTCGAGAACGGCGAAGTCGTCTTCAAGGCCGAGATCGGCGCCATGTCGGCCACCGTCGGGCAGATCCAGGGCGTCTGGGTCCACCCGGACCGCCGCGGCGACGGCCTCGGCACCGCCGGCACCGCCGCGGTCGTCAACCGGCTCGTCCGCGGCCTGGGCCGCACCGCCAGCCTCTACGTCAACGCCTTCAACACCCCCGCCCTCGCGGCCTACCGCAAGATCGGCTTCAAGCAGGTCGGCCAGTACGCGACGGTGCTGTTCTAACCACTCTTCCGTGGCGGTGTTTCGGATCATGGACACCCCCGCTGACCAGGCATCATCCCGCCATGAGTGCACGTCGACGCCGCGGTGCGCTCGCGGCGCTGCTGCTCGTCGCCGCGACCACGGCCGGGTGCTCGGGCGACGGTCCCGAGGACGCCCTCTCCGCCTTCCTCGACGCCGTCGCGTCCGGGGACGTCGACGCCGCCGCGGCGAACACCGACTCGCCCGACGCGGCCAAGACCGTGCTGACGCAGGTCCGCGGCGTGCTCGAACCCGAGCCCTCGAAGTCGGCGACGAAGCGGTCAAGGAGCCGGCGAACGGCGACACCGTCACGGCGAGTTACCAGCTCACCTGGCACCTGCCGCACGGGCGCACCTGGACCTACCGCGCCGACGCCCTGCTCCGCGCGGCCGAGAACGGCTGGCAGGTGCACTGGCAGCCGACGGTCGTGCACCCGCAGCTGGCCGTCGGCCAGACGCTCGGTGTGCTGCCGCAGCTGCCGGAGACCGCGCCGGTCCTCGACCGCGACGGCGTGGCGCTGATGCGGCCCCAGACGGTGATCGGCGTGGTCGTCGACCCGCAGAAGACCGGCGACGCGAGCGCCGTCGCCGGCACCCTGGCCAAGGCGCTGCACCGGTACGAGCCCTCGGTCACCGGCCGGTCCGTGCTCGACGGGATGAGCAAGACCAAGCCCGGCGACGCCTACTCCGTGATCACCCTGCGGGCCGGGGACTACCAGCGGGTCAAACCGGCGATCTACGACCTGCCGGGTGTCCGGTTCGCCAGCCAGGAACGGCTGCTGCCGGTCACCCGCGGCTTCGGGCAGCAGGTCCTGCCGGGCATCCGCGCCCTGGTCGAGCAGCAGCTGGCCGGCGCCGCGGGCTGGCGGATCGTCACCCGCGACGTCACCGGCGGCGAGGTCTCGGAGCTGAAGGCCGAGCCGCCGCGCCCGGCGCCCGCGGTCACCAGCACGCTCAGCACGAAGATCCAGGACGCCGCCGAGAAGGCCCTCGACCCCGAGCCGTACCCCGCCGCGCTGGTGGCGATCCAGCCTTCGACCGGCGACATCCTCGCGGTGGCGCAGAACGCCGCCGCGGACGACGAAGGCTCGCTGGCCCTGTCCGGCCGCTATCCGCCGGGCTCGACGTTCAAGATCGTCACCGCGGCGGCCGCGCTGTCGGCGGGCGACGCCGAGGCCGGCAGCCCGGTCGACTGCCCCGGCACCACGACGGTCGAAAACCGCGTCATCCCCAACGAAGGCCGCTTCGACCTCGGCCGCGTCCCGCTGAAGACGGCGTTCGCGCGCTCCTGCAACACGACCTTCGCCCGGCTCGCCGCGGGCCTGCCGGCGTCGGCGCTCACCGACACCGCGCGCTCCTTCGGGATCGGCGCGGACTTCGTCGTCCCCGGGCTGACCACGGTCACCGGGGCCGTCCCGGCGGCCGACTCGGCCGTCCAGCGCGCCGAAAACGGCTTCGGCCAGGGCACGGTGGTGGTCAGCCCGTTCGGCATGGCGCTGGCCGCGGCCACCGTGCCCGCCGGGAAGGTGCCGACACCTTCGATCGTCAAGGGCATGCCCGCGACCACGAAGAACGTCGGCGACCCGCCGTCCCAGGACGTCCTCGACGCGCTGCGCGACATGATGCGCGAAGTGGTCACCGCGGGCACCGCGACCGGCCTGCGGGACATCCCCGACGTCGCGGGCAAGACCGGCACCGCCCAGTTCGGTGACGGCTCCCACTCGCACGGCTGGTTCGTCGGCTACCGCGGCGACCTGGCGTTCGCCGTGCTGCTCACCGACGCCGGGTCGTCCAGGCCCGCGGTGCAGGCCGCTCACCGGTTCCTGGCCGGGATCGGCTGAGCGGGCCGTCGTAAGGTGGGGGGCATGCCCGTTCGTGCCCCGCTCGTTCCCGGCGTCCAGACGCCGCGCCGTGCCGTTCCCGGTTCCATCGCCCGTCCCGAGTACGTGGACAAGCCGGCGCCCAAGCGGGACACCGGCAACGGCGTGCGCACGCCCGAGGTGATCGAGGCGATGCGCGTGGCCGGGAAGATCGCGGCGCAGGCGCTGGAGGAGGGCGGCAAGGCGGTCAAGCCGGGCGCCACCACCGACGACATCGACAAGGTGGTGCACGAGTTCCTGCTCGACCACCACGCCTACCCCTCGACGCTGGGCTACCGCGGGTTCCCGAAGTCGTGCTGCACCTCGCTCAACGAGGTCATCTGCCACGGCATCCCGGACTCGACGGTGATCGAGGACGGCGACATCTGCAACATCGACGTCACCGCCTACATCGGCGGCGTGCACGGCGACACGAACGCGACGTTCCTGGCCGGCGACGTCTCCGAGGAGGCCCGCCTGCTGGTGGAGCGCACCCGCGAGGCGACCATGCGGGCGATCAAGGCGGTCCGGCCGGGCCGGCAGCTGAACGTGATCGGCCGGGTCATCGAGGCCTACGCCAAGCGCTTCGGCTACGGCGTGGTCCGCGACTTCACCGGCCACGGCGTCGGCCCGGCGTTCCACACGCCGCCGACGGTCCTGCACTACGAAGAGCCCTCCGTCGACACGATCATCGAGGAGGGCATGACCTTCACGATCGAGCCGATGATCACCCTGGGCACCATCGACTACGACATCTGGGCCGACGACTGGACCGTCACCACGAAGGACAAGAAGTGGACGGCCCAGTTCGAGCACACCCTCGTGGTGACGGCCGACGGCAGCGAGATCCTCACGCTGCCCTGAGCCCTAGCGGCTGGTGGCCTTCTTGTAGCAGCGCACCGAAAGCGGCACGAACACCACCAGCAGCACCGCGATCCACAGCACCGACGCGAGCACGGCGTGCTGCATCGGCCAGACGTCGTGCACCGGCATCGCCGCGCTCGTGTTGCCGAACAGTTCCCGCGCCGCCTGCGTGATCGCCGACACCGGGTTCCAGTCCGCGATCACCCGCAGCGGCGTGGGCAGGCGGCCGCTGTCGACGAACGTGTTGGCCAGGAACGTGAGCGGGAAGATGGCCACGCTCGAGACGTTGTTGAACACCTCGGGCTTGCGCACGGCCAGCCCGAGCGTCCCCATCACCCACGACAGCGCGTAGGCGAAGGCCAGCAGCAGGAGCACCCCGCCGAGCGCCTCGAACACGCCGGTGTGGATGCGCCAGCCGACCAGCAACCCCACGAGTCCCATGATCAGCAGGCTCGTCACGTTGAGGATCAGGTCCGCCGTAGTGCGCCCGATCAGCACCGCCGCCGGGGACATCGGCAGGGACCGGAACCGGTCGATGATGCCCTTCTGCAGGTCGTCGGTCAGCCCGTAGCCGGTGACGATGCTGCCCATCGCCACCGCGAGGACGAAGATCCCCGGCAGCATGAACTCGCGGTACGACATGCCCGGGATGTCGATCACGCTGCCGAACACGTACCCGAACAGCAGCACGAACATCACCGGCATGAACACGATGGACCCCAGCAGGTCCAGCGACCGGACGATCTTGATCGAGTTGCGCTTGGCGACGGTCACGCCGTCGGTCACGGCCATCTGCACCGCGTTCATCACACGGCCTCCTTCGCGGGCTCGGCCGTCTCGTGGCCGGTCAAGGTGAGGAAAACGTCGTCGAGGGTGGGGCGGCGGACGCCGACGTCGCGGACGTCGACGCCTTCCGCGGCGAGCAGGGCGAGCGCTTCGGTAAGCGCTTTCGCGCCGTGGGTCACGGGCACGGTGAGCCGGAACGCCTCGGCCCGCGGCTCGCCGCTGGCCAGCCGGGCCAGCGCCCGCCGCGCGACCGCGACGTCGGCGTGCGTGCCGACGGTCAGCTCGATCCGCTCGCCGCCGACCAGGTCCTTCAGCTCGTCGGCGGTGCCGCGGGCGATCACGCGGCCGTGGTCGACCACGGCGATGCTGTCGGCCAGCCGGTCGGCCTCTTCGAGGTACTGGGTGGTGAGCAGCAGCGTCGTGCCGCCGGCGACCAGCTCGGTGATGACGTCCCACAGCTCGGTGCGGGCCCGCGGGTCCAGGCCCGTGGTGGGCTCGTCGAGGAACAGCACCGGCGGGTTGGCCACGAGCGCGCCGGCCAGGTCGAGCCGGCGCCGCATGCCGCCGGAGTAGCCCTTCACCGGGCGGTCGGCGGCGTCCGCCAGGCTGAACCGGGCCAGCAGCTCGCGACCGCGCGCCTTGGCCCGCCGGGTGCCCAGGTGGTAGAGCCTGCCGACCATCTCGAGGTTCTCGGCCCCGGTCAGCTCCTGGTCGACGGCCGCGTACTGGCCGGACGCGCCGATGTGCGAACGCAGCTCGTGCGCGTCGGCCACGACGTCGAACCCGGCGACCGTCGCGCGGCCGGCGTCCGGCTTCTGCAGGGTCGTGAGGATCTGGACGGTGGTGGTCTTGCCGGCGCCGTTCGGCCCCAGCACCCCCAGCACCGTGCCCTCGGGCACGCGCAGCTCCATCCCGTCGAGCGCGGTGACCTTCCCGTACTTCTTGACCAGCCCTTCGGCCACGATGGCGTCCGGCATGGATTTCCCCTTCCGTGTGGCGTCTTCAGGCCCGGCGGACGACGATGTCGCCGGTGTAGGTGCGGGCTTTGACCTCGACCGTCTCGCTGGTGCCGCCGGGTCCTTCGGTGGCGGTGAGCGAGTTGCGGACGCTGCCGGTCAGTGAGTTGAGCTCCAGCCAGGCGGCGCTGCCTTCGCGGATGCCGACCTCGATCTCGCCGACGGCGGTCTCGAGGACGACGGCGTCGCGGACGACCTCGCCGAGCCGGATGTCGCCGGCGGCGGTCTTGGCGTGCACGGCGGCGTGCGCCAGGTCGACGAGGATGTCGCCGTTGGCGGTGCTGACGCGCAGGTCGCCGGTGACCTCGCCGACGCGCGTCTCGCCGTTGGAGTTCTTCAGCACGGCGGTGCCGTCGATCTCGCGGATCCGCAGCTCGCCGGAGCCGGTGTGCACCTCGGCGTGCCCGGTGGCCCGCTCGACGAAGATGTCGCCGGTCGCGGTGGTCGCTTCGAGCCGGGCGGCTTCGTCGAGGTGGATGTTGCCCACGGACGTCTTGAGGCGGCTGTCGCCGAGGCGGCCGGTGACGCGGAAGTCGCCCATCGCCGACGTCGCCCGGATCCGCGAGCCGGCCGGCAGCTCGATCGTCACGTGCAGCGCGCCGCCCTTGCCCCACAGCTTGGTGGTGTACTTCGGGCCCTTGACCAGCAGCTCGCCGTCGGTGAACTCGACGCGGGTCCGGGCGGCGGCCTTGACGTCCTCGCTGTCGCCCGGGTCGGCCGGGTGGACCTCGACGGAGGTTTCGGCGCGGTCGGCGGCGACGATCCGGACGTCGGCCACGCTGACGTCGAGGGTGGCCGTGATCGGCGTGGGCGTGGGGAAAACAGGCATGGCTGTGCCCTCCTGGGGTGCTCGAATGACGTCTCCGCAGGTCAGAGACGTGCAGGGAAAACGGCGCGGGTCAGCGGACCCAGCCGGTGTACTTTTCGCCGAAGACGGAGCGGCGGTGCGCGGTCTGGCTCCGGTCGGGGCCGAGGGCGGCGTTCGCGGCCCGGACGAGCCAGGCGTTGATGGAGAGCCGGTCGCGGTTCGCGGCCTCCTCCACCCGCTGCTTCAGCTGCTCGGGCAGCCGCAGGTTGATGCGGGCGACGGCGCCGTCGTCGGTCTCCGGCGGCGGCGCGGCGGGTGGCTCGGCGGCGGGTTCCGGCTCGGGTGCCGTGGGCAGCGCGACCGCGAATTCGGCTTCGCGGCGGCGAAGGCGGACTTCGACGGAACCGGGCGCGAGGTCGCGGGTGATCTCGTCGGCGGCGGCGGACAGGGCGTCGAGCAGGGTGAGCCGGATCGCCGATTCGAGCGGTGCGGTGAGCCGCTCGGCGAGGGCGACGGCTTCCTTGCCCGCCGCCTCGGCGGCGACCGCCAGCTCCCGGCGGAGTTCGTCCACGAAGGGCGTCAGGTCCATGGCACTACTCTGGCACCACGATGGCATCACGACAACCCTGAATTGGCACCCTTAGGGGTCACTGGTGGCGCCAAAGACGGTGAAAACCCTGCTCAGGAGGCTTCGATGCGGGCCAGCAGCTCGTCCAGAAAGCCGCACGCCTCGGCGGCCGCCCGCTCCGGGTCGCGGTCGGCGATCGCGTCGGCAAGGCCTTCGTGGCCGATCTCCGGGACGTAGTCGACGCCCGGCGTGATGCTCGACGTCGCCGCGACGCTCGCCGTGATGACCTCCGTCAGCCCGCGGTACAGCTCGGTCAGCAGCCCGTTGTGGCCGGCGCGGACGACCGCGCAGTGGAACTCCGTGTCCGTGCGCGCGAAGTCCTCCCAGCGCCGCTCGCGCAGTTCGGTCTCCCGGCGGGCGAGCAGCGCGCGCAGCTCCGCCACCTCCTCGTCGGTCCGCTCGGCGGCCGCGAGCCGGGCGCCTTCTACTTCGAGGGTGCGCCGGACCTGCAGGACTTCGCGCAGCTCCGACCCGCAGAGCCGCCGGATCGCGCCGGAGACCTCGCTGGTCGCGCGCACGTACGTGCCGTCGCCCTGGCGCACTTCGAGCAGCCCCGTGTGTGCTAACGCGCGGACGGCTTCGCGGATCGTGTTGCGCCCGACGCCGAGCTGCTCGCCCAGTTCGGCCTCGGTGGGGATGCGTTCGCCGATGGGCCACTCGCCCTGCGCGACCGCGGTGCGCAGCTGCTCGATGACCTGGTCGACGAGACCGGCCCGCCGGGTGGTGGCCAGAGGCACAGGAATGATCCCTTCATCCAATCATCCTACGTATGCGATAGTAGCGGTCATGCGCCTCGAACATCGCGAACCCCAACTGGACGGCGCCGTCGAGGCGCGGACGCCCGGCGTGGTCGCCGCCGGCGCGCTGCTCGCGGTCGCGGTGGTGCTCACGGCCCTCAACCTGCGCCCGGCCATCACCGGCGTCGGCCCGATGCTCGCCGAAATGCGCGCGGACCTGGGCACTTCGGTGGTCTGGGCCGGCGTGCTCACGACGTTGCCGACGCTGTGCTTCGCCGGCGCCGGGCTGGCCGCGCCGCTGCTGGCCCGGCGTGCCGGGGTCGGCGCCGCCATCGCGATCGCCCTGACCGCCATCGCCGCCGGGCTCGTGCTGCGCGTGCTCGACGGCCCGGCCGTCGTGCTCGGCGGGACGCTCGTCGCCACCGCCGGGATCGCGCTGATCAACGTGCTGATCCCGGTGGTCATCAAGGACTCCTTCCCGGCCCGCATCGGCGTCATGACCGGCGTCTACACCGCGGCCCTGCAGGGCGGCGGCGCGCTCGGCTCGGCGGTGACCCCGCAGCTCGGCGACGCCTTCGGCGGCTGGCGCCCGGCACTGGGCAGCTGGGCGGTGGTGGCCGTCGTGGCGTTGCTGGCCTGGGTGCTCGCGGCCCGGGGCACCGGCCGGGCCCCGCGGCCCGCCGACGCCGCCGCGGGCGGCCGGTCGCTGCTGCGCAACCGGCTCGCCTGGATCGTCACGGTTTTCTTCGGCCTGCAGGCGTTCTACGCCTACGCGGCGATGGGCTGGTTCCCGCAGGTGCTGATGGACGCGGGCGTGCCGCGCGACGAAGCCGGCCTGCTGTTCGGCCTGGTCTCGCTGATCGCCGTGCCGATCAGCCTGGTCGTCGCGCCGATGGCGGCCCGGCGGCGCGGCCAGGGAATGTGGATCGTGGCGCTCGGTGTCGTCGGCTTCGCCGGCACGGCCGGGCTGATGCTCGCCCCGTCGTGGTCGCCGCTGCTGTGGAGCGTGCTCGTCGGACTCGGGATGAGCGTGTTTTCCCTGGCGCTGACGGTGATCGCGCTGCGCGCGCGGACCGGCGCCGACACCGCCCGGCTGTCCGGGATGGCGCAGGGCTTCGGCTACCTCTTCGCCGCGCTGGGGCCGTTCCTGTTCGGCTTGCTCCACGACCTCGCCGGCGGCTGGCGGGTGCCGCTGGCCATGCTGCTGGGCCTGTTGCTGGTGCAGCTGGTGTTCGGCGCCCTCGCCGGCCGCCACCGGTTCGTCTGATCCCGGTCAGTCCAGGGGCAGGTTGAGCAGGGCGTTCTCGATCAGCTCCGGCATGGCCGGGTGGATCCAGTACTGGCCGCGCGCCATGGTCCGCGCGTCGAGGCCGAAGCTCATCGCCTGGATGAGCGGCTGGATCACCGACGACGCCTGCGGCCCGATGATGTGCGCGCCGAGCAGCTGCCCGGTCGCCGGGTCGGCCAGGAGCTTCGCGAAGCCCGTCGTGTCCTCCATCGCCCAGCCGTAGGCGATGCCGGCGTAGTCCTGCTTCGAGACCACATAGGACACACCCAGCTCGCGGGCCTTCTGCTCGGTCAGCCCGACCGACGCGACCTGCGGGTGGGTGAACACCGCGTGCGGCACGAACCGGTGGTCGGCGGTGATCCGCTCGTCCGGGTGCAGCAGGTTGTGCTGCACCACGCGGGCTTCGTGGTTGGCGACGTGCTTCAGCTCGTGCGGCGACGAGAGGTCGCCGAGCGCGTAGATGCCTTCGACGGCGGTCTCCTGGTGGTCGTCGACCACGACGTGCCCACTGTCCATTGTGGTCACTCCGGTGGCGGCGACGTCCAGCAGGTCCGAGTTCGGCCGGCGGCCGGTGGCGATCAGCAGCAGGTCGCCTTCGACGGTTTCGGCGCCCTGCGGGCCTTCCAGGTCCAGCGCGACCCCGCCGGCGGTCGTGCGCGCCCGCACGGTCTTGCGGTCCAGGCGGACGTCGAAGCGCTCCACGGCCAGCTCGGTGAACCGCGCGCTGACGTCCTCGTCCTCCGAGCGCAGCAGCCGCCCGGACCGGTTGACCAGCGTGACGTGCACGCCGAACGACGCGAAGACGTGCGCGAACTCGGCCGCGATGTACCCGCCGCCGAGGATGACGATCCGCTCGGGCAGCTCGTCGAGCCGCATCACCGTGTCGGACGTGTGGTACTCGACGCCGTCGAGGCCCGGGATCTCCGGGATGACCGGCCGTCCGCCGGCCGCGAGCACGAACTTGTCGGCGGTCAGCAGCTCGTCCGGACGCCCGTCGGCGAAGCCGACCCGCAGCTCCTTGTGTCCGGTGAACCGGCCGGTGCCCTCGTAGACGTCGACGTTCGCGTTGTCCTCGTGGCTGCGCCGGTACTCCGCGCCGCCTTCGGCGATCGGATCGATCCGGCCGAAGATGCGGTCGCGGATGTCGCGCCAGCGAACGCCCTTCAGCTCTTCGTCGACGCCGTAGCGCGCGCTGTGCGAAGGCGTGTACGCGACGTCGGCGGCGTAGACGAACATCTTGGTCGGGATGCAGCCGACGTTCAGGCAGGTGCCGCCGAAGGTGCCCTTCTCCACGATCGCCGTCTTCTTGCCGGCGAAGCCGGGGCCGAGGATCGAGTTGCCCGATCCCGTCCCGACGATCACCAGGTCGTAGTGGGGCACTGCATCCTCCGCGGGGGTTCGGTGGGGGTCGGTCCACCCTAGCCAACCTCGCCGCGCGGGCCGATGTTCCCCGCTGTGCCCGGCGTCGTATCGCGAGGTCAGTGGCCGGTCGCGGTGAAGTGCATCCGGTCGGCCGGGCTGTGCCAGGCCCCGCCCCAGCTCCACCCGATCGCGGCGAACGCGCGGACGGTCGCGTCCCCGGCCAGCACCATGCCCGGACGGCGGCGCGACCGGTCGAGGTAGGCCGAGGCCAGCTCGGGCAGCACGAGGTCGCCCTGGCTGTAGGGGTTGCAGAACGGGTTGACGTCGACCGCGAGCCCGTACGCGTGTGCCGACCAGTTCGCCTGCCCCCGCGCCGGACGGCAGACGAACGCGCTGGTCGAGTTGCCGTCACCGGTCGGCGGCGCGGTCAGCTCGGCCGGGCTGGTCACGCGCATCTCTTCGAGCGGGAAGCGCGCGGCGAACAGCTGCCCGAAGACCTGGGTGATCCCGGTCGCGCCGGCGGCGTTCACGATCATCTCCCCGGTGTGCGGCCGTCCGTCGAAGCCCCAGAACGACATCGTCAGGTACCGCAGGTCGCCCGCCTTGACCGGGCAGGCGGGCTGCCAGGTGCTGCGCGCGAGGACGTCGGCGGGCACTTCGCCGATCGTCGCGGCGTACGTCCCGCCGGACGGCGGCGGCAGGAGGTCTTTTGTCGGAAGTGCCCGGTTCACCAGTTCGGGTGGCGTCGGCTCGACCACGCCGAAGCCGTCGGGACGGCGGGGGAGCGGCCGGGCGCCCACCCGCCAGGTGACGGCCGGCGACGGCGGCGGCGCCGCCGGGGTCGGCGCCGCGACCGTCGCCGACGTCGAGGTCGAAGGCGCAGGCTGCGGCGCCGCGGGCGGTTCGGAGGCGCACGCCGCCAGCGTGAGGGCCAGTACCGCCCCGGCCGCCGCCACCGCTTCCCGCCGCATCCGGCCAGCTTGGCAGACCCGCGCGTTCGACGCGGAGTCCACCCGTTCCAGTGACACCGTTTTGGGCCCCCTCGGATTAGGGTATTGAGCGCACGTCGTTCACGCACCGGAGTCGCACGGGTGCCGAACGCGCTGTCGCTTGCTGTTCCGAAGAGGGGAAAATCCCATGGCCGTCCCGTTCCGCCGATCCCTGCTGCTCGCGAGCGGTGCGCTCCTGGCGGTGGCCGCGGTCGCCGTCCCGGTCGTGGTGGGCACGGCTTCCGCGGACCCGGCCGCGGCCGGCCAGCCGCGGATCGTGGGCGGCGACAAGGCTTCGCTCGCCGACCACCCGTACGCGGTGTACCTGACCGACTCGGGCGGCAACCAGTTCTGCGGCGCGGTGATCGTCAGCTCCACGGCGGTCGCGACGGCGGCGCACTGCGCCAAGGCCGTCGCCAAGGAGGAGATCCGCGTGGTGGCGGGCCGCGAGGACAAGCGCACCGACGAAGGTGACGTCCTGACCGTCTCGAAGGTCTGGGTGAGCAAGGGCTACAGCGACCCGACGAAGGGCGACGACATCGCGGTGCTGACGGTGCGCGGGCAGCTCGGCTACCGGCCCGCGCAACTGCCCGACAGCGGTGACGCGGCCGCGTACCGGGAAGGCACGAAGGCGACGGTTTTGGGCTGGGGCCGCATCGCCGACGGCGGCGACCGCTCCGACTACCTGCGCAGTGCCGTGGTCCCGGTGGTCTCCGACAGCGCCTGCCGCTCCGACTACAACGTCTACGACGCGAAGACGATGGTCTGCGCGGGCTACGCCGAGGGCGGCGCCGACGCGTGCCAGGGCGACTCCGGCGGTCCGCTCGTCGTGGGCGACACGCTGATCGGCATCGTGTCCTTCGGCGACGGCTGCGGCAAGGCGGGCAAGCCGGGCGTCTACACGCGGGTTTCGACGTACGCCGACGACATCAAGGCCCAGGCCAAGCCCCGCCTGCTCGGCTGAGCGTGATAAGCAGGGGGCATGCCGACCCTGCACGACGCGACCGGGCCCGAGCTGACCGCCGCCCAGCTGCACGACATCCTCCGCCTGCGGGTGGACGTGTTCGTGGTGGAGCAGAAGGCCGCGTACCCGGAGCTCGACGGCCGTGACCTGCTGCCCGACACGCGGCACCTGTGGTTCGAGGACTCCTCCGGCGTCACGTCGTACCTGCGGGTGCTCGCCGACCCCGGCGGCGTCCGCCGCATCGGCCGCGTGGTGACGGCGGCGGCGGCCCGCGGCCGCGGCCTGGCCGCGCAGCTGATGGAAGCGGCCCTGACCGTCCCGGGCGAGTACGTCCTCGACGCCCAGACCTACGTCCAAGACTTCTACGCGCGCTACGGCTTCGTCGCGGAGGGCGCGCAGTACACCGACGACGACGGAATCCCGCACATCCGCATGCGCCGCCTGCCGAGCTAGGCGGTCGCGCCGCGCGGCGCGGTCGCCGTGATCACCTTCACCGCACGGTCCACATCGGACTCCGTGAGGTCGGCCCGCGCGGTCAGCCGCAGCCGCGAAATCCCGTCCGGCACCGACGGCGGCCGGAAGCAGCCGACGCGGATGCCCTGCTCCGCGCACGCCGCGGCCCACGCCGCCGCCGTCTGCGCCGACGGCGCCCGCAGCGAGATCACGGCCGCGTCGGGCAAGCTCACCTTCAACCCGGCCGCCTTCAGTGACATGGCCAGGTTGCCCGCGTTCTCCAGCACCTTCTCCGCCAAGCCCGGCTCTTCCTTCAGCGCGTGCAACGCGGCCAGCGCGGCCGCGGCGCTCGCGGGCGCCAGTGCGGTGTCGAAGATGAAGCTGCGCGCCGTGTCCACGAGGTGCTTGATCACGCGACGCGGCCCGACCACCGCCCCGCCTTGCGCCCCCAGCGCCTTCGACAACGTCAACGTCGTGACGACGTCGGGCGCACCGGAAAGCCCGGCCGCGTGGACCGCCCCGCGGCCGCCTTCGCCGAGGACGCCGAAGCCGTGCGCGTCGTCCACGACCATCGCCGCGCCGTGCGCGCGGCAGATCTCCGCCAGCTCGCCGAGCGGCGCGAGGTCGCCCTCGACCGAGAACACCGAGTCGGTCACCACCAGCGCCCGCGGCTTACGGCGGGTCGCCAGCGCGTGCTTGATCGCCGACGGCGACGAATGCGCGACCGCGGCGACGTCCGCGCGCGAGAGCCGGCACCCTTCGATCAGCGACGCGTGGATGTACTTGTCGGTGACGATCGCGGCTTCGGATCCCGACAACGCCGTCACCGCGCCGAGGTTGGCGGTGAAACCGGACGAGAACACCAACGCCGCCTGCGCGCCGCAGAAGCGGGCCAGCTCCAGCTCCAGCTCGGTGTGCAGCTCGGTCGACCCGGTGACCAGCCGCGACCCGGTCGACCCGGCGCCCCAGCGCAGGGCGGCAGCCGCGGCGGCCCCGGCGACGCGCTTGTCGCGGGCCAGCCCGAGGTAGTCGTTCCCGGCGAGGTCGAGCTCGTCCACCCGCGCGGGACGCGGCCGCAGCTGCCGCACGAGTCCCGCGTTCGCCCGCTTCTCCGCCTCGACGTCGAGCCAGTCGAAAACCTCATCGGGCGGGGGCGTCGGCGGCGTAGTCACGTCCCGCAGTCTCCCACCCGCCGGGCGCGTGGCCGGGAACCAGGGCCCGGAAACGCCGGAAGCCCCGGACCGGAGTCCGGGGCTTCCAGGGGAAATCAGCTGTCGTAGCCGCGACGCGGGCCACGGCTCGGGCGGCCGTAGCCACCGCCGTTGCCCGAGCGGGGCTGACGGCCGCGGCCGCCGAAGCCGCCGGGACGGCCTTCGCGGTCGCCGCGGTAGCCGCCACGCTCGCCGCCGCGGTCGCGGTCGCCGCCGTAGCTGCTGCCGCGGTCGCTGTGGGTGCGGTCGCCACCGCGGTAACCGCCACGGTCACCGCCGCGGCCGCCACTGAAACCGCGGTCGCCGCGGAAGCCACCGCCGCCGCGACGCGGGTTCTCGCGCCGCCGCTCGACGACCGGCTCGCCGCTGGGCTCGCGGGCGCCGGTGATGCGGGACAGCTCGGCGTCGCCCGGGCGGACCGTCGTCGACTCCGCGCGCACGCCGGCGCGGTCGGTCAGCCGGCGGACCATCCGGCGCTGGTCGTGCGTCGCCAGCGTGACGACCACGCCGGACGCCCCGGCGCGGGCCGTGCGGCCGGCGCGGTGCAGGTAGTCCTTGTGGTCGGCCGCCGGGTCGACGTGCAGCACCAGCGAGATGTCGTCGACGTGGATGCCGCGCGCGGCGACGTCCGTGGCGACCAGCACCGGGGTGTGGCCTTCCTTGAAGTCGGCGAGGACGCGGTTGCGCTGCCCCTGCGTCTTGCCGCCGTGCAGGGCCGCCGCGTGCACACCCTGCTCGCGCAGGCGCTCGGTGAGCCGGTCGACGTGGTGCTTGGTGCGCACGAACATGATCGTGCGGCCGTCGCGGGCGCCGATCTGCGTGATGACGTCCTGCTTGTCCTGGTGCGAGACCTGGAGCACGTGGTGGTCCATGGTGGTCACGCTGGCGGTCGACGGCGCGACCGAGTGCGTGACCGGGTCGGTCAGGTACTGCTTGACCAGGCGGTTGACGTCACCGTCGAGCGTCGCCGAGAACAGCAGCCGCTGCCCGCCGGGCGGGGTCAGGTCCATGATCTCGCGGACCTGCGGCATGAAGCCCATGTCGGCCATCTGGTCGGCCTCGTCGAGGGCGATGAAGTTGCAGTCACCGAGGTGCGCGGTGCCCTGGCGGACGTGGTCGGACAGCCGGCCCGGCGTGGCGATCAGCAGGTCGACGCCGCGGGAGAGCGCGTCCGCCTGACGGGCGAAGGCCATCCCGCCGACGGCGGTGCGGCACCACAGGCCCAGGGACTTGGCCAGCGGGGTCAGCGAGTCGGCGACCTGCATGGCCAGCTCGCGGGTCGGGACCAGGATCAGCGCGCGGGGGCGCTTCGGCCGGGCCTTGCCGCCGTCGAGCCGGGCCAGCATGGCCAGGCCGAAGGCGAGCGTCTTGCCGGAGCCGGTCTGGGCGCGGCCCAGGACGTCACGGCCGGCCAGCGCGTCCGGGATGGTCGCCGACTGGATGGGGAACGGGCTGTCGATGCCCGCCTCGGCCAGCGCGCGCAGCAGCGGCTCCGGCAGGCCCAGCTGGGCGAAGGTCTTGGTGGCCACGAGCTCGACGGCGTCGTCGCGGAGCATGTCGCCGCCCGCGGGCCGCGTGCGCGGCTTGCGGTCGGGACGGCCCGCGTGAGCGGACGTCGAGGAAGGGCCGGAGTTGAACGTGACGGTCACAAATGCCTCTCGGACATGGTTCGTCACAAGGAGGCCCGGGCTCCCCGCGCGCAGGCAGGGCAAGATGGTGTGCGATGGGCGTTCACAGGGACGGACCCGGCACACCGTGTCTATCGCTTGCCGACACTGCGCGCCGCTTGGGGGTTACGGATCACCGCGAGCCATTCGGTGGCTCTGGAGGCGACGGACACCAACTCATCCACGCCGCCGGTTGCGGTCTGTATCGATAGTACCTGAGGGTGGCTTGGTCCTTCGCATCGAGGTGGGGGGTTGTGGGCGGGGTCGCAGACGTGTTCCATGCCACATCCGCGACCCCGCCACGGTGGTTACCCGATTCCGGCCGCGGAAACCAGCTCCGCCAGGAGCTCGCCGGTGTTCGTGACGTGCTCGCCCAGGCCGCGGCCGTGGAACCAGCCGGCGAGGTTGCGCACGTCCCGCGCGAGGAACTCGACGCCGCCGGGGTTGGCGACGACGTCGACCACCTGCGGCAGGTCGATCACCATCAGCCGGCCCCGGTGCACGAGCAGGTTGTAGGCCGAGAGGTCGCCGTGCGCGAGGCCTTCCGACGCGAGCAGCTCGAGCGCCGCGGTCGCCTGGAACCACAGGTCCTTCAGCTCGCCGGGCTCCGGGCGGACCTGGGCGAGCCGCGGCGCGGCGGTGCCGTCGTCCTCGCCGAGGAACTCCAGCAGCAGTTCCGTGCCGTTGCGCTGCACCGGGTAGGGCACCGGCGCGCCGAGTGTCCACAAGCGACTCAGCGCGGCGAACTCGGCGACGGCCCACTGCTCCGCGATGAGGTTGCGGCCGAACGCCGTGCGGTGCTCGATCGCGCGCATCTCGCGGGACCGGCGCATCCGCCGTCCCTCGAGGTAGCCGGCGTCGCGGTGGAACAGCTTGTGTTCGTCGCTGCGGTAGCGCTTCGCGGCCAGCAGCACGCCCGGCGCGCCGGGCAGGCCACGCCGCAGCAGGTGGACGTCGGCTTCCTTGCCGGTCTTGAGGACGCCGAGGTCGGTGTCGACGGCGGCGAGCTCGGTGACGACCCACTCGGGCCGGGGCAGCGGGCCGTGTTCGGCGTCGTCCCAGGTGGACCAGCGGTCGGCGCCGTCGGGCAGCTGCCGTTCGGTGTAGGCGTCGTCGCGCAGTTTCGCGAGGCGGACGCGCTCGCCTTCGGTGAGCCGGCCGCGGCGGGTGGGTTCGGGTTCGTCGAGCCGCCCGCGGCGGCGTGCCCGCGCCTGGCGGCGGGTGGGCTGTTCGTCGAACCGGTCGAAGTCTTCGAAGTCGTGCTGGCGCACTGGTGGGTTTCTCCTTGGTCAGGGATGCCCCACCGGGCGCGTGGTCAGCTCCGGGGGGCGGGTGGGTGAGGGCGCGAAAAGGCCCGGACAGTCATCACGACAGGCACCTCCCCGCTCTCACGCACCGGCTCCCTGCCGGCTCGCCGGTCAGCTTGCCGGACCGATCGGCGGCGGCGCAACCGAATTGCGCGAACGGGCCGTTCGCGCCCTTTCCTTGAATTCCGCCCGCGGCCGTGGCCACGATGAACGGGCAGGCTCTGGCGAGGAGGGGCGGATGGACGGCTACGACGCGGTGATCGTCGGCGGCGGGCACAACGGCCTGGTGGCGGCCGCGTACCTGGCGCGGGCGGGCCGGTCGGTGCTCGTGCTCGAACGGCGCGGCGAGACCGGTGGCGCCGCCGTGTCGTTCCGCGCGTTCGACGGCGTGGACGTCCGGCTTTCCCGGTACTCCTACCTGGTCAGCCTGCTGCCGAGGAAGATCGTGGCCGACCTCGGGCTCGACGTCCGGCTGCGGCGGCGCCGGATGTCGTCGTACACGCCGTCCGGCGACGCGGGTCTCCTTGTCGACACGGGCGACGCCGGCCGGACGGCGGCGTCGTTCCGCGCGGTCACCGGGTCCACCTCGGATTTCGCGGCCTGGCAGCGGTTCTACGCGGCGGCCGGCCGCGTCGCCGAGCGCGTCTTCGGCACCCTGACCGAGCCATTGCTGTCCGAAGTGGACTTCCGTGCGCGAGTCGGCGACGCCGAGGCGTGGTCACTGCTGTTCGAGCGGCCGATCGGCGAGATGCTCACGGCGTGGTTCGGCGACGACACCGTCCGCGGCGTCGTGCTCACCGACGCGCTGATCGGCACGTTCGCTCCGGCGGGCGGCGAGGACCTGCGGCAGAACCGGTGCCTGCTCTACCACGTGATCGGCAACGGCACCGGCGACTGGGACGTCCCGGTCGGCGGCATGGGAGCGGTCACGGGCTCACTCGCGGCGGCGGCCGCCGCGGGCGCGCGTCTCGTGACGGGCGCGGAGGTGCTTTCGATCGACCCGGACGGCGAAGTGCGCTACCGGCGTGACGACGCCGAGCACGTCGTGCGGGGCGGGCACGTCCTGGCGAACGTCGCGCCGTCGACGTTGGCGCGGCTGCTGGGCGAGGAACCGGCGGAGAGCCCGGAAGGTGCGCAGCTGAAGGTGAACATGGTGCTGTCACGGCTGCCGAAGCTGCGTGACCCGCACGTCGACCCGGCCGAGGCGTTCGGCGGCACGTTCCACGTCAACGAGACGTACACGCAGCTCGAGACGGCCTATCGCGAGGCGGCGGCGGGGCGGATCCCCACGCTGCCGCCGTGCGAGATCTACTGCCACTCGCTCACGGACCCGTCGATCCTGGGTTCGGCCGAACGCGCGGCCGGAGCGCAGACCCTGACGCTGTTCGGCCTGCACATGCCCGCGCGGCTCTTCGAGGGGCGTAACGAGGAAGCGCGCGAAGCGGCGTTGCGCGCGACGCTGGCTTCGCTGAACAGCGTGCTGGCCGAGCCGATCGAGGACTGTTTGCTCACCGGGCCGGACGGCAAACCGTGTGTGGAGGCGAAGACGCCGCTCGACCTGGAAGCCGAGCTGGGCCTGCCGCGCGGGCACATTTTCCACCGGGATTTGTCCTGGCCGTTCGCGGAGGACCGGCCGGCGGGGAAGTGGGGCGTGGAGACGGCCCACGAGCGCGTATTGCTCTGCGGCGCGGGCGCGGTGCGAGGAGGTGGTGTCAGCGGCATCCCCGGTCACAACGCGGCGATGGCGGTGCTCGGAGTGGAGTAAGCATCGACCGGAGCGCTTCCGCGGCAATGCGGCGAAGAGGCGGCCCGCGGCGCCGGGTGGTGGCTCGGCCCGGGAGGTCGCGGTGTCGAGCGGGGGGCCGGACCCGCTGGTGCCGTGCGGTCCCTTGGGCCCGACGATCCCGGCGTGGCTGCCCGACCCCGGCGGCCCCCGGCGGTACCTCACCCGCCGGCGGACCGCTCGGCACACAAACACCCCACGCCCGGCCCGATCCACTCCCGCCCGGCCCACTCCGGATGGCGGCCGGCGAGCAGCGCGCGGACCTCGGCGGCGATCGCGTCGGCGTCGAGGCCCGCGTCGCGACGGTGCCAGGTCTCGTCCCGCAGCTCGCGCAGGTAGGCACGGACATCGGTGAGCACCGCGCCGCCGCCGGCCTCTCCATGCCCCGGCACCACGATCCGCGGCCCGGTCGAAACCAGGCCCTCCAGCACCGCGAGCCAGCCCACCACGGTGACGTCCGTGTCGTGCGGCGGGAACCACGGGACGATCGCGAACTGGCCCGTCTCGGCCAGGTCGCCGGTGAACAGCACGCCGGCGTCCGGTACCTCGACGACCTGGTCGCCGCGGGTGTGGCCGCGGCCGGTGGGGCGCAGCCGGACGGTCCGGCCGCCGAGGTCGAGCTCGTGCGAGCCGTCGTAGACGACGTCCGGGGCCGGGATCCGGACGCCGTCGAGGCGGCGGGCCACCACCTCGCCGAGGCCGCGGAACATCTCCAGGTACCCCGCGCCCTTCGTGGCGAGGTCCTCGGCCTGGGCGCGGTTGACCAGGTAGGTGGCCGACCCGGCGAACGCTTGCGCGCCGAAGGCGTGCTCGGGGTGGAAGTGTGTCGTCGTCAGATACAGGCGACGGCCCTTCGCAACTTCGCTCGCGAAGGCGAGCACCTGCGAAGCGTTCTCGGTGCCGATGCCGGTGTCGACGACGAGAACGGCTTCGGTGCCGCCGACGACACCGATGTTGGGCACGAGGTCGACGCCGGCGTTCGGGATCACCAGCAGGTCCGGGGCGATCTCCCGGGCGCCGCCGACGTGCACGGCGGGATCGGTCAGCTCGGTCATGCCCCGATTCCACCGCCGGGACGCGGCCGCCGTCCAAGACCGGTTCCGTCGCGCCGATACCCGGTGCCTATCGTCGCCGGTCGGCGCTAGGGTTCGGCCATGGCCGTCGATCAGGAGCTGGTGGATGCCGCGATCGCGCTGGCGCGAAACCGTTTCGGCGGGACGGCGTGGTCCGGGGCGGCGGCCCTGCGTCTCGACGACGGCACGGTGCTCACGAGCACGGCGCCGGACTTCCCGAACCAGGCCGTCAGCCTGTGCCACGAAACCGGCGCCCTCTGCGAGGCCTTCAAGCTGGGGCGGCGCGTCACCGGCTCGGTGTGCGTGACCGCCGCCGACGGGGATCGCGGGTACTGGATCCTCGCGCCGTGCGGGGTCTGCCAGGAACGGCTCTTCTCGCACGGCCCGGACGTCGAGGTCGCCGTGCCCGAGGCCGCGGACCCGCGCCGGTGGCGGGCGCTGCGGCTGCGGGACGTCCAGCCGCACTGGTGGGCCCGCGTGTTCCCCGATACAGCGTGGCCGTTCGACGGCGAGGGCTGAGATGGAGCTGCGGACCCTGCGGTACTTCGTGGCCGTCGCCGAGGAACGGCACTTCGGCCGGGCCGCCGCGCGGCTGCACATGAGCCAGCCGCCGCTGAGCCGGGCGATCAAGCAGCTGGAAACCGACGTCGGGGCCGTCCTGCTGCTGCGTTCGGCCGCGGGGGTCACGCTCACCCCGGCGGGGACGGCGCTGCTGGCCGAGGCGCGGGCGCTGCTCGACCACGCCGACCGGGCGCGGGAGCGGGTGGCCACGGCGGCGGGCGCGCCGACGCTCACCGTCGGCATCCTCGGCGACGGCGCCGACCCGGGCGCGACGCGCCTCGCCGGCGCCTACCGTCGTCAGCACCCCGGCGTCGAGGTCCGCGTCCGCGACACGGACCTGACCGATCCGACGTGCGGCCTGCGCGCCGGGCTGGTCGACGTCGCGCTGACCCGCGGGCCGTTCGACGAGACCGGCCTGGCGGTGCGCGAGCTACGGGCGGATCCGGTGGGTGCGGTCCTGCGCGCCGACGACCCGCTGGCCGCCCGCGGCCACCTCGACCTCGCCGACCTCGCCGGACGGCGCTGGTTCCGGTTCCCGGACGGCACCGACCCGGTTTGGCAGGCGTACTGGCACGGCGGCGAGCGCCGCGAAGGGCCGGTGGTGCGAGCTGTCCAGGAGTGCCTGCAGGCCGTGCTGTGGAACGGGACCGTAGGCCTGATGCCGCTCGGGCACCGGCCGCCGGGCGAGCTGGCGGTGGTGCCGATCACGGACCTGGCGCCGAACCCCGTGGTCGTCGCGTGGAAGGACGCCGGCCCGCTGGTCCGCTCGTTCGTGCGGCTCGCGACGGCCGCGTATCAGACCACCGGCGGGCGCCGGACGTCGTAGAGGTCCCAGTCCAGCTGCCAGAACGCGTCGATGCCGTGCTCGCGGATGTACCTGCGCTCGGTGTCGTGCACCGGGTAGCAGCCGGCGATGCTCACCGGCGCGCCGCCGATGTCGATCAGCGTGTACTGGTGGGCATCGAGGCCGGCCGGGGCCGACACCGCGAACGCCGTCATCGCGGACTCGGGCGCGATCGGCTGGCCGAAGTCGATCGTGTCGCCGTAGACGAACGGGCACGTACCGCGCAGCTGCTCGGCGAGGTAGCCGATGGCCAGTGCCCAGACCGGGTCGTCGGACCGGACGCTGATCCACAGTTCCGGTTTCACGCCGTGCCACTCCGGGTGGTCGGCCAGCGAAAGACCGTACGTCGCGCCGGTCAGGTACCGCGGCTCCGGCTCGTCGGCGTAGACGAACGCGATGACGTCGTCGAGCCCGGCGTGGGTCGACGGGATCGGCTGCAGCCGGGGCTCGGTGTTCCCGGTCAGGGTGTCGAGATGGGCGACATACCGCTCGGCACGGCTCGGCATGGCGCGCAGCATACGGCGGCCGGGCAGCACGCGGGGCGTATCCCGTTGGCCCCGGCGCGGCACGATCGGGCAGGGTGGGAAGCATGCGAGTGCTCGTGATCGGAAGCGGAATCGGCGGCGCGGCGACGGCCTGGCACCTGGCGGCCCGCGGCGCGGAAGTGGTCGTGGCGGACGCGGCGCGGCCGGGGACGGCCACCGAGGCCGGCGCCGGGATCGTCAGCCCGTGGACGTCGCGCCGGGATGACGCGCTGTACCCGCTCGCGGCGGCCGCCGGCCGGTACTACCGGGAGTTCGCCGAGCAGCTGCCGGGCTCGTCGTTCGAGGTCGTCGGCGGGATGATCGTCTCGGCCGACGACACCGAGCTGGCCGAAGCGCAGCAGCGGCTGGCCGAGCGGGCCGCGGACGCACCGGAGATCGGCGAAGTCCGCCGGCTCGACCCGGCGCAGGCACGCGAGCTGTTCCCGCCGCTGGCGCCCGGGCTGGGCGCGGTGCACCTGGCCGGCGCGGGCCGCGTCGACGGGCACGAGCTGCGCCGCGCCCTGCTGCAGGACGCCGAACGCCGCGGCGCGAAGTTCGTCGAAGGCGAGGTGGCGTTCCGGGCCGACGGGACGGTCGCCGGCGTGGCCGGGCCGATCGACGCGGACAGCGTCGTGGTCGCCGCCGGCGCGTGGAGCCGGGACCTGCTGGCACCGCTGGGCGTCGACCTGCCGGTGACGCCGCACCGCGGCCAGATCAGCCACTTCGACCTGCCGGGCACGGACACGGCGGCGTGGCCGGTGGTGCTGCCCCGCACGAGCCACTACCTGCTGGCGTTCGGCGGCGGCCGGGTGGTGGCGGGCGCGACCCGCGAGGCGGGCTCGGGCTTCGACTACCGCGTGACGGCGGCCGGCCAGCGCGAGGTACTGGACAACGCGCTGGCGGTCGCGCCCGGCCTGGCGGACGCGACGCTGGCGGAGACCCGCGTCGGCTTCCGCCCCGGCACGCCCGACGGCCTGCCGGTGCTGGGCTCGATCCGCCCGGGCCTGGCGGTGTCGACGGGCTTCGGCGCGGGCGGGCTGACGAACGCGCCGTTCGCGGGCAAGCTCATCGCGGCGGTCGCGCTGGGCGAGGACCCGGGCTTCGACCTGACACCGTTCGCGCCGGACCGCTTTTGAGCGTCTACTGCCTGCGGCCGGCCACGGAATCGGACCTCGGCGCGCTGCTCGCGTTGCTCGATGGCGCGGCGGTCCGGGGCGGCCGAGCGATGGCGGCCGAGTGAGCTGAGCCCGGATCTCGCGACGGACGCGCCTCGCGTTGCTGAGGCCGACGCGCGCCCGGCCGTTTCGCCGTCGAACGGGTCGTCAGCCCTCGGTGACCAGCTCGAGCGCGTGCTCGCCGGTGCGCTCGACGGTCAGGCCCGCCCTGCCGATCACCTTGACCAGCTGGTCCACAGTGGACGGTTCGGCGCGGGTGGCCGCCAGCACGTGCGCGAGCCGTCCCTTGTACGCCTTGTTGAAGTGGCTGACCGTCACGCGCTCGCCGTGGGCGTTCTCCGTCACCACGCGGACGGTCACCGCGTCCGGGCGCAGCTTCGCGAACGCCGAGTACGTGCCCGACCGCAGGTCGACGACCAGGCCCTCGACTCCGCGCAGGACCGGCTCGAGCACCGGTTTCCACAGCCCGCGGACGGTCCCGAGCGACGGCAGCGAGTTCCCGCCCGACAGCCGGTACGCCGGGATCGGGTCGGTCGCCGACACCACGCCGAACAGCGACGACGTCACCGCCAGCCGCCGGTGCGCCTTCTCCAGGCCGGCTTTCGTGAAGCTCTTGACGTCGAGCGCGTCGTAGAGGACGCCGGTGTAGCGGCGCAGCGCCGGCATGGTGGGCGACGTCCACAGCCGGGCATTGCGCGTGACCTCCCCGGCCTGGCGCTCGGTGAGGCCCAGTGCCGCGAGGCTGGCCGGGACGTCGGCGGCCAGCTCGACGAGCGCGTCCGCGAGCTTCGCGCGCGTCGGGTTCAGCTCGGGGAACGACAGCGCGCCGAGGTCGAGCGGACCGCCGCGGCCGCCGTCGGCCTTGGTCTCGGAGGGAGGCAGGAGCACCAGCACGTCCCGAGCGTAAATCGGGGTGCGCGGGCACCGCCGTCCGGCCTAGCCTCCCGCCATGGACCTGACCTGGCGCCCGCTGACCCTCGCCGACGTCCCGGCGCTGACCCGCCTGTACGCCGCCGCCGAGGAAACCGACCGGACGGGGGAACACCTCGCCGAAGACGACCTCCGCGAGGAGCTGGCGGGCCCCAACATCGACCTGGCCCGCGCCACGACCGGCGCGTGGGCGGACGGCGAGCTCGTCGGCTACGGGCTGGTCCGCCGCCGCGACGCCGCGGACCCCGTCCACATGGTCCGCCTCCAGTCGGTCGTGCACCCGCGCCACCGCACCGACGCCGTCGGCGCTCACCTGATCGAGTGGTTCCGCCGGACGGCCCGCGAGGTCCACGAGCGCGCCTTCCCGGGCGCGCCGCTCGAACTGCACCACGGCCACCACCAGAACGAGCGGTGGATCGCCGGCGTCCTCGCCGGCGCCGGGTTCACGCACGCGCGGACGATGGTGAACATGCGCGCCGGGCTCGCCGACCTGCCGCCGCAGCCACCGCTGCCGGACGGCTTGGAGCCGGTGCCCTTCGACTACAAGTACGACCTCGCGACGCTCGACGCCCGCAACGACACCTTCGGCGACCACTGGGGCAGCACGGTCTACCAGCCCGACGCCTGGCGCCACCTGGTCACCGGCTCGAAGGACTTCCGGCCGGACCTGTCGTTCCTCATCCTCGACGGCGACAAGGTCCTGGCCTTCGTGCTGAGCCACTTCTACGCGTCCGAGGCCGAGGTGACGGGCGTGCGCGAGCACTACGCCAGCTGGGTGGGAACGCGCGCGGCGCTGCGTGGCCGCGGCGTCGCGTCAGGGCTGCTGGGCCACACGCTGCTGGCGGCCAAGGCCGCCGGATTCGACCGGTCGGCGCTGAACGTCGACGTCGACAATGCGCACCGCGCGCTGGGCGTTTACGAGCGGTGCGGATATCGCGTCGACGACGAATGGCACGTGTACGTCCTGTCCGGCACCGCCGCCGTCAGCGCGCTACGAGGTTGAGCAGCTCCTCGCCCCGGACGTACCGGCGCAGCTGCTCCGCCACCAGCTTCTTCGCCCGCGGGTAGAACGAGGCCGAGCCGCCCGCGATGTGCGGGGTGATGACCACGCCCTTCGTCGTCCACAGTGGATGGCCGGCGGGCAGCGGTTCCGGGTCCACGACGTCGAGGGCGGCGCGCAGGCGTCCGGTGCGCGTCTCGGCGACGAGGGCGTCGGTGTCGATCGCCGTGCCGCGGCCGACGTTGACCACCAGGGCGTCGTCGGGCAGCGCGCGCAGAGCCTTCGCGTCGATGAGGCCGCGCGTCGCGGGGGTGTCCGGCAGGATCAGGACCACGATGTCGGCAGCGGGCAGCAGGCCGGGCAGTTCGTCGACGCCGTGGACGTCCTCCGCCGGCCGCGCCCGGCTCGCCACCCGCGTCACGACGGCCTCGGCGGCGACCAGCTGGCGCTCGATCGCCTGCCCGATGGAGCCGTAGCCGACCAGGAGCACCCGGCTGTCGGCGAGCGACCGCGTGTGCTCGCGCACCCACTCGCCGCGGGCCTGCTGCGCGAACCAGCGCGGCAGGTCGCGCTGGGCGGCATGGATCAGCGCGAGGGCGTGCTCGGCGACGCTCAGGTCGTGCAGCCCGCGCCCATTGGCCAGCCGCACCCCCTCGGGCAGCAGCGGCACGAGCGTCTCGACCCCTGCCGACAGCGACTGCACCACGCGCAACGCGGGCAGCTCCCCGATGAGCTTCGGCGGTTCCGGCCCGCGGTCGTAGGGCAGCACGTAGAACTCGACGCCGTCCAGGCCGGCCGGTGGCGGCTCGACGCCGTCGTAGCAGGCGGCGTCGAGCCCGTCCGGTACCTCGATGTCGGGCCAGGGCAGTAGTACGCGAGCGCTCATGCCGCCTTTCTACCCGCTAGCGCGGGAAGCGGCCCTGCAGGTCGACGACCAGGTGCGCCGAGCCGGCGGAGTCGCGGACGTCGAAGCGGGCACCCGCGCCGAGGTCTCGCGGGCCGGTTGGCGCGGAGGGCTCGCTCGCCTCGCGGCTTCCCGCGAGGGCCTTGCGCGCCGGCTGGGAAGGCCCGGCTCGGAGGCCGCCTGACCGCGCCCAGAGCGGGCTTACCCACCGGCCTACCCACCTTCCGGCTGCCTGCTCGCCCGGGCAGCCCGCTCACCCCAGCCGCCCGCTCACCTTGCGACCGCCTCCTCACCCGCCCACCCCGGCCCCTCACCCCCGGCCGGCCCTCTGGCACCCGACCCGACTCACCCGGAAACGCAGAACTCGTTCCCCTCCGGATCCCGCAGCACGGTCCAAGCCAGCCCAGGCACCTCGTGCTCATCCACCTCCTCGGCCCCCAACCCGACGAGCCGCTCGACCTCCGCAGCCCGGTCGTCACCGCCGAAGTCGATGTGCACCCTGTTCTTCCCCGGCCGCGGCTCCGGTACCCGCTGCAGCCCCAGCGGCAGCCCGCCCTCGGGCGGGGCCAGCACCAGGAACTCGCCGTCGTAGTCCTGCGCCACCGTCGTGCCCAGCGCTGCCGTCCAGAACTGCGCCAGGCCTCTGGGGTCCGCGCAGTCGATCGTGATCATGCCCATGTGGATCGCCATGTCGTGAAGCTAGCGGCCACCACCGACAAAAACCGGGCGCCGAGTAACCCGTTGGAGTCGCGGCCGGGTCGTTGACTACCCTGAGCGGGATATTCACACCCGCCCGGAGCAGGGAGCCCCGCAGTGATCACCAGGACTTCGTCGTTGTTCCTTCGCACGTTGCGCGAGGATCCGGCGGACGCCGAGGTACCGAGCCACCGGCTCCTGGTACGCGCCGGCTATGTCCGCCGGGTCGCCCCGGGCGGGTACTCCTGGCTGCCGCTGGGCCTGCGCGTCCTGCGCCGCATCGAGGCCGTCGTCCGCGAAGAGATGAACGCCATCGGCGCGCAGGAGATCCAGTTCCCCGCGTTGCTGCCGAAAGAGCCCTACGAGGCCACCGGCCGCTGGACCGAGTACGGCGACGGCCTCTTCCGCCTCAAGGACCGCAAGGGCGCCGACTACCTCCTCGGCCCGACGCACGAGGAGCTGTTCGCCCTCACCGTGAAGGGCGAGTACAGCTCGTACCGCGACTACCCGGTCACGCTCTACCAGATCCAGACCAAGTACCGCGACGAAGCGCGTCCCCGCGCCGGGATCCTCCGCGGCCGCGAGTTCGTCATGAAGGACTCCTACTCTTTCGACCTCGACGACGAGGGTCTCGCCCGCTCCTACCAGGCCCACCGCGACGCCTACATCAAGCTGTTCGACCGCCTCGGCCTCGAGTACGTCGTCGTGAAGGCGACGTCGGGGGCGATGGGCGGCTCGGCGTCCGAGGAGTTCCTCGCCGTCGCCGAGACGGGCGAGGACACCTACGTCCGCAGCACCGAGTCGGGGTACGCGGCGAACGTCGAAGCCGTCGTCACGCCGCCGCCGCCCGCGCAGCCCATCGAAGGCCGCCCGGAGGCGCAGGTGCACCACACGCCGAACACGCCCACCATCGAGTCGCTCGTCGAGTTCCTCAACAAGGCGGATCTCGGCCGCACGTTCACCGCCGCGGACACGCTGAAGAACGTCATGCTCAAGACGCGTCAGCCGGGCTCCGCCGAGTGGGAGCTGGTCTGCGTCGCGGTCCCGGGCGACCGCGAAGTGGACATGAAGCGCCTCGAAGCGTCGCTGGAGCCGGCCGAGGTCGCGCTGCTCGACGAGGCCGACTTCGCGAAGAACCCGTTCCTCGTCAAGGGCTACATCGGCCCGAAGGCGTTGCAGGACAACGGCGTGCGCTACCTCGCCGACCCGCGGATCGTCCCCGGCACCGCCTGGGTCACCGGGGCCGACAAGGTCGACCACCACGTCGTCGACCTGCTGGCCGGCCGCGACTTCACCCCGGACGGCACCATCGAGGCCGCCGAGGTCCGCGAGGGCGACCCGTCGCCGGACGGGCACGGCACGCTCGTCGCCGCGCGCGGCATCGAGATCGGGCACATCTTCCAGCTCGGCCGCAAGTACACCGACGCGTTCGAGGTGGACGCGCTCGGCCCCGACTCCAAGCCGATCCGGATCACGATGGGCTCCTACGGCGTCGGCGTCTCGCGGCTGGTCGGCGTCCTCGCCGAGCAGAACCACGACGACCTGGGCCTGATCTGGCCGCGCGAGGTGTCGCCGTTCGACGTGCACATCGTCATCGCGGGCAAGGACGAGACCGTCGCGGCCGGCGCCGAGAAGATCGCCGCCGAGCTGGACGCGGCCGGCCTCGAGGTCATCCTCGACGACCGCAAGGCGACGCCGGGCGTCAAGTTCGCCGACGCCGAGCTGGTCGGCGTGCCGACCATCCTCGTGGTCGGGCGCGGCCTGGCCAACGGCGTCGTCGAGGTCAAGGACCGGCGCTCGGGCGAGCGCGAGGAGATCGCGGTCGACGCCGTCGTCGAGCACCTGGTCAAGCTCGTCCGGTCCTGATGGGCGGTTCGGAGCCCGCGGACACGCCGCGCGCGCGTCCGAAGCGGATCCGGCCGGCGCCGAAACCGCTGAAGTGGCGGCGGGCGCCCTGGTTCGGGCTGGCGTTCATCGCGCTGGTCGCGGGAATCCTGAACGCGCTGGGCGTGGGCAAACCCCGCCCGGCGGCGTCGGCACCCGCACCGGTCATCGAGACGCCGGCACCGCGGGCCGTGGTGCCCGCGGTGGTCCCCGGCTGGCAGGCGGTGGCGGGCCAGGTGGGTTCGTATGCCTACGACGTCCCGCCGGACTGGCAACCGGCCCCGGACACGCAGCAGAGCTGGGCCGGGGCCGGGATCCGGCTGATCACGAGCGCGTTCCTGGGCAGGAACGCGTGCGGCCGGGCGCCCCTGGGCGGCGCGGGCGTCACAACGGAGCCGGTGGCGGACCCCGAGGCGGCGGCCCGCAAGGCGGCCACGGACCTGACGACGGCGGCGTACGGCGGGACGCTCGAGGCGGAGCCGGGCACGGACGCGGAGATCACCAAAGCCGACGGCACGAAGGCCCCGGCCCGGGTGGTCGTCGCCCAGGTGATGCCGGGAACGGGGGAGTGCGCGGCGAAGCACGCCCTGGTCGCGGCCATGGGGTTCGGGAGCGGTGCGGGAGCGTCGGGCGTGGTGGTGGCATACGCGGACAGCGACCGCGCCGGTGGTTCGGTCCGCGACGACCTGCTGCGGATCGTGCGCAGCTACCGGTTCGTCCCGAACCCGACCACGCCGCCGAGGTAGGCACACCGCTGCCGCGCGACGCCGGAATTCGGCAGGCTGTGCACCCATGACCGGTGAGGCGGGAAGACGGCTCGCGTGATCCGGGCCGCTGCGGACGGTTTCGTGCTCCGCGTCGGCCACGGGTCCCGGACGTCCGGAGCAGCGCGACGAAGTCATGACCGGCGGAAGACCGAGAAGGACGAGAACGTGATCAGCCGGCGCAAGAGCCGCTGACCAGCTTCGCCAGCTCCCGCAGCCGGACGCGCCGCAGGTCTGCCCACCCGGCGCCGCCCTTTCTCGTTCCGCCCGCCGGGGCGCAAGAGCCGCTTGCCGAAGCGGATCAGTGTGCGCGGGAGCCGCTGACCAGCTTCGCCAGCTCCCGCAGCCGGACGTCCGGCAGGTAAGCCCGGCTCAGCGCCAGCCCCACCCGCGGCAGGTCGGCCTCGTCCCGGTACGCCAGGTACAGCGGCACCCGGCGCGGCTGGAACTTCGCCTTGAACGCGTGCAGCGAACGGAATCCGTAGTACGGCTCCATCACGCGCCCGAGCGACTCCAGTGCCCGGTCCACCGGACGCGCCGGCGCCCCGGTTCCGCTACGGGCCAAAGGCGCTCCCGACAGCGACACGAACCGGGCTCCCTCCGCGCGGAACTCCAGGCAGGCCGACGCGATCAGGAACTCCATCACCGGGCGGAAACCGTGGGCGCTGCGGCGCATGACGTCCAGGGTCCAGCCGCCGATCTTGCCCGCTCCCGTGTACACCGGCAGCCACGATGTCACGCCGTGGACCGTTCCCTCCGCGTCCACCGCCAGGCCCACCCGCGTCGCCGGGTCCATGGCCTCGTCCAGGCCGCCCAGGGTGAAGCCCATCTCCGGCATTCCCTTGCCCGACATCCATTCCTCCGACAGCGCCCGCACCTGCGCGAGGATCGGTTCCGGCTGGTCGGCCAAGCGGATCAGCCGGAACTCGATGTCCTGCTTGGCCGCCTTGTTCAGCGCCGAGCGGACGTCCTGCCACGCCTTGCCGCGGAACTCCAGGCCCTCCAGGTCGAGCACGTTGTCCTCGGCCACCTGGACGTGCTGCCAGCCCAGCTCGCGCGTCGCCGCGACCGTCGCCTCCGTCGCCGAGAACACGCACGGCACCAGGCCCGAGTTCTCGCACATCGCGGCGAACTCCGTGACCGTGGCCGCCGCCGTGCCGTCCGGGGCGATCGGGTCGCCCAGCGCCACCGCGACGCCCGCGTGCCGCCGGTAGGCCAGGTACGACCGGCCGTTCTGGGGGACGAAGTAGGTGTTGCGCGGCCACGTCGTCATCCACGACAGCGTGCTTCCACCGTGCCGTCCGAGCAGCGTGCGGGCCAGCGCGGGCCCCGGCCCCTGGCTGTGCCGCCGCTGCCGTCGCCGCGACGGCACGCGGAAAGCGTGCTGCGCGGCCAGCAAGACGACCAGTTCGATCGTCCACAAGAGATTGTCCACCATGAACAGCGGCAGGCCCGTGGTGTCGTAGTCGCCGCCGAGGAGGTCGGCCAGCCCGGCCAGCGTCCCGACGACAAGTCCTTGCAGCGTCACGAAAGCCGACAACGCGACCGCCCAGCGCCACGCGACCCGGCCGCCCTTGCGCAGCCCGTTGAGCATCGGCACGACGAGGAGCACCAGCACCGCCAGCTCCGGCGCCGACAGCGAAACCCCTTCCGCTGACCCGAACGGGCCGTCGCCCGGCACCAGGAACATCACGATCTCGGCGATGGTGAGCAACAGCAGGCCCGCGACGGTCAGCAGCCGCCACTCCCGCAGGTTCGGCCCCGCCGACGGCACCCGGCGGGCCCCGACGAGCCGGTTGCCGAGCGGGATCGCCACCACCAGCGCGAAGAAGTGCACGAGGTCGGCGAGCGTGCCGACGTAGACGATCGCGACGCCGGCGTACACGCACAGCCCCGCCCGCAGCCGCAGCGCCCACGGCGGCCGCAGTGTCGCGCTGGCGACCGCGACCGCGGCCAGCGCGCCACCCGAGAAGCCGACGTCGAGGCTGCCCGCGACGCGTTCCGCCCACAGCCAGCCGGAGTTGCGGGACAGCGCGAGGAACTGCGTCGCGACGAGCACCGCGACGAACTGGCCGCCGATCGTCACGGCCATCGCGCGACGCGTGCCCAGCTTCCACTCGGCGAAACCGGCGAAGAGCGCGAAGCTGCCGACCATCGGCAGGTAATACCAGGGGATGACGGCGAAGAACGGCCCGGTGAGCATCGTCCACCACCGGCCCGCCTCCAGCGACGGCAGCCCGTAGGCGACGAACGGATAGGCCGCCCGGTCTTCCGCGGCGTTCCACAGCGCACCCGTGACGACGGCCAGCACCAGCATGGCGAGCGTGACGCCGCTGGTGAACGGCAGCCGCTGCCTCAGCACCGCGACCGTCCCGCGGATGCGTCCCCCTCCGGCGGACCCGGCCGCCGCCCCTGTTTCGGTCATGGAGAAGAGTCTGGCGACCGCGGCCGCCGCGGGCATCAGGCAAAGGAACGACTTTTCCCCTAGGGGAGTCCTCCCTTCGACTGAGGGTCACCCCCTCGGAAGGACCAGGCTCAGCCCAGAACCGCGGCCCGGACGGCGTCGATGTCGGCCAGATCCGGCAACACCGTGTGCGCGCCCGCCGCCCGCAGCTCCTCCGGAGCGTAGTGGCCGGTCGCCACCGCGACCGAGACCGCGCCGTGGTCCAGGGCGGCTTCGACGTCGTTCGGGGTGTCGCCGATGACGACCACGGCGCCGAACTCCGTGCCGTGCTTGGCCGCGGCCTGCGCGACGGCGTGCGGCACGAGGTCCGGCCGGTGCGCCGAGAGCGTGCCGTAGCCGCCGATCTCCAGGTCGAGGTGCTCGTCCAGGCCGAACGCGGCCAGCTTGTGCCGCGAGATCTCCGGCAGGTTGCCGGTGACGAGCGACTGCACGACGCCGTCCTGGCCGGCGAACGCGGCCAGCGCCTCGGCCGCGCCCGGCAGCGCCCGGCCCGACGCCGGCAGGCGCTCGACGGCCCGCTCGGACTCCGCGATCAGTGCCAGCCACAGCGCCTGCAGCAGCTCCTCGGTCGGCTCGATCCCGTGCGCGGTCAGCAGGTCCGTGCTGATCGCACGCTCGGTGCGGCCGCCGAAGTCCGGGTAGGAGACCAGCTCGGTGCCGGTCGTCGCGGCCAGCGCCGCGGCGTACCAGGCGGAGCCGAGGCCGGTGAAGTCCACCAGCGTGTGGTCGATGTCCCAGAGCACCAGCCGCTTCGTCGTCACGACCTCGAGGTTACCGGGACCACTATTCAACATGCGTTGACTTCTCGGCGGGCGCGTCGTACCTTGGGCATCAATTCAACAAGTGACGAATAAATGGAGGTCGTCATGTCCCGTTCCGTCGGGGCGCTCGCCCTGGTCGCGGCGGTGGCCGGCGCACTGGTGGCCGTGGTGCTCGGGTTCCTCACCTTCGGCGCGCAGGCCACCGTCGCGCCGGACCACGTCCCGGTCGCGCTCGCCGCGCCGCCCGAAGTGGCGCAGCGCGTCACCGCCCACGGCGGCGGCCAGCTCGGCTGGACCGTCGCGTCGCCGTCCGAAGCACGGCAGCTGCTGGAGGACAAGAAGGTCTACGCGGTGCTCGAACTCGGGCCCGGCCCGTCCGCGACGGTCGTGACGTCCGGCGCGGTCAACCCGGCGGGCACCCAGGTCGCGCAGCAGGCGCTCACCGGCGCCGCGGCCGCGCTGGCCGGGCCACCGAAGCAGGAGGTGCTGCACCCGGTGAGCCTCGCCGGCCGGACCGCGCCGCTGGCGGCGTCCGCGCTCGCCTGGATCGGCGCGCTCGCGGGCGGCCTCGCGCTGACGCAGCTGGCGAAGCGGGCCGGCCGCACGATCGGGGCGGGCGCGCGGTTCGCGCAGGTCGTCGGGGTCGGCGTGCTGGTCACGGCGGTCGTCGCCGGGTTCTTCGCGCTGTGGGACGCCACGCTCCCGCTGGACGCCGGAGTCCTCGGCTTCGTCTTCCTCGCCGCGACGGCGTTCGCCGCCGTGCAGGCCGGGCTGCTGCGCCTGCTCGGGCTGCGCGCGATGGCCGTGCTCGGGCCGCTGTACCTGGTCGCGCCCGCGGTCGCCGGCCAGGTCCCGGAGCTGCTGAACCCGGCCTACCGCGCGCTGCTGTGGTCGTGGACGCCGTTCCGCTTCTCGGCCGAAGGGCTGCGCAGCCTGCTCCAGGGCGTGCCGGACGCACCCGACGTCACGACCGGGATCTGGGTGCTCGGCGCACTGCTGGCCGCCGGGCTGGTGCTGGTGCTGTGGCCGGGCCGGTCAGCCCGCCAGCAGGCTGAACCGCACCTTGCGGACCGGGTTGTCGAGGTTGGTGTCCACTAGGCAGATCGACTGCCAGGTGCCCAGCGCGAGGACGCCGCCGAGCACCGGGATGGTCGCGTAGGGCGGCACCAGCGCCGGCAGCACGTGGTCACGGCCGTGACCCGGGCTCCCGTGCCGGTGCCGCCAGCGGCCGTCGCGGGGGAGCAGCTCGTCGAGCGCGGTCAGCAGGTCCTCGTCGCTGCCGGCGCCGGTCTCGAGGATCGCCAGCCCGGCGGTGGCGTGCGGGACCCAGACGTGCAGCAGCCCGTCCGCCGCGTCGGCGTCGCGCAGGAACGCCTCGGCCTCGTGGGTGAGGTCGTGGACGACGGCTTCGGAGCCGGTGCGGACCTCGATCTCGGTGGAGTACATGCGCTCCAGCCTAGGGAGCCACGGGCTCCTTCGCGGGCTCGGCGCCCGGGACGCCGGTGAACGCGAACGCCGTCAGGCCGGCCAGCAGCACCGCGCCGGCGACGTACGGCACGACGGGCGAGATCTCGTACAGCCCGGTCCCCACCAGCGGGCCACCCATGAACGCCAGCGCGCTGCTCGACCCCATGAGCCCGGCGACGGCGCCCTGCTCCTCGCGCGTGGCGAGCAGCGTCGGCGCGGACATGAACCCCGGTGTCGCGAACCCCATCCCGGCGCCGAGCACGGCCACGCCCGCACCGAGCAGGACCCCGCTGGTGCCGGCGGCGACCACCAGCATCCCGCCGGTCATCACCACCGCGCCCACGCGGATCAGCCGCAGCGGCGCCCAGTTCAGCCGCGGGACGGCCACGATCTGGACCAGGGTGATCATCCCGGCGCCGGCCAGCATGACCAGGCTCGTGACGCGGCCGGTTTCCGCCGTGGCCAGCCCGAGCCGGTCCTGCACCAGGAAGCCGACGGTCATGAGCACGATCGCGAGCGCGAGGTAGAGGCCGAGGCCGATGGCCAGGAACGGCCACAGGCGCCGGTCGAACGGGCTGACTTCCGCCGTGACGACGGCGGTCCGTTTCGGCGGCTTCGGCAGCGCGAAGGCGATGACCGCGGCGATCACGGCCAGGATCACCGGTGCCGCGTAGATCGGGACCAGCAGGTTCCCGGTGAGGCTCAGGAGGCCGCCGAGCGCCGGACCGACGGCCAGCGCGAGGCCCTGGGCGGCACCGAACATCGCCATCCCGCGGACGCGCTCGGCCGGGCCGTCGGTCACGTCGGCGATGTAGGACTGCGCGGTCACCGGCGTCGCGGCCCAAGCGAGGCCGAACAAGACGCCGCGGGCGAGCAGAACGCCCGTGAACAGCACCGGCACGGCCAGGGCTCCGGACAGCCCGAGCTGGGCGAAGACGGCGAACGCGAGCAGGCCGGCCATGGCGCCGCCCAGCGACACCAGCAGGACCGGCCGATGGCCCCACGTCGCGCTCCGGCGGCCCCAGAACGGGCTGACCAGCACGACACCCGCGCCGCCGACCGCCCACACCGAGCCCAGCGCGAACTCACTGAAGCCGAACTCGCGCGCGAGCGGCGGCAGGATCGGGTTGAGCATCTGCTGGCCCGCCATCAGGCCGGACACGGCCAGGCAGACGACGAGGACCGGCCGTCTCATGCCACGGCCGTTTCGTGTCCGGTGCCGGCGGACGTGATCGAGAGCGGGCCGCCGGACAGTGCGTGCCCTCTGATGCGGCGTTTTCCGGGTTGGCCTGAACAGGTCATAGTTTTCGAACATGTTCCGAAAGTAGCACCGGCGGCCCGCGGGTGTCGACCGGCTTGCGGGCATGATGGGGGCATGCCACGACCCGCCGGCCGCATCGGACGGCCGCCGACGACGTCCCGCCCGGAGATCCTGGAAGCGGCGCGGGCCATCCTCGACCGCGACGGCTGGGAGAAGCTGACGATCCGCCGCCTGGCCGCGGAGCTGGGCGTCGGCGCGACGACGCTGTACCACCACGTGCGCGACAAGGACGACCTGCTCATCCAGCTGCTCGAGCACTACGCCGAGCAGCTGCCGCGGCCCGAGCTGCCACCGGATCCGCGCCAGCGCATCGTCGCCGCGGCGACCGTCATGCACGACTCGCTGGCCGCGTGGCCGCAGGCGGTGGAGGTCCTGACGGCCGACGACCTGCTCGGCGAATCGGCGCTGTGGATGGTCGAGGCCATCGTCGGCGGCGCCATCGCCTGCGGGTGCACGCCGGAGCGGGCGGTCGGCCTCTACCGCGGCGTCTGGTACTTCACGGTCGGCGAAATCGTGGTCCGCGCTCGCTCCGGGCGCCGGGCCGCGCAGGAGCGTCCCCGCTATCGCGACGCGGTCTTCGCCGATCTCGACCCCACGCGGTTCCCGAGCCTGGCCGCGGTCGGGGACCGCTGGCCGGAGCTGACCGCCCGCGACACCTACCAGGCGGGACTGCGCGCGCTCGTCGACGGCCTGCTGGCTCAGGAATCCAGGTAGCGCAACACGGCCAGCACCCGCCGATTGTCCTCTTCGGACGGTGGCAGGCCGAGCTTGCCGAAGATCGACGTCACGTACTTCTCGACCGAGCCGGCCGAGAGGAACAGCTTCGCGGCGATCGCGGAGTTCGACCGGCCTTCCGCCATCAGCCCGAGGACTTCGCGCTCACGCGGGGTGAGCCCGCCGAGCGCGTCGGTCTGGCGCGTCGCCGAGAACAGCTGGCTGACGACTTCGGGATCGAGCACGGTCTCGCCGTCGGCGACGCGGCGCAGCGCGTCGAGGAAGTCCGACACCTCGGCGACGCGGTCCTTGAGCAGGTAGCCGACGCCGCCCGCGCGGTCGGCGAGCAGCTGGGCGGCGTACTTCGTTTCGACGTACTGGGAGAACAGCAGGAGGGCGCATCCGGGCACCTCGCGACGCAGCGCGATCGCCGCGCGCAGGCCTTCGTCGGTGTGCGTCGGCGGCATCCGGATGTCCACAATGGACACATCGGGGTCGAGGGTGCCGACCGCGTCCCGCAGCGCGCCGGCGTCCTTCACCGCGGCGACGACCTCGTGGCCGCGGAAGGTCAGCAGCTCGACCAGGCCCTGGCGCAGGATGGTGGAGTCCTCCGCGATGACGATCCGCATGCCGCGACCCTAGCGGGGCAGCGGCACCCGCGCGGTCACTTCGGTCGGACCGCCCGGCGGGCTCACGACGGCCAGCTCGCCGTCGACCGTCCGCAGCCGCTCGGCGACCCCGGCCAGGCCGCCTCCCGGCACGACCCGGGCGCCACCCGGCCCGTGGTCGCGCACGCGCAGCCACAGGACGTCGTGCTCCTCGGTGACCTCGACCAGCGTGGTCCCGCCGTGTTTCGCGGCGTTCGTGAGCAGCTCGGCCGCGCTGAAGTAGACGATCGTCTCCAGCGACGGCGGCGGCCGGCGCGACAGGTCGGCGAAGACGCGCGCGTCGATCCCGGATGTGGCGACGAGGGTGGCGAGGGCGACGTCGAGGCCCGCGTCGAGGGCGGCGGGGTGGATGCCGCGAGCGAGGTCGCGCAGCTCGACGAGGGCCTGCTTCGCGTTCGCGTGGGCGGCCGTGACGAGGTGTTCGACCTGCGGGAGGCCATGACCGGCGAGCTCTTCCTTGGCCAGGCCCAGCTTCATGGTCAGCGCGACGAGCTGGGCCTGCGCGCCGTCGTGCAGGTCGCGTTCGATGCGCCGCAGCCGCAGGGCGGCGTCCTCGACCGCCGTCGCGCGGCTGGCTTCCAGGTCGCGGACGCGTTCGGAGAGCACGCGCGTGCCCAGCAGCCCGACGACGAGCAGCCGGTCGAGCGCGACGAAGGCGTGCACCACCCGCGGGAGCACCACGAGCGCCAGAAGGCCCGTCGCCGACCAGGCGAGCGCGCCGGGCCAGTGGGCCGCGTAGAGGCCCAAGACGGGCAGCCGCCGGTCGTCGAGCGTGAACCAGAGCAAGGAGTAGCTCGTCGCGGCGAGGCCGTAGAGGCTTCCGAAGATGACGGTGCACAGCCCGGCGAAGGTGAGCGGGAGCCGGACCACGAGGTAGCCGGCGGTGCGCCAGCCGGCGGGGTCGCCGACGCGGGCCTTGACCCAGGCCCACAGCCCGGGCTTCAGCTCGGGCCGCCGGGGAGCGGGGACGCTGACGCCGAGCAGCTTCTTCGCGAGGCCGCGGTGAGCAGCGCCGAGCCCGCGGGCGTAGAGGAAGGCGCCGGCGAGCACGAGAAAGCCGAGCAGGACGGGCGTCAGCCACAGGCCGGCCGCGAGAAGGGCGAGGAAGGTGAGCAGCGCGAACATGGTCAGTGGGGCGGAGAGCCAGAGCCAGAGGTACTCGGCCCAGAAGTCCCGGGAGGCCAGCGGCCCGAAGACGCGGCGCAGGGGGTGGGGAGGCAGGTCGAGGCTGGTCACCGTGCCAGTGTTGCCCCGGGGCGGAGGGGTTGCCCATCCGGTTTTCCCCCTACTGCGGCCCGGGGAACCACGGCTCTGGGAACGACGGCTCAGGGACAACCGGCCCGGCTTGCTCCCCGGCTCTGCTGCTTGCCCGGCCCCGGCCTGCCGACCCGGCCCCGGCCTGCCGACCCGGCCCCGGCCTGCCGACCCGGCCCCGGCCTGCCGACCCGGCCCGGCCTGCCGACCCGGCCCGACCGGTCCTGGCCCGGCAACCACGGCTCCGGGGTCATCTGGCCCGAGCCCACCCGGCTCCAGCTCGCCCGGGCCGGGTCACCAGACCCGCCCCGGCGGCCTCGCTTACCCCGGCCTCGCTTACCCCGGCGGCCTCGCTTACCCCGGCGGCCTCGCTCACCCCCGGCCCGCGGGGGCGCCCCCCGTCTTCCACGCTACCGGCGGGCACCGACAATTCCGGCGCCTGCAGCCCGCGAACGCCACACCACGGACACGAGGTCGGTGGATGCGGCATTCACGGCGTGTCCGGATCATCCTCCCGGGCCCGCTGCGCGGCCTCGCGCATCTCGATGACGTCGGTGAGCCAGTCGCCTGTCTCCCTGGCCACGTCGCGGATCGCGCCCGTGATGATCGAGACGATGTTGCCGACGTGCGTCGCGGCTGATTCGGTGATCACCTGCAGGGTGTCCTTCTCCCGTTCGAACTGGCCCACCATGTCACCCTCACGCTGCTCGGAGCTGCCGGTCGGGTTCCACGGTAGCCGGGGAGGGCGACGAAGGGAGCGCCAGCTTCACGATCTTCTTCGCCACCGACCAGAGCTGCTTGCGCAGCGGCCCCGTGTGGTAGGGCAGCCCGTACTTCTCGCAGATCGCGCGCACCTCCGCGGCGATCTCCGGGTAGCGGCGCGCCGGGATGTCCGGGAACAGGTGGTGCTCGATCTGGTGGGACAGGTTGCCGCTCATGATGTGGAACAGCGGGCCGCCGGTGATGTTCGCCGAGCCGAGGATCTGGCGCAGGTACCACTGGCCGCGCGTCTCCGAGGCCGTCTCCTCCTCGGTGAAGCTCTCGACGTCCGCCGGGAAGTGGCCGCAGAAGATGATCGCGAACGCCCACAGGTTGCGGGTCAGGTTCGCCGTCGCGTTGCCGAGGAACGTCAGCGGCGCCAGCGGGCCGGTCAGCAGCGGGAACAGGACGTAGTCCTTGCCGATCTGCCGGGACGCCTTCCGCACGATGCGGCGCAGCACCGGGACGTTGTCGGCCCAGCTGCGGGAACCCTTGACGACGTTCTCGACCTCGAGGTCGTGCAGCATCACGCCCCACTGGAAGAAGATCGCCAGCAGCGACGCGTACACCGGGTTGCCCAGGTAGTACGGGTGCCACTTCTGGGCGGTGTCCATCCGCAGGATGCCGTAGCCGACGTCGCGGTCCTTGTCGACGATGTTCGTGTACGTGTGGTGGATGTAGTTGTGCGAGTGCCGCCAGTTCTCCGCCGGCGCCACCGTGTCCCACTCGAACCGCTGCGAGCTCAGCGCCGGGTCGCGCGTCCAGTCGTACTGGCCGTGCATGACGTTGTGGCCGATCTCCATGTTGTCGAGGATCTTGGCCACCGACAGCGCGCCGACGCCGGCGAGCCACGCCGGCGGGAAGAACCCGGCGAACAGCAGCGCCCGCCCGAGGACCTCCAGGCCACGCTGGGTCTTGATGATGTTGTGGATGTAGTCGACGTCCTCCTGGCCCAGGTCGTCGACGATCCGCTGGCGCAGCGCGTCGAGCTCGCGGCCGAACTCCTCGACCTGTTCCGGGGTCAGGCGGTCCTGCAATCCGGTCATGACAAGCCTCCTCAAGCGTCGATCTCGACGTCCCCGACCGGGACGGAGATGCAGAGCTGGATTTCTTCGTCTTCGTCGCCGGAAACCTCGCCGGTGCGCGCGTTGCGGACGCGCCCGGCGGTCTTGAGCTGCGTGCACGAGAAGCAGATGCCCATCCGGCAGCCGTGCTCCGGCGAGAGCCCGGCCTCCTCGGCCTGCTCCAGCAACGGCTTCCCCGAGTTGGCGCACTCGCGCCCGCTCCGGCGGAACCGCACCCGGCCTTCCGCGGCCGCCGTGTCGAAGGTCAGCGCCGGCGGCGTGAACTCTTCGGTGTGCACGCGTTCACCCAACTCCTCGCGCACGGCGTCCATCAGCGGCTTCGGGCCGCAGACGAACGCCTCCGCCTCGCGGTACCAGGGCGCGACGCGCGACAGGTGCTCGGGCGAGAAGAACCCCTGGAGGTCCCCGCCCTCGGAGTGGGTGTAGGCGTGCACGACGCGCAGCCCGGGGTGCCGGGCGGCGAGCTCGGCCAGCTCGGCGCGGTACAGCGCGTCGGCCGGCCCGTTCGAGTACTGCACGAACACGATTTCGCCGGGGTGGCCCTCGTCGGCCAGGGTGCGGGCCATGGCGAGCACCGGCGTGATGCCGCTGCCGCCCGCGATCAGCAGCACCCGGTCCGGCCGGGTGGCGGGCAGGGTGAACGTGCCGTCCGGAGTGGACAGACCGACCACCGACCCGACGTCGACCGCGCGGTTGAGGTGCCCGGACACCAGGCCCTGCTCCTTGACCGTGAACTCCAGCTCGCCGTCGTACTGCGAGCCGCACGGCGAATAGCAGCGCGTGCGCCGGACGCCGTCGATCTCCACCTGCAGGCGGACGTACTGACCGGCGGTGAAGCCCGGCCACGCGCGGCTGGGCTTCACGGTCAGGGTGACGGTGTCCGCGGTCTGCTTGCGCACCGCCGTGACCAGCCCGCGGATCTCGCGGCGGACCAGCATCGGGTCGACGAGCTCGAGGTACCGGTCCATCCCGTGCGGCGTCAGCAGCGCCTCGGCGAGCGAGGCGAGGCCGCGCACCCGCCGGGGGATGAGCGCCGTCATCGGTCCTCCTCGGTTACAGTGAACGACTGTACACTCAATAGTGCACTGCAGGAGTGGACGCCCTGTCAACGTGAGACGCGGAGGATGTGACGTGAGCAACGCGGTGGACATCCGTACGCTGGAGGTCGTGTCCGAAGAGCCGGTGAGCCGTCAGGAGCGCAAGCAGCGCACGCGTCAGGCGCTGCTGGACACGGCTTTGGACCTGCTGGCCGACCGGCCGTTCGCCACGCTGTCGCTGCGCGAGGTCGCGAAAGGCGCCGGCATCGTCCCGACGGCGTTCTACCGGCACTTCGCGTCGATGGAGGAACTCGGCGTCGCGCTCGTCGAAGAAGCGACGCGCACCCTGCGCGGCATGATGCGCTCGGCCCGCACGGACCCGGACACCTACCAGGGGATGATCAGCGCCTCGGTGGCCACGGTCCACCAATTCGTCCGGGCGAACGAGGACCATTTCCGGTTCCTGACCCGCGAGCGCTACGGCGGCGGCCCGCTCGCCCGCGCCATCGGCGTCGAGCTGCGGATGTTCTCCGGCGACCTCGCGATCGACCTCGCCCGGTTCGCGCCGCTGCGCGCGTGGAGCACCGAAGACCTGCACATGCTGGCCGACTTGATCGTTTCCGTGATGCTCACGACGATTGTCGAACTGCTGGAAGCCCGCCCAGGTGAAGACGGGAAAATCACCGGAACGGCGGAAAAACGGCTGCGGCTGATCCTGCTCGGCGTGCCGCACTGGAAAAGCAGCTGAACGTTTCGCGCACACCGCCCGTATTTCCGTGGCAACCGGGAGACTTGCGACCCAAGTCACTGGGGACTGTCGGTCCGGCGTGGTACAACCCTCGGATCGTGCCTCGCCGATGAGGAGGTCGTGTGACGGACAGCGAACAGAGTCAGCAGCTCACCGTGGGCGTGGTGGCCGAGTCACGCCCCGGGGAGCGCCGGGTGGCCATGGTGCCCAAGCTGGTCGGGCGGCTCGCGCAACGCGGTTTGCGCGTCCTGGTCGAGCCGGGCGCCGGGGCCGGGGCGCACCTGAGTGACGACGCGTACACCCAGGCGGGCGCCGAACTCGGCGACGCGTGGGGCGCCCCGATCGTCGTGAAGGTCAATCCGCCGACGCCCGCGGAGGTCGCGAAGCTGAGGCGGGGCACCGTGCTCGTCGGCTTCCTCGACCCGCGCGGCAACCCGGAGGGGCTCGCGAAGCTCGAAGAAGCGGGCCTGCGGGCGTTCGCGATGGAAGCGATCCCGCGGATCTCCCGGGCCCAGGCGATGGACGCGCTGTCGTCGCAGGCCAGCATCGGCGGCTACCGCGCGGTGCTGCTGGCGGCGCAGAAGCTCCCGCGCTTCTTCCCGATGCTCACCACCGCGGCCGGCACCGTGCCACCGGCCAAGGTGCTGGTGCTCGGCGCCGGCGTCGCGGGGCTGCAGGCGCTGGCCACCGCGAAACGGCTCGGCGCGCAGACCACGGGCTACGACGTCCGGCCCGAGGTCGGCGAGCAGGTGAAGTCGCTCGGCGCGCAGTTCCTGGACCTCGGCATCGAAGCCGTCGGCGAAGGCGGGTACGCCCGCGAGCTGACGCCGGAAGAACGCGAGGAGCAGCAGCGGCGGCTCACCGAGGCCATCACGAAGTTCGACGTCGTGATCACCACGGCGCTCGTCCCGGGCCGCAAGGCGCCGACCCTGGTCACCGCGGACGCCGTCAAGGGCATGCCCGCCGGGTCGGTCGTGGTCGACCTGGCCGGCGAGTCCGGCGGCAACTGCGAGCTGACCAAGCCGGGCGAGGACGTGGTGGAGCACGACGTCACCATTTCGTCTCCGCTGAACCTGCCCGCCGAAATGCCTTCGCACGCCAGCGAGCTGTACGCGCGCAACGTCACCGAGCTGCTGGAGCTGCTCGTGACGAAGGAAGGCGCGCTGGAGCTGAACTTCGAAGACGAGATCGTCGCCGGTGCCTGCGTGGCCGGGCGCGAAGGGAGCGTCGCGTGAGCCCGTTGGTGCAGAACCTCGCCGTGCTCGTGCTGGCCGGGTTCGTCGGCTTCGCCGTCATCTCGAAGGTGCCCAACACCCTGCACACCCCGCTGATGTCGGGCACCAACGCCATCCACGGCATCGTGCTGCTCGGCGGGCTGGTCGTGCTGGGCCTGGGCGTCGACGGCGTCTTCAACAAGATCCTGCTGGTGATCGCCATCGCGTTCGGCACGATCAACGTCGTCGGCGGGTTCCTCGTCACCGACCGGATGCTGTCGATGTTCAAGGGCAAGAAACCCGCTCCCGCCGAGGAGGACGAGAAGTGACCGACTTCATCGCGATCCTCTACGTCATCGCGTTCGCCCTCTTCATCTACGGCCTGATGGGCCTGACCGGCCCGCGCACCGCCGTCCGCGGCAACTGGATCGCCGCGGTCGGCATGGGCATCGCCGTCATCGCGACGCTGCTCACCCCCGGCATGGGCAACTGGCTGCTCATCGTCCTCGGCGTCGCGATCGGCGTCCTCGTCGGCGTCCCGTCGGCGCGCAAGGTCAAGATGACCGCGATGCCGCAGATGGTCGCGCTGTTCAACGGCGTCGGCGGCGGCGCCGTCGCGCTCATCGCCTGGGTCGAGTTCAACTCCACCGACGGCTACGCGCACGAGCCGGTGTACATCGCCATCGCGTCGCTGTTCGCCGCGATCATCGGGTCGATCTCGTTCTGGGGCTCGAACGTCGCGTTCGGCAAGCTCCAGGAGCTGATCAGCGGCCGCCCGATCAGCCTCGGCAAGCTGCAGCAGCCGGTCAACGCGCTGCTCCTGCTCGTCGCGGTCGTGTGCGCGGTGCTCATCATCACCGGCGACGACAGCGAGCTGCTGATCATCGGGCTGCTGGTCGCGGCGGGCATCCTCGGTCTCACCGTCGTGCTGCCCATCGGCGGCGCGGACATGCCGGTGGTGATCTCGCTGCTCAACGCGTTCACCGGGCTCTCGGCCGCGGCGATGGGCCTGGCACTGGACAACACGGCGCTGATCGTGGCCGGCATGATCGTCGGCGCGTCCGGCTCGATCCTGACCAACCTGATGGCCAAGGCGATGAACCGGTCCATCCCGGCGATCGTCGCGGGCGGCTTCGGCGGCGGCCCGGCCGTCGCGGCGGGCGGGGCGAAGGAAGCCCGCCCGGTGCGCTCGACCAGCGCGGCCGACACGGCGATCCAGATGGCCTACGCCAGCAAGGTCGTGGTCGTACCGGGTTACGGCATGGCGGTCGCGCAGGCGCAGCACACCGTCCGCGAGATGGCGAAGCTGCTGGAGAAGAAGGGGATCGAGGTCGCCTACGCCATCCACCCGGTGGCCGGCCGCATGCCCGGGCACATGAACGTGCTGCTCGCCGAGGCCGACGTGCCGTACGAGCAGCTCAAGGAGATGGACGAGATCAACTCGGAGTTCGCCCAGACCGACGTCGCGCTGGTGATCGGCGCGAACGACGTCACCAACCCGGCCGCGCAGACCGACCCGAGCTCGCCGATCTACGGGATGCCGATCCTCAAGGTCAACGAGAGCCGGTCCGTGATCGTGTTGAAACGCGGGATGAGCTCCGGCTTCGCGGGCATCGACAACGACCTGTTCTACGATCCGAAGACCAGCATGCTCTTCGGGGACGCCAAGTCGTCGGTGGGCGAGATCGTGGAGGAACTCAAGGCGCTATGACGACCGGGTCGGACGTGCGCGCGGCATTCACCGATCCGGCCGAGAACCTGGCGTTCGACGAAGCGCTCCTCCGGGTTGCGCCCGAGTCACCGGTGCTGTGGCTCTGGCGCAACCCGGTTTGCGTCGTGGTGGGACGCGGCCAGCGGATCGCGCGCGAGGTCCGCGTCGAGGAATGCGCCCGCGACGGCGTCCCGGTGCTGCGGCGGGCCAGCGGCGGCGGCACCGTGTTCCACGACCCCGGCAACCTGAACGTGACGCTCGTCATCCCCGGCCCGGCCGACCGGCCGCTGGAAGCGCTCGGCAAGGTGATGAGCGCCGCCGTCGACCAGCTCGGGCTGGTCCCGCGGATCGGCGACCGCGGCCTGTTCGTCGGCGACGCCAAGCTGTGCGGGTTCGCCGTGTTCCGCACCCGGACCGGCCTGCTGGCCCACTCGACGCTGCTGGTCGAGACGTCGGCCGCGCTGGTCGGCCGCTACCTGACGAGCGCGCCGCCGGACCCGCGGCCGTTCGACTCCCACCGCAGCCCGGTGGCGTCGCTGGCCGAGCACGGCCTGCGGCCCGGCTTCCCGGCGGTCGAGGCCGCGGTGCGGGCGGCGGCGTCGCAGATCCTCGGGACACTCGTGCCACGGCCGCCTTCCGCGGCCGAGCTGGCGCGCCAGCGGGCGCTGCTGCACACGCGGTACCAGTACCCGTCCTGGCACGCGGAGGGCGCCCAACGCGCCGCGTGACAAGACAAGCGGCCCTCCCGCGGAAGGGCCGCTTGTCCACTGTGGACTTACTCGGCCGCCGAGAACGTGACGGACGGCACCTTCCGGGCCGCCGCGCGCGTGGTCTTCTTCGGCTCCGCCGTCTTGCGGGCACGGGTGGTCTTGGCCGGTTCGGCCTTCGCGGTGGTCTTCGCCTTGGCCGCCTTGGTCGTCTTCGCGGGCTCGGCCTTGGCGGTGCGGCGCCCCGCAACCGGCTTCGCGGCCGTCTTGGGCGTGGCCTTCGCGCGCGGCTTCTTCGCGCCCGGGACGATCCGCGGCCGGCGCTTGCGGCCACCGGTGCGGCGGCCGGCGTCGGCGTAGCGCTGCAGCAGCTCTCGCAGCGCCTCGGCGTTGGCGAAGGAGAGGTCGATGTCGTACTCGATGCCGTCCAGCCCGAACCCGACCGTCTCCGCGGCGGGCTCGCCGGTCAGATCATCCAGCACCCGCACAGCCGTGTTCCTGGCCATGACAAACCTCCCGTGCTCCGAACGTGGTGTTCGCGCGCACCGGGCCCGACGGCACCCGGTGCCGCCGATAACGTGCAGCTTCGGCGACGAGGATAACCGCTGGCTTGCGTGATCCCGCGCGGTGGTGTGCGCTGGGCCCATGTCCGGACAGACTTTTGACGTAGTGGTGATCGGCGCGGGCCCGGTGGGGGAGGTGGCCGCCGAACGCGCGGCCCGCGGAGGCCTCAAGGTCGCCCTCGTCGAGCACGAACGCTTCGGCGGCGAGTGCTCCTATTGGGCCTGCATCCCCAGCAAGGCGTTGCTGCGGCCGGGAAACCTGCTCGCCGCGGCGAAGCGCGTGCCGGGGGTGCCGGCCGGCGACCGGCTCGACTCCGCCGCGGTGTTCGCCCGCCGTGACTGGTTCACCGGCAAAGGCGACGATTCGGGGCAGGTGGACTGGGCGCGCGGCGCGGGCATCGAGCCGGTCCGCGGGCACGGGGTGCTGACCGGTGAGCGGGAAGTGACCGTCGACGGCGACCGCGTGCTCACCGCGCGGCACGCGGTGATCGTGTGCACCGGCAGCGTGCCGAGCAAGCCGTCGATCCCGGGTCTCGACACGATCCGGCCGTGGGGTTCGCGGGAGGCGACGTCGGCCTCGGCGGTGCCGGGCCGGCTCGGCGTCCTCGGCGGCGGCGTGGTCGGTGTCGAGATGGCGCAGGCGTTCGCCTCGCTGGGGTCCGAGGTCCACCTGGTGATCACGGGTGAGCGGCCGCTGCCGCGCAACGCCGCGTTCGCCGGCGACCTCGTGCTGCACGGGCTGCGCGAAGCCGGCGTGTACGTGCACACGGAGTCGGGCGTCGAGCGCGTCGCGGCGGGCCCCGGCGGGATCGAGCTGACCCTGAAGGACGGCGGGACGCTCGTCGTCGACGAGTTCCTGGTGGCCACCGGGCGCCGTCCCGCGACCGCTGGGCTCGGCCTGGAATCTCTCGGGGTGGCGGCGGGCCGCGCGCTGGAGGTAGACGACACGGGCCGCGTGTCCGCTGTGGACGGTGGCTGGCTGTTCGCGGCGGGCGACGTGACCGGCCGGGCGCCGCTGACCCACCAGGGCAAGTACGGCGCCCGCGCGGCGGGCGACACGGTGGCGGCGCTGGCCGCGGGCAAGCCGGTGCCGGGCGAGCCGTGGAGCCGTTTCACCGCGACGGCCGACCACCACGCGGTGCCGCAGGTGGTGTTCACCGACCCGGAGGTGGCGGCGGTCGGCCTGGCGGACGCCCGACCGGGCTCGCCCGACCGGGTCGTCGACATCGACATCGCGGTGGCGGGCTCGTCCCTGCACGCGGACGGCTACACGGGCAAGGCCAGGATGGTGGTCGACCCCGAGCGGAACGTGCTGCTCGGCGTGACGTTCGTGGGCCAGGACGTCGCGGAGCTGCTGCACTCGGCGACGATCGCGATCGTCGGCGAGGTGCCGCTCGACCGGTTGTGGCACGCGGTGCCGTCGTTCCCGACGATCAGCGAGGTGTGGCTGCGGCTGCTGGAGGCCTACGGGCTCTGAGTCACTGCGCGGGCAGGTCGAGGGCGGCCTTGGCGGCCCTGGCCAGGCCGGGATCGTCCGAAGTGGACGGTCCCGGCACCCACACCGCCTGGACGACCCGCACGGCGGTACCGTCGACCTTGGAGGTATAGGCGGCGTTCTCGAACCGCGGGACGGCGTCCCACTTGCCGGTCTCGGTGGCGAGGTCGAGAATGCCGCCCCCGCCGGGCGTGTCGACGACGGCCTTGAAGTTGTTCGCCTGGCCGGAATCGGGAAACTCGACGATCCCGACACTGACGGCAGCGGCCCGCCCGTCGACGATGGCGGCGTAGCTGGCGCGCCGGACGCCGGAGCAGCTGGTCTGCTGCAGGCTGGCCTGGGCGTCCCCGAAGGCGTGGGAGGCACAGCGCTGATCGTGATCGGCGGCGCGAAGGGTGAACTCGAGGCTGCGCACGGGAGTCGCGCTGGAGGTCGGGGGAGGCGAAGCGACGGAGCTGGTGGCGGGCGCGGTCGTGGTGGCGGCGGTGTCGTCCCCGGAGGAGGCGACGACAACGGCGGAGACGCCGAGAGCGACGAGAAGGCCGATGGCGCCGACGGGAAGCCACCGCACGGTCCGCGAAGTGGCGGCTTCGGGCGGGGTTTTCGGCCCAGGCTGGGACGGGAGCGGCCGCGGGCTGGGGAGCGGCGGCTGGGTGGGCTCGGTGTCGCTTGGTTCGGTTTCGGAAGCGACCCGGGGGAACGGGGACGGCACGACGGCGCCGGGAAACCGCGGCCGTGCGGGTGCCGGAAGGACCTCGGTGGGTCCGGCATCGGCCAGTGGGCTCGCATGATCTTCGCCCGGGGCAGCTTCGGCGGCCATCGGGGCTTCGGCCTGCCGGCCGGAGCCGGGCGCGAGGGTGGGACTGGGAGCGGACGGGTCTGTGACCGCCGAGTTGGCCGAAGCTTCGGCGCTGGAGGTCGGCGAGGTCGAGCTGATTGCCGGGGAGTCGGTCGGGCGTGAGTCCGAACCGACCGCCGCTGAGCTGGTCGTGGCCGAATCTTCGGCAGGTGTCCTCGCCCCGGCGGCGCTGGGAGCCGCGGCGTTCGAGGCGGTGGCGGGGGAGCCGCTTGCGGGTGAGTCCGCATCGGTCGCTGCTGGGCTGATTGCGGCCGATCCTTCGGCGGGGGCGCTCGGCCCAGCGGCGGTGGATGCTGCCGTGGGCGAGCTGGTGGCGGGGGAGCCGCTTGCGGGTGAGTCCGCATCGGTCGCTGCTGAGCTGGTTGGGGTCGAGTCTTCGGCAGGTGTACGTGGCTGCGCAGGGTTGGGTCCGGTCGGGGTCGAGCTGGGTGCGGTCGAGCTTTCGGCAGGTGCATGCGGCTGCGCACGGTCGGGTCCGGTCGCAGCCGAGCTGGTTGCAATCGAATCTCCTGCGGGTGCGCTCGCCCCCGCGGCGGCGGATGCCGCCGCGGGTGAGCTAGCTGCCGCTGAGGCGCTCGCGGGCGACCCCCCACCGGCCGCCGCCGCACCGGCCGAACCCGTAACCCCTTCCGGGGACTCCGCCGCAACCGCGCTCGCCTGCGCAGGGACCGGCGGCGCCGTGTCCCAAAGGGACTCCGGCGGTGCGTCGTCCGTGAAGCGGCTGAAGCCCTCGCCCAGCAGGATCTCGTCCGAAAACTCCGGGGCCTCCGGGGCCAGCCCGCGGATCAGCGCCCGCACCTGGTCCACCGATCGGGGGCGGTGCGCCGTCGCCAGGGAGACCGTTGCCGCCAGCATCGTCGTCGGGGTCGGGTGCAATACCCGGACCGGGCCCGCCAGGTCGGCCGCCGGCTGGTCGACCGTCTCCACGTACGGTCCCACCGCCACGATCGTCCCCACCGGGGCCGTTCCCGGCACCAGCGAAGCGATCTTCCGCTCGCACGCCTGCGAAATGTCCAGTGCTTCGGTGGCCGGGTTGATCGCGTCGTCGTCGGCGACCAGGGGCCAGCCGTCCGCCTTCCACGGTCCTCCCAGCGGGGCCTCCAGGCGCAGCGCCGGGTCGGGAAGGTCGACGCCGATCACGATGATCACCCCGTGGGGCAGCAGGACCACGGCCTCGATCGGACGCTCCGTCACCGAGCCGACGCCGATCAGCGCGATGCCGCCGATGACGGTGCTGCCGCGGCCCAGGGACGCCAGAGCCGCCCGGACGTCGTCGGCCACCCGGGACTGCTGCCGCTCGAGCCGCACCAGTCGCACCGAAACCCCTCCCTGCTCGTCGTTCCGGGTCATCACGCTAGCGCGCGCGGCGGTATCCACCGTGCGACACGGGCGCGACGCGGCCGCGTGCCCTCCGAAAGTGGTGCCCTGGGTGACTTGTGGTGTTCGTGTGGCCAAACAGCACGGTTGGGGTGCAGAATGTGCTACAACGCATCGGAGGCGGCATTCGGGAGCCGCGCTGAGGCCAAGCTGCAGCTCGGAGTAGGGCGTAGGGGAAGACGTCCCTCGTCGAGCAAGCGGAGGTAGCAGTGAGCACCCGTGGCAGCACCCGAGGTGTGGTGTACGTCCACTCGTCGCCGTCTGCGGTGTGTCCGCACGTCGAGTGGGCCATTTCGGGCACCCTGGGTGCCCGCGTTGACCTGAAGTGGACGGCGCAGCCGGCCAGTCCGGGTCAGCTTCGCGCCGAATGCGGCTGGCGCGCGCCCGCGGGCACCGGCGCCAAACTGGCGGCCGCGCTCAAGGCGTGGCCGATGATTCGGTTCGAGGTGACCGAAGAGCCCAGCGCGGGCGTCGACGGCGAACGGTTCTGCTTCGCGCCCGGCCTCGGCCTGTGGCACGGGCGCACCAGCGCCAACGGCGACATCGTGGTGGGCGAAGACCAGCTGCGCGCTCTCGTCGCCATGACCCGCGGGGGTGAATCGCTGGCCCACAAGCTCGACGAGCTCCTGGCCGCCAGCTGGGACGAGGCCCTCGAGCCCTACCGCCACGCGGGCGACGGCGCCCCGGTGACGTGGCTCCACCAGGTCGGCTGACGACCGGACAGCACCGGCAACGGCCCGGCGCGACCTCGGGACCACCCCCGGGCGCGCCGGGCCGTTCGCGTTCCGGCTGCCTCCCCCCGCCGCCGACGGCCCACGCCAGCGGCTGTGCATCCCTGACTCGGTCGCACTGGCCGCGCCGCGGCTGGTTCCGCGGCACCGGTGGCCCCTGCCGGGCTTTCGTCTGTGGCACTGGCTGACCTGCGGGTGACCGCACCGGACCAGCGCTGGTTAGTTCCCGGCTGGCGCAGCGGCCTGTGGCCGCGCCGCGGCCGGTTCGGGCCCGTGCCGGGCTTTCACCTGCGCCACCGCCTCACCTGCGGCGACCTCACCGGGCCGGCGCCGGCCCGCCGCACCGGCCCGCGAGCAGCCCGGCACCGCTCCCGCCGCCCACCTCCGCGCCGGTACGCTCTGCGGCGTGACCACCTCCGCCCCCAGCTCACGCCAGCGCTGGCTGGTGCCCGTCGTGGTCGTGGTGCTCTCCGTGACCGTCGGTGGCGGGTTGCTCGCCCGCGAGCTCTACCGCCGTCCCGACCGGCCCGCCGACGAGATTTCCGCTTCCGTCGTCACGCCGTCGTCCGCCGGCAGCGGGGCTCCCGCCGCCTCCGGTGCCGTCCGGATGACGCCGGACGCCATGGCGCACCCGCAGGCCGACGCCGTCCGCAAGCTCCTCGAGACCTACTTCGCCGCCATCAACGACAAGCAGTACACGCAGTGGCTGAAAGCCGTCAGCCAGGAACGGGCTTCGCAGCAGCCCGCCGGCGAGTGGAAGGCCGGGGTCCGCTCCACACGGGACACCGACGCGCTCGTCTACCGGATCGAGCGCGGTGCCGGCTCGTCGCTGCGGGTCCTGGTCGGCTTCACCAGCGAGCAGGACCCCAAGGACGCCCCCGAGTTCTTTCCCGAATCCTGCATCAAGTGGCGCCTCGTCCTGCCGATGATCGTCGAGCGCGGCGCGCTGAAGATCGACGCCGTCGACCCCGGTCCGCCGCCCGAGCACGAGAAATGCTGAAAAAGGGGCCCGGCCGAAGCCGGGCCCCTTTCACGTTGAGGCGGTCAGGCCGCCGGGGTGAACAGCAGCGCCGTGTTGTGCCCGCCGAAGCCGAACGAGTTGCTGATCGCCGCCGTCAGGTCGATCTTGCGCGGCTCACCCGAGACGACGTCCAGCTGCACCCGCGGGTCCAGGTCGGTCAGGTTCAGGGTGGCCGGCACGATGCCGTGGTAGAGCGACAGGATCGTGATGATCCCCTCGACCGCGCCCGCGCCGCCGACCAGGTGGCCCAGCGAGCCCTTCGGCGCGGTCACGACCGGGTGCTCGCCGATCGCGTTGCGGATCGCCGCCGCCTCGCCGATGTCGCCGACCACAGTGGACGTCGCGTGGGCGTTCACGTGCCCGACCTCCGCGGCGGTGACCCCGGCCATCTTCATCGCCGCGCGCATCGCGGCGATCTGGCCGACGCCCTCGGGGTGGTTGCCGGTGATGTGGTAGGCGTCCGAGGTGATGCCGTGCCCGGCGATCGTCGCGTAGACGCGCGCCCCGCGGGCCTTCGCCTGGTCCGCGCGCTCCAGGATGACCACGCCGGCGCCCTCGCCGAGCACGAAGCCGTCGCGGCTCGCGTCGAACGGCCGCGAAGCCGCCGCCGGGTCGTCGTTGCGCGTGGACACCGTGCGGGCCTGGGCGAACCCGGCCAGCGTGATCGGGTGGATGCAGGACTCGGCGCCCCCGGCGATCACCACGTCGGCGCGGCCGGAGCGGATCATCTCCACGCCGTTCGCGATGCCCTCGGCGCCCGAAGCACAGGCCGAGGCCGGTGAGTGCACCCCGGCCCGCGCCTTCAGGTCGATGCCCACGTGCGCGGCCGGGCCGTTCGGCATCAGCATCGGCACGGTCAGCGGCGACACCTTGCGGAGACCCTGCTGGTGCAACAGGTCGTTCTGGGTGAGCAGCGTGACGGGACCGCCGATGCCGGTGCCGATCGACACGCCGAGGCGGTCGGGGTCGACGTCGGTGTGCTCGTCGGTCGGCTCGGCGTACCCGGCGTCGGCCCACGCCTGCCGGGCCGCGATCAGCGCGACCTGCTCGCACCGGTCCATCCGGCGGGCCTGGACCCGCGGCAGGACGTCGGTCGGCTCGACGGCCAGCTGACCGCCGATCTTGACCGGCAGCTGCAGCTCCTCGACCCAGTCGGCCTCGATCGCCCGGACCCCGCTCCGCCCGGCCAGCAGACCGTCCCAGGTGGACTGCACGTCCCCGCCGAGCGGTGTGGTGGCGCCGAGACCGGTGATCACGACGTCGATGTTGCTCATGGGAGTCTCCTCAAGGAGGGAAGAGGACTTACTTCGAGTTGGCCGACACGTAGTTCACGGCGTCGCCGACGGTCTTGAGGTTGGCGAGCTCGTCGTCCGGGATCTTGACGCCGAACTTGTCCTCGGCCTGCACGGCGATCTCGACCATCGACAGCGAGTCGATGTCCAGGTCGTCCACGAACGACTTCTCGGCGGTGACGTCGTCCTGAGCCACACCGGCCACCTCTTCGACGATCTCGGCGAGGCCGGCGAGGATCTCAGCGTTGTCAGCCATGGGGTAGTTCCCTTCTCGGTGTTTCTGGGGGTCTCTTGCCCGTGGGCGAATGCCCGCGGGGAGCGTAACGGTGGTCAGGGGCAGACGAACGCCTGCCCGGCGTAGGACAGGCCCGCGCCGAACCCGACCGCCAGCACCAGGTCGCCGGAGGAGACCGTCCCGGCCTTGCGCATGTGGTCCAGCGCGAGCGGGATGGACGCCGACGACGTGTTGCCGGAGTACTTGATGTCGTCGGCGACGACCATGTCGTCACGGGCGCCGTTGGCCCGCAGCTTCTTCGCGATCGCCTCGACGATGCGCAGGTTCGCCTGGTGCGGGATCAGCACGTCCACATCGGACGGCTTGAGCCCGGCAGCCTCCAGCGCGCCCAGCGCGATCGGCGCGATCTGCGTGGTCGCCCACCGGAAGACCGACTGGCCCTCCTGGTAGATGTACTTCTCGTCGCGCATGTAGATCAGGTCGACCAGGTCGCCCGCGCTGCCCCAGGACACCGGGCCGATGCCCGGCTCGTCGGAGGCGCCGACGACCGCGGCGCCCGCGCCGTCGGCGAAGATGATCGCGTTGGCCCGGTCGACCGGGTCGACCGAGTCGGTGAGCTTCTCCGCGCCGATGACCAGGACCTTCTTCGCCGAGCCCGCCCGGACGAGGTCGGAGGCGACGCCGAGGCCGTAGCAGAACCCGGCGCACGCGGCGTTGAGGTCGAACGCGCCGGGGGCCGGGATGCCGATCCGGGCGGCGACCTGCGCGGCGGCGTTCGGGATGAGCGTGCGCATCGTGCAGTTCGGCAGGATCACCGTGTCCACTTCGGACGGCTCGACCCCGGCGTCCTCGAGCGCCGCCTTGCCCGCGGCGACGGCGAAGTCGGTGAGCTCCTCGTCCTTCTCGGCGAACCGGCGCTCGATGATGCCGACGCGGGTGCGGATCCACTCGTCGTTGGTGTCCATGATCTTCGAGAGGTCGTCGTTGGTGACGATCTTCTCGGGCTGCGCGCTGCCGATGCCCAGCACGCGGCTGCCGCGGGAGCCGGTGGTCAGGCTCAGGGCGGGTCGGTCGGTCACGAGGCGTCCTCCTGGCGCAGCGCGGCCAGCTCGGCCGGCGTCTTCAGCGCGGTGGTAGTGGTGACGACGCCCTTGAGCTGCCGCTTGACCAGCCCGGTCAGCGTGCCCGCGGGCGCGAGTTCGATCGTGCGGGTGACGCCGAGCGAGACGAGGCCGTCCATCGTCAGGTCCCAGCGGACCGGCCGGGTGACCTGCGAGACCAGCCGGTCGAGGTACTCGGCCCCGCTGGTGACCACGGCGCCGTCCGCGTTGGACAGCAGCGGGCGGACCGGGTCGGCCGGGGTCAGCTCGGCGGCGTGGGCGCGCATCGCTTCCTCGGCGGGCGCCATGTACTGCGTGTGGAACGCGCCGGCGACCTTGAGGGCGCGGATCTTCGTGCCTTCGAGGGGCTCGGCGACGATCTTCGCGATCGCGTCGGCGGCACCGGAGGCGACGATCTGCCCCGCTCCGTTGCGGTTCGCCGCGGCGAGGCCGTGTTCGGCCAGCCAGGCGACGACCTGCTCGGGGTCCCCGAGCATGACCGCGGCCATCGACGTCGGTTCGAGCGCGCACGCCTTCGCCATCTCGGCGCCCCGGACGGCGGCGAGCGCGACGGCGTCTTCGGGTTTCAGCACCCCGGCGATGGCGGCCGCGGCGAGCTCGCCGACGGAGTGCCCGGCGACCGGCGCGTCCGCGGGGACCGGCGCGGTCGCCTGGAGGTGCTCGAAGGTGAGCAGCGACAGCGCGACGATCAGCGGCTGCGCGACGGCGGTGTCCTGGATCTCGTCGGCGTCCGCCTCGGTGCCGAGGCGGAGCAGGTCGAGCCCGGCGCGTTCGGACCACTGCGCGAGGCGCTCGCGCGCGCCGTCGAGGTCGAGCCAGGGCGTGAACATACCGGGGGCCTGGGACCCCTGACCGGGAGCGAGGACTGCTGCTGTCACCCTTCAAGACAACACGGGAAAGGGGGTTTCCGGGGATGCCGACGCTCACAGTGTCTGCGCGGCGTCTTTGTCGGAACCCTCCAAAGACGCGCCGTCAGACCTCACGCGTAACCCGGATGCCTTGTCGGGTTCAATCACCTTTCGCTGTTAAGTCCATCACGTGACCGGGCTCGCAGCAAGCGCCCCAAGGCGGCCTTGGTTGCGTCTGACGCACCGAAGGCCGCCTTGGTTGCGTGTGACGCACCGAAGGCCGCCTTGGGGCGCTCGGGACCTTCGCTCACCAGAGGCCGCGGGCGCGGGCCAGCCGTCCCACCGTCAGCGCGATCCGCAGCACCAGCGCGTCGCGTGGGTCGGTCGCCTGGCAGCCCGTCAGCTCCGCCGCTTTCCGCAGCCGGTACCGGACCGTGTTCGGGTGGACGAACAGCGTCTTCGCGCATGTCTCCAGCACGCCGCCGCTTTCCAGGTACGCCTCCACCGTGCGCTGCAGCGTCGGGCCCGCCTCCTCCAGCGGGCGCGCGATCGTGTCCACCAGCAGGCGTTCCGCCTCCGCGTCGCCCGACAGCGCCCGCTCCGGCAGCAGGTCCGCCGACCGGACCGGCCGGGGCGCGCCCGGCCAGCCGACCACCGCCCGCAGCCCCGACAGCGCCTCCGTCGCGCTGTGGTGGGCCTCGGCCAGCGTCGGCACCGTCGGGCCGGCCACCACCGGGCCGTCGGCGAACGCCACCGACATCCGGGTGAGGATTTCGCGCTCCTTCACCCCGCCGTCGGTCGGGCCGCCGATCACGACCACCAGCCGCGAGCCCTGCACCGACAGCAGCACCGGGCGGCCGACGCGGGCCGCGCGGCTGCGGACCTCGAAGACTACCGTCGGCGGGTCCTCCGACGGCGGGTTGCCGACCAGGACCGTGGCGGCCGCGGAAGGTTCCCAGCCCAGCGCCGTCGCCCGCGAAAGCACCGATTCCTCGGCGTCGCCACGGACGATCCCGTCGACGACCAGTGCCTCCAGCCGCGCGTCCCACGCGCCGCGCGCCTCGGCCGCCGCTGCGTACGAGTTCGCCGCCGCGAACGCGATTTCCCGGCCGTAGCGCAGGATTCCCTCGATCAGCGCCGCGCGCTCGGCCTCGTTCGCGGCGAACTCGGGCAGCTGCTCCTCGAACACCTCGATGGCCAGCCGCACCATGCCGACCGCCTGGCGCAGGCTGACCCACCGCGACAGCTCGGCCGGCGCGTCGCGGAAGGCCTCGGTCGTCAGCTTCAGCGCCTCTTTCGAGTCACGCAGCCAGCCGACGAACCCCGCGGCTCCCGCCTGGGTGATCAGCAGCACGCTCGCGCGCTGGTCGGCGGGCAGCCGCGCGAACCACGGCAGCCGCCGCTCCATCACCGCGATGCTCGCGCTCGCCAGGCGCCCGGACGCGCGCTCGAGCCGCCGAAGCGTCTTCGCGGACAGCCCGTGGTGCTTCGGCACCGGGCGCGGGGCGGTGGTTCCATCCATGGCGGACGCGATCCTACGTGTCCCGCGATTTTCCGGGCTCCGGCGGCAACGCGCGGGGTGTGCGGCGCGTGTACGGACTGCCTAGGATCGGCCACGGGGAACACCCGGATTGGGGGAACCGGAATGACCGGTTTAGAGATCGACGCCGTCTCCAAACGGTTCGGCGACGTGGTAGCCCTGCACGAAATGACGTTCGACGTCCGGCCCGGCGAGCTGTTCGGCTTCGTCGGCAGCAACGGCGCCGGCAAGACCACGACCATGCGGATCGCGCTCGGTGTGCTCTCCGCCGACGCCGGCGAAGTCCGCTACGACGGCGTGCCGGTCACGCACGAGACGCGCCGCCACATCGGCTACATGCCCGAGGAACGCGGCCTGTACCCGAAAATGAAGGTGGCCGAGCAGCTGACGTACCTCGCGCGGCTGCACGGCATGCCGGCCGCCGACGCGCGGTCGTCGGCGGAGAAGTGGACCGAACGGCTCGGCGTCGCCGGCCGCCGTGACGACGAGGTGCAGAAGCTCAGCCTCGGCAACCAGCAGCGCGTCCAGCTGGCCGCGGCGCTGGTGCACGAGCCGCGGATCCTCGTGCTCGACGAGCCGTTCTCCGGGCTCGACCCGGTCGCGGTCGACGTGATGAGCGAGGTGCTGCGGGAGAAGGCCGCCGAGGGCGTGCCCGTGGTGTTCTCCAGCCACCAGCTCGACCTCGTCGAGCGGCTGTGCGACCGCGTCGGGATCGTCCGGAGTGGACGGATGGTGGCGAAGGGCACGGTCGGCGAGCTGCGGGCCGGTGGCGCCGTCCGGCTGCGCGTCGACGTGCCGGAGGCCGGGGCGGGCTGGGCCGACGGGCTGCCCGGGGTGAAGGTGCTCGGCCGGACGGGCCCGGTGACCGAGCTGGAGCTCGGCGAAGGCGCCGACGACCAGGCCGTGCTCAAGGCGGCGCTGGCCACGGGGCCGGTCCGCGAGTTCGCGCGCGAGCAGCCGTCGCTGACCGAGCTGTTCCGTTCCGTCGTCACCGAGGAGGTTCCCGCATGAGCACCCCGGTCCCGGACGTCCGGATGAGCCCCGCCGCCGCGGTCGGCCTGGTCGCCTCCCGCGAGATCAGCACGCGCGTCCGCTCGAAGGCCTTCCGCGTCAGCACGGTGATCATGCTGGTGCTGATCGTGGCCGGCATCGTGCTGCTCAAGCTGATCTCCGGCGGCAGCGGCGCGGACTCGACCGTCGCCTGCACGCCGGCGACGGCCCCGCTCGCCGCGCCGCTGAAGGCCGGCGGCCAGACCGTCGGCGAGAAGATCGACGTCGTCCAGGTCGCCGACGAAGCCGCGGGCCGCGCGAAGCTGGCCGACGGCTCGATCGACGCCCTGCTCACCGGCGACGGCAAGAGCGTGCACGTCCAGGTCAAGAAGGACCTCGACGGCAAGCTGGCCAACGTCCTGCAGCTGCTGTCCCAGCAGGTGGCGATCGACCGGCAGATCACCGCGCTGGGCGGCGACCCGGCGCGGTTCCGGGCGGCGGTCGCGTCGGCGAAGTTCGTCGAGGACCCGCCGCTGGAGCAGCCGTACGACTACAACGGCGCGCAGCTGGGCCTCGGCATCGCCGCCGGCATCCTGATCTACCTGTCGCTGATGATCAACGGCCAGAGCGTGGCGCAGGGGGTCGTCGAGGAGAAGACGTCGCGGGTGGTCGAGCTGCTGCTGTCGACGATCAAGCCGTGGCAGCTGATGGCGGGCAAGGTGCTCGGCATCGGCGTCGTCGGGCTGATCCAGATGGTCGTGATCGGTGTCGGCGGGCTGGTCGCGGTGACGGCGACCGGGGCGTTGCCGGATCTTTCGCTGTCGTCGGCGGTCGGCACCGTCGTCTGGCTGATCGTCTGGTACCTGCTCGGGTTTTTCATGTACTCGATCGTGTTCGCCGCGCTGGGCGCGCTGGTTTCGCGGCAGGAAGACGTCGGTGGCGCGACGATGCCGGCGCTGATGTTCGTGATCGCCGGATACGTGATCGGCATTTCCGTGCTGCCGTCGAATCCGGGCAGCACGTTCGTCGAGGTGCTTTCGGTGATTCCGGTGTTTTCGCCGACGCTGATGCCGATCCGGCTGGCGATGGGCGGGGTGCCCGTTTGGGAAGCCGTGTTGTCGGTGGTGCTCGTGGTGCTGATGATTCCGGGCCTGATCTGGCTGGCCGCGCGGATCTACCGGAATGCGGTGATGCGCACCGGCGCGAAGGTCAAACTCCGCGACGCCCTGCGCGCCGCCTGACGTTCTCCGGTTGTTCATCCGGCCTCGAAGCCCCGGCTTTCGGGGCCGGATTCTTGTGCGGGCCGACAATGCTCGAGGCCGCCCGGCGCTTGCGGTTTACGCTGCGCCGGACGGCCTCGTCTCCCCGGTCCCCACCGGTGATTCCAGTATGGCCGTGGCTGATCTTCGCGCGCCAGTCGTCTCACTCGATCGTGGTGCAGCCGAGTTGCCGCCGTGGGGTACCTGATCGACGATCCGGTGCAATACCTGTGGAGGGAGTCGGTATGGGCCAGCAACTGAAGGACGGGCTCGGGCAGGCGTGGACCATGGTGGCCACGTTCGTGCCGAAACTTGTCGGGTTCCTGATCATCCTGCTGATCGGCTGGTTGATCGCGAAGGCGGTGTCGAAAGCGCTGGGGCTCGTCCTGGCGAAAGTCGGGTTCGGGAAACTGGTGGAGAAGACCGGGCTGAGCGGAAAGATCGGTCAGCAGCGGATCGACGCGACCGGGATCCTGGTGAAACTCGTCTACTACTTCATCCTGCTGATCGCGCTGCAGCTGGCGTTCGGGGTGTTCGGGCCGACGAACCCGGTGAGCCAGCTGCTCAACGACATCATCGCGTTCCTGCCGCGCATCGTGGTGGCGCTGGTGCTGGTGGTGGTGGCCGCGGCCATCGCGAAGGTGGTGCGTGACGTCGTTTCGTCGGCGATGTCGGGCCGGCCGGCCGCGCGTCCGCTGGCGCTGGGCGCGTACTGGCTGATCATGGCGTTCGGCATCATCGCGGCGCTGGGCCAGGTGAACGTGGCGACGATGATCACGGGCCCGGTGCTGATCGCGGTACTGGCCACGATCGGCGGAGTGATCGTGGTGGGCTTCGGCGGCGGCCTGATCAAGCCGGCACAGGACCGCTGGCGCGGCTGGCTCGCGAACATGGAGCACCAGCTGGAGACGCCGAAGCAGCGCAGCGGCGAGATGGGCACGAGCGCCCCGCCCCGCACGACGGTGGGCGCGGACAACACGCCGACCCCGCCGGTCGGCACCCCGCGCCAGCAGCCCTGAGCGGGACGGATTCCGGGGCGGGCCCGGCGGTCGAGGAAGCCGCCGGACCCGCCCCGTGCCGTGTCTGCCCGAGGCCGGCTCCTGCGCGGCCCGGCTCGGCTCCGGCCCGGCTGTGCTCTGCCTGGCTCGCTCCGGCCCGGCGGGCGGGTAGGCGGCCCTGCCTCGCCCGGCCCGTGCCCGGTGGGCCCACCGGCCCACCGGGCCTCCGCCCCGCGCGGCTCCCGCCCGGGGCGCCCTGCCTCTGCTGGCCCGGACCCGCCTCTCCCGCGCACGCTCAGGCTTCGACGGCCCGCCCCGAGCGCCCGCTCGGCTCTGCCCCGCCTCGCCCAGCTCTTGCCCGCCCTGCCTCGGCCCTTGCCCGACGCCGCCCTGACCGGCTCCTGCCTGGCCCGCTGGGCCTCTGCCCCCGCGCGGCTCCGGCCGGGCCCCCTTGTCTTGCCCAGCCGGGGCGCGTGCCCGGCTGGGCTGGCTCGGCCGGGCAACCCCGCCCTGGCGCGGCCCGGTCCGCCCGGCCCGAGCGTGTCCCCAGCCCGAGCGCCCCAAGGCGGCCTTCGGTGCGTCTCACGCACCCCATCGCCCGGCGGAGACGTCCCAACCCGCGGGATGTTCCGCCGCTCACACTCTCTAGGGAATTCACTCCCGGCCGAGCATGTTTGATGCGGTAGGACGAAAGGGGCGTGACGTGGATTTCCTGCTGCACCACGGAATCACGGTGCTCGGCCAGTGGATTTCGATCGCGGAGCTCGCCGGGCAGGTGTTCGCGCTCGCCGTCGTCTTCCTCGCGCAGCGTCGCACCCTGTGGACCTGGCCCGTTCAGGTCGGGGCCACCGTTCTGCTCTTCGCCGTCTACGTCTCCGCGCACCTCGGTGGCCTCGCCGCCCGGCAGGTCGCCATTCTCGCCATCTCCGTCTACGGCTGGTGGGCCTGGACGCGCCGGCAGGATCCCGTCTTCGGTGTCGTCGTGCGGCAGGGACGGCTTGCCGAACGGCTCGCCATGCTCGGTGCCTTCCTCGTCGGCACCACCGTCATGGCCCTGGTCCTCGACGCCCTCAACGCGTCCTGGGCGCCGTGGCCCGACGCCGCCATCTTCGTCGGCACGCTCGTCGCCTTCGGGGCGCAGGGGCTCGGGCTCGTCGAGTTCTGGCTCGTCTGGCTGGTCGTCGACGCCATCGGCGTGCCGCTGCAGATCTCGTCCGGGCTCTACTTCTCCGCGGCGATCTACGTCGTCTTCGCCGGGCTCGTCGTGCACGGCTGGTGGAGCTGGAACCGCTCCGCCAAGCGCGTCGCCGCCCGGCAGGTCATGGCAGCATCCAGCTGAGCGCCGCCGTGCTCTGGCCGAGCACGATCAGGCACATCGCCAGCAGCAGCCCCGCGCTCCACGGCAGCACCTTCCGCAGCAGCTTGCCCTCTTCGCCCGGGAGGTTCGCCGCGACGCAGGCGATCGTGAGGTTCTGCGGCGAGACCATCTTGCCGAGCACGCCGCCGGAGCTGTTGGCCGCGGCCAGCAGGTCCGCCGGCAGACCCGTCTTGGCCGCCGCCGTCACCTGCAGCGCGCCGAACAGCGCGTTCGCCGACGTGTCCGAGCCCGAGACGGCGACGCCGAACCAGCCCAGCACCGGTGAGAGGAACGCCAGGCCGGCGCCCGCGGCCGCGATGAACGTGCCGATGGTGGAAGTCTGGCCGGACAGGTTCATCACGTAGGCCAGCGCGAGCACCCCGGTGACGGTGAGGATCGCGAACCGCAGCTCCTTGACCGTCGCCAGCCACTCGCTCGCGGCGCCGCCCGCGCGGACGGCGAGGAACACCGCCGTCAGGATCCCGGCCAGCAGCACCAGCGTGCCGCCGGTGTTGAGGAACGGCAGCGAGAACGTGTTGCCGGACACCGGTTTCCCGTTCGGGCCGGCGACGTGCAGCCCCGGCCAGCGGAACTTCCAGGTCGCCTTGTCCAGCAGCTTCTTCACCGGCGGCAGCACGGCGACGGAGAAGATCACGATGATCAGCGCGTACGGCAGGTACGCCTTCACGACGTCGTCGCGCGAGTCGTCCGCCGGTGTTGCGGCGGTGGCCGTGCCGCCGGTGCCGATCCGGACCGAATCCGGCACCGGGCGGCGGGTCCGGGGGAGCGCGACGAGCGCGGCCGCGCCGGCGAGCGCGGCGCCGATGTCGGCCAGCTGCGGCGACACGTAGTTGGACGCCAGGAACTGCACGAGCCCGAACGCGACCCCGCAGACCAGCGCGGGCAGCCAGGTGTCGCGCAGGCCGCGCTTCCCGTCGACGATGATCACCAGCAGCAGCGGCACGACCAAGGCGAGCAGCGGTGTCTGCCGGCCGACGATCGACGACACCTCCTGCAGCGGCAGGCCGGTGACCTGCGCCAGGGTGACGACCGGGGTGCCCATCGCGCCGAACGCGACCGGCGCGGTGTTCGCGACCAGCGCGACGACCGCGGCCTTGACCGGGTGGAAGCCGACGGCCACCAGCATCACGGCGCTGATCGCGACCGGCGCGCCGAACCCGGCCAGCGCCTCCATCAGCGCACCGAAGCAGAACGCGATGATCAGCGCCTGGATCCGCGGGTCGTCGGAGATCCGGCCGAACGAGCGGCGCAGCACGTCGAAGTGCCCGGTCCGCACGGTGAGCCGGTAGATCCACAGCGCGTTGACGACGATCCACATGATCGGCCACAGCCCGAACGCCGCGCCCTGCAGCGCCGCGGAAACGGCCTGGACGACGGGCATCCCGTACGCGGCGATCCCCACGACGAGCGCGACGAGCAGCCCGAGCAGGGCGGCGTGGTGCGCCCGCATCCGGACGACGCCGAGGAGCACGAGCACGGTCGCCAGCGGCAGCACGGCGACCAGTGCCGACAGGCCCAGCGAACCGAGGGGAGTCAGGTTCTGCACGAACACGGGCGACCTCCGTTTCCACGATGCGAAAACGGCCTTTCGGCGGGTGCCCGTGATCCTCCTCACAAACTGGTCGGTCCGTCAAGAAGTTGCGGCCGGCGGCTTCGGCAGCACCGCCAGCGCGGTCTCGGCGATCGCCCGGACGTCGTCCGGTTCGACGCCGCCTTTGCCGAGGGCTTCGAGGCCGCGCAGGACGGCCAGCACGAGGCCGGCCAGGCGGGCCGGGTCCTGGCCGTCGGCGAGGTCGCCCGCGCGCTGGGCGCCCGCGATGCAGGCGGTGAGGTATTCCTGCAGGTCGTGGAACAGCCGCCGGCTTCGGGCGGCGACCGCCTCGTCGTGCTGCGCGCATTCGGCCGTGCTCTTCGCGATCAGGCACCCCCGGCGCGCCTGGTCGGCGGCGACCGATTCGGCGATCGCCAGCACGTGGTCGCGGAGCCGTCGATAGGCAGTGGCGTCGGGACCCTCGAGCTGCCGGCGCGTGCCCTCGGCCGCTTCGCCGCAGTAGTGGTCGTAGACCCGGAGGAACAGCGCGTGCTTGTCGCCGAAGGCGCCGTAGAGGCTGCCCTTGCCGAGGCCGGTCGCGGCGGCGATGTCGTCCACTTTCGTGCCCGCGTAGCCGGTCTCCCAGAACTGGTCCCTGGCCGTGCGCAGGACGGCCGCCTCGTCGAAGCTCCGGGGTCTCGCCATGGCGCCAGGCTACCCATTCTTGACTATTTAGTCCAGAACGGCGTACGTTCTGGACTAAATAGTCAACAATTGGAGGAGCAGCGTGAAGCTGGCAGCCAAGACCGCCGTCGTGACCGGCGGCAGCACCGGCATCGGGCTCGCCATCGCGAAGCGGTTCGCGGCCGAAGGCGCGCACGTGTTCGTCACCGGGCGCCGCAAGGAAGCGCTCGACGACGCGGTCGCCGAGATCGGCGGCGAGGTGACGGCCGTCCAGGCGGATTCGGCGAACCTGGCCGACCTGGACGTGCTCTACCGCGCGGTGGGGGAGCGGGGCCGCGGCCTGGACGTCGTGGTCGCCAACTCCGGCGGCGGAGTCTTCGCCCCGCTCGGCGAGATCACCGAAGAGCAGTTCGACGCCACCTTCGGCACGAACGTCAAGGGCGTGCTCTTCGCCGTCCAGAAGGCCCTGCCGCTGCTGAACGAGAACGCGTCGATCATCCTCACCGGCTCGACGACGTCGACGCGGGTCAGCCCGGCCTTCAGCGTCTACGCGGCCACCAAGGCGGCGGTGCGCAACTTCGCCCGCAGCTGGGCGCTCGACCTGCAGGGCACCGGGACGCGGGTCAACGTGCTGAGCCCGGGACCGACGCTGACCCCCGGCCTGCTCGGCCTCGTGCCCGACGACGGGCAGCAGGCCCTCGTCGACGGCCTCCGCGCGCAGGTCCCGCTGGGCCGGCTCGGCGACCCGGCCGAGATCGCGGCGGCCGCGCTGTTCCTGGCCTCCGACGAGGCGAGCTTCGTCAACGGCGTCGAGTTCTTCGTCGACGGCGGCCAGGCGCAGGTCTAGCGCAGGGTCGCGTGGGAAGGCTTGAGGTCGGCGAGCGTGCGGACGCCGAGCAGCTGCATCGTCCGGACCATCTCGGTGCGGAGGATGTCGACGCAGCGCTGGACACCGCGCTCGCCGCCGGCCATCAGGCCGTACAGGAACGCGCGGCCGATCAGCACCGCGTTCGCGCCGCGGGCGATCGCCGCCACGATGTCGCCGCCCGAGAGGATGCCCGTGTCGATCCAGACCTCCGCGTCGCCCTGGATCTCGTCGAGCACCGCCGGCAGCAGCTCCAGCGGCGTGGGCGCGCGGTCGAGCTGGCGGCCGCCGTGGTTGGACAGCAGCACCGCGTCGGCGCCGTGCTTGACGACGTCTCGCGCGTCGTCGACGTTCTGGACGCCCTTCACCACGAGCTTCCCCGGCCAGGTCCGGCGGACCCAGTCCAGGTCGTCGAAGTTCAGCGTCGGGTCGAACAGCTTGTTCAGCAGCTCGGCGACCGTGCCGTCGAAGTGGGTGAGCGAGGCGAACGTCAGCGGCTCGGTGGTGAGCAGGTTGAACCACCACGCCGGGTGCAGCGCGCCGTCGAGGAACGTCTTGACGGTGAGTGCCGGCGGGATGGTCAGGCCGTTGCGGACGTCGCGCAGGCGCGCGCCGCCGACCGGGGTGTCCACCGTCAGCATCAGCGTGTCGTAGCCCGCCGCCCACGCGCGATTCATCAGATCTTCGCCCGCGCCGTGGTCGCGCCAGACGTAGAGCTGGAACCACTTGCGGGCCTGCGGCGCCGCCGCGGCGAGGTCCTCGATCGACGTCGTCGCCATCGTCGACAGGCCCATCGGGATGCCGTTGCGCTGCGCCACGCGGCCGACCGCGGCTTCGCCCTCGTGGTTCATCATCCGGGTGAACCCGGTGGGGGCGAAGGCGAACGGCAGTGCGGACGTCTTGCCGAGGATCTCGCGGGTGGTGTCCACATCGGACACCCCGCGCAACACGTTCGGGTGGAACTCGATGCGGCGGTAGGCCTGTCGCGCCCGGCGCAGGCTGTCCTCCAGCTCGGCCGCGCCGTCGGTGTAGTCGAACGCCGCCCGCGGGGTCCGCTTGCGCGCGATCATTCGCAGGTCCGCGATGGTGTGGGCGTTGGAAAGCCGCCGGTCGGTCGGGTTCAGCACGATCGGCTTGGGTCGCAGGATCTGCTTCAGCTCCTCCGGCTTCGGCAGTCGGCGCTTCGTCACCCTGATCAACTCCCTACGCGAGCGGGACCCGGCAGACATCCGATGTCTGCCGGGTCCCGAACCTAGCACCAGGTCACGCGTTGCCGGAATCCGACGTCTGCGGCCCGGCGGCCGAGATGTCGTCGAGCCGGTACTTCGTGGCCGCTTCGAGGACCTTCGCCTGGTCGACCTCGCCGCGCTTGGCCAGGATCGACAGCGCGCCGACGGTGATCGACTCGGCGTCGACCAGGAACTTCCGCCGCGCCGCCGGCCGGGTGTCGGAGAAGCCGAAGCCGTCCGTGCCCAGCGTCAGCATGTCGGTCGGCACGTACGGGCGGATCAGGTCCGGCACCGCGCGCATCCAGTCCGACACGGCCACGACCGGCCCGTTCGTGCCCGAAAGCGCCTCCGTGACGTACGGCACGCGCGGCTCGCTGCCCGGGTAGAGCAGGTTGTCGTGGTCGATCTCGACGGCCTCGCGCCGCAGCTCGGTCCACGACGTCGCCGACCACACCGCGGCCCGCACGCCCCACTCCTCGGCCAGCTTCTTCTGCGCCTTCAGCGCGTCCGGCATCGTGACGCCCGAGACCAGGATCTGTACCTCGGGACCGTCGCCCTCGGGGGCGTCGGCGTACTTGTACAGACCCTTGAGCAGGCCCTCGACGTCGAGGTTCTCCGGCTCGGCCGGCTGCTGGTACGGCTCGTTGTAGATCGTCATGTAGTAGAAGACGTTCTCGCCGTTGCCGTCCGGGCCCGTCTCGCCGTACATGCGGCGCAGGCCGTCCTTGACGATGTGCGCGATCTCGAACGACCACGCCGGGTCGTAGGCCACCGCCGCCGGGTTGGTCGCCGCCAGCAGCAGCGAGTGCCCGTCCGCGTGCTGCAGACCCTCACCCGTCAGGGTGGTCCGGCCGGCGGTGGCGCCGAGGACGAACCCGCGGGCCATCTGGTCGGCCGCGGCGTACAGGCCGTCACCGGTGCGCTGGAACCCGAACATCGAGTAGAAGATGTAGATCGGGATCATCGGCTCGCCGTGCGTCGCGTACGACGTGCCGACGGCGGTGAACGACGCGGTCGAGCCCGCCTCGTTGATGCCCTCGTGCAGCAGCTGGCCCTTCTCGGACTCCTTGTAGGCCAGCATCAGGCTCGCGTCGACCGAGGTGTACGTCTGGCCGTGCGGGTTGTAGATCTTGGCCGTCGGGAACATCGAGTCGAGGCCGAAGGTGCGGGCCTCGTCCGGGATGATCGGGACGACGCGCTTGCCGATCTCGGAGTCCTTCGCCAGCTCGCGGACCAGCCGGACGAACGCCATCGTCGTGGCGACCTCCTGCTTGCCGGAGCCCTTCCGGATGCCCTCGTAGACCTTGTCGCCGGGCAGGACCAGGGCCTTGGCGGCCTTGGGACGCCGTTCCGGCAGGAAGCCGCCGAGCGCCTTGCGGCGGCCGATCATGTACTCGATCTCCGGCGAGTTCGCGCCCGGGTGGTAGTACGGCGGCAGCTTCGGGTCGCGCTCGAGCTCCTCGTCGCTGATCGGGATCCGCTGCGAGTCGCGGAACAGCTTCAGGTCGTCGAGCGTGAGCTTCTTCATCTGGTGCGTGGCGTTGCGGCCCTCGAACGCCGGGCCGAGGCCGTAGCCCTTGATGGTGTGGGCCAGGATCACCGTCGGCTGGCCGTGGTGCTCCAGCGCCGCCTTGTACGCCGCGTACACCTTGCGGTAGTCGTGGCCGCCGCGCTTGAGGTTCCAGATGTCGGCGTCGGAGAGGTCCTTGACCAGGTCCTTCGTCCGCGGGTCGCGGCCGAAGAAGTGCTCCCGGACGAACGCACCGTCATTGGCCTTGTACGTCTGGTAGTCGCCGTCCGGCGTCACGTTCATCAGGTTGACCAGCGCGCCGTCGCGGTCTGCGTGCAGCAGCGAGTCCCACTCGCGGCCCCAGATCACCTTGATGACGTTCCAGCCGGCGCCGCGGAAGTACGACTCCAGCTCCTGGATGATCTTGCCGTTGCCGCGCACCGGGCCGTCGAGCCGCTGCAGGTTGCAGTTGATCACGAAGGTCAGGTTGTCGAGGCCTTCGCCCGCCGCGACGTGGATCAGGCCGCGGGACTCGGCCTCGTCCATCTCGCCGTCGCCGAGGAACGCCCAGACGTGCTGGTCGCTCGTGTCCTTGATGCCGCGGTCGCGCAGGTAGCGGTTGAACCGGGCCTGGTAGATGGCGTTCATCGGGCCGAGGCCCATCGACACCGTCGGGTACTCCCAGAACTCCGGCATCAGCCGCGGGTGCGGGTAGGACGGCAGGCCGCCGCCCTCGCCGGCGTGGCTGTACTCCTGGCGGAAGCCGTCGAGCTGCGACTCGCTGAGCCTGCCCTCGAGGAACGCGCGGGCGTAGATGCCGGGGGAGGCGTGGCCCTGGATGTAGATCTGGTCGCCGCCGCCGGAGTGGTCCTTGCCGCGGAAGAAGTGGTTGAAGCCGACTTCGTACAGCGCGGCGGACGAGGCGTAGGTCGAGATGTGGCCGCCGACGCCGACGCCGGGACGCTGCGCCCGGTGCACCATGATCGCCGCGTTCCACCGGATGTAGGCCCGGTAGCGGCGCTCGATCTCCTCGTCGCCGGGGAACCAGGGCTCGTTCTCGGTGGGGATCGTGTTGACGTAGTCGGTCGAGGTCAGGGCCGGGACGCCGACGTTGCGCTCACGGGCGCGCTCCAGGATGCGCAGCATCAGGTAGCGCGCCCGCTGCTGACCACCCCTGGCCAGCGCCTCGTCGAAGGAGTCCAGCCACTCGGCGGTCTCCTCCGGGTCGATGTCGGGCAGGTGCGCCGCCAGTCCGTCACGGATGACGCGTACGCGTGCCGGGGTCTCCTTGCCGGAGGCGCCGTCGTTCTGCGGGGCCAAGGGGTCTCCTTGCGAAAAGTTGTAGCCGGTGGTGCTCGTACGCGGGGGTGTACGACTCTCCATCGTCGTCTTCCGTCCCGGCTTCCGCACCGCTACTTGGCGGTAACATCGGCCGGCCCGGTCGAGCCACTCCCAGCGCGCGGTGTATCGCGCGCGCGGTTTCTTCTCCCCCACCCTATGCGACGGCCCCTCGGGGGTGGCAGACCGGTCCGCCGAGGTACCCGAAACGCCGTCGCGGGGGGCCGCTCGCGGGCCGTATCCTGCGACACGAGTTGTCAAAGATCCGGTGTGGACGGTTGCGCGCGGAGCCCTACCAGTGTTCGCTATCGGCAACCGGGTCGCCGAGTGTGGCGCCGCCGTACCCTCGCAAGGGGTGCCCGACGCCACACTCCGTCGTAGTTGGAGGAGTGAAAGCAGTGGTCGCCGCGGGAGACGCTGATCAGAGCAGCGTCGCCGAGAGGCTCGGCATCAAGCCCGAGATGGTGGTCCAGGAGATCGGCTGGGACGAGGACGTCGACGACGACGTCCGCGCGGCGATCGAGGAGCAGATCGGCGGGGACATCCTCGACGAGGACGCCGACGAGGTCATCGACGTGGTGCTGCTCTGGTGGCGCGAGGACGACGGCGACCTGGGCGACGCGCTCATCGACGCCAGGGGGCCCCTGGACGAGCACGGCGTCATCTGGGTGCTCACCCCCAAGACGGGGCAGCCGGGGCACGTCGAGCCGAGTGAGATCGCCGAAGCGGTGCCGGCGGTCGGCCTCGCCCAGACGGCCAACATCAGCGTCGGCCCGAACTGGATCGGTACCCGGCTGGTGTCCCCGAAGTCCAAGTCGAAGCAGCGCTGAACAGGTCCCGCCGGGCGGACACGATAGGGTTGTCGTCGCAGGCACGTGTCCGTTCGGGAGAGGAAACGCGGTATGGCCGTCGAGGTCGGTTCTGAGGCCCCTGACTTCACGCTCAACGACTACAACAAGCAGCCGGTGCAGCTGTCGTCCTTCCGGGGCGACAAGCCGGTGCTGCTGGTCTTCTACCCGTTCGCGTTCAGCGGCATCTGCACCGGCGAGCTGTGCCAGCTCCGCGACGAGTTCGCGGACTACGACAACAAGGGTGTCCAGGTGCTGGGCGTCTCGGTCGACACGCCGTTCTCGCTGAAGGCGTGGGCCGAGAAGGAGGGCTACCAGTTCCCGCTGCTGTCGGACTTCTGGCCGCACGGCGAGGTCGCTCGCGCTTACGGCGTGTTCAACGAGGACGCCGGCTTGGCGGTCCGCGGGACGTTCTTGATCGACAAGTCCGGCGTGGTCCGGTTCGCCGAGGTCAACGCGCCGGGCGAGGCGCGTGACCAGCAGGGCTGGAAGAAGGCCGTCGCCGAACTGGCGTGAGGTCTCGCGGTGGCGGCTTCGTGCGCGGAGCCGCCGCCTGAAGGGCGCATAGCTCAGCGGAAGAGCACTCGGTTTACACCCGAGCGGTCGCAGGTTCGAACCCTGCTGCGCCCACCATCGCCACGCTCGTGTCCCACCCATCCGGTGAATTTCTCGCCGGATGGGTTCCGGCGCTGCGAAGACGTTGCCCGGCTTGGCTTCGCGCCCAAGGGAAAGTAAATTCGCCGCGAAAGTTCCATTACTGTCGCTTTGATGTTTTCTGCCGCCCGCATAACGCCGCACAACGACGACGGAAACCGTTGCCCGCCGACAGAAAACCGGCCGGCTTCGTAAAAGCCACGTCTTTCCGATCGGTGTAACAGGCTCGCTGTTCCGGCCGACTCGGAGTGGGAAAGTCGGCCCGCTCGGCCGAATAATTTCCCAGTCGAAACAGCAGAGGTGGTGCACGTGATTCAGCGATACATCAAATTCTCCCCGATTGTGCTGGTCGTCGCGGTGGTGGGGATCATCATCGGGCTCGTGATGCACGCCAAGAATTCCAGTCAGGCGCAGGCGTGCGGCACGACTTTCCACACACTGGAGAAAGCTCTCTCCTCGACGTACCGGGCCACCTGCAGCACCGCCACGTCGCTGTCGGGCATCGGCATGGCGATCGTGTGGATTTCCGCCGCGGTGGCGGCCGTGGTGGTGGTCGCCGCCATCGTCCACTTCATGCAACGTGACGACCAGCCGTCCACCTGACCGAGATGGCGGCCGGCTCCGGGGCGTGCGTACCGTTCAACGCACACCCGGAGCCGACCATTCCGTGCCGCCGAAGTGGTTCGGCGCCAAATCCGATTCGGAGCGCCGGTCGGCTCATTTCGCCATTGCCGGTTCCGGCGCGGGAGCCGACGCCGGACGCATGGCCCGCACCAGCACCGCGAGCCCCGCGAAAAGCACCGCGGCGATCAAACCCGTCACATGCACCGCCATCGTGAAAGCGTCCTTCGCCTGCTCCGCCACCTCCGCGCGCGTGACGTCCGCGGCCAATGTCGTGCCCGCCGGGAACACTCCGTGGTACACCGCCGTTGCCGTCAGGCCGATCAGGGCCATGCCCAGCGAGCCGCCCAGGTAGTTGCCCGTGTCCGCCATCGAGGCCGCCGAGCCCGCCCGCTCCGGGGGGACCGCGCCCACCACCAGGCCGATTCCCAGCGCGAACAGCGGGCCCGTGCCCAGCGCCAGCACCGCGATGCCCACCATGACCGCCGCCAGGCCGCCCGTGCCGGCCAGCAGGAGGCCGCCCGCCGCCGAGACCGCCAACCCGCCCGCGATCGCCGTGGCCGGGGTGGTCCGGCGGGTCAGCGCCGGTGCCGTCATCGTGCCCGCCGCGACGCCCAGGCCCATCGGTGCGAACAGCACCGCCGACGCCAGCGGCGAGTAGCCCAGGACGCTCTGCAGGTACTGCGTCACCAGCAGGCCGACCCCGGCCATCGCGACCCCGGCGAACACCAGCGCGACCAGCACCGCGGTGAACGGCCGGTTCCGGAACAGCCGCAGGTCCAGCAGCGGCTCCGGCCGGGTCAGCTGGCGGCGGGCGAAGGCCGTGCCCAGCACCGTGCCGGCGGCGATCGCGGCCAGCGGCACCAGCAGCTCACCGGTGCTGAGCTGCTTCAGCCCGAAGACGATCAGCAGCACGGCGGCCAGCGAAAGCCCGACGCCGGCGAAGTCCAGCCGTCCCGACGACGGCGCGCGGAACTCCGGCAGCAGGAACGGGCCGGCCGCCAGCAGCACGCCCATGGCCGGCACCGCGACCAGGAAGACCGAGCCCCAGGCGAAGTGCTGCAGCAGCAACCCGGCGAGGACCGGACCCGCCGCGCCGCCCGCGAACTGGCACGTCGCCCAGATCGCGATCGCCTTCCCGCGCTGCCGCCCGTCGCGGAACATGTTCGTGATCAAGGCGAGTGTCGACGGCATCAGCGTCGCCCCGGCGATCCCGAGCGCGCCGCGCGCCACGATGAGCATCTCCGGGCTGGTGGAGAACGCGGCCACGGCCGAAACGGCCGCGAAGGTGCCGCCCCCGGCCAGCAGCAGGCGCCGCCGCCCGATCCGGTCGCCGAGGGTGCCCATGGTGATGACGAACCCGGCGACGACGAATCCGTAGCTGTCGGTGATCCACAGCTGCTCGGTGGCGCTCGCCCCGAGGTCGGCGCTGAGCTGGGGCAGCGCGAGGAACAGCGACGTCATGTCCATGGCGACGAGCAGGGTGGGCAGCACGAGCACCGTCAGCCCCAGCCACTCCCGCCGTCCGGCCGGCTTGTCCATTTCGACTCCTTCTCCGTGGGTGAACACCCAGGGGTCGGAGCAGGCGCCGCCGGCCGGACACGGCCGGAATGAGACCTGAGTCACATGAATCGGCCGGCCGGAGCGGCTGCCGCCGGAACCCGGTTGCCGCGGCCGTTAGCGTCGAACGCGTGAGGATCATCGTGCTGGGGGCCACCGGGCTCGTCGGGCGAGCCGTCGCCGCCGCTCTCGAACCGCGCCACGACCTCGTCCGCGTCTCCCGGACCTCGCCGGTCCGCGCGGACCTGGCCGACCCCGCCTCGCTCGACGCGCTGTTCGAGACCGCGGCCGACGCCGTCGTGTGCTGTGCCGCGAACGTGCCGCTGCGGCCACTGGCCGAGCTGACCGACGCGCAGGTCCTCGACGACCTGCGCGCCAAGCTGCTCGGCCAGGTCGCCCTGGTGCGGCGCGCGGCGGCGCGGCTGAACGACGGCGGCTCGATCACGCTCACCGGCGGGACGTTCACCGAGCCCGTTCCCGGCAGCGGTCTCGGCGCGCTCGTCAACGCCGGTCTCGAGGGGTTCGTCCGCTCGGCCGCCGCCGAGCTGCCGCGCGGTCTGCGGATCAACGCCGTCAGCCCGGGCTGGATCAGCGAAACCCTCGCGGCGATGGGACGGACCGGCGGGACTCCGGTGGCCGTCGTGGCGGAGGCCTACCGCGCGCTCGTCGAAGGCGACGCGACCGGCACCACCGTCGTCCCGCGCTGATCAGGCCGCGTGCCAGGTGTGCTCGGCGAACGCCTCGTCGAGCGGCGCCTGCGTGAGCCGGTTCGCGTACGTCGACAGCGTGTACGTCCCGATTCCCAGCACCACCTCCAGTGCGTTCCGGGCGGTGTAGCCGGCGCCGGTGAACGCCGCCAGCTGCTCGGCGGGCACGTCGCCGGCCGTGTCCATCACCGTGAGCACGAACTGCCGCAGCGCCTCCAGCCGCGGCTCCGGCAGGACCGACCGTGCCCGCAGCGCCGCCACGAGCTCCGGCGAAGCGCCCAGGCCCGCCAAGGTCGCTGTGTGCATCGCCACGCAGAGGTGGCAGCCGGTGCGGGTGGCGACCGTCATGACCAGCACTTCGCGGTCCAGCGCCGCCAGTGTGGTGGACTCGTAGATCGCGTTGAGCTTCAGGAATCCGTTCAGCAGTTCGGGTGAACTCGCCAGGCGGGCGACGGCGGCCGGGACGCGGCCGAACTTCTTCGCGGTGGCCGCCATCGCCGGGCGGGCGGCGGCGGGTGCAGACTCCGGGGTGTGATCGGGGAACAAGACGTCTCCAGACGTAGGATCGACAATGTGGTTGTCGAAACCGTAAACCTGGTTGTCGAATTTGGCAAGGGGTCATGACGGACACGCCGGGCTACGAGCTGCCCTTCCTGCTCTTCGGCGGGTTCCGCACGCTCATCGACCGCCTCCACGCCGAGCTCGCGCGCCGCGGGCACCCGGACGTCCGGCCGTCGTACGGGTTCGCGATGCAGGCCATCGGCGTCCAGGGCGCGACGGCGTCGGAGATCGGCCGCCGGCTGGGCGTGTCCAAGCAGGCGGCGGGCAAGACGGTCGAGCGGCTCGAGGCACTGGGCTACGTCGAACGCGCCGACGACCCGGCCGACGCGCGCCGCAAGATCGTGCGCCTGACCGGCCACGGCGTCGACGCGCTCCGGAAGTCGGCCGACATCTTCGACGAGCTGCGCGCGGACTGGGCCCGCACGGTCGGTCGCGAGCGGATGGCCGCCCTCGAGAACGACCTGCGCGCGGTCGTCGGGCCCGCGGCGTACCGCCTGGACGCCGCGGGCTGGTTCGGGAGCTAGAAACCGCAGCCGGGGTCCGGCGCGTCCTCCGACAGCGGGCTGCCCGCCGGGAGCACGTACAGCACCTCCAGCACCAGCGGCGTCGTGCCGAGGTTGCGGCCGATGTGCACCTGGTCGGGCTTCTCGGTGAACGCGCGGCCCGTGCCGAAGACGCCGTCGAGGCTGCAGTCGGCGAGGTTGTGCGTCAGCGTGCCGGCCTTCACGTACGCGTAGAGCGTGCCGTCGTGGAAGTGCCAGCCGGTGTAGCCGCCGGGCTGGATGGTGATCTCCCGCAGCGTGTAGTCGGTGTGCCCGGCGGTCTTCCGGGCCAGGATCGTGCCGGTGACGCCGCTGCCCGGTGTCGCGGACGCGGTCGAGGGCAGCATGACGGCCGCGGCGACGGCGGCCATGACGACGGTGAGCGGCTTGCGCATCGGCCCAAGCTACCGCGCCCGGCGAGGTCCGTGGGGGCAGCGATCCGGGCAGCGTGCGCGCGGAGATTTCCGCCGACATCCGGGAGAAGGCCGCCGAGCTCCGCCTGTTCGGCTGGGCGCTGCCCGGCGCGTGGCGCGCGCATCCGGAAGCTGGTGATCGCGCGGCGGCTGCCCAAGGGCCGAACTTGCGCCGGAGTTCACTCCAGGACCTAACGTCGGCGGCATGACCACGCCACAGCACAGGATCGGCTCGGGCTTCGGCGCCACCACCACGGCGGCCGAGGTCGTCGCCGGGATCGACCTGAGCGGCAAGCTCGCGATCGTCACGGGCGGCTACTCCGGCATCGGCCTCGAGACAACTCGGGCGCTGACGGCGGCGGGCGCGCACGTCGTCGTCCCGGCCCGGCGCCGCGCGACGGCCGAAGAAGCCTTGCGGGGCTTCGGAAACGTCGAGGTCGACGAGCTGGACCTCGCCGACCTCGGCAGCGTCCGCGCCTTCGCCGAGCGGTTCGCCGGTCGCGGGATCGACATCTTCGTCGCCGGCGCCGGGATCATGGCGCCGCCGGAGACCCGCGTCGGACCGGGCTGGGAAGCGCAGTTCGCGACCAACCACCTCGGCCACTTCGCCCTGGTGAACCGGCTCTGGCCCGCGTTCGTACCCGGGGCCCGCGTGGTGTCGGTGTCCTCGCGCGGCCACCACTACGGCCCGGTCCGCTTCGACGACCTCGAATTCCGGCGGGGCTACGACAAGTGGCTCGCGTACGGCCAGGCGAAGACGGCGAACGTCCTCTTCGCGGTCCAGCTCGACAAGCTGGCGCGCGAGTCCGGCGTCCGCGCGTTCGCCCTGCACCCGGGCCGGATCCTGACCGACCTCGTGCGCCACCTCGACCGCCGGGAGCTGATCGACGCCGGCATGGTCGACGAGTCCGGTCAGGTCACCGGCGGCGCGAAGACGCCGGAGCAGGGCGCCGCGACACAGGTGTGGGCCGCGACGTCCCCGCAGCTCGACGGCCTCGGTGGCGTCTACCTCGAAGACTGCGACATCGCCGGACCCGCGCCCGCCGACGGCGCCCGCACCGGCGTCAAGGACTACGCGATCGACCCGGTGCTCGCCGAACGGCTGTGGACCGTGTCGGCGGAGCTGACCGGCGTGAACGCGTTCTAGAGCTTTTCCACCTGCCGCACGAGAAGATCGATCTCGTCTTCGGTGTTGTAGTAGTGCACCGACGCCCGGACCATGTCCGGCAGGTCGCGGGCCGTGAAGTCGAACTGCGCCGACGTCCGCGACGACACCGACGTGTTGACGTTCGCCTCGGCCAGCCGGGCTTTGACCTCCGCGGCGGGGAAGCCGTCGAGGCTGAAGGTGACGATTCCGCATTTGCGCGCCCCGACGTCGTGCACGCGCGCGCCGACGTCGGCGAGCCGCTGGCGCAGCGACGCGGCCAGGGAAGCGACGCGCTCTTCGATGGCCGGCAGGCCCCAGCCGAGCGCGTAGTCGATCGCCGCGCCGAGGCCGAACACCGCCGCGAAGTCGCGTTCCCACACCTCGAAGCGCTTGGCCGTCGGGTCGACGACGTACTCGCCCGGCGACACCCAGCTCGCCGAATGCAGGTCGAGCATCGCCGGCTCCAGCCGCTCGCGCAGGCGCGGGTGCACGTACAGGAAGCCGGTGCCGCGCGGGCCGCGCAGGTACTTGCGGCCGGTCGTCGACAGCGCGTCGCACTTCAGGCGGGAGACGTCGAGGTCGAGCTGGCCCGCCGACTGGCAAGCGTCGAGCAGGAACGGGATGCCGGCCGCCTCGGCGACCGCGCCGATCTCCTCGGCCGGGTTGACCAGCCCGCCCTGGGTGGGCACGTGGCTGACGGCGATCAGCTTGACGTCGCTGTCGACGCGCCGCTTCAGCTCTTCGACGTCCAGCTGCCCGGATTCGTCGTCGCCGATCACCTCGACGGCCGCGCCGGTGCGCCGGGCCACCTGCAGGAACGCGATGGCGTTGCTCGCGTACTCCGCACGGCTGGTCAGGATCCGGTCACCGGGCCCGAACGGCAGCGCGTAGAACACCGCCTGCCACGAGCGGGTCGCGTTGTCGGTGAGCGCGATGTCGTCCGGGTCGGCGCCGACCAGCCTCGCCGCCGACGCGTACACCGCGGCCAGGCGGTCCGACGCCTCGGCGGCCGCTTCGTAGCCGCCGGCCAGGGCTTCGTGGCGAAGGTACTCGACGACGGTGTCGGTCACGACGGCCGGCGGCAGCGCGGAACCGGCGTTGTTGAAGTGGACCACTTCGGAGCAGCCGGGGGTGTCCCGGCGAGCGCGATCGACGTCGAAGGTCATGTGAACTGAATACAGTAGCTCTCTTCTGTATGCAATACTGCCGCCATGGCCCGGGCCCCGCTGCGCAGCGACCTCATCGAGGAGATCACCACCCGCGTGCTCGACGGGCGGCTCGCCGCCGGCGCCCGCGTCAACGAGGTGCACCTGGCGCGCGAGCTGGGCGTGAGCCGGACGCCGCTGCGGGAAGCCCTGATCGGGCTCGCCGACCGCGGGCTGCTCGTTTCGGCGCCGGGCCGGGGTTTTCTCGTGCCGCCCTTCGACCCGGAGGAGGCCCGCCGCCTCTACCCGCTGGTCGCCGAGCTGGAAGCGCTGGCGCTGCGCTGGACGTCGCCGCTGGAGCTGGCCGGGCTGCCGGACGCGCTCGACGCCGTCGCCGACGAGATGGCCGCCGCGCTCGAGTCCGGCGGCGATCTGTCCGAAGTGGACGACCGGTGGCACGCGCTGCTGCTGTCCCGCTGCCCCAACCCGCACCTGCTGCGGCTGATCGAGCAGACCAAGCCGCTGCTCAAGCGCTACGAATCGTGCTACTTCGGCGGCACCGCCCGCGCCGGGGAGAGCATCGGCGAGCACCGCCGGATCGCCGCCGCCCTGCGCGCGGGCGACCTGCCCGCCGCGTCCACGGTGCTGGTCCGCAACTGGGTGAAGGCGTTGGCGTACCTGGGGAAGGACGGAAGATGATCATCGCGCACCTGAGCGACCTGCACCTGGACGACGACCCGCGGGCCGAGCACCGCGTCGCCGCCGTGATGGCCTACCTCGGCGGGCTCGCTCGCCCGATCGACGCGCTGGTGGTGACGGGCGACATCGCCGACCACGGCGCGGCTGCGGAGTACGCGCGCGCCGCCGAGCTGCTCGAGCACCCGGCGCCGGTGCTGGTGTGCCCGGGCAACCACGACGTGCGCGCGGCCTTCCGCGCGGGCCTGCTGGGCCTGCCGCCGTCGGACGCGCCGATCAACTTCGCGCGGGAGGTCGGCGGCGTCCTGTTCGCGATGTGCGATTCGACGATCCCGGGCCGCGGCGCGGGTCTTCTCGCCGACGAGACGCTGGACTGGCTCGACGGCGTCCTCGGCGGCGGCGACGGCCCGGCGCTGGTCGCGTTCCACCATCCACCGGTCGAGGTGGGTGTCCCGCTGGTCGACGCGATCCGGCAGTCGGGGGAGGACCGGCTGGCGGCCGTGCTGGGCCGGCACCCGCGCGTGAAGGCGTTGCTGGCGGGCCACGTCCACACGGGCGCGTCGACGACGTTCGCCGGAGTGCCGCTGCGCATCGCCCCGGGCGTGGTGTCGGGCTCGCTGCTGCCGGTGGAGCCGGGCGCGGACCGCGGCTGGGCCGACGGCGGCCCGTTGGAGTACGACCGCCCGCCGGCGTTGCTGCTGCACGTACTGCACGAAGACGGCCGGGTGACCAGCCACCACCGCGTGGTCAGCGGTTGACTCGCCGCTTCATTCGGAGCGTTGTGGTGATGCCTGCCGAAGCGGTATGACGCTTCTCATGCCGCTACGCCGACGCTCCATGGACGACCGGCCACGCCTTCGTCTCTCACTGGGCCTCAACATCGTGCTCCTGCTTGCCGTGGCGGTGGTCGCCGCGGCCGGGCTCGGAGCGCTGCTTTGGCTGCTGCTGGGCCGTCCGCCGATCCGGCAGGCAGGCGGCTGGACGGCCGCCGACAGCTTCGACTTCGCCAAGATCGTGCTGGCCGTGGTGGGCGGGGTGGGTGCCGTCGTGGCGCTGGTCGTCGCCTACCGCAAGCAGCAACTGGGCGAGGCCGCCGAACGACGCGAGGACATCAAGCTTTTCGCCGAACGGTTCACCAAGGCGTCGGACCAGCTCGGCTCGGACAAGGCGGCGGTCCGTCTCGCCGGTGTGTACGCGCTGGAAGACCTCGCGCAAGGCACGCCGGCACAGCGGCAGACCATCGTCAACGTGTTGTGCGCCTACCTGCGGATGCCCTACCTGCACCCGGTGGCTGACCGCCCGGCCGCCGAGCAGGCGCCGGGGCCGGACCGGGAGGAGAACGAACGTCGTCAGCAGGAACTGCAGGTGCGGCTCACCGCGCAACGCATCCTCCGTGCACACCTGCGGCCCGCCGACCCGGCCGGCTTCTGGCGAGACCTCGACCTCGACCTCACCGACGCGAAGCTGGCCGACTTCGACTTCGGTCAATGCCAGGTGCGGACCGCGCGTTTCCGGGGGGCCGAATTCACCGGACGGGCCGACTTCGCGGCGGCCCGGTTCGGCGGCGACGCTCTTTTCGGGGAGGCCACCTTCCTAGGCCCGGTCGAGTTCGGCGAGGCGGTGTTCGGAGGAAGCGCGGCGTTCGGCGGGGCCGGGTTCCGCGACCTCGTCCGGTTCTCGGAGACGCGGTTCGGCGGTGATGCCAGATTCGACGACGCCTCATTCGCGTGGCTGGCCGGGTTCGACGGCGCCGCCTTCGGCGGCGTCGCGGGGTTCGACGGCGCCAGGTTCGACGAGGTCTGGTTCACCAGGGCCCAATTCGGCGGACCGGTCAGGTTTTCCGGGACCACGATCGACGGACCGGCCGATTTCACCGGCGCACGGATCCGGATCGATCCGCCCCGCGAACGGGTTTCCGTCCGGCTCGGCGGCGTGGAGATCGACGGGGACGCCCGTCTCACCGAGCACGGGCACGTGTTCCCCGGCGATCTGGTGCTCGCCGAGCAATCCCCGCCACTGACGGGCCGTGACGGCACCTGGGCCTTCCTCCAGACTTCGGCAGGCCACGCGGACCCGGAGGCTAGCGGTTGAACACCGGCAACGTGATCTTCGACGGCCGCGTCGCGTCGTGGAAGATCTCGAAGCGGTTCGGCTTTCCCGCCACCGCGGACGTGACCGGCTCGTCCGTTCCGTGGTTGCGCGCGAAGCGCGGGAACGCCCCGCCCGCCACCTGGACCCGCAGCCGGTGGCCGCGGCGGAAGCGGTACGCCGTCGGGTCGAGCGTCACCTGCGCCGTCACCACGCCTTCGCCGTCCGCCGGCGGGAAACCCGGGCGCAGCCGCAGGATCCCGTCCGTCACGTTGCGGGACACGCCGCTCGTGTCGACGTCGCAGAGCCGGACGTAGACGTCGGCGTGCGGCAGTTCCGTGCGTACGTGCACGGTCGCCGTCACGTCGCCGATGACGTCCAGGTCCGACGGCAGCGGCTCGCCGGTGAACACCAGCACGTCCGGCCGCGCCTCGACCGCCTGGTTGTCGCGCTGCTTCCACTCGCCGGTCAGCAGCGGCCCGCCGACCGCCGGGGTCGGGTCCGCGGGGTCGTAGGTGAACCGCGTCGGCCGCGCCTCGCCGATGACCGCCTCGCCGAGCCCGCCGATCGGGCGCAGGTGCGACGCGGTCGCCGTCGACGGCGGTGGCCACGACTCGAAGTCCAGCCACGAGTTCGCGCCCTGCAGGAACAACCGCACCGGCGCGCGCTGCAGGAAGGTGCGGTCGCCGAGCAGGTGCGCCCGCAGGAAGCCCAGCTGGTCGCGCATCATCGGGCCCAGGCTCGCCGGCTCGCCGTGCGCCCACGGCCCGATGGTGATCCGCGGTGCCTTGCCGGCGTCGGCGAGGGTCCGGAAGTCGCGCAGCTGCCCGCGGACGAACAGGTCGTACCAGCCGGTCACCATCGACACCGGCACGTCGAGCTTCGCGGCTTCCGCGCTGTGGTCGGACATCGCCCAGTAGTCGTCGTCCGGCGCGAAGTGCGCGGTGACGTCCTGGAGGAACCGCACCGGCTTCCCGATCGCGGCGACGTCGGCGCCGCTGAGCGGCAGGACGGACATCGCCCGCCGCGTCCTGCGCTTCCGCAGCGGGTTCGGCAGCGCGGCGAACCGCTCCTCCTGCCTGCCGATCAGCGCCGACCACGACACCATGTTGTCCGCCGCGAGCACGCCGCCCGGGTAGAACGTCGAGACGAACTCCGACGCGGTCACGCCGAGGCACATCGCGGCCAGCGGCGGGTCGAGGTACGGCCCGATCGCCCACTGCGTGTGCCCGAGGTAGCTGGCGCCGGCCATGGCGAGGTTCCCGTCGCACCACGGCTGGGCGCGCAGCCATGCGGCGGTCGCCATGCCGTCCTCGCGTTCGAGGTGGAACGGCCGGAACTCGCCGCCGGAGCCGAACGAGCCGCGGGTGCTCTGGATGACCGTCTGCAGCCCGTGCCGGGCGAACGTGTCGCCGAACAGCTTCGACAACACGCCTTTGCGCCCGTACGGCGTGCGGATCAGCACCACCGGCGCCGACGTCGTCCCGGCGGGGGCGTACCGGTCGGCGAGCAGCGTGACGCCGTCGGGCATCGGCACGGCGAGGTCGCGCGTCACGACCGGCTTCGGGCCTTCGGCGCGGGGGAGTCCGAGCAGCTTGTCGACAAGTCGGTCCAGCACGGGCGCCCGCCTTCCGAAGTGGAGTCGATCCTTCCGGATCCGACCGTACCTCAGTTCACGCGCGCGAGCGTTTCCGGCCGCAGCAGCTTCGCCAGCTCCTCGGCCGGGAGCAGGCCCTTCTCGACGACGAGCTCGGCGACGCCCCGCCCGGTGGCCAGGGCCTCCTTCGCGATCTCCGTCGCCGCCGCGTAGCCGATGCTCGGGTTCAGCGCCGTGACGAGCCCGATCGAGTTCTCGACGTACGAGCGCATGACGCCGACGTTCGCCGTGATCCCGGAAACGCACTTCGTGGCCAGCGTCCGGCAGGCCGCGCCCAGGTGCGTGATGCTTTCCGACAGCGCGTGCAGGATGATCGGCTCGAACGCGTTGAGCTGCAGCTGCCCCGCCTCCGCGGCCATGGTCACGGTGACGTCGTTGCCGATCACCTCGAACGCCACCTGGTTGACCACCTCGGGGACCACCGGGTTGATCTTGCCCGGCATGATCGACGAACCCGCCTGCACCGGCGGCAGGTTGATCTCGTTCAGCCCGGCCCGCGGCCCGGAGGACAGCAGCCGCAGGTCGTTGCAGCTCTTCGACAGCTTGACCGCGATCCGCTTCAGCACACCGGACAGGTGCACGAACGCGCCGCAGTCCTGCGTCGCCTCGACCAGGTCCGCGGCCGTGACCAGCGGCAGCCCGGTGATCTCGCGCAGGTGCCGGCAGGCCGCTTCGGCGTAGCCCGGCGCGGCGTTGAGGCCGGTGCCGATCGCGGTCGCGCCGAGGTTGATCTCGTGCAGCAGCGCGACGGCTTCGTTCAGCCGCTGCCGGTCCTCGCCGAGCATCACCGCGTAGGTGCCGAACTCCTGGCCGAGCGTCATCGGGACCGCGTCCTGCAGCTGCGTCCGGCCCATCTTGAGGACGTCGTGGAACTCGACGGCCTTGGCGGCGAAGGCCCGCTCCAGCACGATCATGGCCTCGGACAGCTCGCGCACGGCGATGATCGTCGCGATGTTGACCGCGGTCGGGTACGCGTCGTTCGTCGACTGGCCCAGGTTGACGTGCTCGTTGGGGTGCACGACGCGGTAGTCGCCCTTGGCGTGCCCGAGCAGCTCGAGGGCGCGGTTGGCGATGACCTCGTTGGCGTTCATGTTGGTCGACGTCCCGGCGCCGCCCTGGATGACGTCGACGACGAACTCGCCGTGCAGCGCGCCTTCGCGGATTTCCCGGCAGGCCGCGCAGACGGCGTCCGCGATCCCGGGTTCGAGCAGGCCCAGCTCGGCGTTGGCGCGCGCCGCCGCTTCCTTCACCGCGGCCAGTGCCTCGACCAGGTGCGGGTAGGCGGCGATCGTCGTGCCCGTGATCGGGAAGTTCTCGCGGGCGCGGGCGGTGTGCACGCCCCAGTACGCCTCGCCCGGGACGTCCTTGTCGCCCAGCAGATCGTGTTCACGGCGGGTGGTCATCGCGGGCTCCCCACGGTCAGCTTTCCGGTGAAACGCAGGTTTCCCGGTCCGGGCGGGACGTCGGCGCCGCACAGCCGCAGCGCCGCGGCCAGCACGGGGTACCGGGCACGGTCGCCGCCGTCGGCGATCTTGAGCGCGATCGCCGTGCCGTCGGGCAGCGCGGCGACCTGGACGGCCTCGAAGCCGTCCTTCGCGATCAGCCCGGGCACCGCGCGCATGACGGCGGTGACGTCGCGGCGGCTCCCGCCGACCAGCTCCGGGTGACGGCGGATCCCCTCGGCGACCAGGTGCTCCGGCGTGCCCGGGGCGGCCGTGGCGATCTTCGAGACGGCCGTCGCGAGCCCGCGCAGCGTCGTCGCGAACAGCGGCGCGCCGCAGCCGTCGACGGCGACCCGTTCGATCGGGTGCGCGGTCAGGTCCTCGACGGTGGCGGCGATCGCGCGCTGCAGCGGGTGGGCCGGGTCGAGGTAGCCCTCGAGCGCCCAGCCGTTCAGCTCGCACGTCGCGAGCATGGCCGCGTGCTTGCCGGAGCAGTTCTGCGCCAGGCGGGACGGCGCCCGGCCGGTCGCGATCCAGTGGTCGCGCTCGACCGGGTCGTACGGGAAGTCCGCGGGGTTGCCGAGCGCGTCGGCGGACCGGCCGCCGAGCACGGCCGTGACCGCTTCGAGGTGCATCGGTTCACCCGAATGACTGGCCGCGGCGATGGCGAACCCGGCGGGGGACAGGCGCAGCCCGAGCCGCGCCATCGCCGTGGCCTGCAACGGTTTCGCCGTCGAGCGCGGGTACATCGGCGCGTCGGGATCGCCCGCGGCGAACAGCGTGCCGCCGTCCGGGCCGAGCACGATCAGCGAGCCGTGGTGGACGCCCTCGACCATGCCGTCGCGGACCAGCTCGGCCAGGGGTTCGTGGCTCACAGGCCCGCCTTGTCGAATTCGCGCATGTCGATCCGCTTCCGCACGGCGAACCAGCCGGCGACCAGCGCGACGACGATCGCGGGCAGCGCGAGCAGGGTGATCCGGCCGATCTCGTCGAAGCCCATCAGCACGACGACGGCGGCGAGGAACACCAGCGTCGCGATTTCGGTGTACGGCGAGAACGGCAGCCGGAACGACGGCCGCTCGAAACCCTCGCGCTTCGCCTTGCGCACGAACAGCAGGTGGCAGAGCACGATGGTCGCCCAGGTGGCCAGGATGCCGATCGCGGCGAAGTTCAGCACGATGTCGAAGGCATCCTTCCGCACCAGGTAGTTGAGCCCGACGCCGAGCACGCCGACGGCCGCGGTGAGCAGGATCCCGCCGTAGGGCACCTGGTTGCGGTTCATCACGCCGGTGAACTTCGGCGCCGAGCCCGCCTTGGCCATCGACCGCAGGATCCGGCCGGTCGAGTAGAGGCCCGAGTTCAGGCTGGACAGCGCCGCGGTGAGCACGACCAGGTTCATCACGCTGTCGGCCGCCGGCACGCCCAGGTGCGAGAGCACGGTGACGAACGGGCTCTGGTCCGCCGAGTACGAGCTCCACGGCAGCAGCATCGCCAGCAGCACGACCGAGCCGACGTAGAAGACGAGGATGCGCCACATGATCGAGTTGATCGCCTTGGGCATGATCTTCCCGGGGTTCTCGGTCTCGCCGGCGGCGACGCCGACCAGCTCCACCGAGGCGTAGGCGAACACCACGCCCTGCACGATCAGCACCATCGGCAGCAGCCCGGCCGGGAAGATCCCGCCGTGGTCGGCGATCAGCTGCGGCCCGCCCGCGACGCCGTCCACCGGCGTCTGCGTCACCAGCAGGAAGATCCCGGCCACCATGAACAGCACGAGCGCGGCGACCTTGACGATGGCGAACCAGAACTCCATCTCGCCGAACAGCTTCACCGAGACGAGGTTGAGCGTCAGCACGACCGCGAGGGCGATCAGCGCCAGGACCCACTGCGGGATCGGCGCGAAGAACGACCAGAAGTGCGCGTAGAGCGCGATCGCCGTGATGTCGGCGATGCCGGTGGTCGACCAGTTGAGGAAGTGCATCCAGCCGGCGACGTACGCGCCCTTCTCGCCCATGAACTCGCGGGCGTAGGAGACGAAGGCGCCGCTGGACGGGCGGTAGAGGATCAGCTCGCCGAGCGCGCGGACGACGAAGAAGGCGAAGAGCCCGCAGACGGCGTAGACGAGCGCCAGCGCGGGCCCGGCCTGGGCGAGCCGGCCGCCGGCCCCGAGGAAGAGGCCGGTGCCGATCGCGCCGCCGATGGCGATCATGTTGACGTGCCGCGGCTTGAGGGCCTTGCGGTAGCCGGCGTCGCCCGCGTCCGCGGACCGGGTGAGGGTCTGTTCGGTCACTGGTCCCCGTTCACGATGCTGGTCAGAGTGGCTTCGACGTGGGTGAGGTGCGCGGTCATGGCGTCGACGGCCGCGGCTTCTTCGCCGCTCGCGATGGCCGTGACGATCGCGCGGTGCTCGACGTTCGACTGCCGCCGCCGGTCGCCGAGCTGGTTGAGGAAGGCGGACTGGCGGGCGAGCGCGTCCCGGATCTCCTCGATCACCTTCCCGAACACCGGGTTGCCCGAGGCCTGGGCGATGGTGATGTGGAAGACCGAGTCGAGCGCGACCCACGCGGTGTTGTCGGTCTCGGCGTCCATCCGGTCGAGCAGGTGCCCGAGCAGGTCGAGGTCGTCCTGGCTGCGGCGCAGGGCGGCGTACCCGGCGACCGGGATCTCGACGTGCCGGCGCACCTCGATCAGGTCCCGCGCGGAGTAGGGCCCGAAGGTGGGGTTGTCGGCGGGCCCGGTGGCGGTGACGAAGGTGCCCTTGCCGGTCTTGGACTCGGTCATGCCGAGGGCCTGCAGGCCGCGGAGCGCCTCCCGGACGACCGACCGGCTGACCTCGAACTCCCGGCTGAGGGAGGCTTCGGACGGAAGCTTGCCGCCGACCGGGTACTCCCCGCGTTCGATGGCCGAACGCAGGTGCGCGAGGACGGCCTCCATGGCGCTCACCCGACGGGGACCACCTTGTCCGGCTGTCTGGCTGTCAGACAGGTTCATGCGGGGAATGCTCGGTGCCGCCGGCGGCGGTGTCAACGCGGGTCCCGCCCGGTGTGGGCCACCTCACCGGCCGCCCGACCTCCGGTGGCCGCCCGCGGCGGCGCCCTCCGGCTGTTCCCCACGGAGGCCGGCGGCCTTCCTGCCGCGCCGTCCATCCGGCCGCCAACCCGACCCGCCGCCCGCCCGCCCCGCCGACCCCCGCCCGCACTGCGATCAGCCGCGACCGGACCACCGCGAAGCACCCGTATCCGCGTCCCCGCGTGATCGCCCGGCAGCGCCGCGTGCCCGTGATCACCACCGCCCGAAGAGGGGGCGCGTCGCAGCGGCGAAACACTCCCCGCGAGGAGCAGAATCGAGCCCGGCGAGCGCGTGCGCGGACTGTCGGTGCCAGGGGTTAGGGTGAGGGACCCGGGCGCGCCGGTCCCATCCACCTAGGGGAGGTTTTCGCTGGTGTCGAACGATTCCTTCGTCCACCTGCACGTCCACACCGAGTACTCGATGCTCGACGGTGCGGCGAAGATCGCTCCTCTGTTCGCGGAGGCGGCGCGCCTCGGCATGCCCGCGGTCGGCATGACCGACCACGGCAACATGTACGGCGCCGACGAGTTCTACCAGCAGTCCAAGAAGGCCGGCATCAAGCCGATCATCGGCATCGAGGCCTACATCGCCCCGGAGAGCCGGTTCCACAAGAAGCCCGTCTTCTGGGGCCAGGCCAACCAGCGCGGCTCGGACGAGTTCGGTGAGGGCGGCGACGTCTCCGGTGGCGGCGCGTACACGCACATGACGATGCTCGCCGGCAACGCGACCGGCCTGCGCAACCTCTTCAAGCTGTCCTCGCTGGCCAGCATGCAGGGCTACTACCGCAAGCCCCGGATGGACCGCGAGCTGATCGCGGACAACCACGAAGGCATCATCGCCACCACCGGCTGCCCGTCCGGCGAGGTGCAGACCCGGCTGCGGCTGGGCCAGCGCGAGGAGGCCATCCAGGCCGCGTCCGACTACAAGGACATCTTCGGCGCCGACAACTTCTTCCTCGAGCTGATGGACCACGGGCTGCCGATCGAGCGGTCGGTCCGCGAAGGCCTCCTCGAGATCGGCAGGCTGCTCGACCTCAAGCCGCTGGCCACCAACGACTCGCACTACGTCACCAAGGACCAGGCGGACACGCACTCGGCGCTGCTGTGCGTCCAGGCGGGCAAGACCCTCAACGACCCGACCCGGTTCAAGTTCGACGGCGACGGCTACTACCTCAAGTCCGCCGCCGAGATGCGCGAGTACTGGGACAAGGAGGTCCCCGGCGCGGCCGACACGACGTTGATGATCGCCGAGCGCGTCGAGTCGTACGAAGAGGTCTACACGCACAAGGACCGGCTGCCGTTCTTCGAGGTGCCGGAGGGCTACGACCAGGCCGGCTGGCTGCGCGAAGAGGTCCAGCGCGGCATGAAGTGGCGCTTCCCGGACGGCGCGCCGGAGGGCTACCAGGAGCGCATCGACAAGGAACTCGACGTCATCATCGGGAAGGGCTTCCCGGCCTACTTCCTGATCGTCGCCGACCTCATCAGCTACGCCCGCCGCGTCGGCATCCGGGTCGGCCCGGGCCGTGGTTCGGCGGCCGGGTCGCTCGTCGCGTACGTCCTCGGCATCACGAACCTGGACCCGATCCCGCAGAAGCTGCTGTTCGAGCGGTTCCTGAACCCCGAGCGCGTCTCGATGCCGGACATCGACATCGACTTCGACGACCGCCGGCGCGGCGAGATGATCCGGTACGCCACCGAGAAGTACGGCGCGGACAAGGTCGCCCAGGTCATCACCTTCGGCACCATCAAGACGAAGGCGGCGATCAAGGACTCCGCCCGCGTCCACTTCGGCCAGCCGGGCTACGCGATCGCGGACAAGATCTCCAAGGCGCTGCCGCCGCCGATCATGGCGAAGGACATCCCGCTCTCGGGCATCGTCGACTCGAAGCACGAGCGCTACGGCGAGGCCGCCGAGGTCCGCGCCCTGGTCGAGACCGACGAAGAGTGCAAGACGATCTTCGAGACCGCCCGCGGCCTCGAGGGCCTGATCCGCAACGCGGGCGTGCACGCCTGCGCGGTCATCATGTCGTGCGACCCGCTGACCGACGCGATCCCGCTCTGGCAGCGCGACGACGGCTCGATCATCACCGGCTGGGACTACCCGTCGTGCGAGGCCATCGGCCTGCTGAAGATGGACTTCCTCGGCCTGCGGAACCTCACCGTCATCGGTGACGCGATCGACAACATCAAGGCCAACCGCGGGGTCGACGTCGACCTCGACACCCTGGGGGTCGACGACCCCGAGACGTACAAGCTGCTGGCCCGCGGCGACACGCTGGGCGTGTTCCAGCTGGACGGCGGCCCCATGCGTGACCTGCTGCGCCGCATGGAACCCACGGTGTTCGACGACATCGTCGCGGTCGGCGCGCTGTACCGCCCCGGCCCGATGGGCATGAACGCGCACAACGACTACGCCGACCGCAAGAACGGGCGGCAGAAGGTCAAGCCCATCCACCCGGAGCTGGACGAGCCCCTGAAGGAGATCCTGGCCGACACCTACGGCCTGATCGTCTACCAGGAGCAGATCATGCACATCGGCCAGAAGGTGGCCGGGTACACGATGGGCCGCGCGGACGTGCTGCGCCGCGCGATGGGCAAGAAGAAGAAGGAAGTCCTCGACAAGGAGTACGAGGGCTTCGAGGCCGGCATGCGGGCCAGCGACCTGCGGCCCGGCGGCTTCTCCAAAGAGGCGATCAAGGCGCTCTGGGACACGATCCTCCCGTTCGCCGGGTACGCGTTCAACAAGAGCCATGCGGCCGCGTACGGCCTGGTCTCCTACTGGACCGCGTACCTCAAGGCGAACTTCACCGCCGAGTACATGGCCGCCCTGCTCACCTCGGTCGGCGACAACAAGGACAAGTCGGCGGTTTACCTGTCCGAGTGCCGCCGCCTCGGCATCAAGGTGCTGCCGCCGGACGTCAACGAGTCGGCCATGCGGTTCGCGGCCGTCGGCGACGACATCCGCTTCGGGCTGGGTGCCGTCCGCAACGTCGGCGCGAACGTCGTCGAGTCGATCATCAAGACCCGCGAGGAGAAGGGCAAGTACGCGTCCTTCACCGACTTCCTCGACAAGTCAGAGCTCGTGGCCTGCAACAAGCGGGTCATCGAGTCGCTGATCAAGGCGGGCGCGTTCGACTCGCTCGGCCACACGCGGCTGTCGATGATCCAGGTCCACGAGGACGCGGTGGAAGCCGTCGTCCCGCTCAAGCGCCAGGAGGCGATGGGCCAGTTCGACCTGTTCGGCTTCGGCGGCGACGAGGGGGAGGCGGCGCCGTCGTCGTCCCCGCTGGCGCACCTGAAGTTCGGCGAGGAGGAGTACCCGCGCAAGCAGCTGCTCGCCTACGAACGCGAGATGCTGGGCCTGTACGTCTCGGCGCACCCGCTCGACGGCGCCGAGCGGATCCTGCGCAAGCACGCCCCGAAACCGATCGCCGCGATCCTCGCCGACCCGCCGAAGGAGGGCGAGATCGTCATCTCGGGGCTGATCACGTCCCTGGAGCGGCGGGTCAACAAGAAGGGCGAGCCCTGGGCGATCTGCACGGTCGAGGACATGGACGCGTCCCTGGAGGTCCTGTTCTTCCCGAAGGCGTACGCGCTGTTCGCGGGAGAGCTGATCGAGGACAACGCGGTGCTGGTCAAGGGCCGGGTGAACTGGCGCGAAGACAAGATGTCGGTCTTCGGCGGCGGCCTGGCCACGCTGGACCTGTCCGAGGTGGGCACGGGCAACGGCGACGACGAGCCCCCGCTGGTCCTGCTGGCGGCGGCGGAGAAGATCGACCAGTCGGTGGTCAGCGAGCTGCGGTCGACGCTGCTGGCCCACAAGGGCGAGACCCCGGTCCACCTGAAGCTGGTGGGCAAGAACCAGACGGTCTTCGCGCTGTACGACTACCCGGTCAAGGTCAGTTCCATGCTGATCGGCGAGCTGAAGGGCATCCGCGGGATCACGGCATCCACGTAGTCAACCCGCGAACCCCGCCCGGGGGCGAGCCCCGGACCTCCGCGGTGGTCCGGTTTCGAGTCAGCTGCCGTGAGGTACACACCATCGATGTCGTACGAACCCGATCCCCGTCGCTGGAAAGCGCTTGCCGTCTCGCTGACCGCCGGGTTCATGGGCCTGCTCGACGTCAGCATCGTCAACGTCGCGCTGCCCTCGATGCAGTCCGGCCTGCATGCCAGCAGCGGCGGCATCCGCTGGGTCGTCTCCGGCTACGCCCTCGCCTTCGGGCTCGTCCTCGTCACCGGCGGCCGTCTCGGTGACGCGTTCGGCCGCCGGACCATGTTCCTCGGCGCCCTCGCCGGGTTCGTCGTCACCAGCGCACTCGCCGGAGCGGCCCCGAACGAGACGACACTCGTCCTCGCGCGGCTGGCCCAGGGCCTCGCCGCCGGCATGCTCACCCCGCAGAACACCGGTCTCATCCAGGACCTCTTCCGCGGCGCCGAGCGCGGCCGCGCCTTCGGGATGTTCGGCGCGGTCGTCGGGATCTCCACGGCCGTCGGCCCCATCCTCGGCGGCGCCATCCTCGCCGTCTTCGGCGCCCAGGACGGCTGGCGCTGGGTCTTCTACGTCAACGTCCCGATCGGCGTCCTCGCGTTCGCGCTGGCCCTGCGGCTGCTGCCGCGCAGCGAGAAGAAACAGCTCAAGATCCGCTCGGAGATCGACTTCGCCGGCATCGCGCTGCTCGCGGTCGCCGTCCTCGGCGTGCTGCTCCCGGTCATCGAATCCGACAACGACGGCCCGGCGCGGCTGTGGTGGCTGTTCCTCGTCGCGCTGGTGTTCGGGGCCGCGTTCGTCCGCTGGGAACAGCGGGTCGTGCGCCGCGGCCGCTCGCCGCTGCTCGACACGCGGCTGTTCACCGGCACGCCGGGCTACGCCGCCGGGGCCGCGGTCGGCGCGCTCTACTTCTGCGGGTTCGCCGGCATCTGGCTGGTCTTCGCCATGTTCTTCCAGCAGGGCCTCGGCTACTCGCCCCTGCAGTCCGGCCTCTCGGTGACGCCGTTCGCGCTCGGCTCGGCGGTGTCCGCCGCCGTCGCCGGGCGGCTGGTACCCACCTTCGGCCGCCGGCTGACCGTCACGGGGCTGAGCATGGTCGCGATCGGCCTGCTCGTCGTCGCGGTGCTCGCCGAGTTCGTGCCGCCGTCGGCGTCCGGGTGGGCGTTCGCGCTGCCGCTGCTGTTCGCGGGCGTCGGCGGCGGGATGGTGATCTCGCCGAACACGACGTTGACGCTGGAGTGCGTGCCGGTGCGGATGGCCGGCGTCGCGGGCGGCGCGCTGCAGACGGGACAGCGGATCGGGACCGCGATCGGCACGGCGGTGCTCGCCTCGGTGTTCGGCGCGGTCGTCGGCTCGGCCCGGGACTACCCGCTCGCGCTCACCGTCGCCCTGTGCTGCGCGGCCGGCCTGACGTGCGGGGCGCTGACCCTCGCGATCGCGGAGCTGCGGGCCCGGCGGCATCGGGCCGCGGCGGAGGAACGCGAAGCCCGCGAGGCCGAGGCGTCCGCGGCGGACGTCCAACGCGGCTGAGCACGCGACACTACTTTCGGCAGAGCCGCGATGCTCCATCCGAGTGACGAGCGCGGAAAGACACTGGTGCTACGCAGAGCAACCGGGTAGCTCTTATGGAGCCTTCACTGCGCGGCTTCGGCTACCGACAGTGGCAATCTGTCGGCCGCCCGGGGATGGGGCGACCGGCACGAGCGATCGAGGCGTCCGGAGTTCGACGGAATGGACACACTTGGTCACCTTCCGGCAGTGAGCAGTCGGCGTCCGCGGGGGACCGTCCGGCGCTCGCGGAAGGGATGCCCATCGGCAGCCGCCGGCGCGTGACGGCAGCGGGCGGGCCCGGGTGAGGGGGAACCGGGCCCGCCCGTTCTTCGTGTCGTGCTTTCACCCGCCTGGTGATCATGCTGGGATGACGGCGTCCGGCAGGCACGAGCCCGGGGAGCGCCGATGTCCGAGCAGCCGTCGCAGCACGCGGTCCGCGTGTGGCACCGCGTGATGCGGCCGCGTGACCGCGCCGAGAGCCACCGCGTGGCGACGCCGCTGGAGCTGCTGTTCGACCTCTGCTTCGTCGTCGCGGTCGGCCAGGCCGCCGCGCAGCTGCACCACGCGCTCGCCGAGGGGCACGCCGCGCACGGCGTCGCGTCGTTCGCGATGGTGTTCTTCGCGATCTGGTGGGGGTGGCTGAACTTCAGCTGGTTCGCCTCGGCGTTCGACACCGACGACGTGCCGTACCGGCTGGCGACCCTCGTGCAGATCGCCGGCGGGCTGACCATCGCGGCCGGGGTGGACCGCGCGTTCGACGGCGACTTCCGCGCGATCGTCGCCGGGTACGTCCTGATGCGGTTGTCGCTGGTCGCGCAGTGGCTGCGGGCGGCGCGCTCGGCGCCGGAGACCCGGCCCGCCGCGCTGCGGTTCGCCGCCGGCATCGCGGTGTGCCAGGTGCTCTGGATCGTCCGGCTGTTCCTGCCCGCGTCGCTCGCGACCGTGACGTTCGTGGCCGTCGTGCTGTGCGAGCTCGCGGTACCGGTGATCGCCGAGCGCCGCGCGAAGACGACGTGGCACCCGCACCACATCGCCGAGCGGTACGGCCTGTTCACGCTGATCGTGCTCGGCGAGACGGTGCTGAGCGCGACCAACGCCATCAAGGAAGGCACCGCGGAGCCCGGGCACCTCGGCGCGCTGATCTCGCTGGCCGCGGCCGGGCTGGTGCTGGTGTTCTCGATGTGGTGGCTGTACTTCGACCGCCCGGGACACCTGCGGCTCGTCCGCCGCCGGACCATGTTCACGGCGATGAGCTGGGGGTACGGGCACTACTTCGTCTTCGCTTCCGCCGCGGCCGTGGGGGCGGGGCTCGAGGTGGCGGTCGCCTACGACACGGGCGCGCTGCACGGGGCCGGCGGCGTCGCGGCGGCGATGGCGACCACGGTGCCGGTCGCGATCTTCCTGCTGAGCGTGTGGCTGCTGCACATCGGCCCGACCAACGAGTGCCGCCCGATCGCCATCGGCTTCCCGGTGACGGCGGTGCTCGTGGTGGCGGCGTCGTTCACGCCGGCGCCCATCCACGTCGCCGCGGTGCTGACGGCCGCGCTCGTCGCCCTGATGGTCGTCGTGGCCCACGGAGAGCCCCGGACGTAGATCGACGCAGGTCAGCGGCCTGGCGCGAAACAAAGGGACCCCCCGTGCGAGGGCCTTTCGGGGGCATGTAAAGTTCTCCAAGTCGCCAGGGAGACCGGGCGGCCGCCGGGGCCACGAACCAAGCTCCCACGACCGTGGTAGAGTGGGTGGTCCCGAACCAGGGTGGTATCCCTGGAACAAAGCTTGAAACAAAAGCCGAAGACCAAGGCGCTTCGCGGCGCGGCGGTCCGGAGTGTGTTGCTTGAGAACTCAACAGTGTGCTAGTGAACTAAGCCAGTAGAGCTTATGTAGTGAAATCCCTCGTTGGGGTTTCCTTTGAGAGCAAGTATTTGCCTCGATTGAATTCGAAGACATTGTTGGAGAGTTTGATCCTGGCTCAGGACGAACGCTGGCGGCGTGCTTAACACATGCAAGTCGAACGCTGAAGCCACTTCGGTGGTGGATGAGTGGCGAACGGGTGAGTAACACGTGGGTAATCTGCCCTGCACTCTGGGATAAGCCTTGGAAACGGGGTCTAATACCGGATATGACTCTTGCGCGCATGCGTGGGGGTGGAAAGTTCTGGCGGTGCAGGATGAACCCGCGGCCTATCAGCTTGTTGGTGGGGTAGTGGCCTACCAAGGCGACGACGGGTAGCCGGCCTGAGAGGGTGACCGGCCACACTGGGACTGAGACACGGCCCAGACTCCTACGGGAGGCAGCAGTGGGGAATATTGCACAATGGGCGCAAGCCTGATGCAGCGACGCCGCGTGAGGGATGACGGCCTTCGGGTTGTAAACCTCTTTCGCCAGGGACGAAGCGCAAGTGACGGTACCTGGATAAGAAGCACCGGCTAACTACGTGCCAGCAGCCGCGGTAATACGTAGGGTGCGAGCGTTGTCCGGATTTATTGGGCGTAAAGAGCTCGTAGGCGGTTTGTCGCGTCGGCCGTGAAAACTCAACGCTTAACGTTGAGCTTGCGGTCGATACGGGCAGACTTGAGTTCGGTAGGGGAGACTGGAATTCCTGGTGTAGCGGTGAAATGCGCAGATATCAGGAGGAACACCGGTGGCGAAGGCGGGTCTCTGGGCCGATACTGACGCTGAGGAGCGAAAGCGTGGGGAGCGAACAGGATTAGATACCCTGGTAGTCCACGCTGTAAACGTTGGGCGCTAGGTGTGGGCGACATCCACGTTGTCCGTGCCGTAGCTAACGCATTAAGCGCCCCGCCTGGGGAGTACGGCCGCAAGGCTAAAACTCAAAGGAATTGACGGGGGCCCGCACAAGCGGCGGAGCATGTGGATTAATTCGATGCAACGCGAAGAACCTTACCTGGGCTTGACATGCGCCAGACATCCTCAGAGATGGGGCTTCCCTTGTGGTTGGTGTACAGGTGGTGCATGGCTGTCGTCAGCTCGTGTCGTGAGATGTTGGGTTAAGTCCCGCAACGAGCGCAACCCTTATCCTACGTTGCCAGCGCGTGATGGCGGGGACTCGTGGGAGACTGCCGGGGTCAACTCGGAGGAAGGTGGGGATGACGTCAAGTCATCATGCCCCTTATGTCCAGGGCTTCACACATGCTACAATGGCTGGTACAGAGGGCTGCGATACCGCGAGGTGGAGCGAATCCCTTAAAGCCGGTCTCAGTTCGGATCGCAGTCTGCAACTCGACTGCGTGAAGTCGGAGTCGCTAGTAATCGCAGATCAGCAACGCTGCGGTGAATACGTTCCCGGGCCTTGTACACACCGCCCGTCACGTCATGAAAGTCGGTAACACCCGAAGCCCATGGCCCAACCCGTAAGGGAGGGAGTGGTCGAAGGTGGGACTGGCGATTGGGACGAAGTCGTAACAAGGTAGCCGTACCGGAAGGTGCGGCTGGATCACCTCCTTTCTAAGGAGCACAACACATCTCAGCTCATAGAGTTGGGAGTGGCCAGGGTTTAACACCCGACTGTGGTGTTGCTTTGGTTGCTCAAGGAATTGTGGAACTACTGGTTATGGTCATGGCTGGTGGGCAATGCTCGCGGTAGTACTGATCTTCGGATCGTGGAACCTGTGGCCGGCGCCCGGAGCGGTGGTTGTTCATGAAGCACACTGTTGGGTCCTGAGGCAACACGCCGCAGGGCTATCGCCCTAGGGACGTTTGTTTCTGGTGTGGTGTTTGAGAACTGTAGAGTGGATGCGAGCATCTTTGTGGTCAAGTTGTTAAGGGCACATGGTGGATGTCTTGGCTTCAGGAGCCGATGAAGGACGTGGGAGGCTGCGATATGCCTCGGGGAGCTGTCAACCGAGCTGTGATCCGAGGATTTCCGAATGGGGAAACCCAGCACCAGTGATGTGGTGTTACCCGCACCTGAATATATAGGGTGTGTGGAGGGAACGCGGGGAAGTGAAACATCTCAGTACCCGTAGGAAGAGAAAACAACCGTGATTCCGTGAGTAGTGGCGAGCGAAAGCGGATGAGGCTAAACCGTTTGCATGTCAAGCTGTCAGGCGTTGTGCAGGCGGTGTTGTGGGACCCAGCGTCGAGGATCTGACAGTCCTCGGAATGATCACGTGTGTTAGTGGAACCGTTTGGGATGGCGGGCCGGAGTGGGTGAGAGCCCCGTACGCGAAAACGCATTGTTGGTTGTTTGTTTGGTGTTCCCGAGTAGCAGCGAGCTCGTGGAATTTGCTGTGAATCTGCCGGGACCACCCGGTAAGCCTAAATACTTCCTGAAGACCGATAGCGGACGAGTACCGTGAGGGAAAGATGAAAAGTACCCCGGGAGGGGAGTGAAAGAGTACCTGAAACCGTGTGCCTACAAGCCGTCAGAGCCTTTGGGTGATGGCGTGCCTTTTGAAGAATGAGCCTGCGAGTTAGTGCTGCGTGGCGAGGTTAACCCGTGTGGGGTAGCCGTAGCGAAAGCGAGTCTGAATAGGGCGTTTGAGTCGCGTGGTCTAGACCCGAAGCGGGGTGATCTACCCATGGCCAGGGTGAAGCGTCGGTAAGACGTCGTGGAGGCCCGAACCCACCAGGGTTGAAAACCTGGGGGATGAGCTGTGGGTAGGGGTGAAAGGCCAATCAAACTCCGTGATAGCTGGTTCTCCCCGAAATGCATTTAGGTGCAGCGTCACGTGTTTCTCTGCGGGGGTAGAGCTACTGGATGGTCTAGGGGCCTTACCGGGTTACCGAAATCAACCAAACTCCGAATACCGTAGTGTGAGAGCGTGGCAGTGAGACGGCGGGGGATAAGCTTCGTCGTCGAGAGGGAAACAGCCCAGAACACCAGCTAAGGCCCCTAAGTGTGTGCTCAGTGGGAAAGGATGTGGGATTGCCCAGACAACCAGGAGGTTGGCTTAGAAGCAGCCACCCTTGAAAGAGTGCGTAATAGCTCACTGGTCAAGTGGTCCTGCGCCGACAATGTAGCGGGGCTTAAGCACACCGCCGAAGCTGTGTCATTCGCACAATACATCGGCTCAGCTCCTTGAGGGTTGTGTCTAGTGGTGTGGATGGGTAGGGGAGCGTCCTGCATCCAGGGAAGCCGCCGCGGAAGCGAGTGGTGGAGGGTGTGGGAGTGAGAATGCAGGCATGAGTAGCGAATGCAGAGTGAGAAACTCTGCCGCCGGATGACCAAGGGTTCCTGGGCCAGGCTAATCCGCCCAGGGTAAGTCGGGACCTAAGGCGAGGCCGACAGGCGTAGTCGATGGACAACGGGTTGATATTCCCGTACCCGAGCATGTGCGCCCATGACGAGGCGTTTGATACTAACCACCCAAAGCCGGCGCGGAAGTCTTCGGATGGAAGTGTCGTGTGGAGCGTGGGACCTGATTTCGTAGTAGTCAAGCGATGGGGTGACGCAGGAAGGTAGCTCCGCCAGGCGATGGTTGTCCTGGTGTAAGCGTGTAGGCTGGAACATAGGTAAATCCGTGTTCCATGAGGCTGAGACGTGATGCGTAGCCGTTTGAGGCGAAGTAGAGTGATCCTATGCTGCCGAGAAAAGCCTCTAGTGAGTGCATGCACGGCCCGTACCCCAAACCAACACAGGTGGTCAGGTAGAGAATACCAAGGCGATCGGGTGAACTGTGGTTAAGGAACTCGGCAAAATGCCCCCGTAACTTCGGGAGAAGGGGGGCCAAACACCTTGAAGCCTTTTTCGGGCTAGGGGTGGGTGGCCGCAGAGACCAGCGGAAAGCGACTGTTTACTAAAAACACAGGTCCATGCGAAGTCGCAAGACGATGTATATGGACTGACGCCTGCCCGGTGCTGGAACGTTAAGAGGACCGGTTAACTCCTTCGGGGGTGAAGCTGAGAATTTAAGCGCCAGTAAACGGCGGTGGTAACTATAACCATCCTAAGGTAGCGAAATTCCTTGTCGGGTAAGTTCCGACCTGCACGAATGGCGTAACGACTTTCCGGCTGTCTCAACCACAGGCCCGGCGAAATTGCACTACGAGTAAAGATGCTCGTTACGCGCGGCAGGACGGAAAGACCCCGGGACCTTTACTATAGTTTGGTATTGGTTTTCGGTTCGGCTTGTGTAGGATAGGTGGGAGACTGTGAAGCTGCAACGCTAGTTGTGGTGGAGTCGTTGTTGAAATACCACTCTGGTCGAATTGGGAATCTGAACCTCGGGCCATGATCTGGTTCAGGGACAGTGCCTGATGGGTAGTTTAACTGGGGCGGTTGCCTCCTAAAGAGTAACGGAGGCGCCCAAAGGTTCCCTCAGCCTGGTTGGCAATCAGGTGTTGAGTGCAAGTGCACAAGGGAGCTTGACTGTGAGACAGACATGTCGAGCAGGGACGAAAGTCGGGACTAGTGATCCGGCACCTCCTGGTGGAAGGGGTGTCGCTCAACGGATAAAAGGTACCCCGGGGATAACAGGCTGATCTTGCCCAAGAGTCCATATCGACGGCATGGTTTGGCACCTCGATGTCGGCTCGTCGCATCCTGGGGCCGGAGTAGGTCCCAAGGGTTGGGCTGTTCGCCCATTAAAGCGGCACGCGAGCTGGGTTTAGAACGTCGTGAGACAGTTCGGTCCCTATCCGCCGCGCGCGTAGGATACTTGAGGAAGGCTGTCCCTAGTACGAGAGGACCGGGACGGACGAACCTCTGGTGTGCCAGTTGTTCCGCCAGGGGCATGGCTGGTTGGCCACGTTCGGAAGGGATAACCGCTGAAGGCATCTAAGCGGGAAGCCTGTTCCAAGATGAGGTATCCCACCCTTTGTGGGTTAAGGCCCCCAAGAGACCATTGGGTTGATAGGCCAGAGATGGAAGCACAGTAATGTGTTGTCGAGTTGACTGGTACTAATAGGCCGAGGACTTGCCTACGAAGATGTTACGCATCCACTCTACAGCTCTGAAACACCACACCGGGTGTGTGTGTTGTTTCGTAGTGTTTCGGTGGTTATAGCGTCAGGGAAACGCCCGGTCCCATTCCGAACCCGGAAGCTAAGCCTGACAGCGCCGATGGTACTGCAACCGAAGGGTTGTGGGAGAGTAGGACACCGCCGAACTCAACATGAGAAGAAGGGGCCTGGGCCCGGTCGAGACTCGAGTCTCCCGGCCCAGGCCCCTTTTTTCATGGCCCCCCAGACGCTAGCCGGCAGGTAGGGGGCGTGGCGTCGGCCCAATCACGCGAGCCGCCCCGCCAAGCCCGCGGGCGACGGTCGCGGCACGCCAGCCGACGACCTAGGTACGCGAACTACCCCTCGGGGCACGCGGGCGGAGATGCCTACCGAGGCGCGCGAGCTGTGCCGCAAGGCGCACGGGTCCGGCTCGGTGCACGGGGGTTCGGCTGGGCGCATACGGTCCGGCTCGGCGCACCGGGTCGGGTTCGGTGCCACAGGAATCGGCTCCGCGCACCCCGTCCGGCTTGGCGCACGGGGTCCGGCTGGGCGCACTTGGAGTTCCGGCCAAGCCCACCGGGCGCCAGCAGATCTCGCGCGCCTGAAGATCGACACCCGCGCTTGAGGCGCCTACACAATCCCTAGCACAAAAAAGGGGCCAGGAGCCGAAGCTCCTGGCCCCTCGAGCCACGTCCTACTTCAACGCCGAGCCGGCCTGCCAGTCCGCCCAGGACTTCGACCAGTCGCCGTACAGGTCCCAGACCGGCAGCTGCGGGCCGCCCGAATTGGTCACCTCCACGACGTCACCCAGGCCCATGTTCTGGAAGAACCACTGCGCGTTCGCGTCGTTCAGGTTGATGCACCCGTGCGAGACGTTCGAATTGCCCTGCTGCCCCACGCTGTTCGGGTTCTCGTGGACGAACTCGCCGTCGTTCGAGATGCGCTCCGACCACTTCTCGTTCGACCGGTACGCCTTCGGGTCCGGTGGGCAGACGCCGTACGTGCACGAGTCCATCGTGTAGTTCGCCTGCTTGTCCGAAATGACGTGCGCGCCGAGATGAGTCGGCGTCGCGTCCTTGCCCATCGAGATCGGCATGGACTTCACCATCTCGCCGTTGTGGAAGATCTGCATCTGCTCGCTGTTCCCGTCCGCCTTCGCGATCCAGGAATCGTGCACCTTGTACGTCTCGGTCCGGTCCTCGGCGCCGAACACGCCGTTTCCGAAATCGACGCCGTAGATCTTCGCCGTCACCTTCAGCGTGGTGCCGGCCTTCCAGTACTCCTTCGGCCGGTAGTGGACGTTCGAATCGTCGATCCAGTACCAGCTGCCCTCCTGCTTCGGCGTCGACTCCACCGTCAGGGCCTTCTCGACCGCCGCCTTGTTCTTCACCGCGATCTTGCCGAAGCTGAACACGATCGGCTGGCCGACGCCGACGCCCGTGCTCGCCACCGCCGACGGCGCCGGGATCAGGTTGGCGTTCGCCTGCTTCTTCGGCGCGATCGTGCTGATCTGGTTGTCCTGCTCGATCGGCTTCCCGTCGGCGCCCTGGGCGTGCGCGACGATCTTGTACGTCACGCCGTAGCCGAGCGGCTCGGTCGTCGTCCAGCTCGCCCCGTCCGCGGCGAGCTTGCCGGCCACCTTGTTCCCCTTGGCGGTGTTCGTCACCGTCACGTCGAGGAGCTTCCCGTTGGCCGCCTTGACCACGATCGGCGTCGCCGGGTTGACGCCGGTGCCGCCCGCGGGCTCGAACGTCACGGCGACCGGGGTCACGGACGGCGACGCCGACCCGGACGCGGGCGCCCCACCGGCGGGCGAACCACCGTCGTCACCGGACGAGCAGGCGGAAAGCAGCAGTGCTCCGGCGAGGATTCCGGCCACCGAAAGTAAAATCTTCTTGGGGAGCATATTGTCTCTTTTTGGGAATTGGGATCGGCGGGCATTCGTCATCAAAACTACGCGATAGCGATGACGTTCTTCCCGGCGGATCGGTGCACCGACGTGACGTGGATCACTTGACGACGAGCCCCGGTGCCCCGTAAAGACCGGGTCCGTCCACGGAAATCCCGGCCAGGTACTCGCGTGCGGCCGCGTACGCCTCGTCCGCCAGCGCTTCCGTGTGCCCGAAATCCAGCGGGTTCACACGTACCGGCGCCGGTCCCGGCAGGTACAGCACCGGCACCTGCGCGGCCGCGAGCGGTGCTTCCAGCACGGCCTGGTTCCGCATGCTGATCATCGCGGTGAACATCATCACCTCGGCGAACGTCTTCGGCGCACCCGGCATCTTCCCGGGGAACGCGCAGTCGAGCACCACCAGCGACTTCGCCCCCATGGCGAGCGCCTGGCGCATCGGCACGTTGGCGACGAGCCCGCCGTCGTACAGCAGCCGCCCTTCGTGCTCCACGGGCGGGAAGATGCCCGGGATCGCGCAGCTCGCCAGCAGCGGCTCGAGCAGCCGCCCGGACCGGATCAGCAGCGGCTCGGCCGTGTCGACCTGTGTCGTGACGACGCCCAGCGGCAGCGCCAGGTCCTCGAACCGCGTCTCGGCGCCGACGTGGTCGGCGATGATCCCCGTCAGGCCGCTGTTGGGGAACAGGTGCGTCTTGCTCTGCGTCAGCGTCCGGACGCGGCTCAGCACGCCACCGGGGAACGCTTCGGCCCGCGTCATGTGCGCCCAGATGCCGTGCAGCCGCGCCAAAGTGTCGTCGCCGGGCAGCGCGAGCACGGCGGCGTTCAGCGACCCGACCGACGTGCCGGCCACCAGGTCCGGCGTGAGCCCGGCCTCGCCGAGCGCGCGCAGCATGCCGACCTGCATGGCGCCGAGGCTGCCGCCACCGCCGAGGACGAAGCCGACCGGCCGGGGAAGATCCGCGAGACTCATACCGCCGAATGTAGTAAGCCCGACTTTCGCAGGTCGTGCCGGCCGCGAAGACGGCGTTAGCCTGCGACGTGTGGCCGAGCTGGAGCTGCGCCATCTCAGGGCCGTCCGCGCCGTCGCGGACGGCGGCAGCGTGAGCCGTGCCGCCACCGTCCTCGGCGTCACCCAGCCGGCGCTCACCGCGCAGCTCAAGCGGATCGAGCGGATCCTCGGCGGCGAGCTGTTCGTCCGCGGCCGCACCGGCGTGCGCCCGACCGAACTCGGCCGGTTCGTGCTGGCCCGCGCCGAAGCGCTGCTGTCCGACATGCAGGCCCTCGTCGCCTCCGCCCGCCGGCACGGCGAAAGCGGACCCGGCAGCCTGCGGATCGGGTACGTGCCGCTGCTCATCATCGGCCGGTTCATCGAAGAGCTGGGGGAACTGGACCTCGACGTCCGGACGTACGCCGAGCCGGCGTCGCTGACCCTGCTCAAGCTGCTTTCGACCGGCCGCGTCGACGTCGCGCTGCTGGAACGCTTCGACGGCACAGAAGCACACCACTTCGCCGGGCTGGCCGTGCGGACGCTGGCCACCGAGCCGATCTTCGTCGGGGTCGCGCGCGGGCATCCGGCGATCCGCGACGGCGTCGTCGACCTCGCCGATCTGGCCGGCTGTGACTGGATCCTGCCGCCCCCGCCCGAGAACTGCGTGCGCGTCCGGTTCCTGCAGGCGTGCGCGGCCGCCGGGTTCACGCCGCGCGTGCGGCACTTCACGTCCGAGGCGGGAACGGCGGGCACGCTGATCGCCCAAGGCGCGGTCTGTCTCGCGCAAGCGGCTTCGGCGCCGCCGCCGGGACTGCTCGCGTTGCCGCTGAACGGCGATCCGCTGTGGACGACGTTGTTGTTCGCCACCCGCGAGGACGACGCCGGTACGCCGACCACCGAGCAGGTGTTCCGGTGCGCGGAAGTCGCGTATGCCGCGTCACGGCAACGGAATCCGCATTTCGCGCGGTGGCTCAGTGACCATCCGCGAAGCGAACCGGGCTCAGGGGACTCGTTCCGGTTCACGCTCCGCGACCGCCACGGCTTTGCGCTTCTTCCAGCGCAGCAAGGAGAACACGCCCACCGCCGCGAGGGCCGCCACCACGATCAGGCCGCCCGTGTTGAGGGCGCCTTCGATGCGCTTGGCCGCTTCGCCCAGTGCGGCGCCGATGCCGATGTGGACCAGTGACCAGCAGAACGCTCCGGCGGCCGCCGCGGGCAGGAAGCGGCGGAACGGCAGTCCCGACGTCCCGGCGGCGGCCGGGGTCAGCGTGCGGATCACCGGCAGGAAGCGGGCGAAGAACACCGCCCACGTGCCCCGGCGTTGCAGCACCGCCGTTGCCTTGTCCCACGCGTCTTGGCCGTACTTGCGGATCAGCTTCGTCTCGCGCAGCCGGGGGCCGAAGCGGCGGCCGATCGCGTAGCCGAGTGCGTCGCCGGCCGTCGCGCAGACCGTCACGACCGCCCACAGCACGAGGAAGCGGGCGACCGTGTTCGCCGTTGTCGCCGCGATGAGCAGGCCCGATTCGCCCGGGGCGAGGAACCCCAGCCCGATGGTGCATTCGGCGAAGACGAGACCGCCGGTCGCCGCGACGAGCCCCGGTTCCGGGAGTCCTTGCAACCAGCCGAGGAGGTCCGAAACCAGGGCCATGCGACCCACTTTACCGATCCTTTAAGGATGGTGGGGTGACGCGCGTCACCGGGCGAGCAGCGATGCGGCTTCTTGCGCGGCCGGGCCCTGGTCGGCGAGGTGGGCCAGGTTTTCCGGCAGTTCTTCCCCGCGGTGGGCCTTGGTCTGGGCGTAAAGCCGGCCCGCGCGGTAGGACGACCGCACCAGCGGACCCGCCATCACACCGGCGAAGCCCATCGCCTCGGCGGCCTGGGAGTGCTCGACGAACTCCTCCGGCTTCACCCACCGATCCACCGGATGATGCCGCGGCGACGGACGCAGATACTGCGTGATCGTCAAGATCTCGCACCCCGCGACCACCAGGTCCCGCATCGCAGGGGCGACCTCCTCGGGGGTTTCGCCCATGCCCAGGATCAGGTTCGACTTCGTCACCAGCCCCGCCTCACGCGCCTTGGTGATGACCTCCAACGACCGCGCATACCGGAACCCCGGACGGATCCGCTTGAAAATCCGCGGCACCGTCTCCACGTTGTGGGCCAGCACCTCGGGCCGCGACCCGAAGACCTCGGCCAGCTGCGCAGGGTCGGCGTTGAAGTCCGGGATCAGCAGCTCGACGCCGGTGCCCGGGTTCAGCTCGTGGATCTGCCGCACCGTCTCGGCATATAGCCACGCACCACCGTCTTCCAGGTCGTCCCGCGCGACGCCGGTGACCGTCGAGTACCGCAACCCCATCGCCTGCACCGACTCCGCGACCTTCCGCGGCTCGGTGCGGTCCAGAGCAGCAGGTTTCCCCGTGTCGATCTGACAGAAGTCGCACCGCCGCGTGCACTGATCCCCACCGATCAGGAACGTGGCCTCACGATCCTCCCAGCACTCGTAAATGTTGGGACAACCCGCCTCTTCACACACCGTGTGCAGACCCTCACGGCGCACCAGACCCTTGAGTTCGGTGAACTCCGGACCCATCCGCACCCGCGTCTTGATCCACGACGGCTTCTTCTCGATCGGCGTCTCGCTGTTGCGGACTTCCAGACGCAGCAGCTTCCGGCCTTCAGGCGCAGCACTCACGCCCTCAACCGTACGCCCGTCCGGGCTAAGCCGGGTCGGGGGTGACGCCGGTCAGCTCGGCCGTCAGCTCCCACAACGCGGAGCCCAGCGACTCGCTGCGGGCGGCGGCCAGCGTCGGCACCCGGGCCGGGTGCCCGCGCAGGTTCCCGAGGCCCCGCGGGGCGAAGTACGAGCCGCCTTCGACGCCGTCCGCCGTGGCCGCGTACAGCTGCGGCAGCGCGCCGACGCGGGTGCTCTGGGCGAAGAGGGCTTCGCCGATCCGGTGGCCGCCGGCCAGGACCGCGCGCACCACCGGGTTCGAGTAGGACCGCGCCATGCCGCTGCCGAGACCCGTCGCGGTGTACCCGGGGTGGGCGGCGACGCTGAGGACGTCCGAACCGGCCGCCCGCAGGCGCCGGTCCAGCTCGACGGCGAACACCTGGTTCGCGAGCTTCGACTGCCCGTACGCGGCGGCCGGGTTGTAGCGGCGGTGCTCGGCATTCGGGTCGTCGAGGTGGATCCGTGCGCCGGTCGCGGCGAGGCTCGACAACGTGACGACCCGGGCGTGCTTCCCGCCGCGCAGGGCGGGCATCAGCAGCCACGTCAGCGCCGCGTGCCCGAGGTAGTTGGTGCCCAACTGCAGCTCGAAGCCGTCGGCGGTGCGGCCGCGGGCGGTCGCCATCACGCCGGCGTTGTTGACCAGGACGTCGAGCGCGTCGCCGGTCAGCTCGCGAGCTCGCGCGGCGGCCGCGCGCACCGAGGCGAGCTCGCTCAGGTCCAGTGGGACGAGCTCGGGCCGGGCGCCCGCGGCGGCCGCCTTGACGATGTCCAGTGCCTTCGCCCCGCGTTCGGGGGAACGGCAGGCGAGGAGCACGCGAGCCCCCTTGCCCGCGAGCACCTCGGCGGTGCGCAGCCCGAGCCCCGAGTTGGCCCCGGTGACCAGCATGGTCCGGCCGGTCTGGTCGGGGATGTCGGCGTCGGTCCAGCGCTCGTTCATGCGCCTACTCAATCGCGTTTACGCACTCGGCGCGAGCAGGCGCCACAGGTGTCCCATGACGGGACGGCGGCGGGCGGGTTCCTCGCGGCTCGTGCGCAGCAGCGCTTCGAACGCGCGACCCACCTTGACGATCTCTTCGCCCGGTTCGCGCGGGTCGGCCAGTCCCGCCGTGACGGCGAGCATCCGCAGCTCGCTCTCGTGCATCCGGCGCAGCGACGCGTACCGCTCGAGGCCGCCGTCCAGCACCGCGCGCAGCGTTTCGTGCTCCTCGAAGGTGGCCCGCCAGGCGCGGGTGACCGCGTCGACGTGGTCGCCGAGACCGTCGGCGCCGTCCGGGTCGGTGACCTCCGCGCGGAGCCGGCCGGTCAGCACCTGTGTCCACTTGTACTGCAGGGCCAGCAGGACGTTCTCCTCGGTGCCGAAGTGCTCTTCGGCACCGGGGACCTCGTCGAGCGGCAGCGGCGCGGCCGGGTTGCGGCCGGCCAGGCGGACGGTGGCTTCGAGGATTTCCTGACGTCGGTAGAAGTCGGTCCAGCTCATCGTGTGGCTCCCCTTCCGTGGCCCGGGTCATACCGCGGGTTTGCGGCATACTCCCGGTACGGACCTGACACGGCGAACATACCATGAGTACGGAGAGATCCTCCGGGCGTAAAGTTGTGAAGGTGGCGACAATGAGGTCCAGACGGCTCGACTACTCGGAGTCGACGCGGTCCGCGCTGGTCGACAGCGCGGTCGAACTGTTCACCAAACGCGGTTACGCGGGTACCTCGCTCGACGAGATCGCCAAACGCGCGCGGGTCACCAAAGGCGCGCTGTACCACCACTTCAGCGGTAAGCAGTCGCTCTTCGAAGCCGCGTTCGACCAGGTGGAAAGCGTCGTCTACGACCGGCTGGACAAGATCGTGAACGGCGACGGCACGCCGTGGGAGCGCGCCCTCGGCGGCCTCAACGCGTTCATCCGCGCCTGCCTCGACCCCGCCTACCAGCGGATCGCCATCCACGAGGCACCGGTCGTCATGGGCTGGGAGCGCTGGCGCGAAGCCGAGGAGCGGTGCAGCTTCGGGCTCGTGCGCTCCGGCCTGCAGTCGCTGATCGACGCGGGCGAGGTCGAGCCGGTGCCGGTCGAGGTCACCGCGCGGCTGCTGTTCGGCGCGCTGTCGAGCGCGGCGACCGAAATCGCCGGCTCGCCCGACCCGAAGAAGGTCGGCGCCGAGATCGAGGACGTCATCGTCCGCATGCTGGTACGGCTGCGGCGCACGGAGCCCGACGTCTCTATAGGCTGATCTTCGTGGACTTGAGGATCTTCACCGAGCCCCAGCAGGGGGCCAGCTACGACGACCTGCTGCGCGTCGCCAAGGCGACCGAAGCCGCCGGGTACGACGCCTTCTTCCGCAGCGACCACTACCTGAAGATGGGCTCGGCCGACGGCCTGCCCGGCCCGACCGACGCGTGGATCACCCTCGCCGGCCTGGCCCGCGAGACCAGCCGCATCCGGCTCGGGACGCTCGTCACGGCGGCGACGTTCCGCCACCCCGGCCCGCTGGCCATCTCCGTCGCCCAGGTCGACCGGATGTCCGGCGGCCGCGTCGAATTCGGCCTCGGCTCGGGCTGGTACGACGCCGAGCACGAGGCGTACGGCCTCACGCTGCCGCCGCTGAAGGAACGCTTCGACCGCTACGCCGAGCAGCTCGAGATCGTCACCGGGCTGTGGAAGACGCCGGTCGGGTCGACGTATTCCTTCGAGGGCGAGTACTACCGCCTCGTCGATTCGCCGGCCCTGCCGAAGCCCGCGCAGTCGCCGGCCCCGCCGGTGATCGTCGGCGGCCAGGGCAAGAAGCGCACCCCGGCGCTCGCGGCGCGGTTCGCCGACGAGTTCAACCTGCCGTTCGTGGACGCCGAGACCGCGGCGGCGCAGTTCGCCCGCGTCGACGCGGCGGCCGGGGAGATCGGCCGCGACCCCAAGGAGATCCTGCGGTCGGTCGCGCTCGTCGTCGCGGTGGGCCGCACCGAGGAGGAGGTCGCGCGGCGGGCGTCGGTCATCGGGCGGGACGTCGCCGAGCTGCGGGCGAACGGCCTGGCGGGGACACCCGCGGAGGTCGTCGACCGGATCGGGCAGTGGCGCGAAAAGACCGGCATCACGCGGCTGTACCTGCAGCTGCTGGATCTCTCGGACCTCGACCAGATCGACCTGATCGCCGCCGAGGTGGCCCCTCGGCTGGACTGACCAGCGGCCGTGGATGCCACATTCACGGACAGCGTGTCCGTGAATGTGGCATCCACGTCAGTTCTGCAGGGCGAAGGTGACGCCGGGGGCCTTCGGGGCCTCCGGGCGGGGCAGCCAGCGGTCCTCGCTCACCGGCAGCTCGCCTTCCAGCGCCGCCAGGACCGCGTCGCGGGCCAGCGGCAGCACTGCCTCGACCGTGACGTCGCGCTGCAGCTCGTACGACAGGGACGTCACGCCCGCGTCGCGGATGCCGCACGGCACGATCGTGTCGAACGCCGACAGGTCCGCGTTGCAGTTCAGCTCGAAGCCGTGCATCGTCACGCCGCGCTGGACGCGGATGCCGATCGCCGCGATCTTGCGCTCGATGCCGCGGTCGTCGGCCGGGATCCACACGCCGCTGCGGCCCTCCACCCGGCCGCTGTGCACGCCCAGCTGGTCGCACACGTGGATCAGCGCTTCCTCCAGCCGCCGCACGTAGTGGACGACGTCGATCGGGTCGCCGAGCTTGACGATCGGGTAGCCGACCAGCTGGCCGGGGCCGTGCCAGGTGATCTTGCCGCCACGGTCGACGTCGATCACCGGCGTGCCGTCGGTGGGGCGGTCGGCGGGCTCGGTGCGTTTGCCCGCGGTGTACACGGAGGGGTGCTCCAGCAGGAGCATCGTGTCCGGCGCGGTGCCGTCGGCGCGGGCGGTGAGACAGCTCCGCTGGAGCTCCCAGGCTTCGGTGTAGTCGATCGTGCCGAGCTCCCGGACGTCGACGGGCTCGGTGCTGGCGCGGCAGGAAGTGCGGGAAGAACTCACCCGTCGAGGCTACGCCCGTCACCCGGGGGAAGCAGCCGCAACGCACATGCTGAGAGCAGCCCGACACCGCTCACGGCCAGCACTGCGCCGATCGTGTCCGTCACCCAGTGCACGCCCAGCACGACGCGGCAGGCCGCCGACAGCACGGTGGCCACGGCGACCCCCGCGGCCACCCGGCGGACCAGCCGCGGCCACAGCCACGCGCACAGCAGGAGCAGGACGAACCCGGTGCTCGCCACCGACACGACGTGCCCGCTCGGATAGCTCAGATCCGGATAGTCACGCGGGCGTTCGCGCACGAAGACGGGCTTGAACACCAGGCTGGTCAGCCGGCACAGCAGCAGCACGGCGGCGAGCCGCACGCACAGCCCGAAGTGCTCGCGGCGGCGCAACGCCAGCGCCAGCAGCGCGACGCCGAGAATGTAGGGCAGGACCGGGCCGAGCACGTCGCTCCCGGCCTGCGCCACGCGGCCGAGCGGCTCCGCGTACACGCCGTGCAGCGCGTTCGCCACCCGGACGTCGAGGCTCAGCGGGTGCCGCGAGACGCTCAGCCCCAGCAGGACGAACGCCGCGCAGAGCACCACGCCGGCGACGAGCCAGCGCTGCAGCCGGACGCTCATGCGGCGGCGAGCGCGGCGGCCAGGGTCCGGTGCCGGAACTCGTAGCCGGACCGCTCCAGCGCGGCCGGGACCGCCCGCTGCCCGAACAACGCCATCTCCTCACCGGCCTGCCCGAGCACGGCCTTGAGCGCGAACCCGGGCACCCGCCACGGCGCCGGCCGGCCCACGGCCCGCCCGACCGCGCGGGTGAACTCGGCGTTCGTCACCGGGGCCGGCCCGGTCAGGTTCACCGGCCCGGACACGTCGTCGTGCGTCAGCACGTGGACGATCGCGCCGACTTCGTCGTCGAGGGCGATCCACGGCAGGTACTGGCGGCCGTCGCCGAGACGCCCGCCCAGGCCGAGCCGGAACAGCGGACGCAGTGTGCCGTACAGCCCGCCTCGCGCCGAGAGCACCAGCCCGGTCCGGATCTTGACGACGCGCGCGTCGCCCGCGTGCGCCGTCGCCGCTTCCCACGCCTCGCAGAGTTCGGCGAGGAACCCGCGGCCGCGCGGCGCCGATTCGTCCACAATGGACTCCCGCGTGTGGCCGTAGTACCCGACGGCGGACGCGTTGACGAGCACCCCGACACCGTGTTCGGCGACGGCTTCGGCCAGCACCTCGGTCGGCTCGACGCGGCTGTCGGTGAGCTCCTGCTTGCGCATCGCGCTCCACCGGCCGGGGAACAGCCGCCGGCCGCCCAGGTTCACGACGGCGTCGGCACCCTCGAAGGCCCCGGCCGTGATGGTGCCGGACGGCGGGTCCCAGCGGAACTCCGTGGCCGCCCGTGCTTCGCGGCGGACCAGGGTGCGGACCTCGTGGCCTTCGCGCCGCAGGCGCCCGGCCAGCGCCGACCCGATCAGGCCGCTCGCGCCGGCGATGAGTACTCGCATGCGTCGATCGTTGCGCATCCGCTGCGGGCCCGCACGCCCGGCCCGGGAACGGCGAAGGCCGCCACGGGAGTCCCGTGGCGGCCTTCGGCTGCGGTGCTCAGAGGCCGAGCTCGTCCTCGAAGTTGCCTTCTTCCAGACGCTGCTTGATCGTCGTCAGGAAGCGGCCCGCGTCGGCGCCGTCGACCAGGCGGTGGTCGTAGGTCAGCGGCAGGTACACCATGGACCGGATGGCGATCGTGTCGTTGCCGTCGGCGTCGGTGATCACCACCGGGCGCTTGACGACCGCGCCCGTGCCGAGCATGCCCGACTGCGGCTGCACGATGATCGGCGTGTCGAACAGCGCGCCGTTCGAGCCGATGTTCGTGATGGTGAACGTGCCACCGGTCAGCTCGTCCGGCTTGATCTGGCTCGCCCGGGCCCGCGCCGCCAGGTCGGCGATGCGGTGCGCGAGACCGGCCAGGCTCAGCTCGCCCGCGTCGTGGATCACGACCGAGAGGAGGCCCTTCTCGGTGTCCACCGCGATGCCCAGGTGCACGGCGCCGTGGTAGGTGATCTCCTTCGTGTCCTCGTTGTAGGACGCGTTGACGTTCGGGTGCTGCTTGAGCGCCTCGACCGTGGCCTTCGCGAAGAACGGCAGGAACGTCAGGTTGACGCCCTCGCGCTCCTTGAAGGCCGCCTTGGCGCGCTGGCGCAGCTTGGCGATCTTCGTGACGTCGACCTCGTGGACCTGCGTGAGCTGCGCGGAGACCTGCAGCGACTCGCGGGTCTTGGTCGCCGTGATCTGGCGGATCCGGCTGGCCTTCTGGACCGTGCCGCGCAGCGCCTGGATCTCCGGGGAGACCGTGGCGGGACGCGGGGCCGACGGCGCCTGGGCGGCGGCCGGAGCCTGCGCGGCCGGCGCCGCGGGGGCCGGGGCCTGCTGCTTCTGCTTCGCCTCGGCCGCGGCCAGGACGTCCTGCTTGCGGATCCGGCCGCCGACACCGCTGCCGGTCAGCGACGCCAGGTCGATGCCGTGCTCGGAGGCCAGCTTGCGGACCAGCGGCGTGACGTACGGGCCGTCCGCCGAGCCGTCCTTCGCCGCGGCGGCCGGAGCCGACTCGGCCGCCTTCGCCGCGGGCGCGGCCTGCGGCTCGGGCTGGGGTTCCGGCTTGGGCTCGGGCTTGGTCTCCTGGACCGGCTCGGGCTTGGGCTCCGGCTTCGGCTCGGGCTTGGGTTCCGGCTTCGGCTCGGGCTCGGCCTCGGCCTTCGGAGCGGCGTTCGCGTCCCCGATCACGGCCAGGACGCCGCCGACCTCGACGGTCTCGTCCTCGCCCGCGCGGATCTCCAGCACCGTGCCCGCCACCGGCGACGGCACCTCGGTGTCGACCTTGTCGGTCGAGATCTCGAGCAACGGCTCGTCGACCTCGACGGTGTCGCCGACCTGCTTAAGCCACCGGGTGACGGTGCCTTCGGTGACGCTCTCGCCCAGCTCGGGCAGCTTCACCTCGGTGCCTTCGCCGCCCGACGCCGGCGCGGTGTCCGGCTTGCTCGGCGCGCTGTCCTCGGCCCGCGGCGCGGACTCCTGCTGCTGCGGCTCCGGCTCGGGCTGCTGCTCCTCCTGCGCCGGGGCGTTGCCCGAGCCGGACTCGGGCACGCCGCCCGAACCGTCGTCGATCACGGCGAGCTCGGCGCCGACCTCGACGGTCTCGTCCTCGGCGGCGCTGATCTTCACGACCGTGCCCGCCACCGGGGAGGGCACCTCGGTGTCGACCTTGTCGGTCGAGATCTCGAGCAACGGCTCGTCGACCTCGACGGTGTCGCCCTCCTGCTTAAGCCACCGGGTGACGGTGCCTTCGGTGACGCTCTCCCCGAGCTCCGGCAATGTGACGGAGTAGGCCATCGTTCGCTGACTCCTCTTCCAAGTTCTGCGTGGTCTGGATTCTGCTGGTGAGACGTCAGCTGTGCACGTGCAGCGGCTTCCCCGCGAGGGCGAGGAACGCTTCACCGAGGGCCTCGGTCTGGGTGGGGTGCGCGTGGATGAGCGGGGCGACGTCCTCCGGGAAGGCTTCCCAGCTGTAGATCAGCTGCGCTTCGCCGATCAGCTCGCCGACGCGGTCGCCCACCATGTGCACGCCCACGACCGGCCCGTCCGGGGCCTTGACCAGCTTCACCCCGCCGGAGGTCTTGAGGATCTGGCTCTTGCCGTTGCCGCCGAGGTCGTAGGTGAACGTCGTGACGTCGGCGCCGTACTTGTCCTTCGCCTGCGACTCGGTCAGCCCGACCGACGCGACCTCCGGGTGCGAGTAGGTGACCCGCGGGATGCCGCTCTCGTCGATCACGCGCGGGTTCAACCCGGCGATCTCCTCGGCGACGAAGATGCCCTGCTGGAAGCCGCGGTGCGCGAGCTGCAGGCCGGGGACGATGTCGCCGACGGCGTAGACGTTCGGCAGGTTGGTGCGCAGCCGCTCGTCGGTGAGGACGAAGCCGCGCTCGATCTTGACGCCGGCCTCCTCGTAGCCGTGGCCCGCCGAGTTCGGCCCGCGGCCGACAGCGACCAGCAGCAGGTCGGCCTCGATGGTCTCGCCGGACTCCAGCGAGACGCTCACGCCGTTGTCGTCCTGCTTCGCGCCGGTGAACTTCACGCCGGTCTTGAAGGCGATCTTGCGGCGGCGGAACGCGCGCTCGAGCTGCTTGGACGCGAACTCGTCCTCGTTCGGGACCAGCCGGGGCAGGGCCTCGACGATGGTGACGTCGACACCGAAGGACGCCCAGACGCTGGCGAACTCGACGCCGATCACGCCGCCGCCCAGCACCACGACCTTCTTGGGGACGTAGTCGAGGGCGAGGGCCTGCTCGCTGGCGATGATGCGGCCGCCCAGCTCCAGGCCGGGCAGCGTGCGCGAGTACGAGCCGGTGGCGAGGATGACGTTCTTGCCGGTGTAGCGGGTGCCGTCCACCTCGACGGTGGTGCCGCCGACGAACGTGCCGGCGCCCTCGACGAGGTTCACCTTGTGCGCCTTGGCCAGGCCCTGCAGGCCCTTGTACAGGCGGGCGATGATGCCGTCCTTGTACTTGTTGACCCCGGCGATGTCGATGCCCTCGAAGGCGGCCTTGACGCCGACGGCTTCGGCGTCGCGGGTCTCGTCGGCGACCTCGGCGGCGTGGAGCAGGGCCTTGGTCGGGATGCAGCCCCGGTGGAGGCAGGTCCCGCCCAGCTTGTCCTTCTCGATCAGCGTGACGGAAAGGCCCAGCTCGGCCGCGCGGAAAGCCGCGGCGTAGCCGCCCGATCCGCCTCCCAGGATCACAAGGTCGGCGGAGGTGTCGGTCACTTCAATAACTCCTCGGCAAGCGGTGGGGTGGTGCTCTGTCGCCGCGCGCGCCCGGTATAACCGCGCGCGCGACAAGGCCATCTTGTCACTACGCCGAACGAGGCTGCGACCTAGCCGGGTGTGCGACGCCGACCACACGCGGACATCCGGATAATGAGTGGCGTAGGTCTCGGGAGGGAAGGTGGTCGGGGTGGGGCTGTTCGACTCGCTGCGCAGACGGGCCAAGGGGGGCCAGCGGGCCGGCACGCTGCGGAAAGCCCGTTCGGAGGATACCCGGCACCTGGAGGAGTGGGCGGCCGCGCGCCGGGGTGTCGAGGCCTACGTGGAGCCGAAGACGAACGTCACGGAGACCACTGTGGTGTTGATCGCCCACGACGGCGAGTGGACCCGCCGCCGGATCGGCAGCCTGGAGGCCGCCCAGCAGTTCGGCCACCGCCGCTCCATCCCGGTCTACGAGGTCGCCCGCGTCGGGTACCCGAAGCGGATGCGCGAGTACACCGAGCGCAAGAAGCGCGGCGAGGCCTAGAGGTCGATCCGGCCGACGACCTCGCCGTGGTAGGTCTGGCCGGTCGGCCGGAAGCCCAGCTTGAGGTAGAACTCCTCCGGGCCGCCCTCGGCCGGGATCCACAGCACTGTCGCCGTCTTCTCGCCGCGCCGCCGGGCCTCCTCCAGGACCGTTTCCACGGCGAAGCGGCCGTAGCCGCGGCGCTGGTGTCCGGCGGCGACGTTGAGCCGCCAGATCCCGCAGCGGAAGAAGTCCAGCTCCGCGGTGGGGTCGAAGGCGCCCATGACGAACGCGACGGGTTCGCCGTCGGCCAGGATCAGCCGCGGCCAGGCGACGTCGGGCTGCGTGTACGCCTCGGCGAGCGAGACGGCGACAGGCGCGACGAAGACCTTCTGGTGGGGTTCGACGGCCAGCAGGCACGCGGCCGCGACGTTGCGGGGCGTGATCTTCTCCACGGTGAGGGTCGTCACCGGGTCCAACCTAGCCGGACTGGGCCAGCAGCGCGGCGTGACGGACCAGCGCGTCCCGGAACGAGCGGTGCACCGTGCTGCCCAGCACCGGGTCGACCTCGACGACGAGCGAGGCCGACAGCAGCAGCACCGCCGGTTCCGCCAGCACCACGACCCCGTCTTCGGCACGCAGCTCGGCCGTGCCCAGCAGCCGCGGGAAGACGACGTCCGCGGGCAGGCCGTCGCAGGTGCGCAGGAAGTCGCGGTGGTCCTCCGGCAGCTCGACACCCAGCCGGAACTCGGCCGCGCGGATCGCCGCCTCCGACGCCGGCGGCGGTGCCGTGCCGCCGCCGCGCAGGCGCAGGATCTCCGCGATCAGCTCCGGCCACGTCCCCGGCTCCGGCGGGTACCGCTCGTGCAGGGCCGCGACGAGCGCGCCCGCGCACGTCGGCGCCCAGTCGCGCAGGCCCAGCGGGTCCGCGCCGGCCACCAGCGCCGGGACCAGTGCGCGTGTCGCCGCCAGCGTCGCCACGTCGGGGCGCGGCCCGGCCAGCGCTGCCCACCGTGCGAGGTCGCCGTCGGCGAGCGCCGTGCGGACCCGGTCCGGGTGCGCCGGTGCCACGTGCCGCGCGACCTCCGCGACCGGGCCCGGCGGGAGGACGCCGTCGAGGTCGGAGACGGGCCGGCGCAGCATCGCCGTGTGCGCGCGCTCCTCGGCGCCGAGGTCGAGGGGCGGCAGGCCCGCGGCCCAGTCCGGACGGCGGCCGCGGGCGTCGAAGAGCATCGCCCACGCGCGGGCCCGCACCGGGCCGTCCGCCAGCGCGGTCACCGGCCGTTCGGTGCGGGCCAGCCACTGCGTCACCAGCCGGTCGGACTCGCCGAGGGCGCCGCTGACGGCGAGCAGCAGGGCGGCGTACCCGATCTGCTCGTCCACAGTGGACGAAGCGGCGGTCAGGACGTCCCGGACCGCCGCTTCGTGGTATTCGCCCGGCTCCACTCAGCCGTTGGCGGCGATGTCCGCCAGCACCGCGGCGATCGACCGGACCGGCACGCCGGTGCCGCCCTTGCCGGTGTAGCCCCACGGCGAGCCGGTGTTGAACGACGGGCCCGCGATGTCGATGTGGACCCAGTCGAGGCCGTCGGCGACGAACTCGCGCAGGAAAATACCGGCGGCCAACATGCCGCCCCAGCGGTGGCCCGTGACGTTCGCCAGGTCGGCCAGCCGCGAGTCGAGGTCGGTGCGCAGCTCCTCCGGCAGCGGCATCGGCCAGCCGTTCTCGCCGGTGGCCTGCATGATCGCCGCGACGCGGTCACGGAACCCGTCCGAGCCCATGACGCCGGCGGTGCGGTTGCCGAGCGCGACGACCTGGGCGCCGGTCAGCGTCGAGGTCTCGATGAGGTAGTCCGGGTTCTCCTCGGCGGCGCGGACCATCGCGTCGACCAGGACCAGGCGGCCCTCGGCGTCGGTGTTGAGCACCTCGACGGTCTTGCCGCCGTACATGGTCAGCACGTCACCCGGGCGGTAGGAGGTGCCCGACGGCAGGTTCTCCGCCAGCGGGATGTGCGCCACGACCTCGAGGGGGTACTTCAGCTTCGCGGCCAGCACGACCGACGCGAGCACGCCGGCCGCGCCGGACATGTCCGAGGTCATGTGGTCCATGTTCGCGGCGGGCTTGAGGGAGATGCCGCCCGAGTCGAACGTGATGCCCTTGCCGACCAGCGCGACCTTCTTGGCGGCCTTCGCGGGCTTGTAGGCCAGGCGCAGCAGCCGCGGCGGGCGCGACGAGCCGCCGCCGACGCCCAGGATGCCGCCGAAGCCCTTGCGCTTCAACGCCTTCTCGTCGAGGACCTCGAACTCGAGGCCGTTGTCCTCGGCCAGCTTCTTCGCGCGGTCGGCGAAGGAGGCCGGGTACAGGTCGTTCGGCGGCGTGTTGATCAGGTCGCGGGCGGTGATGACCGCCTCGGCGATGCTGCCGGCCGCCTTGAGCGTCGCCTTGTGCTCGCGGGCGGTGCCCGCCGACGGGCTCGCGAAGTCGACCTTCGCGACCGGGGCGTCACCCTTCTCGGAGCGGTATTCGGTGAAGACGTAGGAGCCGAGGATCGTGCCCTCGACGGCGGCCTGCAGGTCCAGCTCCGACAGCGTGACCAGCGCGCGGTCGGTGCCGGCCAGCGCGCGGCCGGCGGCGCCCGCGGCGCGGCGGACCTGCTCGGGGGTGACCCCGTCGCCGGCCTTGCCCAGCCCGACGGCGAGCACGACGCCCGCGGGGAGCTTGCCCAGCGTCGGCACCTTGACGACCTCTTCGGCCTTGCCGCTCGCGCCGAGCGTGGCGAGCAGGCCGGCGAGCCGTCCGTCGAAGGCCGCGTCCACCGCCGCGGCGCCGTCGGCGAGCAGCGGGCCGTCCTCGCCCTGCAGGGTGCCGATGACGACCACGTCGGCGCGCGTCTTGGCCAGTGCCTCCCCGGTGTTGTCGGACAGGGCGAGCTTAGGCACGGTCACTTCTGGCTCCTCGCGCGTTCTCGGTGGTACCGGGCACCGGCCCGGTCGGGATCGTGAGCCATGCTAATGACGACCGGACCACGGGTGAACAGAGGGAGCGGGAGGCGCGGCGTGCGGCTGGGCGGTGGGCTGCTGGTGGCGCTGGCGGCGGCAGCGGCGGGGGCCGGCTGGTGGCTGCTCGCCGGGCTGGTGCCGGCGGCGCTCGCCGCGGGCGTGAGCGCGCGCGTCCCGGATCCCGGAGACGCCCTGGTGGACCGGGTGGTCGTGGCGGTCGCGCGGCTGGCGGAGGTGACGGTCTACGCGATCGCGTTCGGCGCCTACGTCTTCCCGGCGCACCGCGAGCTCGCGGCCGCGGCGTTCGTGGTGGTGGTGACCGGCGCCGGGTTCGCCGCGCCGAAGATCCCGACGATCGTCGTACGGATCGCCTGCGCGCTCCTGCTCGCCGCGGGCCTCGTGCTGGTCGCGCTGTGCGTCGCGGTGACGCCGGTGGCGACCGTCGGCGGCGGCCCGCAGCCGCCGGACTTCGCGGGCGTGCTCGTCGCCGCGGTGCTCTTCCTGCCGTTCCTGCGGCCGGGCCGCCGCGAGAACGCGGGTTGGCGCGTGCTGCTGCTGGGCGCGGTCGCCGTGCTGGCGGCCTTCGCCGCGCTGTACCAGCTCGGCGCCGTCCGGCTCGGGCTTTCCCTGACGTCGCTGCGGGATCTGCTGTCCGCCGCGGACGCGGACGCGCTGCAGCCGCTGCTCACCGCCGTGGCCGTGGTGGCGACCGTGGTCCCGGCGCTCGCCGCCGGCCGGGAGATCCGGGAACGCGCCGGAGTGCGCGGACTGGCCGGCATCGGGGTGGCCGCCGTGGCCGCGTACTTCCTGCCGGCGCTGCCGGTGCTCGTCGCCGCGGGCCTGGCGACGGTGATCGAGCTGCTACTGGGCGTACGCGCGCGCAGGTACAGTGGGGCGCGTGAGTGACCGACGCTGGCGGCCGGGGGAGATCGTGGCCGAACGGTTCCACCGCCCCGACGGCTCGATCGGCCAGGTCCACCCGCTGCGCGTGCTCGAAGACGACGGCCGGGTCCTGCGCGGCTGGATCCCGGCGGGCACGCGGATCGTCGGCAGCAGGCTCGCCGACGGCCGCCTGATGCGGGACGCCCCGCTCGACCAGCGGTTCCGCATCCCGCGGGTGGCGGTCGCGGACCGCTGGCACGGCACGTCGACGCTGCGCCGGATCCCCGAGGACGAGTGGTCGTCGGTCTGGTGGTTCTTCGACCTCGAAGGCCGGTTCAAGAACTGGTACGTGAACCTGGAGATCCCGCTGGGCCGCACGCCGGGCGCGGTCGACCGGATCGACGGCGTGCTCGACGTCGTCGTCGAGCGCGACGGAACGTGGCGCTGGGACGACGAGGACGAGGCCGAGGCCGCGCTCGAGGTCGGCCGCCTGACGCTCGAGCAGTTCGACCGGCTGCGCGCGGAGGGCGAGCGGATCGGCGCGCTGGCCGAACGCGGCGCCTATCCGTTCGACGGGACCGACACCGACTTCCGGCCCGACCCGGGCTGGCCGGCGCCGGAGCTCAGCCCGCGGTCAGGAGAAGGATCAGCGCCAGCACCGCGTTGACGACGGCGAGGAGCACCACCGACTTGGTCGGGACGACCTTCGGGAAGGCCTTGCCGTGCAGGTGGCGCCACCACACGACACCGAACACGCCGCCGACCAGGCCGAGGAACCCGCCGAAGCCGCTGTCGAGCACCGCCCAGCCGACCATGCCGAGCAGGCCGACGCCGAAGGTCAGCAGCACGGCGGTGACGAACGTCTTGACGTCGGCCCCGGTGCTCTTGGGCCGGCGGACCGGCTCAGTGGAGTGGTAGGTCACGGCGTCATCGTAGTGCGGTCACGGCGTGGACGCGGGACACCCGGAACACGTGGACATCCGACTAACGCGCCTCCGACCAAGCGGTATCGTCTAGCCATGACGACCACGACGCAGTTCGCCCATGTCCCGCACCCGAGTCCTGCGAGCGCGGACCGTGTCGCGGAAGTACTCGCCGCCCCGGGCTTCGGGACGTTCTTCACCGACCACATGGTGACCGTGAAGTGGTCGAAGGCGCAGGGCTGGCACGACGCCCAGGTCGGCCCGTACGCCCCGTTCACCCTCGACCCGGCGACGTCGGTGCTGCACTACGGCCAGGCCATCTTCGAAGGGCTCAAGGCCTACCGCCAGCCGGACGGCTCGATCGCCTCGTTCCGGCCGGACGCCAACGCGGCCCGGTTCCGGGACTCGGCCGAGCGGCTCGCCATGCCGCAGCTGCCCGAGGAGCTCTTCGTCGAGTCGCTGCGCGAGCTCATCGCGGTCGACGGCCGCTGGGTCCCCACCCGCCAGGGTGATTCGCTCTACCTGCGGCCCTTCATGATCTCGACGTCCACCGGCCTCGGCGTCAACAGCCCGGCCGCCGACTACGTGTACACGGTCATCGCGTCCCCGGCCGGCTCGTATTTCTCCGGCGGCGTGAAGCCGGTGAGCGTCTGGCTGTCGACGGAGTACGTGCGCGCGGCGCCCGGCGGCACCGGCGCGGCGAAGTGCGCGGGCAACTACGCGGCGTCGTTCGTGGCGCAGGCGCAGGCCGTCGAGAAGGGCTGCGACCAGGTGGTCTGGCTCGACGCGGTGGAGCGGCGCTGGGTCGAGGAGATGGGCGGGATGAACCTGTTCTTCGTCTTCGGCTCGGGCGGGAACGCGCGGCTGGTGACGCCGGAGCTGTCCGGCTCGCTGCTGCCGGGCGTCACCCGCAAGTCGCTGCTGCAGCTGGCCCAGCGGCTCGGCCACAAGGTCGAGGAGCGCCGGATCTCCACCGACGAGTGGGAGAAGGCGGCGGCCTCCGGCGAGCTGACCGAGACGTTCGCCTGCGGTACGGCGGCGGTGATCACCCCGGTCGGGCACGTCAAGCACGCCAACGGCGAGTTCACGATCGCCGACGGGCAGCCGGGCGCGCTGACGATGAAGCTGCGCGAAGAGCTGACCGGCATCCAGGAGGGCACCCGCCCCGACCCCGACCACTGGATGCTCAAGCTGGCCTGACCCGCGAGTCCGTGACTGCCACAGCCGGGAACCCCGGCTGTGGCAGTCACGGCTTGCGTGGTCAGGAGGCCGGGGCGGGGATGACCGGGCCGGAGACGCCGGCCTGCTCGTGGGTCGCGGTCTCGGCGAGGACGCGGGCCGCCATCATCAGCAGCGGCAGCGCCGTCACCGCGCCGGTGCCTTCGCCGAGGCGGACGTCCAGCTCCAGCAGCGGGCCCAGGTCCAGGTGCTCCAGCGCCAGCGCGTGGGCGGGTTCGGCCGTCCGCTGCCCGGCCACCCACCAGCGGCGCGCGCCCGGCGCGAGGTCTTCGGCGACGAGGGCCGCGGCGCACGCCACGAGCCCGTCGAGGACCACCGGCGTCCGGCGGACCGCGGCCTGCGCCAGGAACCCGGCCATCGCCGCGATGTCCGCGCCCGCCGTCGTGCGGAGCAGGGCGACCGGGTCGGTCAGGACCGCGCGGGCCCGGCGCAGGGCGTCGCGCACCGCCGCGGCCTTGCGCATCCACGCCTGGTCGTCGATGCCCGAGCCGCGGCCGACGACCGCCACCGGCTCGGTGCCGGTCAGCGCCGCCACGAGCACCGAAGCCGGCGTGCTGTTGCCGATGCCGAGGTCGCCGGGGATGAGCAGGTCGGCGCCGCCGTCGACCTCCGCGTCGGCGACCGCGATCCCGGCGCGGATCGCCGCCTTGGCCTCGGCGGCGGTCAGCGCGTCCTCGACGTCGATCGACCCCGAGCCGCGGCGGACCTTGTACTCGCCGATCGAGCGGGTCGCCGGCGCCTCGGTGTCCACGGCCAGGTCGACGACCCGGACGCTCGCCCCCGCGGCGGCGGCCAGCACGTTGATGGCGGCGCCGCCGGTCAGCATCGTGCCCAGCAGCTGCGCGGTGACCTCGGCGGGATAGGCGGAAACGCCCTTCGCGGCGATGCCGTGGTCGCCGGCGAAGACGACGACGCGCGGGCGCGTGAACGGCCGCGGCGGCGACTGGCCCTGGCAGGCGGCGATCCAGACGCCCAGCTCTTCGAGCCTGCCGAGCGAGCCGGCCGGCTTGACCAGCTTGCCGTGCAGGGCGATCGCGTCGGACCGGGCGTGGTCGTCGGGCGGGGTGATCTCGGGGAACTCGATGTCGTCCGGCTCCACACCAGGCCCTTTCTCGTCCACGGCAACGCTGGGGCCAACCTACCGGGAGGGTGCCCCCGGTAGTCTCGCGGCTCGTGGAGACGACGGCGGCCGCGGTGGTGCTGGCGAGCGGCGCGGGGACCCGCGTGGGCGCGAAGCTGAACAAGGTCTACCTGCCACTGGCCGGACGGCGCGTCGTGGCGTGGTCGCTGGACGCGTTCGCGAAGGTGGCCGGGATCGGCGTGCTCGTGCTGGTCATCCGGCCGCAGGACGCGGAACTCGCCGAAGAGGTGCTGGCCGGGTTGGACCGTGAGGTCGAAGTCGTGGCCGGCGGCGACACGCGCCAGGCGTCGGAGCTGAACGCGCTGCGGCACCTCGCCCCGCGGATCACCGGCGGCCGGGTCGACGCCGTGCTGCTGCACGACGCGGCCCGGCCGCTGGTCCACCCGCAGCTGGTCGAAGCGGTGCTGGCCCGGACACGCGAGGACGGGGGGGCTGTGCCGGGCCTGGCCGCGGACGACGTCGTCGGGGTGGAAGCCGGGCACCTGGTCGCCCAGGTGCCCGGCGCGATCCGCGTCCAGACGCCTCAGGGCTTCCGGGCCGGACCGCTGCTCGAGGCCTACGAGCAGGCCGAGCGCGAAGGCTTTCTCGGAACGGACACTTCGTCGTGCATGGAGCGGTTCTCCTCCCTGCCGATCCGGTGGGTCCCGGGTGCTCCCGAGAACCTCAAGATCACCTATCCCCACGACCTCGTGGTCGCGGAGCGGCTGCTCGCCCGTTAGGCGCATGCGGGCGGGCCGCCACCGTCGTCTTCCGCCGGTTCCGTGGTGCTGGTCGGCCGGATGGTCACGTCCCGCCGCAGGCCGGGCGGGATGTGGCACTCCGGTTGCGGGCGCAGCGCCTGCAGCGGCGCGCCCGGCGTGCCGGGTTCGGCCAGGGTGAGCACCGCCCGCAGCGTCCACACCGGGGTGGCGTGGTACTGCCAGGTGACGACCCGCGGGGCGAACACGTCGGTGCCCGGGAACGTCGGCACGCGGTAGGCGCTGGCCCGGTGCTCGTCGCGGAGGATGATGACGTCCGCGCAGGTCGGCCACTCGTGCACCGCGGCGTAGAGCTCCGGGGCCTCGCGGCCGCCGAACAGGTGCAGCACCCACTTGCGGCGCCGGAGCTCCTCGAGCAGCTGCTCGAGGACCTGGCCGCTGGAGCCGTCGTGCGCTGTGGGCGGGGACACACTTTCGAGGGTAACTTGCGCACTAGAGCGCAGTCCAGTGTGTGTACTAGTACACCTGGGTGATTCTGAACAGGGCTTTGTGGGAGACACCCTGGCGTGCTAGAACACTTGTGCGCGTTGTCCCTGTGAGGAGCCGCCTTGCCCACCCTCGATCGCCCTGAGCCGCCGTACCTGCAGATCGCCGGCCGGATCCGTGACGACATCCTGTCCGGCCGGTTGCAGGAGGGCGACGCGGTGCCGTCCGCCCGCGAGATCGCGCGCACGTGGGCCGTCGCCATGGCGACGGCCACCAAGGTGCTGGCCACGCTGCGCTCGCAGGGGCTCGTGCGGCCGGTGCGCGGCGTCGGCACGGTCGTCGACCGCGGCGGCCTGCACCGCACGGCCCGCGACCGCACCGCCGCTTCGGCGCGCACGGGCCGGATCTACCCGCCCGGCCACTACGCGGTGATCCGGTCGGCCGGCCTGGAGCCGGCGTCCGAGCGGGCCGCGGCCGCGCTGGGCATCGAGGCGGGCGCCCCGGCGATCCGGCGGCGGCGCACCACCTACGGGCCGGACTCGCGGCCGCTGTCGACGTCGACGTCGTGGTTCGACGGCGCACTGTCGGCCAAGGCGCCGGCGCTGCTGGTGCCGGAGCGGATCGTCGAGGGCACCTCGGCCCACGCGGCGGCCCGGCTCGGCACGAAGATCGCGACGACGCAGGAACGGCACGCGGCGGGCCGCGCGAGCGAGGAGGAGGCGGCCGAGCTGGGGCTGCCCGCCGGGTCGCCGGTGCTGCTCGGCCGGAGCACGTTCCTGGCGGCCGACGGGACGGTCGTCGAGTACGGTGAGTCCGCCGCCTTGCCCGACCACTGGGTTTTCTACGAGTACACGACTGAGGACGGCGAATGAAGCACATCCACGCGGGCAAGGTCCGTGACCTGTACGAGCTCGACGGCGGGGACATCCTGCTCGTCGCGTCCGACCGGGTCTCGGTCTACGACGTCTCGCTGCCGACGCCGATCCCGGACAAGGGCAAGCTGCTCAACCAGCTTTCGGCCTGGTGGTTCGACCGGATGGCCGACGTCGTGCCGAACCACGTCGTGTCGACGACCGACGTGCCGGAGCAGTTCGCCGGCCGCGCGATGCGCTGCAAGCCGCTGAAGATGGTCCAGGTCGAGTGCATCGCCCGCGGCTACCTCGCCGGCCTGGGCCTGCGCGAATACCGGCGCGACGGCAAGATCTCCGGCGTCGCGCTGCCGCCGGGCCTGGTCGAGGGCGACAAGCTGCCGGAGCCGATCTTCACGCCGACGACGAAGATCTCCGACACCGGCCACGACGAGTTCATGACCTTCGACGAGGTCCTGAACGAGATCGGCGAGGAGACCGCGAAGCGGCTTCGCGAACTGACGCTGGAGATCTACACGAGGGGCGCGGAGCACGCGGCGAAGCAGGGCGTGATCATCGCCGACACGAAGCTCGAATTCGGCTTCGACGCCGACGGCGTGCTGACCCTGGGCGACGAGGTCCTGACGTCGGACTCGTCGCGGTTCTGGCCCGCCGACGAGTGGGAGCCGGGCCGCCCGCAGCACGCGTTCGACAAGCAGTTCGTGCGCGACTGGTCGCTGACGACCGGCTGGGACAAGACCCCGCCGGGGCCGGAGATCCCGGCGGAGATCGTCGAGCAGACGCGGCGGCGCTACACCGAGGTCTACGAGCGGATCACCGGGAAGACCTGGGTCCGTGGGTGAGTACGACCCGTACAAGCTGATCGACGAGGTCGAGACGCTGCTGGTTTCGCACGGCCTCGCGCCGTCGCGGGTGCCCGGGCGAGGAGGCGACCGGCTGGCGGGCGCCAGCCGCCTCCTGCGCGGGTTCGGGCTCGAGCCGCGGATGGCCCCGGAGGACGCGCTCGATTTCGACGTGCCGTTCCAGGGCCGGATCAACCAGGACTAGGGGCTCTTGGTCAGGCTGGGGTCGCGCTCGACGACGTCGCCGAGGACCTCGTCGATGGCCTGCAGCAGGTCGGCGTCGAGCTTCCGGCCGGCGGCCTTGACGTTCTCGTGCACCTGCTCCGGGCGCGAAGCGCCGATGATCGCCGACGCGACGTTCGGGTTCTGGAGCACCCACGCGACGGCCAGCTGGGCGAGCGTCAGCCCGGCCTGCCCGGCCAGCGGCGCCAGCTCGGCGACGCGCTTGAGGACGTTCTCGTCGAGGAAGCGGGCGACCATGTTGGCCCCGCCCTTTTCGTCGGTGGCCCGCGAGCCGGCGGGGTACTCCCGGCCCGGCTTGTACTTGCCGGTCAGCACGCCCTGCGCGATCGGCGACCAGACGATCTGGCTCAGGCCCTCCCGCTCGGAGGTGGGGATGACCTGGTCCTCGATGACGCGCCAGAGCATGTTGTACTGCGGCTGGTTGGAGACGAACGGGACCTTGAGCTCCCGGGCGAGCGCGGCACCGCGGCTGATCTGCTCGGCGGTCCACTCCGAGACGCCGACGTAGAGGACCTTGCCCTGGCGCACGAGGTCGGCGAAGGCGAGCATGGTCTCTTCGAGCGGGACGGTCCGGTCGAACCGGTGCGCCTGGTAGAGGTCGACGTAGTCGGTGCCGAGCCGCTTCAGGGACGCGTGCGCGGACTCCATGATGTGCTTGCGGGAGAGACCCTTGTCGTTGGGACCCTTGGGGCCGGTGGGCCAGTAGACCTTGGTGAAGATCTCCAGGCTTTCCCGCCGCTGGCCCTTCAGGCCGCGGCCCAGGACCGATTCGGCGGCGGTGTTGGCGTAGACGTCGGCGGTGTCGAAGGTGGTGATGCCGGCGTCGAGCGCGGCCTTGATGCAGGCGTGCGCCTGGTCTTCCTCGACCTGGGAACCATGGGTGAGCCAGTTCCCGTACGAGATCTCACTGACGTTGAGGCCACTGCGGCCGAGACGACGAAACTCCATGGCGGTGAGCTTAGGCGGTAATCGTTTGCTCTGCTAACGACCCCGGAGTGACTGCAGCATCACTTGGCCTGTTCGTCCTTCTTGCTGGACGGTGGGCCGGCCTCGATCTCGAAGAACGGCATCTTGAGCCGGAACCGCTCGCCGTCTCGGCGCTTCGAGAGGTGGAGGCGGTAGAGCAGCCAGGCGCCGAGGAAGGCGACGACGAGGATGGCGGCGATCGCCCAGAGGCTCGCCGCGGACATCCGGCGACGCGGGAGAGAACGAGTTCGAACGACACGCGTAGCCCTCACCGCAGCGGGATCCGGGGTGCCCGCCGTCTGGTCAGGTGCACTTGTCGTTGCAACTCGCTGCCAGTCTCTCGTGGGTACCGATCCCGGACGGCTGCCTGGGAAGCCGATCGGTGCCCATGGCCTCCGCCAAGACGCGAGGCCTGCTGAACAGCGGGAACCGTGAGTCCGTACCTTTTGGCGCAGGTACTAACCTCGGCTCCCGATGCCGCCGGTCCAAGATACCGCAGTGGCACGAACGAAGCTCGGGATCGGACAGCAAGAAGCCGGGTCGAGCACCGCTCGAACCCGGCTTCTCGGAAACCGCTCAGTTCGGGATCGGGTCGCCCGGCTTGAGCCGCGGCTTCGGGACCCGCAGCTTCCGGATCTGCGACGCCCGCACGAACGCGTACCAGCCGATCGACCGGCCGTTCACCGTCTCCTTCGGGAACTTCGCCCGGACCAGCTTCGCGATCTTCCGGCCGTTGACGAAGCCCTCGATCGCCATCACCAGCAGCAGCGCCGTGCACAGCAGCGTGATGTACGACTGCACCTGGGGCAGTGGCACCAGCAGCGCGAGGAACACCACGATCGCCAGCGGCATGAACAGGCCCAGCAGGTTGCGCCGCGTGTCGACCAGGTCGCGGACGTACGCCTTCACCGGGCCGCGGTCGCGCGGGAGCAGGTACTTGTCGTCGCCCGCCATCATGCGGTCGCGGCGCAGCTTGGCCGCCGCGCGGCGGTCTTCCTTCGACTGGGGGTTCGACTTGCGCAGTTCCTTGTTGCGCTTCATCGCCTCGCGCATGGTGGTGGGCGGCGGCGCCACCGGCCCGCGCCGCTTCGCCTCCGCCTCCCGGCGCTTCGGCGTGGCCTTGCCCTTACTGGGCGTGTACGCCTTGCCGCCGACGTCGACGGCTTGCGTCGTCTCCGGCTCTTCGGCGGCGGTGTCTGTGGTGCTTCGGCGCAGGAACCTCACCTCACCAGGGTATTGCAGGCGTCACGCCGCCGTTCACCAGGTCGATCCATGTGCGACGATGGCGGGGGAACAGATCGGACGCTCCGGGTGTTGAACACGTCAGCACGAGGAGTATCCGCAGCGAGTTCGAACTTTGAGGGAGTGCCATGACGACCGCTGAGCACGCCGGCGCGACGCAGGCCGAGACCGCCGAGGAGACCCACGGCGTCACGTTGACCGACGCCGCGGCCGCCAAGGCGAAGGCCCTGCTCGAGCAGGAGGGCCGCGACGACATGCACCTGCGCATCGCCGTCCAGCCCGGTGGCTGCGCGGGCCTGCGCTACCAGCTGTTCTTCGACGAGCGCACGCTCGACGGCGACCTGTTCCGCGACTTCGACGGCCTGCGGGTCGCCGTCGACCGGATGAGCGCGCCGTACGTGTCCGACGCCGTCATCGACTTCGTGGACACGATCGAGAAGCAGGGCTTCACGATCGACAACCCGAACGCCACCGGCTCCTGCGCCTGCGGCGACTCGTTCCACTGAGGCGACTCGTCCCACCGGGCGAACAGCGCGAGAAGGCCCCGCCTCCCGATCGGAGGGCGGGGCCTTCTGGTGTCTCCGGGGCTACACGTAGGCGTCGAGCTCCGCGACCTGCGCGTGGCAGGCGTCGTCGACCTGCCACGGCTTGGCCGTGACACGGGGCAGCGGCAGGCTCTCGGCCTGGAGGTTCGCCGGGATGAGCGCGCAGTCGGCGATCAGCTCGGCCAGGGTCTCGGGTTCGGTGACGGCATTCACGATTCGTAACGCTATTGATCCGTCCTCGACTGGAGAAGGAGTACCAGCCGGTAGTGTCGGGTGGGCGTGCGCGAACTACCCGGACGGGGCATGACCCGGGGGTAACTTCGCGCCTTTTGCCGTGAGGAAAGAGCACAAAGGAGCAGCCGGTGGCAGACAAAGCCAGGATCGCGGTGTCCGGCAGTATCGCGACCGACCACCTCATGCACTTCCCGGGCCGGTTCGCCGAGCAGCTGGTCGCCGAGCAGCTGCATCGGGTCTCGCTGAGCTTCCTCGCCGACGACCTCGTGGTCCGGCGCGGCGGGATCGGCGCGAACATCGCCTTCGGCCTGGGCGTGCTCGGCGTGCAGCCGGTGCTCGTGGGCGCGGTCGGCGCGGACTTCGCGGACTACCGGTCCTGGCTGGAGCGCCACGGCGTGGACACGTCCGGCGTGCACGTGTCGGAGGTCGCGCACACGGCGCGGTTCGTCTGCACCACCGACGAGGACCTCTGCCAGATCGCGACGTTCTACGCCGGCGCGATGGCCGAGTCCCGCAACATCGAGCTGCAGCCGATCGCCGAGCGCGCCGGCGGGCTGAGCCTGGTGCTGATCAGCCCGGACGACCCCGAGGGCATGATCCGCCACGCCCAGGAGTGCCGCCAGCGCGGCTACCCCTTCGCCGTCGACCCGTCGCAGCAGCTGGCCCGGATGACCGGCGAGCAGGCGCGCGCGTTCGTCGCCGGCGCGAAGTACCTGTTCAGCAACGACTACGAGTGGGAGCTGCTGCTCCAGAAGACCGGCTGGACCGAGGCCGACGTCCTGCAGCAGGTCGGCCTGCGGATCACGACGCTGGGGGAGAAGGGCGTCGAGATCGTCGGCCAGGACGGCCTAGCCCTGCAGATCGGCGCGGTCCCGGAGCGCACGAAGGCCGACCCTACCGGTGTCGGCGACGGCTTCCGCGCGGGCTTCCTGGCGGCCCTCGACGGCGGTCTCGGTGTCGAGCGCGCGGCCCAGCTCGGCTCGCTGATCGCAGTGCTGGTGCTGGAGACGGTCGGCACCCAGGAGTGGACGTTCGACCGCGCGGACGCGCTGGCCCGCATCGGCGACGCCTTCGGCCCCGACGCGGCGGAAGAGATCTCGGCGGTGCTGCCCGCGGCCTGACTCCGCACGGTCGTGGGTGGTCAGCCCGGCCGGCCACCCACGATCAGCCGGGCCAGCTCGGCCGGGCGGGACACGTGCGGGCAGTGCCCGGCGTCGATTCCGAGCGGCTCGAGGCCCAGCCGTTCCCGCGCGGCCCGCGCCATCCACCCCGGCCGGAGCGTGCGGTCGGCGGTGGGCACCACGACCGTCGACGGTATCGACGGCGCCGGTCCCGCCGGCCGGGTGAGCAGCTCGGGTGCAGCGAACAGCCGCAGGGTTCCGTGGGCCCAGGCCCGCGTCCGTTCGTCGCAGTCGTGGAAGAGGAACCGGTCGGCCAGTGCCGGGTCGCGGGTCGGGTCCACGCCGATCCATTCGCGGTGGAACAGCTCCGTGGCGCCCGCCGCGACCTCCTCGGCCAGGCTCCGGCCGCCCGCGAAGTCGGGGATGTACGCGCCCACCCACACCAGCCGCGACGCCCCGAGCGCTTCGCCGATCGCCGGGAGCAGCACCCCGGCGCCGGAGTGCGCGACGACCACCGGCCGCCGCAGCTCCGGCACCTGGCGGCGGACGAGCGCGGGGTAGTCCGGCCCGTCACCGTCGAGGAGATCGACCGGATGCGTCCGGTGACCCGTCAGCTCACGCTCCAGCGGCGCCCAGCCGTCCGGGCCCTGCGTCGTCCCGTGCACCAGCACGAAGTCCACCCCGACCACCCCCTGAAAGCGTCGAAGCCACCCTACGAGCGCAGGGTGGCTTCGACGGGGCGTTCGCTCAGAGCTTGACCGGGTACACCGGCTCGGGCACCTCGGGCTTGATGCGGTGCTCGACGAAGATGCCGTGCCACAGCATGAACACGATCAGCGCCCACAGCTGGCGGCTGCGGTCCAGCTGGCCCGCCTTGTGCTCCTCCAGCAGCGCCAGGATCGCCTTCTTGTCCAGCAGCTCGTCGGTCTTCGAGTCGTTGATGATGCCCTTGGCCCAGTCGTACATCTCGTTGCGCAGCCACAGCCGGATCGGCACCGGGAAGCCGAGCTTGCGCCGGTTCAGCACGTGCGCCGGGATGATCTTGGCCAGCGCCTGGCGCAGCGCGTACTTCGTCGTGCCGTGCGCGAGCTTCTGGTCCAGCGGGATCGACGCCGCGACCTTGAACACCTCGGCGTCGAGGAACGGCACCCGCAGCTCGAGGGAGTTCGCCATGGTCACCTTGTCGGCCTTGACCAGGATGTCGCCGCGCAGCCACGTGTAGAGGTCGACGTGCTGCATGCGGGCCACCGGGTCCCAGCCGCGGGAGACCTCGTACCAGGGCGCCGTGACGTCCTTGAAGCCGACGCCTTCCCGGTAGGTCCGCAGGACCGCGCGCAGCTGGTCGTCGCGGAAGTTGCGGGCGTTGCCGTAGTAGCGGTCCTCCAGCGGCAGCGCGCCGCGGCGGAGCAGGTCCTTGCCGCGGGTGCCCTCGGGGATCTTCGTCGAGACCTTGCCGATGAGGCGGCGCACGCCGCCCGGGATCTTCTCGAACGGCGCCAGCGAGATCGGCTCGTTGTAGATCGTGTAGCCGCCGAACAGCTCGTCCGCCCCTTCACCGGAAAGGACCGCCTTGACGTGCTTGCGGGCCTCGCGGGCGATGAACCACAGCGGGACCAGCGCGGGGTCGGCCACCGGGTCGTCGAGGTACCAGACGATGAGCGGGAGGGCTTCCATCATCTCGTCCGCCGACACGGTCCGGACCACGTGCTGCACGCCGATCGCCGCGGCCGACTCGGCGGCGACGTCGACCTCGGAGTAGCCCTCGCGCTCGAACCCGGTGGTGAACGCGATGAGGTTCGGGTTGTGCTCCTTGGCCAGCGTGGCGGTGGCCGTGGAGTCGATGCCGCCGGAGAGGAACGCGCCGACCGTGACGTCCGGGTCGGAGATCATGTGCTTGCCGACCGAGTCGCGCATCACGTCCGCGATGCGCTGGTACAGCTCCTCGGCCTCGGCCGGCCCGTTGACCGGCTTCGCGGCGAACCGCGGGTGGAAGTAGCGGGTGAACTTCACCTCACCGCCGGGCACCACCTCGAACGACGTGCCGGACTCGACGCGGCGGATCGCGGTGTGCAGCGACTCGGGCTCGGGCACGTACTGCAGGACCAGGTAGTGCTGCAGTGCCTTGCGGTCCAGCTCCTGCGCGACACCGAGGACGTCCGAAAGCTCCAGCAGGCTCTTCTTCTCGCTGGAGAACGCCACACCGCCGGGACCGGCCGAATAGAACAACGGCTTGATGCCGAACGGGTCGCGCGCACCGAACACGCGCTTCTCCTGCGAGTCCCAGATCATGAAGGCGAACATGCCGCGCAGGCGCTTCACCCAGTCGGCGCCCAGGTAGTGGAAGCCGGCGACGATGGCCTCGCCGTCACCCTCGGTCTCGAACTTCGCCCCGTGCTGCTCGGCCAGCTCCGCGCGCAGCTCCTGATAGTTGTAGATCTCGCCGTTGAAGTTCATCGTGTACCGGCCCGGCGCCTCCGGCGGCCCCCAGACCAGCGGCTGGTGCGCGTGCTCGACGTCGATGAAGGCGAGCCGGTTGAAGCCGTAGACGACCTCGGCGTCGGCCCACGTGTCCTGCTCGTCGGGGCCGCGGTGGCGCTGGCAGCGCATGGCCGCGCCGACGGCGTCACGCGCGTTCGCCGCGCCGGTCTCGGTCGCGCAGATCAGTCCAAGCAGGCCGCACACGGGTACTCACACACCTTTAGGGTCTTCTTCGGGCTGGGGAAGTGCCCAGTATGCCGGGCGGACCGTGGCGCGTAACACGCGCGTCGATGGTTACCCCTTGGTCAGCGGAGCGCGCCAACTCGGCTAGGCTCCGCCTGTCACGAAGATCTGTCGTAGGAGGCTCTGGGTGAAAGGGCGAGGCGCAGTGGGACAACCCGAGCGCACCCTGGGGAAGCGGACCTTGCGCGTCGCCGCGCTGGCCGTGCTGGTCGCGCTGACGGCGACGGGCTGCTCCGGCGACGAGATCCTGCGGTTCGGCTGGCCGGTCGGCGTCACGCACCAGGCCGACCAGATGCGCACCCTGTGGACCTGGACCGTGGTGGCGGCGCTGGTCGTCGGCGTCATCGTGTGGGGCCTGATCTTCTGGACCGCGACGTTCCACCGCAAGAAGAAGACCGCCGACGGCGAGCCGGAGGAGCTGCCCCGGCAGTTCCAGTACAACATCCCGCTCGAGCTGTTCACGGTCGTCGTCCCGACGATCATGGTCTGCGTCCTGTTCTTCTTCACCGCGACGACGGAGTCGAAGGTCCTGGACAAGGTGCCCAACCCGGACGTCAAGGTCCAGGTCGTCGCCTTCCAGTGGAACTGGGAGTTCAAGTACGAGGACGCCAACGCGGCCAAGCCCGACGGCAGCGGCCAGGTCAGCACGGTCGGCTCGTCCGGCGAGATCCCGCTGCTGGTGCTCCCGGTCGGCAAGACCATCCAGTACGACCTGGTCTCCACCGACGTGATCCACTCCTTCTGGGTGCCGGAGTTCCACTTCAAGCGGGACGTCATGCCGAACCCGGACAAGAACAACCAGGACAGCTCGTTCCAGAACAAGATCGACCGCGAGGGTTCCTTCGTCGGCCGGTGCGCGGAGCTGTGCGGCACCTACCACTCGGTGATGAACTTCGAGGTCCGGGCGCTGTCGCCGGACAAGTACGACCAGTACATCGCGCTGCGCAAGCAGGTGAACCCGGCCACGGGCCAGACGTTCACCGCGTCCGAGGCGCTGGCGAAGATGAACTGCGGCGTGCTGTGCACCCCACACGCGGTGACCACCCAGCCGTTCAACACCGACCGCACGGCGCGGACCGCGTCCAACTGACGGCCCAGCCGCACAAGGAGTAGGAAGAGACCATGAGGGTCGAAGCCCGCATCTTCTTCATCGTGGCGATCTTCGCCGTGTTCATGGCGGCGGTCTACTGGGTGTGGACCGCGCTGGCCGCGACGCACGGGCCCGAGCCGGTCGGCATCGTCGCGCTGTTCCTGACCGGGGGCCTCGCCTTCCTCGCCGGCAGCTACATGCAGTTCGTCGCCCGCCGCATCGAGCCGCGGCCGGAAGACCGCGAGGACGCCGAGATCAGCGACGGCGCCGGTGAGCTGGGCTTCTTCAGCCCGGGCAGCTACTGGCCCATCGGCATGGCGGCCACCGCGGCGCTCGGTGCCGTGGCGCTGGCGTTCTTCCACATCTGGCTGCTCATCATCGCCCTGGTCGCCCTGCTCATCACGATCGGCGGCCTGGTGTTCGAGTACCACACGGGCCCGTCGCACGAGTGACCCGATGCTCTGCCGGACCGGCCGTCGCGCTTTCGCGCGGCGGCCGGTTCCGCGTTCAGCCCCGGAACGCCGCCCGGTAGGACGACGGGCTCGTGCCACGCAGCCGGGTGAACTGGTGCCGCAACGCGGCCGCCGAAGCGTATCCGCAGGCCACAGCGATGTCCTCGACCGACAGCCTGCCCTCCTCCAGCAGCGCCTGGGCGCGGTCGAGCCGGCGTTCGGTCAGCCAGCGGTGCGGGGTCGTGCCCGTGGCCGCCGAGAACCGGCGCAGGAACGTCCGCTCGCCCAGCCCGCTGCGCCGGGCCAGCTCGGCGACCGTGAACGGCCGGTCCAGCCGCCGTTCGACCCACTCCAGGGCCTCCGCCACCACGGCGTCGTCGGACGCCGCCGTGGCCGGCACCGGCGCCTGCACGAACTGCGCCTGCCCGCCCGCGCGGTGCGGCGCGGCCACCATCCGCCGCGCCAGGGTCGTGGCCGCCGCGACGCCGCGCAGCCGCCGGACCAGATGCAGGCACAGATCGACGGCCGCGACCGTGCCCGCGCTGGTCAGGATGCCGCCGTCGTCGGCGTAGAGCGCCTGCGGGTCCACCTCGGCGGCCGGGAACCGCTGCCGGAACTCCGTTTCGTACACCCAGTGGACCGTGCAGCGGCGGCCGTCGAGCAGACCCGCGTAGCCGAGCGTGAACACGCCCGCGCAGAACCCCGCGACCCAGGCACCGCGCGCGGCCGCGTCGCGCAGGACGTCCAGCACCGGGTCCGGCGGCGGGACGGTCCGCGGCGCGCACGTCGGCACGATCAGCAGGTCGGCTCCGGCCGCGTAGTCCAGGTCCCGCAGGCCGGAGAGCCCGAACCCGGACCAGCTCTCGACGGCGTCGCCGCCCGGCGAGCACACGCCGAAGTCCCAGCCCCCGATGCCGTCGGCGCTGCGGTCGGTGCCGAACACCTCGCACGCGACGCCCAGCTCGAACGGCGAAACCTTGTCGGCGAGCACCACCGCGACCCGGTTGACGTCCATGTCCGCCAGCATGTCACAAGTTTTGCGGTCGTTGTCATCTCTGACACTGGTCGGCCGGGGCGCGGGCGACGAACCTGGTCGGCATGACGAACTCCGAAACCCGCCCGCTGCTGCAGTGGTCGGCGGCGATGGCGATGTCCGGCACGATCGGCGCGGTCGTCCTCGAGAGCGGCGCGGCCGCCCCCGCCGTCGCGTTCGCCCGCTGCTTCGTCGGTGGCGCGTTGCTGGTGCTGTGGTGCCTCTCCCGTTGCTGGCTGCAGGCCTGGCGGCCATCGCGGCGCGACCTCGGGCTCGCGGTCCTCGGCGGGCTGTTCCTGGTCGGCAACTGGGTCCTGCTGTTCGCGTCGTACGCGCTGTCCTCGATCTCGGTCAGCACGGTGGTCTACCACACGCAGCCGCTGATCCTGGTGGGCCTGGCGGCGGCGTTCCTCGGCGAGAAGGTCGCGAAGAGCCACCTGGCGCGGGCCGCGGTCGCGTTCGGCGGGGTGGCGCTGATCTCACTGTCGGCCCACGGCGAGGACGGCAAACCGGTCCAGCTGGCCGGAATCGGCCTGGCCCTCGGCGCGGCGGTGCTCTACGCCGGCGCGTCGTTCGTGGCGAAGCAGCTCAAGCACGTCCGCCCGCACCTGCTCGCGGCCGTCCAGACGACGGTCGGCGCGGTCGTGCTGGCGCCGGTGCTGCTGGTCACGCCGCTGCCGTCGGCGCCGTCGGGACTGCTGTGGCTGGTGCTGCTCGGCACCGTCCACACGGCACTGATGTACGTGCTGATGTACGCGAGCATCGGCAAGCTGCCGACGACCACCGTGGCGTTGCTCTCGTACCTGTACCCGGTGGTGGCGGTGCTGGTGGACATCGCCTGCTACGGCCACCGTCCCAGCTGGGCCGAGGGGCTGGGCATGCTCGCGGTGCTGGCCGCCGCGCTGGCGCCCCAGCGCGGCCGGCGGCCCGCTGCCGCCCGGGCCGGCGAGCCGCAGCCGGAACGGGTCAGCTGAACGCGATCCAGCGGTCCAGCAACGCGGCCGCGGCGCCCGAGTCGATCGCCTCGGCCGCCTTCGCGAGGCCCGCTCGCAGGTCGTCCTCCAGGGACGCCGAGAAGCCCGTGAACGCCGCCAGCGCCGCCGCCGCGTTGATCAGGACCGCGTCGCGGACCGGGCCCGGCTTGCCGCCTACCAGCTCCCGGACCACTTCCGCGTTCGCCGCCGCGTCGCCGCCGCGCAGGTCGTCCGCCGTGGCGCGGGGGATGCCCAGGTCCGCCGGGTCCAGCGGGCGTTCGGTCACCGTGCCGCCCGAGACGACCCACACCGTCGACGTCGTCGTCGTGGTGATCTCGTCGAGGCCGTCGTCGCCGCGGACGACCAGCGCGGTCGTCCCGCGGCGGGCGAACACCTCCGCCAGCACCCGCGTCTTGTCCTCGTACGCGCAGCCGATCAGCGCGCTGCCCGGCTGGGCCGGGTTGGTCAGCGGGCCGAGCAGGTTGAACGTCGTCGGGATGCCGAGCTCGCCGCGCACCGGGCCCGCGTGCCGCAGCGCCGGGTGGAACGCCGAGGCCAGGAAGAACCCGACGCCGACCTCGGAAAGGCAGCGCCGGACGTCCTCCGGCGGCAGGCTGATCGTGACGCCGAGCGCTTCCAGCACGTCCGCCGCGCCGGACTTCGACGACGCGCTGCGGTTGCCGTGCTTGGCCACCGGCGCGCCGGCCGCGGCCGTGACGATCGTCGCCATCGTCGAGATGTTCACCGAGTTCGAGCCGTCGCCGCCGGTGCCGACGATGTCGACCGCCGGGCGGTCCAGCTCGACGCGCCGGGCGTGGGCCAGCATCGTGGCCGCCATGCCGGCGATCTCCGACGGCGTCTCGCCCTTGGCCCGCAGCGCCACCGCGAACCCGGCGATCCGGGCGGGGCTCGCCGCGCCGCTCATGATCTGGTCCATCGCCCACGCCGTGTCCTCCTCGGACAGGTCGACGCGGGCGACGAGCTGCTTGAGCAGCGGCGGCCAGGTGCGGGGGACCGGGGTGGCCACCGGGCTCAGCCGTTCACGACGGGGACCCGTCGCGCGCGCAGCACGTCGGCGACGGTCTCCGCGGCGGTCAGCGGGTCCAGCGGGTGCACCAGCACGGCGTCCGCCTGCGACCACGTCGCCAGCCACCGGTCGTCCTTGCGCCGCACGGCGACCACGATCGGGGGGCAGTCGGCGATTTCGCTCTTGAGCTGGCGGCAGAGGCCGATGCCGCCGGTCGGCTGCGCCTCGCCGTCGAGGATCGCCAGGTCGACGTGGCCCTCGTCCACCTCGGACAGCACGTCGGCGATGCCGGCCGCCTCGACGTACTCCACGCGCCCCAGGTCCGCCGCCGGGCGGCGGCCGACGGCGTTCACGATCGCCTCGCGCACCTCCGGCTTGTGGCTGAACACCAGGACCCGCATCGACTCGCCCATTGAGCACGCCTCCGTCTTCTCCACCACGCGTCTGAGGCGATCGTATCGGCCGAGACCGACATCACGCGGTCGGCTCCGGCTGGAGCGCGTCCCAGCCGAGCGCGTCGCCGCCCAATCGCTGCGCGAGGCCCGCCATCCGGGACCGTTCCTGGGCGCAGTGCAGCGCGTCGAGCACCTGGACCCGGACCGCGAGCACGCGCGTCAGATCTCCCGAAGCGGCCTGTTCGCGCAGGTCGTAGCCGTCCTGGGCGAGGATCGACGCCGCCTCGGCGAGCCGGCCCGCCGGCAGGAGCAGGTGGTGCCGCAGGACGGCCGGTGCCGTGCTGACCCAGCCGGGTGAACCGGCGAGGACGGCCGAGTCGGCGACGACCGGGTCGAAGGCTTCGGCGACGATCTTCAACCCGGGCGTATCGGGCGTGAGAGCGGCGGTTTCGCGCTTCTTGACCAGGTCACGCAGCCGGTCGAGTAAACCCATGAGTAACGCTCACCTTCCCGGGCATCCGGTGTGATCGGTTACGCAGACGACCCGCCGTGGACCCACCCGGCGGAGCGGTGGTGCGAGAGGACATAATGCGACGCGTGACAACGGCAGCTCCCACCATCAGTCAGCGGGTCCACTCGCTGAACCGGCCGAACATGGTCAGTGTCGGCACCATCGTGTGGCTTTCCAGCGAGCTGATGTTCTTCGCCGGACTGTTCGCGATGTTCTTCACCGTCAAGGCGCAGAACTCGTCCGGCCAGTGGCCGCCGCCGCTGCACGGCGAGGAGTTCCACCTCAACGTGGCGTACGCGATCCCCTTCACGGTGATCCTCGTGCTGTCCTCGCTGACCTGCCAGTTCGGCGTGTTCGCCGCCGAGCGTGGCGACGTCTACGGGCTGCGCCGCTGGTACATCGTCACGTTGATCATGGGCGCGATCTTCGTCGCCGGCCAGGGCAACGAGTACCACAACCTGGTGGAAGAGGGGATGACGATCCCGTCCGGCCCGTTCGGCACGGTCTTCTACCTCGCCACCGGGTTCCACGGCCTGCACGTCATCGGCGGGCTCATCGCCTTCGTCTACCTGCTCATCCGCACGAAACTGAGCAAGTTCACGCCCGCCCAGGCCACGTCGGCGATCGTCGTGTCCTACTACTGGCACTTCGTCGACATCGTGTGGGTCGGCCTGTTCGGTGTGATCTACCTCCTCCCGTGAGGGGCCGCACGCCCAGCCGCCACCACCTTCACCATCGGCCTGAACTGACAGCAAGGGTTGCCGCAAGATGACCACCAGCACCAAGTCCTCGGAGCGCCGCTACCGCGCGCGGTCGAAGCTGCGGAGGCGGTTCGCCGGCCTGCTCGCGCTCGGTATCGCGCTGGTGGGCGCCGGCGCCCTGTACGCCGTGTTCGCCCCGGAGCCGCAGACCGCGCAGGCCCAGGGCACGCCGGCGCAGCTGCGCCTCGGCGAGCAGGTCTACAACAACACCTGCATCGCCTGCCACGGCGCGAACCTCGAGGGCGTGCAGGACCGCGGGCCGAGCCTGATCGGCATCGGCGACGCCGCGGTGTACTTCCAGACCTCTTCGGGCCGCATGCCGGCGTCGCGCCAGGAGGCGCAGATCGAGCGCAAGCCGCCGAAGCTGACCGAGGCCGAGATCGACGCGGTCGGCGCCTACATCCAGGCGCACGGCGGCGGCGTCCAGCGGCCCGCGGAGAAGGGCGAGGCCCTGCGCGGGTCCGACCCGGCCCGCGGTGGCGAGCTGTTCCGCCTCAACTGCGCGTCGTGCCACAACTTCACCGGCCGCGGCGGCGCGCTGTCGGCGGGCAAGTACGCGCCGAACCTGGACCCGGCCAGCGAAGAGCAGATCTACACGGCCATGCTCACCGGGCCGCAGAACATGCCGAAGTTCTCCGACCGGCAGCTGTCGCCGGAGGAGAAGAAGGACATCGTCGCCTACGTGAAGTCGGTGTCGGACGGCAACAATGACCCGGGTGGGAACGGCCTCGGCGGGGTCGGCCCCGCTTCGGAGGGCGTGGTCGCCTTTATCGTCGGGATCGCCGCGCTGATCGGCGTGACGTTGTGGATTGGATCGAAGGCATGAGTGCCGAGGGGCCGAAGCCGCCGACGGAGGCGGAGCTGGCTGAGATGGACCGGGACCAGCTGCTCAAGCTGGGCGGGCAGCTCGACGGCGTCGAGATCGTCGAGTACCCGACGCCGTGGCCCGTGGAGGGCACCCGGGCGGAGAAGCGGGCCGAGCGCCTGGTCGCGTTCTGGTTCGGCCTGTCCGCGCTGGCCGGGATCGGGTTCGTCGTCTCGCTCATCTGGTGGCCGTGGCAGTACGAGGCGCCGGACAACGAGAGCGCGCACTTCTGGTACAGCCTCTACACCCCGATGCTCGGCATCACGCTCGGCCTGGCCATCCTCGGCCTCGGCATCGGCGTGATCCTGTACACGAAGAAGTTCGTGCCCGCCGAGGTCGCGGTGCAGGAGCGCCACGACGGTGAGGGCAAGGGGTCGGCCGAGGTCGACCGCGCGACGATCCTCGCGCACCTGGCCGACGCCGGGAACCGCAGCACCATCGCCCGCCGGTCGCTGATCAAGCGCTCGGCGATCGCCGGGGCCGGCGCGCTCGGCCTCGCGGCCGCCGCGCTGCCGATCGCGTCCTTCATCAAGAACCCGTGGAAGGAAAGCGACACCCGGGCGTCCCTGTGGCACACCGGCTGGAAGCCGAACTTCCCCGGCGAGAAGGTCTACCTGCGCCGCAACACCGGCAAGCCGCTGGAGGAGGGCGAGGAGGTCAGCCTGGTCAAGGCCGAGGACCTCGACGCCGGCGCGATGGAAACGGTCTTCCCGTACCGCGAGTCCGAAAAGGGCAACCCGGAGGCGCTGGCCGCGGCGCTGACCCGCGTCGACAACCCGGTCATGCTGATCCGCCTCCGCCCGACCGACGCCGCCCGCGTCGTCAAGCGGGCCGGCCAGGAGGACTTCAACTTCGGCGACTACTACGCGTACACGAAGATCTGCAGCCACGTCGGCTGCCCGACCTCGCTGTACGAGCAGCGGACCAACCGCATCCTGTGCCCGTGCCACCAGTCGCAGTTCGACGCCCTCCACTACGCCAAGCCGATCTTCGGCCCGGCGACCCGTCCGCTGGCCCAGCTACCGATCACGGTGGACGAAGAGGGATACTTGATCGCGCGAGGCGACTTCATCGAGGCCATCGGTCCGGCCTTTTGGGAGCGTAAGTCATGAGTTCACTCACCACGCCGACCAAGGGCTCGAGCGCCGTCGAGCGGCACCTGGGCGAGGCCGCGAACAACGCCGACCAGCGGTACCACCTGGCCAAGGGCCTGCGGCACCAGATGAACAAGGTGTTCCCGACCCACTGGTCGTTCCTGCTGGGCGAGATCGCGCTCTACAGCTTCATCATCCTGCTGCTGACCGGCGTGTACCTGACGCTGTTCTTCGACCCCTCCATGCAGGAGGTCATCTACCACGGCAGCTTCAAGAACATGCAGGGCCTGCCGATGTCGCGGGCCTTCGCGACCACGCTGGACCTGTCGTTCGACGTGCGCGGCGGCCTGTTCATGCGGCAGCTGCACCACTGGGCGGCGCTGATCTTCGTGGCGTCGATGGCCGTGCACATGCTCCGGATCTTCTTCACCGGCGCCTTCCGGCGGCCGCGTGAGGCGAACTGGGTGATCGGCGGCCTGCTGCTGATCCTGGGCTGCTTCGAGGGCTTCTTCGGCTACTCGCTGCCGGACGACCTGCTGTCCGGTACCGGTATCCGCGCGACCCTGTCGGGCATCGTGCTCTCGGTGCCGGTGATCGGCACCTGGATCCACTGGGCGCTCTTCGGCGGCGAGTTCCCCGGCGACCAGATCATCCCGCGCCTGTACACGCTGCACATCCTGCTGGTGCCGGGCATCATGCTCGCGCTGGTCGGGGCGCACCTGGCGCTGGTCTGGTACCAGAAGCACACGCAGTTCCCGGGCGTGCGCCGCAAGGAGACGAACGTCGTCGGCGTCCGGATCATGCCGTACTTCGCGCTCAAGGGCGGGGCGTTCTTCACCCTGGTCGTGGGCGTGCTGGCGCTGATGTCGGGCCTGTTCCAGATCAACCCGGTGTGGAACTTCGGGCCGTACAACCCGGCGCAGGTGTCGGCGGGTTCGCAGCCCGACTGGTACATGGCCTGGGCCGACGGCATGCTGCGCATCTGGCCGGCGTGGGAGGTCTACCTCGGGAACTACACGATCCCGGCGGTGTTCTTCCCGGGCGCGATCGGCATGCCGATCCTGTTCGGCCTGCTGCTCGGCTACCCGTTCATCGAGCGGAAGCTGTCCAAGGACACCGCGCACCACAACCTGCTCCAGCGGCCGCGTGACGCACCGGTCCGCACGGCGCTGGGCGCGATGGCGCTGGGCTTCTTCATGGTCATCGAGCTGTCGGGCTTCAACGACATCATCGCCGACCAGTTCGACATCTCGCTCAACGCGACGACCTGGGCGGGCCGCATCGGCGTGCTGATCGTGCCGCCGCTGGCGTACTACTTCACCTACCGGATCTGCCTCGGCCTGCAGCGGGCCGACCGCGAGGTGCTGGAGCACGGCGTCGAGACCGGCATCATCAAGCGGCTGCCGCACGGTGAGTTCATCGAGATCCACCAGCCGCTGGGTGGCGTCGACAGCCACGGCCACGCGATCCCGCTCGAGTACCAGGGCGCTTCGGTGCCGAAGAAGATGAACAAGTTGGGCTCGGCCGGTCAGGCCGTGCCGGGCACGCTCTGGTCGCCGGACCCGGCCGAAGAGACCGCCGCGCTGCAGCGGGCCCACCACGGCAACGGGCACGGCAACGGCCACGTCGAGCAGGGCGAGCCGGGCGAGTTCGAGAGCGTCGAGACCGCGAAGCGCGCGGAACACTAGCTCCACGCGAAGAAGGCCACCTCCGGATCCGGAGGTGGCCTTCTTTCTGTGTCTCGGTCAGTCTTCGACGCCGATGGCGAAGGCCGACTCCGTGTCGGCGCGCGAGTAGGACCGGAACGCGATGTGCGTGACGGTGTCGAGCACACCCGGCACCTTCCCGATCCGGCCGGGGATGAGGTCGGCCAGCTCTTCGTGCGCGGACACCTTGACGGTGGCGATGAGGTCGACGTCCCCGGCGCACGAGTAGACCTCGCCGACGCCGTCGATGTCGGCGATCGCCTGCGCCGCGTCCGGGATCGCGTCCGCCTCTACCTGGATCAGCACGATCGCGGTGATCACCTGGGTCCTCCAAGACTCGTCTGCGGGGGTCGCCCGCGATCCTAGGCCGCGGTGTGCCCCAGCCAGTGTTCGGCCAGGCCACGGTCGCCGGTGACGGTGACGCGGTCCAGCGGCAACCGGCGGGTGAAGACGAGCAGCAGGTCCTGGAGAGGCCCGCTGAGGGTGACGTCGGCGGTGCCCGCGGCGCGGGTCCACGCGACGCCGTCCGGGGTGCGGGTGATCAGCCAGCCGTCGCCGTCGCCGTCGCTGTCGCCGCCGGCGAGGCGGAGGGTCTGGCCGGTGCCGCGCAGCTCGGCGAAGGCCGGGTTGAGGCTCGCGGTGACCGGGTCGGACAGGACGTCCAGCCACTCGCTGATGGCGTCGGCGGCCAGGTCGGGCGCGACGGTGAAGGCGGCGCCGGTGGCGAGGGCGGCGTCGGCGTGGTGGATCGTGGTGTCGTGGAGCATCCGGCGCAGCCAGAACCGCGCCGGCTGCTCGCCGAAGAACGTCCAGACCGGCGTTTCGCCGGCGTCCAGTGCGGCCTTGGTCAGGTCCTCGGCGCCGTCCCGCAGCCAGGCGGCCCATTCGTCTGGAGTGCCCGGGTCGGCGTCGCGCGGGTCGGGGACGGGTGCCGGGCCGGACCGGACGATGTCGGCGGACCAGCGGTGGGCTTGCCCGATGTGCCCGACGAGGACCCGCAGCGGCCAGTCGGGGCAGGTGGGGACGCGGGTGTCCGGGTCGGCGCCGGCCACGGTGGTGGCGAAGGCGGCGGTGCGGTCGAGCAGTGCCTCGGCGAGTCTGGTGCTGTGCATGGCCGTACCGTAGGAGTTCCACCCGGCTGGAGGTTCGACGGAAGGTGACCGAGGACACACTGGGCATCGGCGACCTGGCGCGGCGGACGGGGGTGCCGGTCCGCACGATCCGCTTCTACTGCGACGAGGGCCTGCTGGAGCCGGCACGCAGCACCGGAGGCCACCGCAGGTTCGACCGGGCGGCGGTCGACCGGCTGACGACGGTCCGGCGGCTGCGCGGGCTCGGTCTGGGCCTGCGTTCGATCACCGACGTCGTCGACGGCCGCCGGTCGCTGGACGAGGTGGTGGCGGCCGAGCGGACGGCCCTGGACCGCGAAGTGGCCACGCTGGCTTGGCGGCGTTCGGCGCTGCGTGCGGTCGAAGAGGCGGCACCGGCCGACCGAGCGACCCGGCTGGAGCTGCTCTCGGCGGTGCAGGACGGATACTCGGCGCACGACACGCTGGTCCGCCTGTGGCGCCCGATGACGACGGGAGAGCTCCCGCCGGAGACGGTCCGCATGTTCCTGGACATCAGCGCACCGACGCCGCCGGAGCACCCGACAACGGCACAGGTGGTGGCGTACGCGTCGCTGGTACTGCTGGCGGCCGACCGCACGCTGGCGGCGCACGTGCGGGCGAGCACGCTGGCGGGACACGACCGCATCGCGGACCTGGGCGAGCTGCACGCCGACGTGGGGGAGGCGTGCGTGCTGGCGTCGCCGGAGGTGGCGGCGGGGGCGGCGCCGGCACCGGGGCCGGCGTTGGACAGGTTCGTGGCAGCCCACGCGACGGCGTGGGGCCGCGAGGACGACCTGGAGTTCCGCCGGGCGTTGAACGACCGGACGGCCCCGGACCGTGACCCGAGGCTGCGCCGTTACTGGCACCTGGCGGGCGAGGTGACGGGAGAGCGGGCCCCGATCGGGATGACGCACACGTGGCTGCTGGACGCGCTGGACCGCTCGCTCAGCTGACCCGCGGGGCTGCGGCGCCCCTCGGGCCTTCGCGCTGGCGCAGGTGGCTGGCCGCCCCTCGGGCCGAGCCGCCTCCGGCTGATCCGGCCGCAGCCCACCCGCCGCCCTCGACCGCCTTTCCCAGGCCCGACCCTCCGGCCCCAGGGGCGGATTCGCCCCCTCCCGATCCCAGGACCCCGGGCCCACCCTGCCCGACCTGCCTTGGGCCGACCTGCCTTGGGCCGACCTGCCTTGGGCCGACCTGCCTTGGGCCGACCTGCCCCGCCCAACCCGCCCCGCCCAACCGGCCCCGACCGAACCCGCGCCCCGACTCAGCCCACGTGCTCCAGGGAATGCGCGGTGGACACCAGCTCCAGCCAGCCCTGCCACCCGGCCACGGCCGCGGGCTCGGCCCACGGTCTCGTCGTCCGCACCAGCCGCACCCCCGGCCGCGCCAGCCAGCGCAGCAGCACTCCCACCTCCTCCGGCGGCGCCCCGTGCAACGGACCGGGCTCCGGCAGCACCGTCTCCGCCGACGCCACCAGCGCCTCCACCACCGGCATCGGCGGCACTCCGCGCCGGGCCACGCCCGCCGATGCCAAACGGCCGTAGCGGATCACCGACAGCTCCCAGCCTCCGTTGCCGTCCGGGGCCGCCGCGATCAGCTCCGCGATCGCCGCCAGTGCTGCCTGGCGGTGGGCTCGGCCCAGCGCCCGGATCAGGGCCGCCAGCTCGTCGCGGTGGCGGGCCGCCTGCTCGTAGTGCCGGCCCTGCGCCAGGCGCTCGACCTGAGCCGCCGCCACGTGCAGCGGGCGGCCGTCCACGCCCGCGATCAGCCCTGACACCGACTCGACCGCCGGGACGTACGCCGCCACGCTCTGCCGTCCCGCGCACGGGGCTCCGCAGCGGCCCAGCTCCGCCAGCACGCACGGGGTCCCGTTCGGCGACTTCGGCGAGATCCGCTGCGTGCACGTCCGCAGCCCCGACGCGCCCGCCAGCGTGTCCGCCGTCGCCTTCGCGTCCGCCTGGTTGCGGAACGGGCCCAGCACCCCCGGCCGCGGCAGGCGCACCACCGACAGCCGGGGGAACGCTTCGTCCGTCAGCCCGATCCACCAGCCCTGGTGCCGGTTCTTCGACCGCCGGTTGTACGCCGGCCGGTGCGCCGCGATCAGCCGCAGCTCCCGCACCTCCGCCTCCAGCGCGTGCGCGCACACCACGTGGTCGACGCGCTCGGCCAGCGCCACCATCTCCCGGATCCGGCTCCGCCCCTCCGAGCCCGTGAAGTACTGCCGCACGCGCCGCCGCAGGTCCTTCGCCGTGCCGACGTACAGGACCTCTTCCTTCGGCCCGCGGAACAGGTAGACGCCCGGCGCCGACGGCAGGTCCGCCGCCAGGTGCCGCTTCGCGCGCTGCGCCACCGTGACCTCGGGCAGGTAGCCCATCAGCTCCTCGAGCGAATGGACGCCCAGGTTGCCGACGCGCTCCAGCAGCCCGTGCAGCACGTCGACCGTCGCGCGGGCGTCGTCGAGCGCCCGGTGCGTCGGCCGCGTCCGCGCGCCGAACAGCAGCGCCAGCGCCGTCAGGTTGTAGCGCCCGACCTCGTCGCGAGGTACGACGCGCCGCGCCAGCCGGGCCGTGCACACCACCGTCAGCTTCGGCCACGCGTACCCGTGTGCTTCGCAGGCCGCCCGCATGTGCGAGGTGTCGAACCCCGAGTTGTGCGCGACCAGCACCGACCCGGCGATGAACTCCAGGAACGCCGGCAGCACCTCCTCGATCGGCGGCGCGTCGTACACCATCGCCTGGGTGATCCCCGTCAGCGAGACGATCTGGGGCGGGATGGTCTTGCCCGGGTTCACCAGGGTCGCGAACTCGCCCAGCACCTCGCCGCCGTGCACCTTCACCGCGCCGATCTCGGTGATCTCCGACGCACCCGGCCCGGCCCCGGTGGTCTCGAGGTCGAAGACGACGAAAGTCGTGTCCCGCAACGGGGTTCCGAGCTCGTCGAAGGCGAGCTGTGCCTGGGTCGAACGCATGAGCGGGACTGTAGGGGCGACCACCGACAGTTTCCGCGCGTGGCCGGTCCGTGTGCCGCGCGGGGCGCGATGCGGGGGCGGGGCCTACCCTGGACCAATGCACCCGCAGCCGCTCGTGCCGGAGCCGCCCGAGGACCTCACCGGTCCGTCGGGCGTCGTGTCGCGCCCCGAGCAGGCTGACGAGGCCGCCGGCCACCCCGATCCGGTGACGTGGCCGTCGCTGCCCGAGCCGGTCCGCGACCGCATCGCCGAGCTCGCCGCGGCCGCCGTCGCCAAGCTGCCGGCCACCGACGTGCCGCGCCAGCTGCGGCCGGTCGCCAAGTTCGCCCCGGCCAAGCGCGCCAAGCTGGGCGGCGCCGCGCTGCTCGCCGCGCTCGGCGAGTCGGCCCAGTTCCGCACCGCGGTCATCGAATGGCTGCGCGAGCACCGCACCGACGCCCTCGACCCGAACGCCGCCGACTCCGTCGCCGCCGCGGCCGCCGCCGTCCTGCTCGGCGAGTCCGGGGCCGCCGGGCGCGTCCGTCTCGTCGCCAAGAACGCCGAGGAAAACGCCCTGCGGGCGGAACGCGACGCCGCGCTCGCCCGCAACCAGCGCCTCGAAGCCGAACTCGCCCAGGTGCGCGCTGAGCTCGCCGAAGCCAAGAAGGCGGCGGAGAACGCCCGTGGCGAGCGGGAAGGCGAAGTCGAGAAGCTCCTGAAGCGCCTTCGCGAGCAAGGTGTCCAGCTGCGCCAGGCGAAGGACGCGGCTGAAGCAGCTTCGGCCGAGGCAGCGCGCGGGTCCGCCGCCCGCGCCGACGAGATCGCCGCCCTCACCGCCCAGCTGGAACGTGAACGCCAGCGCGTCGCCAACGAGCGTGCCCGTGCCGAACGCGCGGTGGCCGACGCGGAGATCGCGCGTCAGTCCGCTCGCGAGGCTCGCGAAGCCGACGAAGTGCGGCTCGCCCTGCTCGTCGACACCATCGACGGCGCCGTCAGCGGCCTGCGCCGCGAGCTGGCCCTCGGCGCCCGCGGGGCGCGGCCGGCGGACATGGTCCGCGGCGCGAGCACCGGCACGGGCCAGGGCGGCAAGATCGCCGACGTGTCCACGTTGGACCGCTACCTCGCGCTGCCCAACGTGCACCTGATCGTCGACGGCTACAACGTCACCAAGACCGGCTACCCCGAGCTGGCGCTGGCCGACCAGCGCGACCGGCTGATCCACCAGCTGTCCGCGCTCGCCGCGCGCACCTCCGCCGAGGTGACGGTGGTCTTCGACGGCGCGGGCGTGCTCTCGGTGCCGGCGTCGGTGCCGCGCGGGGTGCGGGTGCTGTTCTCCGACCGCGGGGTCCTCGCCGACGACGTGATCCGCAACCTCGTCGCGGCCGAGCCCGCGGGCCGCCCGATGGTCGTGGCGACCTCGGACCGGGCCGTCGCGGACTCGGTGCGGGGCAGCGGCGCCCACCCGGCACCGTCCGCGGTGCTGGTCAGCCGCCTGTCGCGGGTCTGACCGGAGCCCTCGGGCCCGGCGCGGCCGGAAATTGTCGGTGGTGGCGCCTACCGTCGTCCTCGACTCGGTTTCCGGCGTGAGGAGGACCACATGAGCGACACCCCCGAGCTGTCCGAAGTGGACGTCTCGCACATTTCGGTGGCGGACATCGAGAACGTGGTGGTCGACTGCGACCGCTGCGTCGTCCGCGGCATCTCCTGTCACGACTGCGTGGTCAGCGTGCTGCTCGGCGCGCCGCCCGCCGTCGTGTGGGACGCCGACGAGCGCCGCGCCGTGGACGCGCTCGCCGAGGCGGGGATGGTGCCCCGGCTGCGCCTGGTCGAGGGGCCGGTCCGGCGGCCGGCGTGACGCGCCCGTTTCGTGTCGGCGCGCCGAGTGGTCGATCGGACCAGGTGAACGGTCGGTGATCAGATCGGTCCCCGGAGAATCCCCAGCGTGTAACGCCCATCACATGTTTTCTCCGATGCTGGTCCGATGGTGTTTCGGGGCGTCACGGAGAGTTTTTGGGTGGGAGGTGGTGGACGCGGTGGCGGTCTTTTCGTAACCTGTCCGAGATCTCGTGGCCCCCGGCCGTCGATGAGGCGGCGACGCGGGATCGCCGCCGGACGCAGCTTTGTCGGGAAGCTGGGAACCGGAACCACCACCGCGTGCTCCACCCTGGTGCGGATGAGCACGGCTTGCGCGCGGTGGGGGACAGCGGCGAAGAGGACCCCCGACCTCTTCGTGCCCCGGTCCCCTTCGGCGGCCGAGACGCAAAGGAGACCCGCGCGACCGTGCAGTCGCATCCAGTCAGGCGCGTGGTGTCAGGTGCCCTCGCCGCGGCTTCGGTGATCACCCTCGTCACCGTGGCCCAGCCGACGGCCACCGCCGCCCCCGTCCCCGTCCTCCAGGCCCCGCCGACCGGTTCGGACGCCCTCGCCCAGTACCGCGACCTCGCGGCACAGGCCGAAAAGCTCAACGAAGACCTGCTGAAGGCCCAGGACGACCTGAAGGCCAAGCAGGGTGAGCTCGACAAGGCCACCAACGACGTCAACGCGGCGAAGGACCAGGCCGCGAAGGCAGCCGAGAACCAGAAGAAGTACCAGGCCGAGGTCGACAAGTTCGCCGGCGCGTCGTTCACCAGCGGGGTCCAGCTGAACAAGCTGTCCGCGCTGCTGGCCGGCACGTCCACCCAGGACTTCCTCGACCGCTCGTCGGCGCTGGAAGTCATCGCGACGGACAAGAACGCCGCGATGGGCAATCTCACCGGCGCCGTCCGGCAGGCCACCGACGCGGCCAACAAGGCCGCCGACGCCGCGAAGCGCGCGCAGGACGCGCGGGACGCCGCGGCGAAGCTCACCGACGACATCAAAGCCAAGCAGAAGTCGCTGGACGACCAGATCGCCCAGCTGAAGGCGGCCAACAAGAGCCTGAGCGCCCTCGACAAGGCCGCCCAGAACGACCGCGGCGGCTCCGCGCCCGGCCTCAAGGCCCCCACCGCGGCCGCCCAGACCGCGCTGGACGCGGCGCTGAGCAAGCTCGGCAGCCCCTACTCGTGGGGTGCCACCGGGCCGAACCAGTTCGACTGCTCGGGCCTGATGCTGTGGGCCTACAAGCAGGCGGGCATCACGCTCCCGCGGTCCAGCCGCGAGCAGTCCACCTTCGGCGCCGCGGTGCCGCGGGACCAGCTGCAGCCGGGCGACCTCGTGTTCTACTACTCGCCCGTTTCGCACGTCGGCATGTACCTCGGCGACGGCAAGATGGTCCACGCGCCCGACACGGGCGACGTCGTGAAGATCTCGCCGCTGCAGAGCCAGTACGCGGGGGCGCGCCGCCCGACGGCGTGACCCCGGCTGCCCGGCGAAGGGGCGGTACCGCCTCCGCGGTGCCGCCCCTTCGCCGTCCGCGTCAACCGAAGCGGTGGCGGCCGCTAGCCTCTGGGGCGTGCTCAAGACCCTGCTCGTGACCAACGACTTCCCGCCGCGGCCCGGCGGGATCCAGAACTACCTGAACTCCCTCGCCACCCGGCTGCCGGCCGACGACCTGGTCGTCTACGCGCCGTCGTGGGAGTCGCGGACCGGGTCGCACAAGCAGTTCGACGCCGAGGCGCCGTTCGAGGTCGTCCGGCACCCGACGTCGCTGATGCTGCCGACCCCGGACGTGCTTCGCCGCGCGAAGCAGATCATGCGGGCGCGGGACTGCGAAGCCGTCTGGTTCGGCGCTGCCGCGCCGCTCGCGCTGCTCGGGCATCCGCTGCGCCGGGCCGGGGCGCGGCGGGTCGTGGCGTCCACGCACGGCCACGAGGTCGGCTGGTCGATGCTGCCCGGCTCCCGGCAGGCGCTGCGGCGCATCGGCGACACCGTGGACGTCGTCACCTACGTCAGCCGGTACACGCGCGGCCGGTTCGCCGCCGCCTTCGGCCCGATGGCCGGGCTGGAGCTGCTGCCGTCCGGGGTGGACACCGAGCTGTACAAACCGGACCCGGCGGGCCGGGCGGAAATCCGGGCGCGGCACGGCCTTGCCGGCCGGCCGACCGTCGTGTGCGTGTCGCGGCTCGTCCCGCGCAAGGGCCAGGACCAGCTGATCCGCGCGCTGCCGAAGATCCGCGAACGCGTGCCGGACGCGGCGCTGCTGATCGTCGGCGGCGGCCCGTATCGCGCGACGCTCACCAAGCTGGTCGTGGAGCTGGGCCTGGAACGGGACGTCGTGCTCACCGGGTCGGTGCCGTGGGCCGAACTGCCCGCGCACTACGCCGCCGGCGACGTCTTCGCGATGCCGGCCCGTACCCGCGGCAAGGGCCTCGACGTCGAAGGTCTCGGCATCGTCTACCTGGAGGCGTCGGCGACCGGCCTGCCCGTCGTCGCCGGCAACTCCGGCGGCGCGCCCGAGGCCGTGCTCGACGAGGTCACCGGGCACGTCGTCGAGGGCCGGGACGTCGACCAGCTCGGCGACACCGTCGCGAGCCTGCTCGCGGACCCGGTGCGCGCGCGGCGGATGGGCGAGGCCGGGCGGGCCTGGGTGACCGCGAACTGGCGGTGGGACGTCATGGCCGGCCGGCTGTCCGGGCTGCTGGACGGCGACCCGGTGGCCGTCGTCCGCTGAGGCTCACGGCGTGTAGAGCGCCGGGTGCCGCGGGTCGTCGACGCGCACGACGACGTCGGCCAGCGAGCTGGGGTCGGCTTCGGCTTCGTAGCGCTCGTAGGCCGGGATCGCCCAGGCGTCCGGGACGCGGCGGCGCAGGGCGGCGGGGGAGAGCCACAGGTGCACGGCGAGGTCGAAGGCCAGGCCGGCACCGAGCAGCAGCTCACCGTCGACGAGGACGACCCCGCCTTCGGGCACCGGCACCCGCTTCGCGCGCGTCGCGCGGTCGCGTTCGGCGTCCCACAACGACGGCAGGATTTCGCCGGACCCGCCTTCTCGAAGCGGGTCGAGGACTTCGCGGCGGAGGGCGCCGATGTCGAGCCAGTCGGTGTAGCGGGCCTCGGGGTTGGTGCGGCCGTGCTCGAACCGCAGCGACGCCGGACGCAGGAAGTCGCGCGCCGAGACGCGCAGGGCCGCCCGGCCGCGCAGCCGCAGCGGGTCGACCAGGGCGTCGGCGAGCTCGGCGGTCTCCGTCGCCCCGGCCGCGCCGTCGACGGCGACCGCGATCCGCCGCCCGGGGAGCGCGGCGATGCGTTCGGTCAGTTCTTCGGCGAGCACGGCGGGGGAAATCGGGCGGTAGCGCACGGGTTCCCATCCTCCACCCGGGCGGGGACCCGGTTTTGTCGTACCCCGGTGCCAGGATGCGGGCATGACTTCTTCAGTGGGGAAAACGGCCGACGTGGGCTGGAACATCGGGGTTTCGCGGACCTTGCCGTACCCGGCGGAGGCGGTGTGGGACTTCCTGGTCAGCCGCGAGGGCGTGGCGATCTGGCTGGGTCCCGGCGTCGAGCTGCCGCGCGAGCCGGGCGCGCGGTACGAGACAGCGAACGGCACGGCCGGGGAGATCCGCAGCTACGTCGAAGGCGACCGGGTGCGGCTGACGTGGCGGCCGAGCGACTGGGACCACGACTCGACGGTCCAGGTGCGGCTCAGCGGGTCGGGCGCCAAGACGACGGTGCGGTTCCACCAGGAATGGCTTGCGGACGCGGAAGAACGCACGCGACAGCGGGCATACTGGCAGGACGTGACCGAGCGCGTGGTGGCAGCGCTCGCCGAGCGCTGAGCGGATTCGGGGGGACGGCATGACGACGGCGGAAGTGGCGGACGACTTCGCCCAGCACGCGCACCTGTTCACGGAGATGCTGCGCGCGGACGGGCCGGTGCGGCTGGTGCGGATGCCGCGCGGGCTGACGTGCTACGTGGTCACCGGCTTCGCCGAAGCGCGGGCGGTGCTGGCCGATCCGCGGCTGCGGAAGAACAGTGCCCGCGCCCGGGAGCTGTTCGAAGCGAAGCTGCCGGGGGAGGCCGCGCAAGGCGGGCTGGGCCAGGACCTGAGCTTCCACATGCTCAATTCCGACCCGCCGGACCACACGCGGCTGCGGAAGCTGGTGAACAAGGCGTTCACCGCCCGGACCGTGGCCCGGCTGCGGCCGCGGGTCGAGGAGATCACCGCGGAGCTGCTCGACGCGCTGGCCGGGCGGGAGCGGGCCGACCTGCTGCCGTCGTTCGCCGCGCCGCTGCCCATCACGGTGATCTGCGAGCTGCTCGGCGTGCGCCCGGAAGACCGGTCGGACTTCTCGGACTGGTCCAAGACGCTGCTGAGCTCGTCGGCACCGGAGGACGTCCGGCACGCGGCCCAGAGCATGCTGACCTACCTCACCGGCCTGATCGCGCAGAAGCGCGCTGAGCCGGCGGAGGACCTGCTGTCGGACCTGGTGCACGCGACCGACGACGGCGATTCGCTGTCCGAGCCCGAGCTCGTCTCGATGGCGTTCCTGCTGCTGGTGGCCGGGCACGAGACGACGGTCAACCTGATCGCCAACGGCGTGCTCGCGCTGCTGCGCGAGCCGGAGCAGCTGGCGCGGCTGCGCGCCGAGCCGCAGCTGCTGCCGAACGCGGTCGAGGAGTTCCTCCGCTTCGACGGCCCGATCCACCTGGCGACGCTGCGGTTCACCGCGGAACCGGTGGAGGTCGGCGGCGTGCCGATCCCGGCAGGCGAGTTCGTGCTCGTGTCCCTGCTGGGCGCGAACCGCGACGCGGAGCGGTATCCGGAGCCGGACCGGCTGGACGTCACGCGTGCCGCCGGTGGGCACCTGGCGTTCGGGCACGGGATCCATTACTGCGTCGGGGCGCCGTTGGCTCGGCTCGAGGCCGAGATCGCGTTGGGCGGGCTGCTCGCGCGGTTTCCCGGGCTCGCCCTGGATGTGAAGCCCGATGAGCTCGTTTACCGGTCGAGTTCGCTCATCCACGGTTTGGAGGCGTTGCCGGTTCGGTTGTGTTGAGCGGGGGCCGAGAAGTCTCTCGGTGCTCGGTCAGGCTCGAATTCAGCGCATCGGGTGTGACTGCGCGCACACGCAGACCCGAACGTTCCTCATCGTCGCCCTCCGTGCCTGTGCGCGGTCCGCGCCACGCGATCGGCGGAGGCTATCGCTTGTCCTTTCCCCTGATCGGTCCGCCGGACCGCATCGATCCGTACCCGGACGAATGCGAGAAATGCTTGCGTAGCGGACTTTCCGGCTCGGTTCGGCGATCCTGCGTCCATGATCGAGATCGTTCGCGGTGAACACGACACCGGACCTCCCAAGCTCCTCGCCGGCCTCAAGCACGATGTCCTCGCCTCGATAGTCGTCTTCCTCGTCGCCGTCCCCCTTTCCCTCGGTGTCGCCTTCGCCGCCGGGGCGCCGCTGCTCTCCGGCCTGATCTCCGCCGTTGCCGGCGGGCTCGTCGCGAGTCTCTTCGGCGGGTCGCCGCTGCAGGTCAGCGGGCCATCCGCCGCTCTCACCGTCGTGCTGGCCGACACCATCGCCACCCACGGCTGGCCCGTCACCTGCGCGATCACCGTCGCCGCCGGGCTGCTGCAGATCCTCTTCGGGCTCACCCGCCTCGCCCGCGCCGCGCTCGCCGTCTCGCCCGCCATCGTGCACGGGCTGCTCGCCGGTATCGGGGTCACGCTCGTCCTCGGGCAGCTCCACGTCGTGCTCGGCGGCTCGGCCCAGGGCTCCGCGCTCGCGAACGTCGTCGCGCTGCCCGGCCAGGTCGCCGGGCACCACGACCAGGCCGTGCTCATCGGCGTCGTCACCCTCGCGGTGCTGCTCGCCTGGCCGCGGCTGCCGAAAGCCGTCCGTCGCGTGCCCGCGCCGCTGGCCGCGGTCGCGCTGGCCACCGGCCTGTCCGTCGCGGCCGGCCTGACCCTGCCGCGCGTCGACCTTCCCGCCGGGCTGCCCGCGCTGCACGTCGTGCCTCGGCTGCCCGACGGTGGCTGGGCCGGTTTCGCGCTCGCCGCCGTCACCATCGCGCTGATCGCCGGCCTCGAAAGCCTGCTTTCCGCCGTGTCGGTGGACAAGCTGCGCGGCGGCCCGCGCAGCGACCTCGACCGCGAGCTGGTCGGGCAGGGCGCGGCGAACGTCGCCGCCGGTGCGCTCGGCGGATTCCCCGTCACCGGCGTGATCGTGCGCAGCATGACCAACTTCGAGGCCGGTGCAAGCACCCGCGCGTCGTCGATCCTGCACTGCGTCTGGATCCTCGCCGCCTGCCTGCTGTTCACCGGGGCGCTGCGGCTGATCCCGCTGGCCGCTCTCGCCGCACTGCTCGTGTACGTCGGCGCGAAGCTGGTGAACCTCAACGGGCTCAAGGAAGTCCGGCGCCACGGCGACCTGCCGGTGTACGCCGTCACGCTCGCCGGCGCGGTCGCGGTCAACCTGCTCACCGGCGTCGCCGCCGGGATCCTGCTGGCGCTCGCGCTGATGCTGCGGCGGATGATCTTCTCCGGCATCCACGTGGAGCGGGACGGCGAGCGCCACCGGGTCGTCATCGAAGGCGCGCTGACTTTCCTGTCCGTGCCGCGGCTGACCCGCGTGCTCGCCGAAGTGCCGCCGCACGCCGAAGTCACGCTCGAGCTGCTCGTCGACTACCTCGACCACGCCGCGTTCGACTGCCTGCGCGGCTGGCAGCAGGCGCACGCCGGGCCGGTCACGGTCGACGAGATCGGGCACCCGTGGTTCGAGCGCGGCACCGCGGGCGCGCCGACCGTGCGCCGCAGCGTCGCCGCGCGTGTCGTGCCGCGGTGGCTCGCGCCGTGGTCGCAGTGGCAGGCCGAGCACGTCGTCCTGCCGGCCCAGCGCACGGCCAGTTCCCTGCTGTGCCGGGGCGCTTCGGAGTTCCAGCGCCGCACGGCTCCGCTGCTGCGCGACACGTGGAGCGGGCTCGCGAACGGCCAGCAGCCGCACACGCTGTTCATCACCTGCGGCGACGCGCGGATCGTGCCGAACCTGATCACGACCAGCGGCCCCGGCGACCTGTTCACCGTGCGGAACATCGGCAACCTGGTGCCGCCGCCGGACGGCGGCGACTCGTCGGTCGGCGCGGCGATCGAGTACGCGGTCGGCGTGCTCGGCGTCGCCGAAATCGTGGTGTGCGGGCATTCCGGCTGCGGCGCGATGAAAGCTCTGCTCGGCCAGGCACCGGACGGTCTCGGGCAGCTCGGCAGCTGGCTGCGGCACGGCGAAGCGACGTTGCGGCGGCGCAGCCGAGAGGCACCCCTGCTCCTCGGCGGTGACCGGCCGGCCGCCGAGGCCGACCAGCTGGCGCTGCAGAACGTGGTGCAGCAACTGGAAAACCTGCGCGGCCACCCGGTGGTGGCCGCGGCGCTCGAGCGCGGCGCGCTGCGGCTGACCGGGATGTACTTCGACGTCGGCGCGGCCCAAGTGTCCCTTTTGGACAATGCGGCGCGCACGTTCGTCCCGGCGAGTGCCCTGGAGCACTGACCCGAAGCGCCCCAATGTGGCCTTGGGTGCGTGAGACGCACCGAAGGCCGCCTTGGGTGCGTGTGACGTACCGAAGGCCACATTGGGGCGCTCGGGACCGGCCGCAAACCCTTGTGGCGCACGGGAAATATCTGTCGATTGACAGAAAATGATCTCGTGAACGGGGTGTTAACGTGATGCCCGATTTGTGTCGTTCAGGCTAACTGTGGCGAGATGTTCACACGATCGAGTGGCGCATAGCGGACATTCCACCTGATTTCCGGTTGCATGGCGATCATGAGACCCCTCGCCGTGCTCCGCCACGACCTGCCGGCCTCACTGGTCGTGTTCCTCGTCGCTGTTCCCCTGTCCCTCGGCATCGCCCTGGCTTCGGGCGCGCCCGTCGCCGCCGGGCTCGTGGCCGCCGTCGTCGGCGGTGTCGTCGCCGGTGCGCTCGGCGGCTCCGCGCTCCAGGTGAGCGGGCCCGCCGCCGGCCTGACCGTCGTCATGGCCGAAACCATCGACACCTTCGGCTGGGCCGTCACCTGCGCGATCACCGTCGCCGCCGGCGCGCTGCAGATCCTGCTCGGCCTGAGCCGCATCGCCCGCGCCGCGCTCGCCATCTCGCCCGCCATCGTGCACGGCATGCTGGCCGGCATCGGCGTCACGATCGTGCTCGGCCAGCTGCACGTCATCCTCGGCGGCAAGGCCCAGAGCTCGGCGGTGGAGAACGTCGCCGAGCTGCCCGGCCAGATCGTCGCCCACCACGACTCGGCCGCGCTGGTCGGCCTGCTCACCATCGCGATCCTGCTCGTCTGGCCGAAGCTGCCGGAAGCCGTGCGACGCGTGCCGGGGCCGCTGGCCGCGATCGCCGTCGCCACCGTCCTGTCCGTCGTCACCGGCATGACGCTGCCGCGCGTCGAACTGCCCGGTGACCTGCTGAACCTCCACCTCGTCCCGCAGCTGCCGAACGGCGGCTGGGCCGGCTTCGCGCTCGCCGTCGTCACCATCGCCCTGATCGCCAGCGTGGAAAGCCTGCTCTCCGCGGTCGCGGTCGACCGCATGCACACCGGCCCGCGCGCCCGGCTCGACCGGGAGCTCGCCGGCCAGGGCGCGGCCAACATGGTGTCCGGCGCGCTCGGCGGCCTGCCGGTCACCGGCGTCATCGTCCGCAGCTCCACCAACGTCGCGGCCGGCGCGAAGTCCCGGGCGTCGGCGGTGCTGCACGGCGTGTGGGTGCTGCTGTTCGTCGTCCTGCTGGCCGGGCTGATCGAGAGCATCCCGCTGGCGGCGCTGGCCGGGCTGCTGGTGCACGTCGGCGCGAAGCTGGTCGACCCGGGGCACATGAAGACCGTCCTGGCCCACGGCGACCTGCCCGTCTACCTGCTCACCCTCGGCGGTGTCGTCGTGTTCGACCTGCTCACCGGCGTGCTCGCGGGCATCGGCCTGGCGCTGGTCCTCATGCTGCGCCGCACGCTCTGGTCCGGCATCCACGTCGAACGGGAAGGCGACGCCTGGCGCGTCGTCGTCGAAGGCGTCCTGACGTTCCTGTCGGTGCCGCGGCTGGCGAAGGTGCTCGGGACCATCCCCGGCGGTGTCGCGGTGCGGCTGGAGCTGGTCGTCGACTACCTCGACCACGCCGCGTTCGAAAGCCTGCACACCTGGCAGCAGGCGCACGAGCGCGCCGGCGGCACCGTGGACGTCGACGAGGTCGGCCACCCCTGGTTCGGTGAGGGCAAAGCCGGCCGCCCGACGCGGTCGCGGCTGGCCGCGCGCCGGGCGGTGCCGCGGTGGCTCGCGCCGTGGTCGGCGTGGCAGGCGGTCGAAGGCATCCCGGCCCAGCAGACCCGCCGCGGCGCGACGGAGTTCCACCGCCGCGCGGCGCCGCTGCTGCGTGACACGCTGTCCGGTCTCGCCGACGGCCAGCGTCCGCGCACGCTGTTCATCACCTGCGGCGACTCCCGGATCGTGCCGAACCTGATCACGACCAGCGGACCGGGCGACCTGTTCACCATCCGCAACATCGGCAACCTCGTGCCGCCGGGCCAGGCCGACCCGTCGATGAACGCGTCGATCGAGTACGCCGTCGGCGTCCTCGGTGTCGAAGAGATCGTCGTGTGCGGGCACTCGGGCTGCGGGGCGATGGCGGCGCTGGCCGAAGGTCCGCCGCCGGGGCCACTGGAGATCTGGCTCCGGCACGCGGAGCCGAGCGCGCACCGCCCCGGCCCGGCGACCCTCGACGGCACGGTCCCGGACCGCGACGGCGACCGGCTCGCCCTGCACAACGTCCTCCAGCAGCTGGAGCACCTGCGGGGCTATCCGTCGGTGACCGCGGCCGAAGACGCCGGGAAGCTGCAGCTCACCGGCATGTACTTCGCCGTCGGGACCGCTCAGGTGTACCTGTTCGACGCGGCCGCGCGGACGTTCCGGCCCGCCGGCGCCCCGGTCGCCGTGCCGGGAGCCTGACGCCCGGGCGTGCGCGCGGGGCGTCCCGCGTGCACGCCCGGCCCCGGAGTCACTATGTTGATGGTCCGTGACGATGCTGGTGATGACGGGGACCGGGACCGGGGTCGGCAAGACGATCACCACGGCGGCCATCGCCGCCCTGGCGGTGGACGGCGGGCAGCGGGTCGCCGTGCTGAAACCCGCCCAGACCGGCGTCCGGCCCGATGAGCCCGGTGACCTGCAGGACGTCCTCCGCCTCGCGGGCGCCAAGGTCACCACGCGCGAGCTGCGCCGCTACCCGGATCCGCTGTCGCCGGAGGCCGCCGCGCGGCGCAGCGGCCTGCCGACCCTCGATCCGGGGGAGATCGCGCGGGCCGCGTCGGAGCTGGACGGCGACCACGACCTGACCCTGATCGAAGGCGCGGGCGGCCTGCTGGTGCGCTTCGACGGCAGCGGCGCCAGCCTCGCCGACGTCGCCTGGTCGCTCGGCTCGCTCGTGATCATCGTCGCCGAAGCGGGTCTCGGCACGCTCAACGCGACCGCGCTCACCGCCGAGGTCGCCACGAAACGCGGCCTGACCGTCGCCGGCGTGATCATCGGCGCCTGGCCGGCCGAGCCGGACCTCGCGTCGCTGTCCAACCTCGAAGACCTGCCGGTCGCGGCCGGCGCGCCGCTGCTGGGCGTGCTGCCCGCCGGGATCGGCACGGCCTCGCCCGAGGAGTTCCTGGCCGCCGCGCGGGCCGGGCTCTCGCCGTGGTTCGGCGGTGAGTTCGACCCCGAGCTGTTCGCCGGGTGCGCTTCCGCCGGGAAGTGACCTGCGTCGCTGTCGTCCCGGGCCGCCTTCCGGCACGATGAGGGACGCCTTCCCGACGACCAAGGAGCCGCCGTGACCGCAGTCCCGGACACCGACGTCCTCGCCCACGCGCGCGAGCACGTGCTCGAAAACGGCGTCGGCCTGGGCGAAGCCGAGGTCCTCGAGGTGCTGCGGCTGCCCGACGACCGGCTGCCCGACCTGCTCGCACTGGCGCACGAGGTGCGGATGCGCTGGTGCGGACCCGAAGTCGAGGTCGAGGGCATCATCAGCCTCAAGACCGGCGGCTGCCCCGAGGACTGCCACTTCTGCTCGCAGTCCGGCCGGTTCCCGACGCCGGTGCGCTCGGCGTGGCTCGACATCCCGAACCTGGTCAAGGCCGCCCGGCAGACGGCCGAGACCGGCGCGACCGAGTTCTGCATCGTCGCCGCCGTCCGCGGACCGGACAAGCGGCTGCTCTCGCAGGTCCGCGAGGGCGTGCAGGCCATCCGCGCGGACGGCAACGACATCCAGATCGCGTGCTCGCTCGGCATGCTCACGCAGGAGCAGGTCGGCGAGCTCGTCGAGATGGGCGTGCACCGCTACAACCACAACCTCGAGACGGCGCGTTCGCACTTCCCCAACGTGGTCACCACCCACACGTGGGAAGAGCGCTGGGAGACGTTGCGGATGGTCGCCGAGGCCGGGATGGAGGTGTGCTGCGGCGGCATCATCGGCATGGGGGAGACGGTCGAGCAGCGCGCGGAGTTCGCGGTGCAGCTGGCCGAGCTGAGTCCGCACGAGGTGCCGGTGAACTTCCTCATCCCGCAGCCGGGCACGCCGTACGAGCACTACGAAATCGTCGAGGGCCGCGACGCGCTGCGGACGGTCGCGGCGTTCCGGCTCGCGATGCCGCGCACGACGCTGCGGTTCGCCGGCGGCCGCGAGCTGACGCTCGGCGACCTCGGCGCGGAGCAGGGCATGCTCGGCGGCATCAACGCGATCATCGTCGGCAACTACCTGACCAACCTGGGCCGGCCGGCCGCGGCGGACCTCGCGATGCTGGACGAGCTGAAGATGCCCGTCAAGGCGCTCAGTGACAGCCTCTGAGGCGGCCTACTGCGTCCACTGTGGACGGCCCTCGCCGGGCGGGGCGGACCACCCGGAGTGCCACAACCCGAGGACGGCGCTGGAACCGCCCCGCTACTGCACGTTCTGCGCGCGGCGGCTGGTGGTCCAGGTGAGCCCGCTCGGCTGGACGGCCCGCTGCAGCCGCCACGGCGACACGGCGAGCGGCTGACCGGCCGCCACGGCTCTCGCGGCTGGCGCGGCCGGTGGTTCGGCGCGTCGGTGGGTGGATCGGCTGCCGCGGGTCTCGCGGGTGGCGCGGCCGGTGGTTCGACGCGCTGGTGGTTCGGTGCGTTGGTGGGTGGATCGGCTGCCGCGGGTCTCGCGGGCGCGGGTCTCGCGGGTGGCGCGGCCGGTGGTTCGGTGCGTTGGTGGGTGGATCGGCTGCCGCGGGTCTCGCGGGCGCGGCTCTCCTGGGTGACACAGCCGGTGGTTCGCCGCGCTCGCGGGCGGACCGGTTACCCTCTGTCGCGTGGCGCGTCCGAGGCTCGGTCGTCACCGCGTGCCGGGGCGAAGCTCCGGGTGTCACCGTCGCAGGAGGGAGTCCGGGTGAGTGAGTCGTCGGGGCCCGCGCACCGGCCGTCGGCCGTGGCCGGGCCGTGGTCGGTGCCCGTGCTGTTCCGGGAGCGGCGGCCGCGGGTCGTCGTCAAGGCCGACCTGCTGCCCGCCGTCAGCGTGCTCGGCACCCTCAGCCTGCTGAGCTTCCCGCTCGCCTTCGCCTGGTCGCGCCTCGCGCCGCCGGAACGCGTCCGCATCGTCGGCGCGGACGGCTCCCAGGGGCCGCTGGAGCTGGAGAGCTGGCACCGCTTCGACGACCTCGCCGTCTTCGGCTTCCTGACGCTCGGGCTGGGCATCGTCGTCGGCATCGTCGTCTGGCTGCTGCGGGAGCGCCGCGGGCCGGTCGTGCTCCTCGCCGCGGTGCTCGGCGTCGCCCTCGCGAGCGCGCTCGCCATGCTGCTCGGCGTCGGCTGGGCGAACAGCCACTACGCCATCGGCAGCCCGCCGGCGCTCGGTTCGGTGATCGAGCTGGCCCCGCGCCTGGAGTCGTGGTGGGTGCTGCTCACCGGCCCGCTCGGCGTGACGATCGCCTACAGCCTCCTGGCGACCTGGAACGGCCGCGACGACCTCGGCCGTCGCCTCGGCTGAGCGTTCTGCCCTAGGCTGGTGCCCTCGACCAGAGGGGGTCCAGTGACTGAAGACATCGAGGTCTCGCGGCACCACGCCGTCCGTTTCCCGGGCATCAGCCCGCGCGCCTACGAGCACCCCGTCGACCGCGGCGCGCTCGCGACGCTGCGCGCGGTGCCCGGCTTCGCCCAGGTCGTCAAGGCCGTTTCCGGCTTCTACAACGAGCGCGGCGAGCGGCTGATGGCGCTGGCGTCGTCGATCCGCGTGGGCCCGAAGCAGTACCCGGAGCTCGACCGCCTGCGCCACGAATGCGCCGAGACGCTCGACCTGCCGTCCGTGCCGAACGTGTTCGTCTACCAGGACCCGCGCATCCAGGCGTCGGCGGTGGGGATGGACGAGCCGTTCATCCGGCTCAGCACCGGGCTCGTCGAGCTGATGAGCCACGAGTCGCTGCGGTTCGCGATCGGGCACGAGATGGGGCACGTGCTGTCCGGGCACACGGTCTACCGCACGATCATGGTGCGCCTGATCGGCCTGCAGCTGTCGATGTCGTGGACGCCGGTCAGCGCGCTCGGCATCCGGGCGATCATCGCGGCCCTGCGCGAGTGGTACCGCAAGGCGGAGCTGTCGTGCGACCGCGCCGGCCTGCTCTGCGGCCAGGACCCGACGGCCGCGCTGCGCGCGCAGATCCAGGTCGCGGGCGGCATCGACCCGGCGCGCATCGACATCCCGTCGTTCCTGCAGCAGGCGAGCGAGTACGAGTCGGTCGAGGACATCCGCGACAGCTTCCTCAAGCTGAAGTTCGTCGAGACCGAGACGCACCCGTTCGCGGTGGTCCGCGCGGCGCAGCTGCAGAAGTGGGCGGCGTCGGAGGAGTACCGCGCGATCCTCGCGGGCGACTACCCGCGCCGCGACGACGACGCGCCGGCGTCCGACTGGAAGGACGACCTCAAGTCCGCCGCCAAGTCCTACAAGGACTCGTGGAGCTCGTCGGCCGACCCGCTGACGAAGGTGTTCAGCGACGTCGGGGAGGCCGTGTCGGGTGCGGCGGGCAAGGTCTGGAGCAAGTTCGGCAACGGCAACGGCGAGGGCGCCTGACCGCCGGGTTCAGTTCAGGCTGGCCGGGCGGCTGAGGTCGGTGAGCTCGCCCGGCGGCAGCGGCACCGCGCCCAGCGTGTCCAGGAAGCCCGCCTCGCGCGTCAGCAGGCGGCAGGCGATGCGCAGGCGGCGCAGCGGGTGGCGTTCCTCCAGCAGCCGCTGGCGGTCCTCCAGGGGCAGCAGGCAGTCCGCCGCCAGCAGGTACGCCAGGTCGGCCATGGCGGTGTCGGGGGGCGGCGCGTGCCAGTCGTCGCTGCGCCACGCCGTTTCGCAGTACCGCTGGTGGGCCGCGCGAGCCACCGTGGCCAGGCGCTCCGCCATGCCGCCGGACGGGGCGACCGGGTCGTCGTCGACCCACTCCACCGAGGCGATCAGGTACGGCGCCGAAGTGCAGTCCAGCTCGCGGAGGCGGAAGCGGCGGCGGGCCTCCGTCACGACGTCGAAGCGGCCGTCCGGCAGGCGTTTCGCCTCGCGGAGCACCGTGCTGCAGCCCACCTCGTGCAGCTGGTCCAGACCACGGACTTCGCGGGTCAGCGACGAGCGCAGCGCCACCACGCCGAACTCGCGCCCCGGCACGGTGCCGCTCACGAGGTCCGCCGTCAGCTGCCGGTAGCGCGGTTCGAAGATGTGCAGCGGGAGCCGGGTGCCCGGGAGCAGAACCGTCTGCAGCGGGAACAACGGCAGCATCGTCGTCGTCGCGTCGCTTTCCGGTTCCGGCTCGGTCACGGCTCCACGGTAAGGGGTGAACGCGGCGCCCGCAGCACGGTCATCGGCTGGGCGGCTTGAACACCGCGAACGGATCGGTGATCTGCATGCCCTTGCCCGCGAAGGAGAACAGTGCCGCCGGCCGCCCGCCCGCGCGGCCCGGCGGCGCCGTGTGCCCGGTCGGAACCAGCAGGCCGCGCCGGGAAAGCACGCGCTGCAGGTTGGTCGCCGAGACGCGGTAGCCCAGCGCCGCCGAATACAGCCCGCGCAACGCCGAAATCGTGAACTCGTCGGGCGCCAGCGCGAACCCGAGGTTGGTGTAGGAGAGCTTGGAGCGCAGCCGGTCGCGGGCCCGCAGCACGATCGCCTCGTGGTCGAACGCCGTGCGCGGCAGCTTCGCGACGTCGTGCCACTCGGTGTCCTCGGGCACCTCGGGGTCGACGTCGGAGGGGACCAGGCCCAGGAACGCCGTCGCCACCACCCGCGGCCCCGGCACCCGGTGCGGGTCGCTGAACACCGCCAGCTGCTCGACGTGCTTGAGCTGCCGGACGTCCACCTTCTCGGCGAGCTGGCGCCGGATCGACGTCTCGACGTCCTCGTCGGGCCGCAGCCGGCCGCCCGGCAGGGACCAGCGGCCCAGGTGCGGGTCGAGCGCGCGCCGCCACAGCAGCACCCGCAGTGTGTCCGAGCGCACTTGCAGGACCGCTCCCAAAACCTCGTGGGCGAGGGGGGCCTGGGTGTTAAGATGACTTCGCACGGTTTTCGATTGTAAGGCGAAAACCGGAGACAGGTCCAGGAGGGCCAAGATGACCACCACGTTGGTTCCGGAAGGCCTCACCCCCTTCGGCGGGGTCGAGGCGAACGCGGCCTGGGCGGAGGAGGTGCGGCGCCTGGCGAAGCAGCGCGACGCGGTCCTGCTCGCGCACAACTACCAGGTCCCGGAGATCCAGGACATCGCCGACCACACCGGCGACTCCCTCGCGCTCAGCCGCATCGCGGCGAGCAGCGACGCGTCCACCATCGTCTTCTGCGGCGTGCACTTCATGGCCGAGACCGCGAAGATCCTCTCCCCGGAGAAGACCGTCCTGATCCCGGACGCGCGGGCCGGCTGCTCGCTCGCCGACTCCATCACCGGCGAGCAGCTGCGCGCCTGGAAGGCCGAGCACCCGGGCGCGGTGGTCGTCTCCTACGTCAACACCACGGCCGAGGTGAAGGCCGAGACCGACATCTGCTGCACGTCCTCGAACGCGGTCGACGTCGTCGCCTCCATCCCCGCCGACCAGGAGGTTCTCTTCCTGCCGGACCAGTTCCTCGGTGCGCACGTCAAGCGCGTGACCGGCCGGGAGAACATGCACGTCTGGGCGGGCGAGTGCCACGTCCACGCCGGCATCAACGGCGCCGAGCTGGCCGCCCGCGCGGCCGAGGACCCCGACGCCGACCTGTTCATCCACCCCGAGTGCGGCTGCGCGACGTCGGCGCTCTACCTGGCGGGCGAGGGCGCGGTGGCGCCGGAGCGGGTCAAGATCCTCTCGACCGGCGACATGGTCCACGAGGCCCGGGACACGCGCGCGAAGTCGGTGCTCGTGGCCACCGAGATCGGCATGATCCACCAGCTGCGCAAGGCCGCGCCGGGCATCGAGTTCCGCGCGGTGAACGACCGTGCGTCCTGCCGGTACATGAAGATGATCACCCCCGCCGCGCTCCTGCGGTGCCTGCGCGAGGGCCTCGACGAGGTGCACGTGGACGCCGGGACCGCCGCCCGCGCGCGTGCCTCGGTGCAGCGGATGATCGAGATCGGGCAGCCCGGCGGCGGCGAATGACCACGCCGGTTAATGACCCACAGGCGAAAACTCCCGTCTGGGAGGCGCGCGCGGACCTGGTCGTGGTGGGCAGCGGGGTCGCCGGCCTGACGGCGGCGTTGCGCGCGCAGTCCCTCGGGCTGCACGTCCTGGTCGTGACCAAAGCGGCGATCGAGGACGGCAACACGCGCTGGGCCCAGGGCGGCGTCGCCGTGGTCCTGGCCGACCAGCACGACCTCGACGACTCGGTCGCCAAGCACGCGGAAGACACCTTCGCCGCGGGCGCGGGGCTGGTCGACGAGGTGGCGGCGCGCTCGATCCTCGACGGCGGCCCGGCCGCGGTCGCCCGGCTGCGGGCCGGCGGCGCGCAGTTCGACACGTCGGGCAACGGCCTGCTGGCCCGCGCCCGCGAAGGCGGGCACAGCGCGTTCCGGGTCATCCACGCTGGCGGCGACGCCACCGGCGCCGAGGTCGAGCGCGCCCTGGTCGCCCAGGCCGGGCAGGCGCGGGTGCCGGTGCTCGAGCACCACGTCGCCGTCGACGCGCTGCGCACGCCGGGCGGCCGGGTCGCGGGTGTCACCGTGCTCGACCGCAACGGCGTCCCCGGTCTCGTCCGGGCGCCGGCCGTGCTGCTGGCCAGCGGCGGGCTCGGGCAGCTCTACCAGGTGACGTCGAACCCCGAGATGGCCACCGGTGACGGCCTCGCGCTCGCGCTGCGGGCCGGGGCGGCCGTGGCGGACATCGAGTTCGTCCAGTTCCACCCGACCGTCCTGTACACCCCGGGCGCGCGGGGACGCTGCCCGCTGGTCACCGAGGCCGTGCGCGGCGAGGGCGCGACGCTGGTCGACGGCGCCGGGGTGCCGGTCATGGCGGGCGTGCACCCGCTCGGCGACCTGGCTCCCCGCGACGTCGTCTCGGCGGCGATCACGCGGCGGCTGGCGAGCGCGCCGGGCGGCATCGACGACCACGTCTTCCTCGACGCGACGTCGATCGCCGGGTTCGCGCGGCGGTTCCCGACGGTGTCCGCGGCCTGCCGGGCGCTGGGGCTCGACCCGGCGTCGGACCCGATCCCGGTGGCGCCGGCGGCGCACTTCTCGTGCGGCGGCGTCGTGACCACAGTGGACGGCCGTGCTTCGGTGCCCGGGCTCTACGCCGCGGGCGAGGTGGCGCGGACCGGGCTGCACGGCGCGAACCGCTTGGCGTCCAACAGCTTGCTCGAAGGGCTGGTCGTCGGGCAGCGCGTCGCCGAGGCCGTCGCGGCGGACCTCGCGGCCGGGCTGCTGGCCGATCCGGCGCGGGGCAGGCTGCCGTCGTGGACCACCGCGCGCGCCGCGGAGCGGGACGCGCTGCAGCGGGTGATGAGCCGGTACGCGGCGATCGGCCGGGACGCCGACGGGCTCGCGGCCGCCGGCTCGGTGCTCGACCTGTCCGTCCAGGACAGTCCGTTGTGGACGCAGACGGCGGTGGAGGACGCGGCGCTGACCGTGGTGGCGCAGGCGCTGCTCGCCGCGGCCGTGCGGCGCACCGAGTCGCGCGGCTGCCACGTGCGCACCGACTTCCCGGCGCCGGACGAAGGCTGGCGGCGCAGCCAGCTCATCCGGCTCAGCCCGTCCGGCCAGCCGGTGCTGGCCGACCCGATCCCCCTGGAGGGTGTGGCATGACGTTCCCGATCTCCGAGCCGGTCCGGCGCCGGATCGCCGCCGCGGGCCTCGACGTCGAGGACGTGACGCGCGTGGTCACGACCGCGCTCGGCGAAGACCTGCGGTACGGGCCCGACGCGACCACGGAGTCGACGGTTTCCGCCGGCGCGATGGCGGTCGCCGAGCTGACGCCGCGGATTTCCGGGGTGATCGCCGGGTTGCCGGTCGCGCTCGCCGTGTTCGACATGGTGCTGGGCGACGGCTACGAGGTGCTGGCCGCGCGGGACGACGGCGATCGGCTGGTCGCCGGGGAGCCGGCGCTGGTGCTGCGCGGCCCGGTCCGCGGGCTGCTCACCGCCGAGCGGACGGCGCTGAACCTGCTCTGCCACCTCTCCGGCGTCGCCACCGCGACCGCGGCCTGGGTGTCCGAAGTGGACGGTACCGGGTGCGCGATCCGGGACTCGCGCAAGACGTTGCCGGGGCTGCGGCTGCTGCAGAAGTACGCCGTCCGCTGCGGCGGCGGCGTGAACCACCGGCTGGGTCTCGGCGACGCGGTCCTGATCAAGGACAACCACGTCGTCGCCGCAGGCTCGGTGACGGCGGCGCTGGCCGCGGCCCGCGCGCACGCGCCGGAACTGGCCTGCGAGGTGGAGGTCGACACGCTCGCTCAGCTGGACGAAGCCCTCGCCGCGGGCACGGACGAGGTGCTGCTGGACAACTTCACGCCGGAGGAGTGCCGCCAGGCGGTCGCGCGCCGCGACGAAGTTTCCCCGAAAACGCGGCTGGAATCCTCTGGTGGGCTCACCCTCGACCGTGGTAGGGCCTACGCCGAGTCCGGTGTGGACTACCTGTCGGTCGGCGGGCTGACCCACTCCTCACCCGCGCTGGATCTCGGCATGGACCTTCGCTGAACGGCGTTTCCCGGCTAGACTGGCGGTGGCGGAAGTCCTTTTCCGCCACCGTCTTTCGGTTTCGGGGGTTGGGGTGCGGATACCGGCGGTGCTCGCGATCGCGGGACTCGTGGCGGTGTGCCTGCCCGTTTCCGCCGTCGCCGCGCCCGGGCAGTGCGCCAACCCGTCCGGCACCTACACCGGCGAGGTCCCCTGGGGGCAGCGGCTCGTCGACCCGGCGCGGCTCTGGCCGCTGACCCGGGGTGACGGCCAGCTGGTGGCGGTGCTCGGTACCGGCGTCGACGGGCAGAACACGCAGTTCGCGCCCGGGCAGCTCGAAGGCGGGCCCGGCACCGAGCGGGCCGACTGCGACGGCCGCGGCACCATCGCGGCGGGGATCGTCGGCGCGCAGCCGGACCCGTCGACGACGTTCGCCGGCGTCGCCCCCGGCGCGCACCTGCTGCCCATCCGGTACACGGACGGCTCGGCCACCGACGGCGGCGGCGACCCGGGCGCGCTGGCCGGCGCCATCGACACGGCACTGAACCGGCACGCGGGCGTGGTGCTGATCGCGGTGCCCGCGTCGGCCGACAGCCCGGCGCTGTCCGCGGCGGTCGCGCGGGCGCGGGCGGAAGGCGCGGTGGTCGTCTCCGCGGCGGCCGCGACCCAGCGGGGCGCGCGGTCGTACCCGACGGCGACGTCGGGTGTCCTGGCGGTCGGGTCGGTGAACCCCGCGGGCGAGCCGGTGCAATCCGAAGCGGGCGACCACCTCGGTGTCGCGGCGCCGGGCGCGGAGCTGGTCAGCACGTCGGCGGGCGCGGGCGGCGCGGTGGCGCACCGCTGGCCGGTGACGGACCCCGGCCTGGCCGCGGCGTACGTCGCGGGGGTCGCGGCCCTGGTCCGGGCGTACCACCCGGAACTGCGCGGCGACCAGGTCGTCACGCGGCTGACGCTCACGGCGCACCGCCCGGCTTCGGGCGGCCACGACCCGCGGCTGGGCTGGGGAGTCCTCGACGCGTACGCGGCGGTCTCCTCGACGCTGCCGGCCGACGTCGCACCGCCGGGCGCGGCCCCGGTACCGGCATCGGAACCCGCGGTGGTTCCGGCGGCGGCCCCGGCCCGCCCGGCCGCGGACGTCGCGGCGGGCACGATCGCGCTGGCCGGAGTGGCGCTGGCCGCGGCGGCGGGCGTGGCCGTGGCGGCGGTCCGCCGGGCCCGGCGCCGGAACTGGCGCCCGTCCCGCTTCACGCCGTGATCGGCCCGCTGGGGGATGCGGGGGATCGGCAGGGCAGGTGGTAACCGGGCGGGTCGGGGCCAGGCGGGTGAGGCCCGGCCGGGCGGGTCAGGCAGGTCAGGCGGGGACTGGGCAGGTCGCGTGGGCCAGGCGGGTCAGCCGGGGCCGCGCGGGGACAGGCGTGAACTGGGCGGGCCAGGGGCCAGCGGGTGCGGCGGGGACAGCGCGGGGCCGCGCGGGTCACGCAGGTCAGGCGGGACCGTCCGGGTCAGGTGGGGATGGGCAGGCCGCGCGGGGCCGCGCGGGTCAGGCGGGACCGTCCGGGTCAGGTGGGGATGGGCAGGTCGCGCGGGGCCGCGCGGGTCAGGCGGGACCGTCCGGGTCAGGTGGGGATGGGCAGGTCGCGCGGGGCCGCGCGGGTCAGGCGGGACCGTCCGGGTCAGGTGGGGATGGGCAGGTCGCGCGGGGCCGCGCAGATCAGGCGGGGACCGGGCGGGTCGAGCCGATGATCGCCACCGCGTGGCTCGTCCTCGCCACGTGGACCGTGAAGTCCGCGCCGTCGCGGCTGAACCTCGCGATCAGCTCACGCGCGGTGCTGCGGTCGCGAGCCTGCCAGCCGCGCTGCTCCAGCGTCGGCCGGACCACCTCGGCCAGCCGGCGCTCCGGCTCGCCCGCGTGCTCCAGGCGGACGCCGTACTGCCAGCACCGCAGCTGCCCGGGCCGGGTCGGGTCGCAGTCCAGCTCGCCGTCCACCGTGCGGTCAGCCGGGGCGCCGAACGCCGACGCCACGCTGTCGATCACGTCCGTCAGCTCGGCCGCCAGGCGGTCCAGCTCGCCGGTCATCGCAGCGCACCTCCGTCGAGGGTGACCGGGCCGCCGGTGAGCACCCGGTAGATGTTCGTCCACGACTCCGAACCCGGCTTCAGCACGTCATTGTGCGACGACAGGCCCCACAGCTGCGAGCCGGACGCGTCCCGGCCGGTCTCCAGCTCCGTCACGCCGGGGAAGGTGTCCGGGTCCGCGCCGTGGCCGATGCCGGTCCACTCCAGGCCCCACGCGTTGCCCTGCGCGATCTCGATCGGGTCGAGCGGTGCCGTCATCGAGAACCGCTGGACGCCGGCCTGGCTCGCCGGCAGGTCGGACGGCGACCACACGCCGTGGCCCATGCCCGCCGACTCGACGTGCAGGACGCGGTCGACGTCCAGGCCGTGCGTCTCGGCCAGCCCGACCGTCGCGCCGCCGTAGCTGTGCCCGATCGCCGTCAGCGTCACGTCGGGGCCGGCGTGGCTCGCGATCTCGCCGCGCAGGTCGTCGGCGAAGGTCTTGAGGTCCGGGGCCATCGTCTGCGCATAGCTCGCGTCCGGGCCCTGCACCACGGGATTCTGCGGGAACACCCCGTCGGCCCACACGACCATCGCCGTGCGCCCGGCCGGATCGGCGGCCACCAGGCTGCGGCCGAGCCCGGCGTAGGCGTCGAAGTTCGACATCTGCGTGTTGACGCCGGGGACGAACAGCCCGACGTTGCGCGTCCCCGGCTCGATGTGCCCGACCAGCTCGACGATCCGGCCGTTGCCCGCCGGATCGAACTTCAGGATCTGCCGCCGGTCGGCCAGGATGTCCTCGTACAGCTTGATCCGCGCCCGCGAGCGCGCGATCTCACCGGCGTCGGTCAGGTGCGCCAGCCGGGACCGCTCGGCCGTCAGCGCGCCGGCGACCTTGACGCGGTTGTCCGCGATCGCGTGCGCCCACGCGCCGGTGTCGGCCGAGCCGCCGATGCCCGCGGGATTTCCCGCGCGCGGCAACGGGTCTTCCGGCAGCAACGCCCGGTACATCGCGGCGACCTGCGCGTCGGCCCGCCGGTAGCCCGCCGCGCAGGCCGTCAGTCCAGTTTGGAGTGTGCGCAGCCGCGACACGTGGGACTCGAGCTTCGCGCCCAGCTCCGTCATGGTCTTCTCGAACGTCTTGGCCGCGGCGGCGGACTCGCTTACCCGGCCGAACGCCGCGGCCGGCACCTTTTCGCCCACCACCGCGGACTGGGCGCCCGCCAGCTCGCCGGCGCGCGAGCCGGTTTCGCCCGCCACCGTGTCGAGGCGGGCGGGGGCGACCCGGTAACCCGTGGCTGATCCCGTCACCGGGTCGCCTCCGTTCGTGAGAGGAGTCAGTAGGCTTCCGGCTCTTCACCGATCACCGGCGGCGCGACCGGCGCCGACTGGCCCCAGACGTTCTCCGTCTCGACCAGCCACGCCGGGATCCGCCGTCCGGACCCCAGCTCGCCGCCGGCGCCCATGCCCATCGGCATCATCGGCATCATGGGCATCGCGCTCTTCGCGGCCGCCGCGCCCGCGGCCCCGGCCACACCGCCGGCGAGCCCGCTGAACGCGTTGCCCGCGCCGCCGTCGCCGGCCAGGCCGGAGTGCGCCGACGGCGCGTCGGCGCCGCCGCCGACCGGGATCCCGCCGCCACCACCCGGGACGCCGCCGCCGATCGACGGCGCGTCGCCCCCGCCGATCGGGATGCCGCCGCCGGTCCCGCCCTCGGCACCGGCCCCGCCGCCACCGAGCTTCGTGCCGGCCGGCTGGTCCTTGTCTTCTTCCTTCTGGTCCTTGCCGGTGGCCCACGACGGCACCTTCGGCATGATCGAGCCGAACCGGCCGAACGCGGCGGCCGAAGCCGCGGCGAGCCCGGCGGTGAACATGTCGCCGAAGAGCGGGTTCGACGTCGGCACGGTCGCCGGCCCCGGCACCTGCGCGGTCGTCCCGCCGCCGGGCAGCGGGTGCCCGGCGGACGGCGTGACGACGACGCCGGGCTGGGTCAGGGCGTTGCCGACCAGCCCCGGGGAACCGGCGCTGCCCGCGCCACCGCCGGCGGGCGGAGTCGACGGCACGCTGACGGCGTTCGGAGAAGCCGGGATCGACTCCTCCGCGGCGGTGTACTCGCCGGCCAGCTCGGTCATCACGGCGATCGCCTTGCCGTGCGCGGACCCGGCCGCGTTCGCCGCGGCCTGCTGCGCTTCGACGTTCGCGATGGCCTGCTGGCGCTGCTGCGCGGCGGCCTGCACGACGGCGGGCGAAGCGTCCGGCGGCAGGAGCGGTGGGTTCACCGCGAGCGCGACGTCGGCGGGCGAGACGTCCGGCACCGCGACCGGCGGCGGCATCTCCTTCTTGGCCTTGACCAGCGCGTCGGCGGCGTCGTCGAGCATCACGTTCATCGCCTCGGCGGTCTGCGCCACCTTGGCGATGCCGTTCGCCAGGTCGGTGATCATCCGCTGGTACTGCTCGGCCGCGCCGCCGGTCCACTGGCCGGAGAACTCGGTCAGCTCCGAGTTGAGGTTGTGGGCCTGCTCGTGCAGGTGCAGCGCGGCGGACTTCCACTTGTCGGCGGCGTGCCGCGCGCTGTTCGGGTCGCCGGCCTGCAGCATCGCGTACAGCTGCTGGTGGGTGTACGCGGCGAAGTTCGTGTGCGCGGTGTTCGTCATCCCTTGCGGCTCCCGTCCGAGTCACCCACACCGAGCAGGCCGAGCACGGGGTCGAGCAGGCCGGTCACGGCGCCCGAGCTGTGGAGGTCCCCGGCGACCGCCTCGTCGGCGTGCTGGTAGCCGTCGGCGACCGTGGTGGTGACCTCCTGCGCGAACCCGATCGCGCTGCGGACCTGGTCGAGCAGGCCCTGCATCTCCGCGACGGCGGCGCGGTGGGCGTCGGCCAGCGACCCGGCTTCGCCGAACTCGCCGAACAACAGCGGCTCCTCGCCGAGGGTGAGCAGGAAGTCGTTCGGTTTGGCCATCGCGTGGATCTGGGTCTCCAGCTCCCGCACGAAGTCCTTCAGCGATTCCAGGTGGACGTAGTACGACTGGTCTGGCATCGGGTCCCGGCTCTCTGGCGCACTGGTGGCGGAAAGGGAAAGCCGGTCGGCCGGTGCGAGCGGGGGGTTTCCCGCACCGGCCGACCGACATCTGGGCGCGGTTCAGCCCGCGAACAGCCCCTGGTTGCGGTTCTCCAGCTGCTGCTGGAGGTCGTGGGCCTCGCCCACCTTGCCGCCGAACTGCGCGATGATCGCGACGATGTCGGCGGTCGCCTGGCGCAGCCGGGTCTCCGACTGGCGGGCCGCGTCACCGGCGGAGCTGCCGGAGGCGTACCAGGTCGCGGTGATCGGCTGCAGGTTCTGGTGCAGCTGCTCCAGCTGCGAGGTGAGCGCCTTGGCCTTGGCGGCCAGGGACGCCGAGCTGTGCTGCAGCGCGGCGAAGTTGATTTCGACGACGTCGGCCATCGATCAGTCCTCTCGGATCAGGGGTTGAGGCGGGGGATCACGCCCGAGCCCTCGAGGGTGCTGGCGACCCCCTGGAAGCTCTGGTGGACGTCGGCGTCGCCGCGGCCGTAGTTCGCGTGGCTGGTGTGCACGAGCTGCGACATCGTGTCGAGCTCCTTGACCGCGACGCTCATCTTCTCCTGCAGCCGCCGCTGGAGGTCCCAGAACGCCACGGCCTGGTCACCCTTGTAGTTGCGCAGCGCCTCGGTCAGCTCGGACTCCAAGCTGGCCATCGTGGACTTGGCGTTCGTCGCGGTTTCCTCGAAACCCTGGACGGCGCGCGTCATGGCAGCGGAATCTGCCTGGAATCCCGGACTGGACATCGACGGGCCACCTCCTTCCTGAAGCGGAATTTCCCCTTGGCGCGGTGGTCCGCGCGGTGTGAAAGTCACGCTAGGAAAGAGCCTGGTGTGGTCAAACGGCACAACTGCCGGTCGCGGTGACGGCACTATTACCCACAGCGGGCCGGTGGGGGTGGCCCCACCCGCGGACGGGGGTGCGCTCCAGTGCTCCCGGCCGGGGTCCCGGCCACGCTGTATGCCATGGCAGACAAGGGAAATCCGCTGGTCACGCTCCGGGCGTGGCACCGCCCGCTGGTGGTGCTCGCCGGGGTGATGGGGCTGCTGTGCGCGGCTTCGCTGCTCGGGCTGCTGTTCGATGATCGCACGCTGGTCAATGCGCCGATCTGGCTCAAGCCGTTCAAGTTCTCGGTTTCGGTCGGGACGTACGCGCTGACGCTGGCGTGGCTGCTGACCCACGTGCGGCGCGGACGGCGGGCCGGCTGGTGGTTCGGCACGGTCTTCGCCGCGGGCATCGGCATGGACGTCGGGCTGCTCGTGTGGCAGCTGGTCGTCCGGGACCACACACTGCACTTCAACAAGGCGACCCCGGCCGACGTCGCGATCAACAACGTCGTCGCCGCCGGCGCGTACACGGCGTGGCTGATGACCGCCGCCGTGGTCGTCCTGCTGCTGTTCCAGCGCCTGCCGGACCGCGCGCTGAACTCGGCGTTGCGCTGGGGGACCGGCCTGGCACTGGCCGGGATGGGCGTCGCGATGCTGATGTTCTCGCCGTCGCCGGCGCAGCGGGCCGTGCTGGACGCGGGCGGCAAGCCCTCGACGTTCGGCGCGCACTCCGTCGGCGTCGAGGACGGCGGGCCCGGCCTGCCCGTGCTCGGCTGGAGCACCGTGGGCGGGGACATGCGCATCCCGCACTTCGCCGGTATCCACGCCCTGCAGGTGCTGCCGCTCGCCGCCTTCGGGCTCCTGTTGCTCGCGCGCCGGTATCCCGTGCTCTCGGCCGACGTCGTCCGGCGCCGGCTCGTCCGGATCGCGGGCGCCGGGTACGCGGGCCTGCTGGTGCTGCTCACCTGGCAGGCGCAGCGCGGGCAGTCGATCGTCCACCCCGACTTCCGGACCCTGGCGGCGGCCTTCGCGCTGGCCGCCGCGGTCGTGACGGCGGGCGCGGTGGTGCTGCGGCCGCGGGTTTCTGCCGAAATTCTGAGATCCGCCCGGTAGACCGGGAGCCCCGGGCGAAAGGCGGTCGAGATGGTCCACCCGCAGGCACTGCTGGACGAGCTGGAGCGCGCTCCGGAAGTTCCCGCCTTCGAGCACGGCTCCCGCGTCACGTCACGCGGCGAGCTGCGGGAGCTGATCGGCCGGTTCACCGCCGGCCTGCGGGCGGCCGGGCTCGGCCCGGGGGACGGCGTCGGCCTGGCCACCGGCGTCACGCCCGAGGGGTTCGCCGCGCTGGTGGCGGTGCACGTGCTCGGCGGCCGCGCGGTCGCCGTGCGGCCCGGGCTGCCGGAGGCCCAGCTGCGGCACGTCCTCGCCGACGTCGCGGCGCTGGTCGTGGACGAGCCGGTGGCGGCCACGGTGCCGGTGCTGGAAGTGGCGGCGCTGGCGTCGGCCGAGTACGCCGAGCCGGTGCCGCAAGGCCGGCTCGACGACGTCGCGACGGTCGTGTTCACCAGCGGCAGCACCGGCGTGCCGAAGGGCGTCGCCTACAGCTACCGCGCGCTGACCGAAGGCCGCGTGTGGCGGGCGCCGGTGCCGGGCTCGGCCCACGCCCGGCTGGGTGCCGGGTTCGGCCGGTTCCTGCTGTTCGGGACGCTGGCCAGCGCGGTGATGGTCGAACAGCTGGCGCTGTCGCTGCTCGCGGGCGGGACCGCGGTGATCCCCGAAGGGCCGCCGGACTTCCCGTGGGTGCTGCCACGGCTGCGGATCACGGCCGCGTTGCTGACCGTGCCGCGGCTGCACCAGGTCCTCGGCGTGCTGCGCGGCTCGGACGTGGACCTCGGCGCGGCGCGGCGGCTGATCGTGGCGGGCTCGCCGGTGCCGCCGCACACGCTGGCCGAAGCGGCCGAGCGGATCGGGCCCGCGATGCACCACGCGTACGGGCAGACGGAAACCGGCATGCTGACGATCTGCCGGGCCGGCGAAGGCGCCGGCTCGGTCGGAAAGCCCTGCGACACCGTCGAAATCGACGTCCGGGACGGCGAGGTCTGGGTCCGCACGCCCTCGGCGTTCGCGGGCTACTGGCGCGACGAGCCGGCGACGGCCGAGGTGCTGCGCGACGGCTGGGTGCGCACGCGGGACCTCGGGTTCGTGGACCCGGACGGCTACCTGCACCTGTCCGGGCGCGCCCGCGACGTCGTGATCGTCAACGCGATCATCCACTACACCGGCCCGATCGAGCGGGCGATCGCGGCGCACCCGGACGTCGACCAGGCGTACGTCGTGGCGGTACCGGACGAGCGGACGGGCGAGGCGGCGCACGCGTTCGTGGTCCCGACGCCGGGACGGGAACCGGACCTGGCCGAGCTGCGCAAGGCGGTGGCGGCCGAGCTGGGGGAGGCCGCGGTCCCGGCGCGGTTCAGCTTCGTGGGCGCGGTCCCGGTGGCGCCGTCGGGCAAGCCGGACAAGGCCGCGCTGCGAAGGTCCATAGTGGACTAGAAGTGCGTGTCGACGCCGGAGGTCTCGCGCAGGGCACGCATGTCGGCGAGGCCATGCGGCTGCGGAACGTAGCCCTGGTGGAAGAAAACCTGCTGGGCGGCGGAGATGCACGGCACTTCGGCACCGGCGATCCGGCCGGTGCCGAAGCAGTCCGCGGGGTAGGAGAAGGTCGCACCCCGGTCGTCGGCGGCTTGGCGCGCGGAACCGTCTCCGGCGAAGACGAGCGGGTGGAGGTCGAGTTCCGTGGCGCCGTCGGAGAGGACGACCGGACCGGGCGCAGGTCGGGCGTTTCGCGGTAGCCGAGTGCCGCGAGGACGGCGGGTTCCTGGTCCAAGCGGTGCAGGAGGTCGAGGTCGCAGTGCTCGCGGGTCTGCCGGCCCAGGAGCGCGTCGATGCCCCAGCCGCCCGCGACCCAGACGTCGGCCGGCCGCACCCCGCCGAGGACGCGCAGGACCGTACGGGCGTCGATCACTTCGCGGTCTTCCCGCTGGGCAGCGTTCCGGCGCGCAACCTCATGGGGCCAGTATGCCGGGGACCGGCCTCCCGGGCGGGGAGGCCGGTCCGGGCGCGCGTCAGACGCCGGCCGTGGTGCGGATCCAGCTGCGGCTCGACGCGATGCTCGCGTAGTTCTGCGTGCCCTGCGGGTCCGAACCGGAGTTGTCGCCCGTGGAGCACACGCCGACCTGGACGCCGTTGGACAGCTGCGGTCCGCCCGAGTCGCCGTGCCAGGCCGAGCCGTTGATGCCCTGGCTGGCGATCGCCGTGCCGCCGAAGGCGTCCGAGCTGAGGCCCGTCACGCGCACGTTCGCGGTCTTCAGCGTGCTCGACGGCGGGCTGCTGCCCTGCGTGCGGCCCCAGCCGTAGATCTGGTTGGTCGACCCGGCCGGCGGGTTCCCGGTGCCGAGCTTCATGTACGTGGTGTTCACGGCCGTCGCCAGGTGCAGCAGGGCGATGTCGCCGTTGGGCGACGCCTTCTGCTGGTCGACGTTGGCGTTCGTGCCCTGCTGGAGCGTCACGCTGCCGACCTCGACGTGCATGCCCGGCGAGTTCAGGCAGTGGCGGGCGGTGAGCACCCACTGCGGGGCGATGATCGTCCCCGAGCACTCGAACCCGCCGTAGGTGGACACGTTGTTCCAGTAGATCTGGGCGCCCCACGGCGCGGAGGAGACGGTGCTCCCGCCGATGATGTCCTGCTGGGCGTCCGCAACCCCGGCTGAGACCAAGCTCAACGCCGCGGCGGCAGCCCCCACCGCGGCAACAGCCCTCGACATTCGCATGAAAATGCCCTTCGGCCCAGGTGATCCGGAAATTCGTCCCGAACGGGACGACCAGCCCAAGCTAGGAGCCGTGAAGGATTTGCGGAACCTACCGAAGTCGGGAAACCCGGCCCCACGCAGTCTTCGCCGGCGGTGCGAGGCGTGCTGACGCCGGACGGCGCTCGAGCGGCCGGTCATCGCGTCTTGCCTGAGCGACCGGACTACGCCACCGGCCGGAAGCGCGGGCCGCCGGAGCAAGGACCCTGCCCCGGCACGCGTGTGCCGGGGCAGGGTGTCTCACAGGACGGTGATCGCCCGTGGCACCGGCACTTCGTCGTTGTAGGCGAAGTTGTCGTGCCATTTGACGCTGTCGCCGTTGAACTTCGTGCCGTCGGACAGCGCCACGTAGACGTCGGCGAGGCTGCCGCGGGTGAAGACCGCGACGTCGCTCTTGCCGTCGCCGTTGAAGTCGCCGATGGCGGGGATTTCGTTGTTGTAGGCGAAGTTGTCGTGCCACTTGACGCCGTCGCCGTTGAACTTCGTGCCGTCCGACAACGCCACGTAGACGTCGCCGGTACTGGTGCGGGTGAAGACCGCGATGTCGTCCTTGCCGTCGCCGTTGAAGTCGCCGATGGCGGGGATTTCGTTGTTGTAGGCGAAGTTGTCGTGCCATTTGACGCTGTCGCCGTTGAACCGGAAGCCGTCCGACAGGGCGACGTAGACGTCGCCGGTCGTGCCCCGGTTGAACACGGCGATGTCGTCCTTGCCGTCACCGTTGAAGTCACCGACGTAGGGCAGTTCGTTGTCGATGCCGAAGTGATCGTGCCACTTGACACCGTCACCGACGAACTTCGTGCCGTCCGAGAGAGCGACGTACACGTCCGCCTGGCCGCCGAGCGTGAAGACGGCGATGTCGTCCTTGCCGTCGCCGTTGAAGTCGCCGATGGCGGGGATTTCGTTGTTGTAGGCGAAGTTGTCGTGCCACTTGACGCCGTCGCCGTTGAACTTCGTGCCGTCGGACAGCGCCACGTAGACGTCGCCGGTCGTGCCCCGGGTGAAGGTCGCGACGTCGACCTTCCCGTCGCCGTTGAAGTCGCCGGCCAGCGGGATCTCCGTGCCGATCCCGAACGCGTCGTGCCACTTCGCGGACGTGCCCTGGAACTTGCTGCCGTCCGAGGCCGCGACGAAGACGTCCGCGCCGTTCGCCCTGGTGAAGGTGGCGATGTCGTCCTTGCCGTCGCCGCTGAAGTCGGACGGTGACCGGGCGCCCGTCTTCGCCGTGAAGTCCGGGCTTGCCGCTCCCGTCGACGAAATCACCAGGTAGTGCCACGTCTTCCGGGCCGTCGCCGAGTGCAGCAGCGTCGTGCCCGACGTCGAGCCGATGAACTGCTCCGCGCTCATCACCGCCGGGCCGTCCGAGCTCGCGTACACCGAGTACGTCGCGCCGTCGGATGCCGACAGCGGAGTCCACGTCAGCGTGACGCCGTGGCCCACCGCCTTCGCCGTGCCGATGATCGCCTCACCGCGGATCCACGGGCTCAGGTCGTCCACCCGGGCGGCGCTCGTTCCCTGCTGCGTGCCGGTTTCGCCGAAGCAGCCGTGCTGCCAGGAGCGGCCCGCCACTGCGACGACCGTGCCGTCCGCGCGGTACACCGGCGCGCCCGCGTCGCCCTTGCAGGCGTCCGCCGTCCCGGTGAGCGACAGCGTCGTCGCGCCCGCGGCCGACGTCGTGAACGTGCCGGTGTGGGCCTCGTCCGGCACCCACTCGGTGCCCGTGCGGCCCCAGCCGGCGAGCGTCAGCTGCTCCGACGCGCCCGGCACGCCCGCCGCCGCGCTGAGCTTCAGCGGCGTGACGTCGGTGATCGTCGTGTCGAGCCGGACCAGCGCCGCGTCGCGGTCGGTGCGCGGGAGCACCGCCGTCACCTTCGCGGTGTGGCCGCCGACCGCGACCGTGACCGGCTGGGCCGGCGGGTTCACCGGGAAGCAGCTCGCCGCCGTCAGGACGAGCGCCGGTTCGACGAGCGCGCCACTGCAGGCCCGGCCGTCCGTGGTGATCTTGGCGGCGAAGCCGAGCCCGGCGGCGCTACCGCCGGGGACGGCCGCCGCGGGGACGGCGGCCAGCAGGCCGGCCGCGACCACCGCCGCCGAGATCGTCGCTGTTCTTCGTGCGTTCGTGCGCATGCGGTTCCGTTCTCGGATCAGGGGGTGAGCGTGCAGGAGTCCGGCGCGGCGGTCACGTGGATCTCGGTGTTCCAGCCCGTGCCGATCGTCACGCCCATGCGGTCCGGGCCCGACGGGGCCCACGTGTCGGTGTTGTCGGAGTAGCGGTACCAGCGGAGAACCGGGCCGGGTTGGCCGTCCCAGGGGCTGCTGCCGGTGCTGCCGCGGCCGTACAGGATGTCGCCGCCCGGCGAGAAGATCTCGCTGAACATCTGCCAGCCGACGCCCACCGGCTTGTCGCGCTGGGTCCACGACGACGTCGTGAAGTCGTACTGGAACCGGAACAGCTCGCCGGTCGGCTTCCGCGCGTACAGCACGCCGTCGCCGGCCGCGGTGATCGAGTCGAAGCGGTCCCAGCCGGTGTCGAGCACGTCGCCGCCGCCGTTGACCCACCAGCCGGTGGCGTCGTCCCAGGCGTAGACCTTCAGCCGGTGCTGGTCGTCGATCATGAAGATGCGGTTCTGCCGGTCCACGGTGATCCGCTCGCGGTACTCGGGCGTGAGGTAGCGTTCCCAGCCGCTGCCGACCTGGCCGCCGCCGCTCCAGCCGCTGTCGGTCGAGTAGACCCAGCGCTTGAGGCTGCCGGAGCCGAACGGGTCACCGGAGCCGTGGTTGCGGTGGATGTCCCAGATCACGCCGCCCTTGCCGGCCAGCGTCCTGCCGTCCCAGCCCCAGCCGATCGCCTTGCTCGGCTGCGTCCAGCTCAAGGTGCCGTCGGCCGCGCCCTGGTGGACGTACCGCCAGAGGGTGCCGTCGGTGCGGGCGGTCCAGATCGCCGCCCCGGCGGGGCACGACACGGGCGTCGGCAGGGTGTGCTGGCGGATCCACGTGGCGAGGTCGTCGACGCGGGTTTCGGTGCCGCCCTGGCGGGTTTCGGTGACGTCGAGGCAGCCGTGCTGCCACGAGGTGCTGCTCAGCGCGACGAGCTGGGCGGTGCCGCCGGTGACCCGGAAGGCGGGGCCACCGGCGTCGCCCTTGCAGGTGTCCACGCCGTCGGCCGAAGAGACGGATACCGCGGAGCCGTCGACGCCCGCGACGGTGAACGCCGCGACGCGCGGCCGCCCGGGCACCCACTCGGTGGCCGTCCGGCCGAAGCCGGCCACCTGCAGGGTTTCCCCGGCCTGCGGCGCGGTGGTGCTCACGGCCACCGGCGTGACGGCGGTCGCGGCGGCCGCGAGCTTCGCGAGGACGACGTCACGGCCGGGGTGGCGGACGACCTTGGCCACTGTCGTGGTGAACCCGGCGCCGGTACCGAGGTTCACGTCGCCGACGGTGATCGTGGCGGCTTCGCTCGAGGCGCCCGAGTCGGTCGGCGTGAGGCAGGACGCGGAGGTCAGCAGCCACGACGGGTCGATCAGCGCGCCGGAGCACGCTTTCGTGGCGGTGGTGATCCGCGCCAGGAACGGATGGGTGCCGGCGGGGACCGTGGTCCCCCGGACACGGCGCCCGCCGGCGTGGCGGCGAGCAGGCCACCGGCGAGCACGGTGGCGGACAGGATCGCGGAAGTCGTGGCGCGCATGGCGATCAGGGCGCCGCGGTCAGCTGCAGGAGGGTGGCCGGCGGGTTGTTCGGGTTCGCGCCGATGCCGACCTGCGTGCTGCCGCTCGGGTTGACGTCCACCGTCGAGTGCTGGCCGGCGTCCGTGGTGACCTCGGCCTTGACCTTGTGGCCCGCGCCGCTGGCGCGTCCGTCACCGCGGATTTCGTAGACGGCCGGGATGCGCAGCTCGAGGTGGCCGGCCGGGGCGAGGACCTTGAAGCAGACGAGACCGTTGGTGCCGACGTCCTCGGTCGAGCGGACCTGCATGACACTGACGTTGTCGACCGGCGGCGTGGCGCAGTCGGCGAAGACGATGTGGCCGTCGCCGGAGATGAGGGTGACGTGGTACTGCGCCTGGATCGCGGCGGCGCCGGGATAGGAGTAGTCCTCGACGAGCGAGGGCTGGGTGTCGCCGTCGGCCGCGGTGGCGCTGGAGGCCGCGGAAGCGGTCCAGACACCGGCGGTGGCGAGCCCGAGCGCGACCGCGGCCGCGCCGGCGAGCTTCTTGCTGAAGTGCATGCGTTTTCCTTCTCGTACGTGCCGGAACCCGGCCCGATGGGAATGGCGGAGCGTGAACGCGCGAAAATGCGCACGCGTGTTTTCCGCCGACACGTGACATTCCAATGAGCGATGTATCGCTCATTGGAAACGCGCGTTCGGCGAATGCGTGAAGGCGGTTGCTGTTCGACTTGCCGGTTTCCCCGGACCGGCGTTCCTCCCCTGGTCGATCCCTCCCGACCTGTCCCTACGCCGAACGTCGCAACCGTGGTGACGGTGGTCGCGGCCGCGTGGCCAGGTCCCCGTCATCCCATCGGGGAAGGACGCCGGATATTACCGAAAGGAGTGGTGACGTACATCACATTCCGGACCGACCGGTTGTCTGGTTAGTGTGTAAAAGCCTGTCGCTTCCGCGGCGGCCGCGGGGGGCGGGTCAATTCGTCATGGCGCCGCTTTTTCGATGCCCGCAATGCGATGAAAAGGGAACGGGACGAGGCGCGAAATGTCCGGGAACATCATGCGGACCGGCTCACCGGACTGGTGGATCGCCTCGAGCGGCACGTACTACTGGGTCCTGGACTACCTCGCCGGGCAGGTGACCGACGAGGAGACGGCCGGCCAGCTGCGGGCGGCGTCCACCCACGGCTTCCGCACCTTCGACCTCGGCCACCTCACTCCGGCGCAGCGGCGGGAAGTCGTCGACTTGATCCAGGGCCCGCTGGCCCCGGCGGTGGCGGCGCGCTTCCCGGGGCCGCACGGCGAGACGGTCCGCAAGTTCGTCGACGAACTGACGAACACGGCGCAGTCCTGGGCGGACCCCGCTTGAGCCGCCGCCAGATCCGCGCCGAAGTCCGGAAGTGGTGGCGGGTATGACGTTTCGCGAACTGATCGTGCCCAGCGCGCTGGAGGTGCTGGAAACCGTTGGGGTGGAGCCGGTGCTGAGCGAACCCGGCTCCACCGTGCAGACGCTCGTCTTCGAAGCCGGCGGCCGGGATTCGGTCACCTTCTCTTATGACGTGGCCGGGAGGTCCGTGCGCTTCGTCTGGAAGACGGGGACCGAGTCGCCCTCGAGCTGTTCCGGGAGAGCGCGGTGCTGATCCGGTTCGCCCGAGACCGTGACCGCACATCGATCGACGTCGATTTCGAATCCGATTCACTGGTGGGAAACCTCGAGGTGACGGTGACTCCCGAAGTGCGGATCAAGGACAAGTTGTTCGTTGCCTAGATGGCTTCCGCCCGGCGGGCCTAGGACTCCGCCGGTTTCGTCCATGCCACCTGGACCAGCCCGGTTCCCTGCCGTCGGGACACCAGCGTTCCGCGGCCCGGCGGCTGCGGTGACGGCTTGACGTCGCCCAGCAGGGCTCCTTCGTCTTTCGCCCCCGACATGATCAGTCCCGGGGATCCCAGCTCCCGCAGCCGCTGCAGGACCGGCTCGAACATCGCCCGCCCGGCGCCGCCCGAACCGCGGACGATCAGCAGGTGCAGGCCGATGTCGCGGGCCTGCGGCAGGAACTCCAGCAGCGGCTGCAGCGGGTTGCGGCCCACCGTGGCCACCAGCTCGTAGTCGTCCACCAGCACGAACAGCTCCGGGCCGCGCCACCACGAGCGGTTGCGCAGCTGCTCCGGGGTCACCGATGGCCCCGGGAGGCGGTTGCGCATCGCCGTCGCGCAGTCGGTGATCAGTTCCGTCAGCTTGCCCTCGGAACCCGCGTAGCCCAGCAGGTGCGGCTCCGACACCGCGCCCAGCAAGCCACGGCGGTAGTCCGCGACGATGATCGCCGCCTCTTCGGGTGTGTAGGCCGACGTGATGCCGTGCGCCAGCGCGCGCAGCAAGGAACTCTTGCCGGACTCGACGTCGCCGAACGCCACGAAGTGCGGGTCCGCCGCGAAATCCAGGTACACCGGGCGCAACGTCGACTCCGCGATCCCCAGCGTCACCTGGCGCGAAGGGGCCGGCGGCAACGTGTCCAGCGGAACCTCCGGCGGCAGCAGCCGGACCTGCGGTGCCCGCGGACCGCGCCACGCCTCCGAAATCCGGCGGACGAGGTCGACGCCGCCCGCGCCGATCGTTTCCGGGCGCTGGTCGCCGTCGATCCGGGGCAGGGCCGCCAGGAAATGGAGCTTCTCCGCCGCCAACCCGCGGCCCGGGCGGTCCGCCGGGACGTTCGCCGCCACCTTGCGGTCGATCGAGGAATCCATCGGGTCGCCCAGCCGCAGCTCGAACCGCGTGCCGATGGCGTCACGCAGCTGCGCGCGGACGCCGATCCACTGGTTGAGCGACACGATCACGTGGATGCCGAACCCGAGCCCGCGCGCCGCCAGCCCGGTGATCTGCTCCTCCAGCTGCTCGTACTCCTGCCGGATCGTCGTCCAGTTGTCGACGAAGAGGAACACGTCGCCGAATTCGCGGCCGTCGGTGCTTTCCGTGAACTCCGCGCGCCGCGCGCGGAACGTCGCCATCGACTCGATCCCTTGCGCGGCGAAGAACTCTTCGCGCTGCTCCAGCAACGTCGTCAGCTCGGCCACCACCCGGCGGCAGCGCTGCGCGTCACGGCGCGTCGCGTACCCCGACACGTGCGGCAGCCCGGCGATCGGCGCCAGCGCGCCGCCACCCATGTCGAGGACGAAGATCTGCACCTCGGCCGGGGTGTGCGTCAGCGCGAGCATCCCCGCGATGTCCTTCATCAGCGTCGACTTGCCGCTCTGCGGCGCGCCGACGATCAGCGCGTGCCCGGCCGCGCCGGAGAAGTCCGCCCACAGCAGGTCACGCCGTTGCTCGAACGGCTTGTCCACCAGCGCCACCGGGATCGTCAGCTTCCCGTTGCCGCCCCAGCCGAGCGGGCACAGGCCGCGTGCGGCGTCCTCACCCAGCGGCGGCAGGAGCTGGTCCAGCGTCGGCGGCTCGGCCAGCGGCGGCAGCCAGATCTGGTGCGCGGCCGGGCCGCGGCCTTCGAGCCGCGAGAGCATCGCGTGGATGATCGTCTCGCCGGTCCCGTCGGCCGCCGCCGGCGCTTCCGAGGTGGTCACCGGGATCTCGACCGCGTCGAGGGTGAACGGCAGCACGCCCAGCGCCTGGCCGTCTTCGCGCACGACCGTGCTGCGCGGCGGCAGCTCCCCGGAGACGTACGCGGCCTTGAGCCGGACCAGCGTTTCGGTGTCGGACTTCAGGTACGCCGAGCCCGGCACCGGCGGCAGGTGGTAGGCGTCGGCGACGCCCAGCACCGCCCGGCTTTCGGCCGCGGAGAACGTCCGCAGGCCGATCCGGTACGACAGGTGGGAGTCGAGCCCGCGCAGCCGGCCCTCCTCCAGCCGCTGCGAAGCCAGCAGCAGATGAATTCCGAGCGACCGCCCGAGCCGTCCGATGGCGACGAACAGGTCGATGAACTCCGGCCGCGACGACAGCAGTTCGCTGAACTCGTCGATGATCACCAGCAACGACGGCAGCGGGTCGAGCGGCGCGCCGTCGGCCCGCGCCTTCTCGTAGTCGCGCACCGACGCGTAGTTCCCTGCGGCGTGCAGCAGTTCCTGCCGCCGCAGCAGCTCGCCGTTGAGCGCGTCGGCCATCCGGTCGACCAGCGCGAGGTCGTCGGACAGGTTCGTGATCACCGCGCACGTGTGCGGCAGCCCGGTCATCCCGGCGAAGGTGGCGCCGCCCTTGAAGTCGATCAGCGCGAGGTTGAGCGTCTCCGACGAGTGCGTCACGGCCAGCGCGGTGACCAGCGTCCGGAGCAGCTCGCTCTTGCCGGACCCGGTCGCGCCGATGACCAGGCCGTGCGGGCCCATCCCGCCCTCGGCCGACTCCTTGAGGTCCAGCTCCACCGGACGGCCCTCGGGGTTGACGCCGAGCGGGATCCGCAGCCGGTCGCGGGCCGAGCGCGGCGCCCACGTCACGGTCGTGTCGGTGTCGCGCGGGTCGCCGATGCCCAGCAGCCCGGCCAGCCCGAACGTCGACGACATCGGCTTCTCGCCGACGACCGCGGCCGGGGTGTGCAACGGCGTCAGCATCCGGGCCAGCGCTTCCGCGGCACCGCGGTCGAGGACGTCCGGGCGGCCGAGAAACCCGAGCCGCTGCTCGGTGGCGTCGCCGACGACCATGCCCAGCGAGTCCGGGGCGGTGTGCAGGCTCAGCAGCCGCTCGGTCGAGAACGTCCGCGGGTGCTCCTGCCCGACCTCGATCACCGTGACGCCGAGCCTGCCGTCCTCGCCGATCAGCCGCGGCTCGCCGTGGGCGTTGCCGCCGTCGACGACGACCACCAGGTGCGGCAGGTCCAGCTCGGCCGCCGCCCGGCGGCTGAACGCGGGACGCTCGCCGAGATCGGCGCCGAGCAGCTCGGCCAGCCCGGCCGCCGAGTCCGCCGCGAGCCGGCGCGACCCGACGGCGTCGGCCGCGCCGGACGCCGTCGCGTGCGGCAGCCACTTCGCCCATTCCCAGTCGTGCCGGCGTTCGGCCGGGACGCACAGCGCGACGCGCAGGTCGGCGGGGGAGTGGAACGTGACGAGCTGGCCCAGCAGCGCGCGCACCAGCCCGAGCACGTCGGGGCGCCGCCCGGCCACGGTGACCGCGGCGAACGACCGCAGCGACAACGCCACCGGCAGCCCGTCGACCGTCGAGTAGGTCCGGATGAAGTGCTTGAGGCTGGTGGAGGACACCGGGTCCAGGTCCTCCAGCGGCACGGTCTGCGGCGCCTTCAGCGGTGTCGCCAGCCGCTGCGGGCCGGTGCCCGCGCGCACCTGCGCGAACTGCGGGTCGGCGCGCCGCCGGTCCCACAGCTTCCCCGTCTCCACGTAGGCCCACAGGTCGGCCGGGTCGGGCTGGACGGCGATCATCGCCGCGCGCTGGCCGTCGGCGATGTCGCGGACCTGGGCCCGCAGCCCCGACAGGTAACGCTGGTAGTCGCGGCGCTCGTCGTTGATCTGCGCCTTCTTCGCCATCCCGCCGCGGCCCAGCGACATCACGACCATGCCGCCCATGGCGCAGAGGAACAGCGCGCCGAAGACCCACGTCATCACGCCGCCGTCACGTCCGATGTAGACGAACGACAGCGCGCCCATGCCGAGCATCATCGGCAGGAACATCATCAGCTGCACCAGGCCGCCGGACGAGCTCTTCGGGAGCATCGGCGGGGACTGCAGCACGATCTCGCTCGGTCGGTCCGGCGACAGGCTCATCGGTACGGGCTCGCTCCAGGTCGGGGGTGCTGACCGGTATTTTGGCCACTCGCCGCCCGTCCGCGGTGGGTACTTTTGCCGTCCGCCCGCTTCCGGGGCCGAACCTACGCTCTGCCGAGCAGCCACCCGCGAAGGGCAAGGAGAGCCATGGCCGGCGAGTACCGGGCGGAGCCCGAGGCGATGCGCGCGTGCGTCGGGAACGTCGGCGGCGTCATCGCCCACGGCATCAACGCCGTGGCCGACCTGGAACGGCTCGTCGTGCCGCCGATGTCGTTCGCGAGCTTCGGCAGCGCCGTCGCCGCGGCGAACGCCGCGCTGCACTCGACCCAGGTCACCGCCGTCCGCACCCTCCTGCAGCTGCTGCAGCAGATCAACGGGCTGGTCAAGGCGAGCGCCGACGCCTACCAGGCGGCCGACCGGGACATCGCCGCCGGCTACGGCGGCGGGCACGGCCCGGCGAGCACCGCGTCCTCGATCTGGGGCAGCTCCCACGCCTCCGAGCTGGCCACCCTGGCCATCAACGACAGCGCGGGCGCCCACGGCGAGCCGTCGTCGGTCGGCAACGTGCTGCGCTACCTGGGCGACGCGCGGCTCGGCAGGCTCGGCGACCACCCGATCACCGACACGCGCTTCCACGGTGTCGCCGACTTCAACGACTGGCTGGCCGGGGACGCCGACAACCAGGCGCGGGTCGGGCTGATCGAGGTCTACGCCGGCACCGCCCGCACCTTCTCCGACGTTCCCGGCGGGGTGCACAGCGGTGACGTCGTGGTCGTGGAGCCGCTGCTGTTCCCCGACCGCCAGCCGGTCATCGGCGTCGCCGGTGACGGCGGCCGCCTGTACAACCACGGGCTCCTCGACGCCCGCATCAGCGGGCTGGCGAAGGTCAGCGTGTACCGGCCCGCGTCCGTCGTCGCCTGATCGTCCGCTCCTTGAACCCCTGCGAGGTCCGATGCTGACTTTCCCGAACTCCAGCGCGATGGACGCGACCGCGTCCTCGGGCGGGCCGATCACCATCCTGCCGCAGATCGTCACCGGCCGGCCGGAGCAGATCGCGAAGCACGTGGTGGACCTGGTGCACAAGGCCGAGCAGTTCCTCGGCATGTACAACGAGCTGACGAAGGCCGCCGACCAGCTCGGCCGGATCTGGTCCGGCGCGGCGAGCGAGTCGGCGCTGAAGAAGATCGGCGAGTCGCTCGACCAGCTCACGAAGATCATCGACGTCGTGCAGAAGGGCGCCGAGCTGCTCGGCGTCTCCGGCACGCTGATCAGGACCGCGCAGGAGGCCTACCGCGCGGTGGTCTCGGCGGTGAACCCGACGGTCGCCGCGCTGATGTCGAACTGGTGGACCTACGGCGCGGCGGTCGCTTTGTCGACCGCGACGAGCGCGTCGCTGCGGGCGTTCATCACGTCGATCGGCGCGCTGCTCAAGGCGCTCGGCGCGGTCGACCTCGCCCAGCAGGTGACGACGCTCGCGCAGGTCGTCGGCGAGATCGAGAAGCTCTTCCACCACGGCTCCGGCGGCTCCGGCGGCTCCGGCGGCTCGGGCGCGACGACGCCGTCGATCGGGAACACCCCCGTCACGGCGCCCCAGGCCCCGGCGCCGGTGGCGAGCCCGTCGGGACAGCACGAGGTGGCGGGCGGGAGCGGCGGGGGGATCCCGCAGCAGCCGTCGTTCACCGACTACACCCCGCCCGCGCTCGCCGGCGGCGGCGGTTCCGGCGGTGGCACGGCGGTGTCCGGCAACGGCACCCCGCTGTACCCGGCGAACAGCTGGATCGCCGTGGACCCGGCGCCGAGTGGTGCGGCCGTGCCGGCGCAGCCGTCTCCGGTGAGCCAGCCCGCGCCGGTCGCCCAGCCGGTGCACAGCGCCGACGAAGTCGTCATCCACACCGACCTCACCACCGGCGAGTCCACTGTGGAGGCGCCCGGCGGCCGGGACTTCGACCTCGACATCGCCCTGGACTACAACGGCAAGCACTTCAGCCAGCACGTCGGCTACGACGCGGCCGGGAACTAGCCGATGCGGGGCTCGGGGGTGGTCGACGCGTCGGGGGTGGTCAGCTCGGTGCTGTCCGGCTACCGGCGCGTCCTGGCCGAGTGCCGGCGGCGGGTCACCGGTGACCCGGGTGCGCTGAGTGCCGCGTCGCAGCGGGTCGCCGCCCAGGCCTCGACGGTCTCGCGCGAGGCGGACGAGATCGGCGAGTCGGCGAAGAACCTGCACGCGGACTGGGACGGCGACGCCTGCACCGCGTTCGCGGCCGCGGCCGGAAAGCTCGGCGAAGAACTCGCCGACGCCGCCGCCGAACTCGGCGACCAGGCGAACCGGCTGTCGATCGCGGCTCGGCTGGTGCAGTCGGCCGAAGCCGCGGTCGACTCGGTCATCGCGCAGTTCGACCAGTACGCCGCGCAGCTCACCGCCCAGGCCCGCGCGGTGAACTCCGCTTCGGTCGGCGCGTTCATCCAGGCCGCGCGGCAGCTCGGCGAGCAGAGCGCCGAAGCCGCCCGCGAGGTCGTCGACGAGTTCTCCGACGCCCTCGCCGAGCTGTTCCCGCCCGAAGGCGTCGGCCGGCTGGAGCACGAGCTGGGCAAGTGGGCCCGCGGCCCGCTGCACTGGCTCAACGGCGAACCCCTCGACGGGCGCAAGCGGCCGCGGACCGTGCCGTCGTGGTTCGGCAACTCCGGCTGGAAGAAGCTCACCTGGGACGGCCTCGAAGGCACGCGCGCGCCGAAGAAGGCCGACACGCCCTTCGGGCAGCCGGAACCCGAAGGCGTCAAGCAGAAACTGGCCCGCAACACCGAGATCACCTACTACAAGTTCCAGCACGACCAGGACGGCTGGTCGCCGGAGTACGACGGCAAGATCACGTCGAAGGGCTGGGACGCCGGCGCGTCGGGGCACGCCGAGCTGGCGGCCTTCCACGGCGAGCTCGAAGCCAAGAAGGAGTGGGGTGTCGCCGAAGCACACGCCAACGGCACGGCGTTCGCCGGCGGCGAGGTCAGCGCGTCCGGCACCATCGGCGCCCACGGCTTCGGCGGGCACGTGAACGCCTTCGCGGGCGGGAAGGTCGAGGGCGAGGTCGCCGCAGACGTCGCGGGCATCGGCGTCGGCGCGAACGGCACCCTCCAGTACGGCCTCGGCGCGCAGCTGGACGCCCAGGCCGTCTACGACGCCGGCCACATCAAGGTCAACTTCAAGGCCGGCGCGGCACTCGGTCTCGGGCTGGGGGTCGGCGCGAAGATCGACATCGACCTGCCCAAGCTCGGCCACACGATCGGCGAGTACGGCGGCGCGGCCGTCGACGTGGTCGGCCACGCGGCTTCCGACGCGGCCGAGGCCGTCGCCTCGGCCTGGGACGACGCCGTCGCGTATGTGGGGTCGTGGTGACGCTTCCCCTGGACTTCGTCATCCCGGACGGGTGGACCGCGGTCCGCCCCGGCGACTCGGGCGCGGTGTTCGTCGCCGTGCACCCGGTGCCGGGCGAGGAGTTCACGCCCAACATCACGGTCAGCGTGCAGCAGCGGCCCGACGACGCGTCGATCGACACGATCGCCGCCGAAGCCGTCGAACGCCTTTCGCGCACGCTGGCCGGGCTCGACGTGCTGAGCCGCCGCGACGTCGGCGAGCCCGCCGCGCCCGGTGTGACGCAGCTGCTGCGCCTGCGTACCGGCGAAGGCACCGAGCTGATCCAGACCCAGGTGCACCTGACGGTCCCCGGCGCGACGCCGGACGACCGGCTGGTGCTCGAGCTCGCCTGCACGGCCGCGCCCGCGGCCGCGCGCCGGCTCGCCCCCGGTTTCCAGCGGTTCGTCGGCAGTGTCCGCGTCCGCCAGCACGAAGGGAAAGCACAGTGACCGATCCGTACGCGGTGCCGGACATGGACGAGCTGCTCGCGCAGGTGCGCAAGCAGACCGAGGAGGTCCAGCGGATCCAGCGCACGGTCGAGGCGATGGAGATCAAGGCGCACTCGCGGCAGAACGAGGTCACCGTCACCCTCCGCGGCGACGGCCGGTTCACCTCGGTCGACATCGACCCCCGCGCGATCCGCGAGTACGACGCCCGCAACCTCTCGGAGATCGTCCTCGAGGCGGTCAACGCCGGGCTGCAGAAGCTCGCCGAGGCGTCGAGCGCCAAGTTCGCCCCGGTGATCGCGGCCGCGAAAGACGTGTGATGACGGCGTCGCTCACGGGGACGACCCGCCGGGTCACGGTGGTCACGCCACGGGCCCGCGTCGACGTCGCCCTGCCGCAGCAGTCGACGTTCGCCGAGCTGGTCCCGCAGCTGGTCCGGCTGGCCGGCGCCGCCGGGCAGGCGTCGGCGGAGCACCCGGGCTGGGTGCTGTCCCGGCTCGGCGGGGCACCGCTCGCGCTGGGGCTCAGCGTCGCGGCCGCCCAGATCCGCGACGGCGAAGTGCTGCACCTGACCCCGCGGGAGCGCCCGCGGGGGCCGCTGCTGTTCGACGACGTCGTCGACTCGATCGCCAGTGTCGCGGACACTTCCGGTGGCTGGGGCCCGTCGGTGGCCCGCCGGTCCGGGCTGCTCGCCGCGGTGGTGCTGCTGCTGGCCGGCGGGCTGCTGGTGCAGGCGGCCGCGTCCGGCAGCGTGCTGGCCCCGATCGGGACCGGGCTGCTGGCCCTGGTGCTGCTGCTCGGCGGCGGCGCGCTGAGCCGCGCCTACGGTGACGCCGAAGCGGGCGCGGCCGGTTCGCTGGCCGGGGTCGGCGTCGCGCTGCTGGCCGGGATGTCCGTGCTGCCACCGCATCCGCTGTTCTCGCTGTCGGCCGGGCCGCTGGCCGCGGGATTCGCGGCGGTGACGGTGTACGGCGTGCTGGCGGCGGTCTCGGTGGCCGACCGCCTGCCGTGGTTCGTGGCGATCACCGGCGCGGCGGGCTTCGGCGCGGTGACGACGGGCGTGGTGCTGCTGGCCGGCGTCCGCCCGGTCTCGGCGGCGGCGGTCGTCGCGGTGCTCGCCACGGCGCTGGCGGCCGTCGCGCCGATGCTCGCACTGCGCCTGGCCCGGCTGCCGCTGCCGCGGGTGCCGGACGACATGGCGGCGTTCCGCGCGGACGAGCAGCCGTCGCTGGGCACCGAGATGATCGGCCGGACGTCCCGGGCGCAGGCGGTGCTGACGGGCCTGCTGGTGGCGCTGGGCCTGGTGGTGCTGGCTTCTTCGATCGTGCTGTCGTCCGGTGGCCCGTGGGAAGCGGGCCTGGCCGGGCTGCTCGGACTGGCGTGGGTTCTCCGCTCCCGTTCGTACGCGGGGAAAGCGCAACGCCTGGTGCTGGTCGGCTTCGGCGTCGCGGCACTCGGCTGCGCCGGCGGGTGGCTGGTCGCTTCGGGCGACCGGACGGCGGTCTTCGCGGCGGGCTGCGCGGTCGTCGTGGCGGCGGTGCTCTGCCTGGCCTACTCGACGCGGGTGGCGCGCGGGCGGCGGTCCCCGTACTGGTCGAGGCTGCTGGACGTCTCGGAGTTCCTGGTGCTGCTGGCGCTGGTCCCGTTCGTCGGCATGATCGCAGGGGTGTACGAAGCCGTCCGCGGCTGAAAACGAGTGGTGCGGCCGGGCGGGCCGGAGCTGGCTTCCCGCCGTGGCCATCACGACCGTCTGGTCCACCACCAAGACGATGACCGCGTTGTGCGCACTGGTCCTGGCCGACGACCGCGGGCAAGGAAACCTGGCGGTGCGGCACCTGCTCGGGCACACCGCGCGGGCTGGGCAAGTGGTGCTGGCCGCCTACGCCGGGGTCACGCGCTAGGCGTCCAGGGCCAGCGGAAGGGTCTTGCGGACCGCGGCGCCGTGCCGGCCGTGCAGGGGCACGACCGGGATCCCCGGCGGCGGGACGGCGGCACCGGGACGAGCCCCGACCCGGATGGTCACCTCGTCCTTCTCGCGCCCGCCCGGTGTCCGGGTCAGCGTGTACGACGTCGCCGTGAACGCCGCTCCCGGTACCGAAAAGTCCAGTAGCCGGCCCGACCGCGGGGTGAAGCAGCGCTGCGTCGCGTCGCCCCACACCCAGGACTTCCAGCGGTCCGGCGGGGCCTCCGCGGTGCCTTGGACGCCCAGCGCGACCCGCAGCTCCTTCGCCAGCTCGCCGGCCTCCAGCACCGTGCTCTGGTAGCCGGCCTCGGCCAGCGCGCCCATCAGGCTCAGCGCCGCCGACGCCGTGCTGCGCAACGCGCCGAGGTCGCCGCCGCCGCGGGCCAGCGCCGCGACCGGCGCCAGGTCCGGCCGGTAGCGCACCGCCAGCCAGCGCACCCGCAGCACCTGCTCGCCGCGCGGGATCGCCCAGGTCAGCAGCTGCGCCGACGCCAGCGGGATGTCCGGACGGCGGTAGGCGGCCCGCAGGATGTCGACCAGCGCCGCCGGTCCCGGCGCACCGGGCCCCGGGGTCAGCCGCACGATCGCGCTCCAGCCGCCGCCGACCTCGGCGACGCCGAACCGGTTGCCGGCGCGGTCGACGTGCTGGCGCACCTTGACGGGCCCGGCCACGCACAGCAGCGGGTCCGGGCTGTCGCGGCGCGTGTCGTGGCGGCGCAGCCGGTACGCCGTCCAGGTCAGCGCCCAGCCCGCCAGGTGCCGCCCGGCGAAGCGGACCGACGTCAGCAGCACCACCAGCCCGGCGGCCACGCTGACCCCGATCCGCAGCGGCTGCGTGACCCCGCTAGCCGTCCACGCGAGCAGCACGGCGATGCCCGCGAGCTCCCACAGCGCGGCCTGCAGCGGCCGGACCGGGAGCAGCCAGGGCAGCGGCGCGCTCGGGCGCCGGGACGGTGCCGGGCGGACGGCCCCGGCGGTTTCGACGGACACGGGCTCCCCTTTCCCCGGCCCGCGACGCTACTGCCTCCCCAGATGCCGCGTGGGCGTAAAAATTACCCTCGCCGCCCCGCAGCCGGGTGCTTAGCATCGGCGGCTCGGAGGGACGACGCACACAGCCGGGGGAACAGCAGCGTGTGGACGCAGCGGGACCAGATCCAGGCGTACCAGTTCCTCCGCCGCAGGCTCGTCTCGGCGCTCGTCGCCGCCGACGCCAACCACCCCGTCTCGCCCAGCCGCCGTCTCGTGCTCGGGACGGTGCTGGGGCTCGTGGCCGCGCTGCTCGTCACCGCCGTCTTCGGCATCGTCGGCCTGCTGAACCCCGCCGGCGGCAAGGACTGGCTGGCCGGCGGCAAGGTGATCGTCGAGGAGGGCACCGGCGCGCGGTTCGTGCTCGGCGCCGACGGCGTGCTGCACCCGGTGCTCAACTACGCCTCCGCGCGGCTGCTGGCCGGCGGCAACGGCGACGCGACCGTGCCGGTTTCCCCGGAGAACCTCGGCAAGGCCGGCCGCGGCACCCCGATCGGCATCCCGGGTGCGCCCGACTCGGTGCCCGCCGCGGGCGCGCTGGTGACCACCCAGTGGACGAGCTGCAGCCGCACCACCCAGGACGCGCCCGCGTCGGCCGAGCCGCGCACCGCCGTCCTGCTGGCCGCGCCGGCGTCCGGTGTCGAGCTGCCGCGCGACCAGGGCGTGATCGTGCGGCTGCCGCAGGGCGAGCGCTTCCTGCTCACCGGCGGCCGCCGGCACCGGCTCAGCGACGAGGCGGCGGCCGCGCTGCAGTTCGACAGCTACCCGACGATCGCGGTGTCCGCGCGGTGGATCGACACCGTTCCCGCCGGGCGGGACCTGACGGCCCTGCCGGTGGACGGCGCCGGCGACCGGGGTCCCGCGGTGGGCGGGCGCGCCACCCGCGTCGGCGAAGTCCTCGCCGTGGTGGACGCGATGGCCGCGCCCGGCTCCGCGACGTCGTACTACCTCGTCCGCCGCGACGGCCTCGAACCGGTCGGGCAGACCGAAGCGAGCCTCCTGGTCACGACGCGGGCCAACGCGGCCGCCTACTCCGGGACGCCGGCGCCGGTGGAGGTCCGCGCGGCCGACGTCGCCGCCGTGCCGAAGGCCGCCGCGCCGCGGGCCGGCGGCGCCGATCCCGCGGCCTTCCCGGACCGCATCCCCGGCAAGGCCCCGATCACCGGCAACTCCGTCGCGCTGTGCGCGCAGGGCGGCCGGTTGCTCGTTTCGGCCGAATTCCCGCTTCCCGCCGGTGCCAGGGCCATCCAGGTCGCCACCCGCACCGAAGCACGGGTGGCGGACGAGGTGTACGTGCCGCCGTCGGGGGGAGCCGTCGTCGTCGAATCCGGTTCGGCCACCACCTGGCTGGTGACCGACACCGGCCGGAAGTACCCGGTGGTGACCGCGCAGGCACTGGCCTCGCTCGGATACGGAAGCGTGGCCAAGTCGCCGGTCACCGGTAGTTTGCTGGCAATGGTGCCGACGGGCCCCGCGCTGGACCCGGCCACAGCCGGGCGGCCGGCTCCGTCGGGTGGAACGGGGTGAAAGTCGTGCACATGACACAAGAGCGCTCGGCCGGGGACGGCCTGGACTCCGGCCGGATCCGGGTCGCGGTGATCGAAGACCACCCGCTGTACCGCGTGTCCGTGGAGCGGGTGCTGGCCGAAGCCGACTTCGTCGAACTCGGCGCGGTGGTCGACTCGGTCGCGCGGTTCCACGTCCACCGGCAGCCACCGGGCAGCGTGGTGCTGCTCGACCTCGGGTTGCCCGGCGTCGCTGGGGCGGCGGCGGTGCTGGAGGTCTGCGAGCTCGGGCACCACGTGCTGGTCGTGTCCGCGCAGGCGGAGCCCGAGGTCGTGCTGGGGGCGATCGCGGCGGGCGCCCGCGGGTTCCTCTCGAAGGACGTCGACGCGGACGAGCTGCTGATCGCGATCAAGACGGTCGCCGACGGCGGCGCGTACGTCTCGGCCGTCGTCGCCGGGATGATCATGAAGGACAACGCGGACCGGCCGGCGGTCTCGGCGGACGTCGAGCTGTCGCCGCGCGAGGAGCAGGTGCTGCGGCTGGTCGCGGCGGGGGAGCGGGACGTCGACATCGCGCTGATCCTCGGCATCGGCGTCCGGACGGTCCGCGGCTACCTCGACCGCATCCGCGACAAGACGGGCGAGCGGCGCCGCCCGGGCCTGGTCAAGGAGGCCATCCGGCGCGGCCTGATCGGCGGCTCCGGGCCGCGGCGCGGCGGCCGCAAGTGAGCGCACCGCGGATGATCCAGGTCGGCGTGATCGAGGACCACCCGCTCTACCGGTACGCGCTCACGCGCGTGCTCACCGAAGCCCCGGACATCGAGCTGGGCGCGGTCGCCGACTCCGTGGCCCGGTTCGCGGTGCAGGACCAGCCGGCGGGCAGCGTCGTGGTCCTCGACCTCAAGCTGCGCGGCGTCCAGGACGCGGCCGCGGTCCTGGAGGTGGGGCACATGGGGCACAAGGTGCTGGTGGTGTCGGCGCACGCGGAACAGCCGGAGGTGCTGGGCGCGATGCAGGCGGGCGCGAAGGGCTTCCTGTCGAAGGACGTCGACGGCGACGAGCTGCTGCGCGCGATCCGCACGATCGCCGACGACAACGCGTACGTCTCGCCGACGCTGGCCGGGATGATCATCCAGGACAGCGAAGAGCGCCACGCGGGACCGAAGATCGTGCTGTCGGAGCGGGAGAGGCAGGTGCTCCGGCTGGTGGCGGCGGGGGAGCGGGACGTCGACGTGGCGGAGATCCTCAACATCAGCGTCCGGACGGTCCGGTCCTACCTGGACCGCATCCGCGACAAGACGGGCGAGCGCCGCCGGGCGGGCTTCGTCCGGGTGGCGATCCGCGAAGGCCTGCTCCGCTAGCCAGACCCAAGCGCCCCAATGCGGCCTTCGGTGCGTCAGACGCACCGAAGGCCGCCTTGGGTGCGTCAGACGCAACCAAGGCCGCATTGGGGCGCTTACAGCCGGCGGTTGGCCAGGGCGCCGGTGGCCGCGCGGGCCTGGGCCGACACCGCCGGGTCCACGTCCGCCAGCAGCATCTCCGGTTGCGCTCCCGCCGCCGCGACCACCCGGCCGAAGCCGTCGGCGGCCAGCGAGTGGCCGATGCCCGTCGGGGCCTTCGGGTTGACCGTGATGCCCGTCGCCGCCGGGTCGGCCTGGCCGCAGGCCAGCACCCAGCAGCCCGAGTCGAGGGCCCGCGCCCGCACCAGCACCTCCCACTGCTCGCGCTTGCCCGCCCCGGCACCCCAGGACGCCGGCAGCAGCACGACGTCGGCGCCGTCGTCGGCCAGCGCGCGGAACAGCTCCGGGAACCGCACGTCGTAGCACGTCGCCACGCCGTAGACGACACCGTCCAGCTCGAACGTGGTCACCGAGGTACCCGGCGCCACCGTGTCGGACTCGGCGAAGCCGAACGCGTCGTAGAGGTGGATCTTGTCGTAGCCGAGGTGCTGGCCGGCGCCGGTGACCAGCAGCGTGTTGTGCACCCGCCCGCCGTCCGCCGGGGTGAACATCCCGGCCACGACCAGCACGTCGTGCTCCGCGGCGAGCGACGCCACCGCCGACGCCCACGGCCCGTCGATGGCTTCCGCGACCGGGGCGAGGGGACGGCCGAAGCGGGCCATCGCCGCCTCCGGGAACACGACGATCCGCGCGCCGCCCGCCACCGCGGCCTCCACGCCGGAGCGAATCAGCTTCAGGTTCGCCTCCGGTTCGTCACCCGAGTTGACCTGGCACAACGCGATTCGCGGCACCGCTGCCTCCTGCATGCTGGGATCGGCCGTCATCGGGGAGTATCGCCGACGGGTGCCTCAGTGTGACCTCGTACCCTTGAGGGCATGTTGAACCGCACCGACCTGCGTGGGCAGGTCCCGACCGCCGCCGAACTGCGCGCCACGCTCCCTCGCGCCGAATACGACGTGGACGCGGCGCTGCATCACGTGCGCCCGGTGGTCGAGGCGGTCCGTGACCGCGGTGTCGAAGCCGTCCTCGAGTACACCGAGAAGTTCGACAAGGTCCGCCCGGGCGCCGTGCGCGTGCCGCGGGCCGAGCTGACGCAGGCCCTCGAGCGGCTGGACCCGGCCGTGCGCGCCGCGCTGGAGGAGTCGATCACGCGCGCCCGGAAGGTCCACGCCGAGCAGCGCCGGACCGACGTCACGACCACGGTCGTCGAGGGCGGCACGGTCACCGAGAAGTGGGTTCCGGTCGAGCGCGTCGGGCTGTACGCGCCGGGCGGGCTGGCCGTCTACCCGTCGACCGTCGTGATGAACGTCGTCCCGGCGCAGATCGCCGGCGTCGGCTCGCTGGTCGTGTGCTCGCCGCCGCAGGCCGCGTTCGGCGGGCTGCCGCACCCCACCATCCTCGCCGCGGCCGAGCTGCTCGGCGTCGACGAGGTGTGGGCGGTCGGCGGCGCGCAGGCCGTCGCGCTGCTCGCCTACGGCGGCACGGACACCGACGGCACCGAGCTCGCCCCGGTCGACATCGTCACCGGGCCCGGCAACATCTACCTCACCGCGGCCAAACGGCTCCTGCGCGGCCTGATCGGCATCGACGCCGAAGCCGGGCCGACCGAGATCGCCATCCTCGCCGACGAGAGCGCCGACCCGGTGCACGTCGCGGCCGACCTCATCAGCCAGGCCGAGCACGACCCGCTGGCCGCGAGCGTCCTGGTCACGACATCCGAGCAGCTGGCCGACGCCGTCGACAACGAGCTGGTGAACCGCGTCGCGGCGACCAAGCACACCGAGCGCGTCGCCGAAGCCTTGGGCGGCAAGCAGTCCGGCGTCATCCTGGTGTCCACTGTGGATGACGGCTTGCGCGTCGTCGACGCCTACGCCGCCGAACACCTGGAGATCCAGACGGCGAACGCCCGCGAGGTCGCCGCCCGGGTCCGCAACGCGGGCGCGATCTTCGTCGGCGCGTACGCCCCGGTTTCGCTCGGCGACTACTGCGCCGGCTCCAACCACGTGCTGCCCACCGGCGGGTTCGCCCGCCACTCCTCGGGCCTGTCGGTGCAGAGCTTCCTCAAGGGCATCCACGTCGTGGACTACACCGAGGAGGCGCTGCGCGAGGTCGCCGGCCGCGTCGTCGCGCTGGCCAACGCCGAGGACCTGCCCGCGCACGGCGAAGCCGTCACCGCGCGCTTCGGAGGCGAGGACCGATGACCATCGGCGAAGAGATCACCCTGGACGCGCTGCCGCTGCGCGAGGACCTGCGCGGCAAGTCGCCCTACGGCGCGCCGCAGCTGGACGTCCCGGTCCGGCTGAACACCAACGAAAACCCCTACCCGCCGCCGCCGGAGCTGGTCGCCGACGTGGCCGAGGCCGTCCGCGCGGAGGCCGCCGAGCTGCACCGCTACCCGGACCGCGACGCCGTGGCGCTGCGCCAGGACCTGGCCGACTACCTGAGCGTGTCGACGCGGGTGGTGCTGTCGGAGGCGAACGTCTGGGCCGCCAACGGGTCCAACGAGGTCCTGCAGCAGATCCTGCAGGCCTTCGGCGGGCCCGGGCGCACCGCGCTGGGGTTCGAGCCGTCGTATTCGATGCACCCGATCATCGCGTCCGGCACGCGCACCGAGTGGCTCCCGGCCCCGCGCCGCGCGGACTTCACCCTGGACACGGCCGCGGCCGCCGAGGTGATCGCGCAGCGGCGTCCGGACGTCGTGTTCGTCACCAGCCCGAACAACCCGACCGGCGGCTCGATCCCGCTCGCCGAGCTGCGCGCGGTCCTGGACGCGGCCACCGGGATCGTCGTGGTGGACGAGGCGTACGCGGAGTTCTCGTCCCAGCCCAGCGCGGTGGGGCTGCTGGCGGACTACCCGGCGCGGCTGATCGTGTCGCGCACGATGAGCAAGGCGTTCGCGTTCGCCGGCGGCAGGCTCGGCTACCTGGCGGCGGCCCCCGCCGTCGTCGACGCGCTGCAGCTGGTGCGGCTGCCGTACCACCTTTCGCGGCTGACGCAGGCGGCCGCGCGGGCGGCGCTGCGGCACGCCGACGCCACTTTGGCCAGCGTGCACAAGCTGGCCGCCGAACGCGACCGCGTCGTGGAAGCGCTGGCCGGGCTGGGTTACGACCCGGTGCCGAGCGACTCGAATTTCGTCCTCTTCGGACGGTTCAGCGACCCGCACGCCGCCTGGCAGTCCTATCTGGACAAGGGGGTGCTGATCCGCGAGCCGGGCATCGAAGGGCACCTGCGCGTCAGCATCGGCACCCCGGAGGAGAACGACGCCTTCCTCGAGGCGAGTAAGGAAGTTTCCCGATGAGCCGTATCGGCAAGGTCGAACGGACCACCAAGGAGTCGTCGATCTCCGTCCAGCTGGACCTCGACGGCACGGGGGAGGTCGAGATCTCGACCGGTGTCCCGTTCTACGACCACATGCTGACGGCGTTCGGCGTGCACGGCTCGCTGGACCTCAAGGTCGAGGCGGCCGGCGACGTCCACATCGACGCCCACCACACGGTCGAGGACACGGCGATCGTGCTGGGCCAGGCGATCCGCCAGGCACTGGGCGACAAGAGCGGCATCCGCCGGTTCGGCGACGCGTGGATCCCGATGGACGAAACCCTGGCCCACGCGGCGATCGACGTCTCGGGGCGGCCCTACTGCGTGCACGTCGGCGAGCCGGAGCAGTTCAACGCGTTCACGATCGGCGGCAACTACCCGTTCGTGCTGACCCGGCACGTGTTCGACTCGCTGGCGTTCCACGCGCAGATCGCGCTGCACGTCCGGGTGATCCACGGCCGCGACCCGCACCACATCGCGGAGGCGGAGTACAAGGCGGTGGCGCGGGCGTTGCGCGCGGCGACGGAGCCGGACCCGCGCGCGGGCGGCATCCCGTCGACGAAGGGCGTGCTGTGAGCAACGGAGTCGTCGGCGTGCTCCTGCTCGCCCTCGGCGGGTTCCTCGTGGGCGGTGTCTACTCGACCTGGAAGACGGCCAGGTTCATGGCCGTGGTGCTCGGCGTCGCGGCACTGCTCGCCCTCGCCGGCGCCGCTTTCTGGTTCTTCAGCTAGCGCGGAGCGTCTCAGCGGTACGATGACCGACCGTGGGCCGAGCCGGACTTCTCGTGATCATCCTGGGTGTCGCCGGGTTGCTGGCGCACCTGGTCGTCACCGTTCCGCCGCAGAGCGCGCCGGTGGTCACGGGCAGTTCGTGGGCCGCGATCGGCATCGGCCTCGTGCTGCTGCTGACGGCGCTCGCGCAACACGGCTACGGCTACGGGGTCTTCGTGCTGGCCCTCGGGGTCGGCGCGGTGGTGGCCCACCAGGTGACGCACTTCGACGGCCGGATACACGCTCCCCAGCCGCTGTTCGGCATCGTGGTGGCGTCGCTGGTCGGCGTCGGCGCGATCGCCGTGTCCTTCGCCGATGGCGGGGACGAGGCGATCGTCAGATTGCCGTTCTTCGCAGTGGCTTCGCTGCTCGCTGACATCTTCGTCGACTTCGGTTCCGGCTGGGACAGCCTGATGAACGTGAGCACGGCGTTCTTCGCCGTCGCGTCCGTCGCCACCCCGGCAGTGATCTTCGTGGCTGACGGCCTCTCGGACGTGGAGTCCCTGGCGGACCACTACCGGACCCGGTTGCTGCTGGCGGCGGGCGCGGGGGCCGGCGTGGCCGCGGTGCTGATCACCATCCTGGCGTCGTTCGACCTGCCGTCGTTCGTCGGCGTCCTGCTGACGTCGGCGGCGGTGCTCGGCGGCTACCTGGTCGTCCCGCTTCTCGCGTTCCTGCTGCTCTACTCGCTCGTCGGCCGCGAGACGTGGGACGCTGTGCCCGATCAGGTGGTCGCCGACGCCGTCGGCAGCGAACAGGCTCGCTCGGCGGTCGGTGCGCTGGCGGCCGGCCTCGCCGCCGTGGCGGCGCTGGTCACGGCGATCTTCGGGGGACTGGCGGACTGGCTGGTGATCGTTCTCGGGGCCGGGGCGGCCGGGGCGGCCGCGGTCGCGGTCCGCTGGGGGATGCGGGCGCTCACCGCACTGGTTTTCGCGATCAAGTCGGGGGCCCGGCCGGGCCGGATCGCCCGGGTGCTGGACGAGCTGCTCCGGTCCGACCCGGTGTTCCGCCTGCTGCCTGGCGCAGGAAAGTCCTGACCTCGGCGATCAGCGCGGGAGCGGCCCGCAGGTCGCGGAGCATGCCTTGCGCGATCCACTCCGCCTCCTCGCGGTGGCCGAGGCCGGCGAGTTCCCGGATCGCCTGGATGCGCAGGGGCGTGGGCAGTTCGGCCGCGGCGAGCAGCATCGCCATGGCGATGCCCCAGAGCTGCCTGGCTTCGACGTCCGTCACCTCCGCGCCGTCCGGCGCCAGCTCGCCGACGTCCCACTGGTCGGTTTCCCACGCCCGGCCACTGGCCAGGTCCTGCCGCAAGTGCTTGACCGCGGCGACGGCCCGCGCGACGTCGGGCACTTCAAGGCGGCGCATGGCTTGCTCGGCGAAGAAGTTTTCGCCCGCTCCCGCCAGTTCGGACACGAACCGCAGCCGGGCCAGCACGGGCCAGGTGCCCTCCGATGCGGCCATCGCCAGCGCGGTCGTCCTGGTGCCGCCGCGGGGAAAGCCACTCACGAAGGCGTCGGCTTCGGCGATGGTGTGCAGCTGCGGCCCGGGCCGGACCGGTGGTGGTGCCACCGGGGGCGGCGGGCTCGCGGCCGGGAGGACCAGCTTCTCCGCCGGCGCGTGGGCGCGGTTGCGGACCAACGCGAACTCGCTGACCGAGTCGCTGTGCACGATTTTCGGCTCGGGGTGCTCGCGTCGGCGCATCCGGCGGCGAAGCTCCCGGTAGACCGCGGACAGCGAGAGCAAGGCCCCCTCGCCCGGCACGCCTTCCCGCAGCACCGTGATCAGCTCGCCCGAGAACACGGTGTGCCGCTCGCCCTCGACGAACAGGGAAGCGAGGTGGCGGGGCGCCGAGGCGAGGCCGCACGTGCCCGTCGTCTCGATCTGCTCGAGCACCCCGGCGGCCTCGTTCGCCATGGCCTGGCCGAAGGCGCGGCCGGAGTAACAGCAGTCCACGATGAAGATCTTGATCTTGGCGTCGCTCTGGTTGACGGCCCGGCGCAGCATCCCGGCGCGCAGCGAGCGGTACTCCTTCTCGGCCTCGATCGTGTCGCTCGTGGCCAGCAGGAGTTCACCGTCGACGTCGACCAGTCCGTGGCCGACGTAGTAGACGACCAGGACGTCCTCGGCGGTGCGGCACCAGCGCGCGATTTCCAGCCCCGCGTCGTCCTTGTGCCGGGGGTTGACCATCGTGCGGACGTGGTCCGGGAGGAACCCGCCGAGCCCGGGGTCGGCGAGCACGGTGGCGAGGTCCTCGACGTTCGCTCTCGCCTGGGTGATCTCGGCCAGCTCCGGATCGTCGTACTGGGCGGCGCCGATCAGGATCGCCTTGGATTTCTCGGGGTCGGCCCGGCGCATTATTCCTCGCCGAGCTGCTTGGCCAAGGCCACCGCGGTGTTTTCGAGCTCCTTGACGGCTGTCCGGTGCACGCGTTCCCCTTTCAGGGAAACGGTTTTGCCGCCCGCCTTGACCGTGATGTCGACCTTCATGCCGCGCGTCTTGAGGTAGGCGACGAGCGAGGTGGTCATCGCGGTGAAACCGCTGGTGAGCACCAATGACACGGTGTCGAGCGCCGAGCCCATGGTGCCCTCGCCGGCGGAGTGGCCTTCCAGGCGTGCTTTTCCCGGGAAATCTTCCTCGAGCCAGCGCAGCAAGCCGAGCGCGTCGTCTTCACCCTCGACCGTGATCAAAAACTTCGTCCCCGTCACAACGGGAAGTGTAGTGGGGTTCCGGCGAAACCGGATGAGCCCGGCCGTCACGCGGTTGCCCGGTGACGGCCGGGCAGTGGACGACCGGCTCAGCGGCCCGCGCCGACCAGTTCCCGGCGGTCGTCGTCGAGGTGCTTGGTGAGCTTCTCGCCCTCGACGTCGACGTCCGGCAGGATCCGGTCCAGCCACTTCGGCAGCCACCAGGCACCGCGGCCCAGCAGGGACATCACCGCCGGCACCAGCGTCATCCGGACCACGAACGCGTCCACCAGCACGCCGAACGCCAGCGCGAACCCGATCGACTGGATCAGCGTCGACTCCGCGAGCACGAACCCGGCGAACACGCTGATCATGATCAGCGCCGCCGCGACGACCACCCGCGCGCCGTGGCGGAAGCCGGTGACCATCGCCTCCTGCGGCTGCGCGCCGTGGACGTGCTCCTCGCGCATCCGCGTCACCAGGAAGACCTGGTAGTCCATCGCGAGTCCGAACAGGACACCGATCAGCAGGATCGGCAGCATGCTCATGATCGGGCCGGTCGAGGAGACGCCGAGCACGTCGGTCAGCCAGCCCCACTGGAACACCGCGACCACCGCGCCGAACGTCGCGGCGACCGAGCCGAGGAACCCGATCGTCGCCTTCAGCGGCACCACGACCGAGCGGAACACCAGCATCAGCAGCACGAACGCCAGCCCGACGATGAGCGCCAGGTACGGCAGCATCGCGTCGGACAGTTTTTCCGAGACGTCGATGTTCGCCGCGGTCTGCCCGGTGACGGCCAGCTTCGCGCCGGTCGCGTTCTCCAGCGCACCGGACTGCGCGCGGATCGCGGCCACCAGGTCTTCGGTCCGGGTGCTGCTCGGGCCGCTCTTCGGGATCACGGACAGCAGCGCCGTGTCGCCGGCCTGGTTGACGCGCGGCGGCGTCACGGCGGCGACGTCGGGCAGCTTCGCGATGTCGGAGGCGGCCTGGCCGAGCGCGACCTGCCGGTTGGTGCTCGCACCGGTGTCGACGACGACCAGCAGCGGCCCGTTCGCACCCTCGCCGAAGCTGCGGCTGACGATCTCGTACGCCTTGTGCTGCGTCGACTCCGGGGCGGCCGTGCTGTCGTTGGGCAGGCCGAGCTGCATCCCGAGCGCGGGCAGCGCGACGACGGCCATCCCGGCCAGCGCGACCAGCAGCACCGGCAGCCGGTGGCGGGCGACGAACCGCGCCCAGCGTTCGCCGTGCGTCGTTTCGACCGGCTTGCGGCGCAGCCGGATGCGGCCGCCGGCGACCCGGCGCCCGGCGAAGCCGAGGACGGCGGGCAGCAGCGTCAGGGCGATGAGCACGGCGATCGCGACGGTCACCGCGGCGGCGATGCCCATCTGGCCGAGGAACGGGATGCCGACGACGGTCAGGCCGGCCAGCGCGATGATGACGGTCAGCCCGGCGAACACGACGGCGGAGCCGGCGGTGCCCGCGGCGCGTCCGGCGGCCTCTTCGGGGTCGCGACCCAGGCTCAGCTCGTGGCGGTAGCGCGACACGATGAACAGCGCGTAGTCGATGCCGACGGCCAGCCCGATCATCAGCGCCAGGATCGGCGTGTTCGAGTTGAGCTCGAGGAAGCGGGAGGCGAGGAAGATCCCGCCCATGCCGGTGCCGACCCCGATCAGGGCCGTCAGCAGCGGGATGCCGGCCGCGACGAGCGAGTCGAAGGTGATGATCAGCACGACGGCGGCGACCGCGACGCCGAGGCCTTCGGTGGCGCCGGTCTCCGGGATGCCCTGCACGGCGTCGCCGCCGAACTCGACGGTGAAGCCGGCGTCGCGGGCCGCGTTCGCGGTGTTCAGCAGCGCCTGGCGGTCTTCGTCGGTCAGCTCGTACGCCTTCGCTCCGTAACTGACCTGGGCGAGAGCGACGCGCTGATCGGGTGAGATCGACCGCATCTGGAACGGGTCGGCGACGACGGCGACCTTCGGCGCGGTCTTCAGCCTGCCGACCATGGCTTCGACGGCTGCCTTGCCGTTCGCGTCGGTGATCGTGGTGCCGGCCGGCGCCTCGAGCACGACGCGCGCGGTGGCGCCCCCCGCGTTGGCCTGCGGAAACTTCTCGGTCAGCTGGTCGATCGCCCGCTGCGACTCGGTGCCGGGGATCGAGACCGAGTTCGACAGCTGGCCGGACAGCGTGAGGGCGCCCAGGCCGAGCGCCACGAGAACGGCCGCCCAGACGGCGGCGACGAGCGCTCGCCGCCGGAAGGACAACCGGCCCAGCCGGTACAGGAAGGTCGCCACGAGTCAGCTCCGTTTCGCCCGAACGGGGTCCGTTCACCCCATCTGGTTAGACGCCACGCTAGCCGATCGGCAAGGGCGGCTCCAAGCCGATCGGCAAGTATGTGACTTGCCGAACAGCAAGGTTTATCCCAGCCGATCGGCAAGTGCGCGGTTTGCCGATCGACAGGGAGTGACGTACGCTCCGACGGCTCGACGAGGAGGAAGAATGACCGCCGGCCCGGCCGAGGACACCCGGACGCGACTGCTGCAGACCGCGCTGCGCCTGTTCACCGAACACGGCGTCGAGGGCACGTCGCTGCAGATGATCGCCGACGCGCTCGGGATCACGAAGGCGGCGGTGTACTACCACTTCAAGACGAAGGCGGAGATCACCGAGGCGGTGGCCGAGCCGGGCGTGCGGGACCTGGACGAGCTGGTGCTGCGCGCGGCGGCGCAGAAGCGCCGGGGCGCGCAGGTGGACCTGCTGCTGGAGGGGTTCGTCGACCTGGTGATCCGGCACCGGGCGCTGGTGGCGCTGTTCTCGAGCGACCCGGGCCTCATCCGCGCGATCGAGAAGTCGGCACACGGCGGCATGGAGGGCTTCGGCCGCGCGCTGCTGGGCATCCTGGCGGGCCCGGACCCGGACCCGACGGCGCGAGTGAACGCGATGGTGACGTTGACGGGCATCGCCATGGCGGGCGGCTCGCCGGACCTGGCGGGCCTGAGCGACGAGGAGCTGCGGACGGAGCTGCTCGACGTGGGCCGCCGCCTGCTGGGCCGCCCCCGGCGCCGGACCCCGGTCCCCGCTCCCTGACGGCTCTCGCGCCGGATCGCGCGAGATGCCCCGCAGATCGCGGGAGACGCCTGCCCGCCCGATCACGCGTGATGCCCCGCAGGCACGCGAGTCATGCCCCGGCGCGCGGGTCGTGCCCGGCGGCGCGGGTCGTGCCCGGCGGCGCGGGTCGTGCCCGGCGGCGCGGGTCGTGCCCGGCGGCGCGGGTCGTGCCCTGGCGCGCGGGTCGTGCCCGGCAGGCGCGAGCCATGTCCCGCAGGCACGCGAGTCGTGCCCCGGCGCGCGAGTCGTGCCCTGCTGGCGCGAGTCGTGCCCGGCACGTCGAGTCATGCCCCGCAGGCATGCGAGTCCCGGTTCCCATCGCGCGAGTTCCGCTTTCGAGCGCCGGTGATGCCTGTCGCGCGGCCGCGAACCACCCCCACCGCACCTTTCATCGATTTTTCATCGTCCGGCGCGACCATGCCGGGATGCGGCGAACCGGTGCATGGGTGGGCGGCGCCACCGCGATGGCGTGTGCGGCCATGGCGGTGGCGCTCGCGCGCTCGAATCTCGAACAGCTGTCGTGGATCGCCGGGGCCGGGTCGTTCGTCACCGGCGTCGCGTCGCTGACCCTTGCCCTCGTGCTCGCCGTTCCCGCACGGCACCGAACCCGGCAGGCCCCGTCCGCCTCGGATGGCCTGGGCCCCACCGTCGTCCTGCTGAGCACGTCGTCCTCGCGGATCCGGCACCGGACGGCCGGTGCCGTCGCCGGCGTTGTCTGGGCGGTCGCGCTGATGGCCGGTGCCGCGCTCGTCGGCTACCTCTGCGGCCAGCCCCTCGCCGACGTGCGCGAACTGGGCGCACTCGACCCGCGGCTGCTGCTGATCCTGTTCGTCATGTTCGCCCTGACCGGTTTCGCCGACGCGCACCGGGACGGCAAGGACGAACTCGTCCTCGACGCCGAGGGCATGACCGTCGCCGACCGGCGGCGGCTCGCTCTCCGGGACCTCACCTTCCGGCTGTGCTGGCCGCAGCTCGACTGCGTCGCCCTGCGGGCGCACTCGCGCCACGGCGGGCTGCACGTCGCGGTGCGCTTCACCACGCGGTTCACCGCCACCGGCCGGGTCGCGGACCTCGTCGCCAAGCAGCAGCTGTCCCGGGACGGCGCGTGGCACGTCGTGCTCGAACTGCCGCCGGAGGATCTCGACGTCGTCAAGAGAGCGCTGGCACGCCACGCCGGCGGCAAGTTCCGTGACGAACTCTCCCAGCCGACTTCGTGACAGCCGTGAAGCTCAGATGCCGCCTTCGACCGCCGGGCGCAGCTTGCTCGCTCCGGGGCCGAAGCGCGCCAACTCGTCGTCGTTGTTGTAGAGCGCGCAGCTGCGCAGCGACAGGCACCCGCAGCCGACGCAGCCGGTCAGCCGGTCGCGAAGCCGTTGCAGGGCGTCGATCCGCGCGTCCAGCTCGTGCTGCCAGTCGCGTGACAGGCGCGCCCAGTCCGCCTTCGTGGGGGCGTGGTCGGCCGGGAGCGTCGCCAGCGCCGAGCTGATGTCCTCCAGGGAAAGCCCGACCCGTTGCGCGGCGCGGATGAACGCGATGCGCCGCAGCACCGAACGCGGGTAGCGGCGCTGGTTGCCCGCCGACCGCTCCGAGCTGATCAGTCCCTTTTCCTCGTAGAACCGCAGTGCCGTGTGCGGCACCCCGCTGCGGTCCGCCACCTGTCCGATGCTGAGATGTTCAGCGAGCCTCGTCACGAGCTCAGGCTATCCTTGACTTCGAGTTTAGTCGAGGTTGCATCGTCGGAACCATGACCACTGCGACCGAAGCGGGCTACGCCGACCTGCCGCGCCTGATCTCGCTGATGACCGGCGACGACAAGCACCACGCCGCCGCCGAGTCCACTGTGGACGTGCTGTGGGTGCTGTACGACCGCGTGCTCGACGTCACGCCCGCCACCTTCCGGAACCCCGGCCGCGACCGGTTCCTGCTGTCCAAAGGGCACGGTCCGATGGCGTACTACGCCGTGCTGACTGTGAAAGGCTTCCTTGACGAAGCCGAGCTGCCGACGTGGTCCGACGCGCTTTCGCGGCTCGGCCACCACCCGGACCGGCGGCGGATCCCCGGCGTCGAGATCTCCAGCGGCTCCCTCGGGCACGGCCTGCCGATCGCGCTCGGCACCGCGCTGGGCCTGCGCGCCCGCGGGCTGCCGGCCAAGGTCGTGACGCTGGTCGGCGACGCCGAGCTGGACGAGGGTTCCAACCACGAAGCCATCGTCGTCGCCGCGCGGTCCGGGCTCGGCAACCTCACGACCGTGGTGATCGACAACCAGTCGTCGACGCACGGCTGGCCGGGCGGGATCGCGCGCCGCTTCGACGTCGAAGGCTGGGAGACGCGCACGGTGTCCGGCCGCGACCACGACGCGCTGTACGACGCTTTCACGACCGCCCACCCCGGCCGGCCACTGGCCGTGGTCGCCGTCGTCGAACCGAAAGGCTGAACCGGCATGATGCGGGAAACGTTCCTCGCCACGACCGAGGAGATCCTGGACGCCGACCCGGACGTGGCGGTCGTCCTGGCCGACATTTCGGCGGCCCAGCTGGCCGGCGCCGCGCGGCGGCACCCGGACCGGGTGATCAACGTGGGGATCCGCGAGCAGCTGCTGGTCAGCGCGGGCGCGGGCCTGGCGCTGGCCGGGCTGCGGCCGATCGTGCACACGTTCCCGTCGTTCCTGGTGGAGCGCGCGTTCGAGCAGATCAAGCTGGACTTCTCGCACCAGGACGTCGGCGGGGTGCTCGTGTCGTACGGGGCGTCGTACGACATGTCGACGGAGGGCCGCACGCACCAGTCGCCCGGCGACGTGGCGCTGATCGATTCGCTGCCGGGCTGGACGGTCCACGTCCCGGGGCACGCGGACGAGGCGCGCCGCCTGCTGCTGGAGTCGATCCCCGGCGACGGCCGGGTCTACCTGCGGCTTTCGGCGCAGTCGAACGCGTCGCCGCACCTGGGTGTCGGCTTCACGCGGCTGCGGTGGGGGTCCGCCGGGGTGGTCGTGGCGGTCGGTCCGGTGCTGGACCGGGTGCTGCGGGCGACGGCGGGAATGGACGTGACGGTGTTGTACGCGTCGACGATCCGGCCGTTCGACGCCGCCGGCCTGCGCTCGGCGGTGCTGGCGGCTGCGGCGTCGGTGGTGCTCGTGGAGCCGTACCTGGCGGGGACTTCGGCGTTCTGGGCGGCGGAGGCACTGGCGGATCTGCCGCACCGGCTGAAGTCGCTGGGCGTGCGGCGGGACGCGGAGGTGCGGACGTACGGCGGGATCGCGGACCACGACCTGGCACACGGACTGGACGCCGGCTCGCTGCGGTTGTCGATCAGGGAGTTCCTGGGGGAGTAGGCGCGGGCGCCGGTTTCCGGTAGAAGGACGCCGACGCGTTCCCCCGCCGGCAGCCGCATGGGTCTTCGTTGGTACGCCGTTCATCCGCCGTGTCCCGCGGCCGTGCGACGTTCAGGCTTTCGTACAGGGCGAACCGGTTCAGGTCGATCACCGTCTTGACGGCCGTGGTGTATTCGTCCGCCGCGGCCACCGCGCCGCGGTAGGCGAGATACGACAACGCGTAGGGCGCCAGGGCGACGAGCAACCACCAGCCGTCGGTGACCAGGCAGGCCACCGCTTCCAGCGCGCCGAGCAGCGAAACGACGCACAGGCGAACGGAAGTGTCCATCCGCTGGCGGGTGTCGCGCAGGTACTGCACGTGCTTGTCCGCGGCGACCAGCGCGAAATGGGGCGCTGTCAGCATCGCGTCGAGACCGTACTGGCTGCCGGCGCGGTCTTCTTCGCGGCGCAACGTGTTTCCCAGCCGGGTGGGCATGATCCGGTCGAGCTCGGGGTACCGCTCGGCGGCGTGATGGGCGGCTTCGCCGGCGGCCAGCAGGCCACCGAGTCCGTTGCCGTCGGGCCAATGCAGGACGAGCCGTTCCCGCGCTTCGGCGGATTTGCCCGCCAGGCGGGCCGGGTCCGCGCGCTCGATCCTGCGGATCGTCTCGTCGATCCGTTGCGCGAGCCGCTCGTCCAGCTTCGCCGCGGCTTCTCGGTGGTTTGCAGGCGTCGGCGGTGGTGCCGGATGCGCAGCTCCAGCAGTACGCGCGCCACGCGCGAGTAACCCCAGTAACCTTCGGCACCTGTGTCATCGCGAACTGCAGCGGATGCACGAACAGCCCCGCCGCCAAGCTCGCCGGCAGCAGCCAGGCGACGCCCGCGATCGACCGGCTCCCGATCCACTCCGGATGCGGGGTGCCCTGCCAGGCTCCGCCGGTCGCCAACTCGGCCGACCACAGCACCAGGAAAAGCGCCGGCACCATGCTGACGAGCCTGAAATACCGGCCGACACGGCTGCCGAGGTTCAGTGCGCCTTCGCTGAACGACGCGGCGCTCAGGAGCCGCGCCCGCCGATGCGGTGGCCGCATTTCGTGCAGGTGTGGCCACCGTCGTTGTTGCGGCGGAGGGCAAGCTGTCGGGGGGCAGCGGCCGCCACCGCCGGGACGGCGTCTTCGCCCCGGCATGCGGCGGGTCGTTGAAGCCGAGCCCGGACGTCCACGGGACGAGCGCGAGCACGAGCCGGAACACACGCATCCGCCTCACCCCGCCCTCCAGGATTCGACCATGTCAGGTCAGCGTTCAGGCTCCGTCGACAAGCTGGGACGAGGTGAGGATGGGGCTTTTGCCGTGGGCGGTGCCTTCCGCCGGAATCGTCGTCGTCGCCTCGGCGGGGTGTTCGGGGCCGGGTGGGCTTGGCTCGCTCTCGGGGTGCTGCTCGCCGCTGGGGCCGGGTGCCGGCTCCTGCTCCGGGACGCGCGGGCCGATAGCGTGGCCGGCATGCCGGCAATCCGGCCGATCGTGCTCGGTGTCATCCGGCGTGGGGACGCTCTTCTCGTCTTCGAAGGGCGTGACGACGTCAAGGGCGAGACCTGCTACCGGCCCCTCGGGGGCGGCATCGAGCACGGCGAACGCAGCGAAGACGCCCTCCGGCGCGAGTTCCGCGAGGAACTCAGAGCGCGGTGGCGGGATCGTAGAGGATCTTTCCGGGACGGCACCAAGATCCTCTACCCCGGAGGGCTCATCCGCCTGCTCTCACCGGAGCAGTGACCGCGATGTCGGCTCCAGCCGCTGCGACGACTCCGTGAGCGGCTCGCGGCTGAACCACACCGACACCGGGGTGTCCGTGTGCACCGGCAGCCGCGGGAAGTCGTTCTCCGACGGCTCGGTTCCGAACGCCGCGAACGCCGCCGGTGGTGGCGCGGCCGGTGGGGACACCGTCACGTACACGCCCGAGCCCGGTGGTGGTGCCGCGAGCCCGCGCCGGACCGGGCGCAGCAGGTGGACGTCGTCCGAGTCCAGCATCGTCGCGTTCGCCGCGTCGCGGAACTCCTGCCACACCGGGCCGGAGTAGAACGACTCGAGCGCCGCCTTGCGGTCCGGCATCGAGCGGAACCCGCGCAGCCACACGAAGTCCTCGCCCGCGCGGAACAGCCCGAACAGGTGTGCCCCGGCCGCTTCCTGCGGCTCGACTAACTCGCGCTCGAACAGCTCGATCAGCTCGTCGCGCCGCCCCGGGCGCAGCCGGTAGCGGCGCAGCTCCAGCACGGTCTCGTACTCCGAAAACGTCATGCCGGGGAAGCTACCGCCCGCCACCGACAAAAACGCGATCAGCGGAACGCCGCCAGCCCCGTCACCGCCTGGCCCAGCGACAGCGCGTGCATCTCCTCCGTGCCTTCGTACGTCAGCACCGTTTCGAGGTTCGCCATGTGCCGCATCACCGGGTACTCCAGCGAAATCCCGTTCGCACCCAGCATCGACCGCGCCGTGCGGGCCACCTCCAGCGCCGACCGCACGTTCGCCATCTTGCCGAAGCTCACGTGGTTGTGGTGCAGCGAACCGGCGTCCTTCAGCCGCCCGATCTGCAGCGCCACCAGCCCGGCCCGGTTGACCTCGACGAGCAGGTCGGCCAGCTTGCGCTGGGTCAGCTGGAACCCGGCGAGCGGCTTGCCGAACTGCGAGCGCGACAGCGTGTACTCCAACGCCGCTTCGTAGCAGGAACGAGCCGCGCCGACGACGCCGAACAGGATCCCGTACCGCGCTTCGTTCAAGCAGGACAGCGGCCCGCGCAGGCCCCGGACCTCGGGGAACACCGCCGACGACGGCAGCCGGACGCCGTCGAGGACCAGTTCCGCCGTCAGCGACGCCCGCAGGGACAGCTTGTGCTTGACCTCGTTGGCCGTGAACCCCGGCGTGGAGGTCGGGACGACGAAGCCGCGGATCCCGTCGTCGGTCTGCGCCCACACGACCGCGACGTCGGCGACCGTCCCGTTGGTGATCCACATCTTCGTGCCGGAGAGCACCCAGTCGGACCCGTCGCGCACCGCGCGGGTCCGCATCGAGCCAGGGTCGCTGCCCGCGTCCGGCTCGGTCAGCCCGAAGCAGCCCAGCGCGTCGCCCGCCGCCATCCGCGGCAGCCACTCCTGCCGCTGCTCCTCGCTGCCCCACTTGTGGATCGCGTACATCGCCAGCGACCCCTGCACCGACACGAAGCTCCGCAGCCCCGAGTCGACGGCTTCCAGCTCCCGGCACGCGATGCCGTACGCGACCGCGCTGGTGCCGGCGCAGCCGTAGCCCTCCAGGTGCATGCCGAGCAGGCCGAGGGCGCCGAAGCCCTTCGCGAGCTCGGCGGCGGGCAGCGCGCCCGATTCGTACCACTCCGCGACCCGGTCCAGCAGCTGGTCCTTCGCGTACGCGCGCACGGCGTCGCGGATCGCGCGCTCCTCCTCGGCGAGCCCGGCGTCGAGGTCGAGGAAGTCGTGCGGGTCAGGAGTTCGGCTCATGAGGGCTCCCTGGGGACGCGTCGATGCGGCCCCCGCAGGAAACCACAGTCAGGCGTCTGTTCTCCGAGTGGCGTTCGTCACGCGCGCAGCAGACGCGTTCGGCGTGCACCGCGGCCGGGTCTGCTGGCGGGGGATCAGCAGCTCGCTGAACTGCGGAAACGGCACGCTTTCGATGTCGTCACGCCAGGCGTGCAGCATCTGGGACAGCAGATCGTCCTCGGCCATCTTCGCCTCCCTGGCGTCCGGTCGTGCGGACTGAAGCCACACGATCGGGTGACTTGATACCCAGTGGCCGGGAGGGTGAAACGCCGCCGGCCAAGATTTTCCCGGCCCGGGCACCGTGCCGGGCGGCTATTCGTTCGAGCCGCCGGACGGCGGCGGCTACGCTGGGTGGCGTGTCTCGTGTGGTGATCCTCGACTACGGTTCCGGCAACCTCCGCTCCGCCGAACGCGCCGTCGCGCGCGCCGGGGCCGACGTCGAGGTCACCGCCGACCCGCATGCCGCGGTCGAGGCCGACGGCTTGGTCGTGCCCGGGGTCGGCGCGTACTCCGCCTGCATGGCCGGGCTCACGGCGGTCAAGGGCCACCGGATCATCGGCAAGCGCCTGGCCGGCGGCCGTCCGGTGCTCGGCATCTGCGTCGGCATGCAGATCCTGTTCTCCCGCGGCGTCGAGCACGGCGAGGAGACCGAGGGCACGGGCGAGTGGCCGGGGGTCGTCGACCGGCTGCACGCCGACGTCCTGCCGCACATGGGCTGGAACACCGTGCGCGCGCCCGCGGACTCGCAGCTGTTCGCCGGCCTGGACCCGGACGAGCGGTTCTACTTCGTGCACTCCTACGCCGCCCGCAAGTGGGAGCTCGACGGGCTGGCCGGGCAGGAGCCGAAGGTGACCTGGGCCCACCACGGCGAGGACTTCGTCGCCGCGGTCGAGAACGGGCCGCTCTGGGCCACCCAGTTCCACCCGGAGAAGTCCGGCGACGCCGGCGCGCAGCTGCTGCGCAACTGGCTCGCGACCCTCTGACCGGGTGACCGGCGCCGCCGCCTTAGAGTTACGGCGTGACTTTCACGCTGCTTCCCGCCGTTGATGTGGCCGATGGCCAGGCCGTGCGACTCGTCCAGGGCGAGGCCGGCACCGAGACCTCCTATGGCAGCCCGCTGGAGGCGGCGCTCGCCTGGCAGCGCGACGGCGCCGAGTGGATCCACCTCGTCGACCTCGACGCCGCGTTCGGCAAGGGCAGCAACCGCGAGCTGCTCGCCGAGGTCGTCGGCCGGCTCGACGTGCAGGTGGAGCTCTCCGGCGGCATCCGCGACGACGCGTCGCTGAAGGCCGCGCTCGCCACCGGCGCCCGCCGCGTCAACCTCGGCACCGCCGCGCTCGAGGACCCCGAGTGGACCGCGCGGGTGATCGGCGAGTACGGCGACCGCGTCGCGATCGGCCTCGACGTGCGGATCACCGAGGCCGGTCACCGGCTCTCGGCCCGCGGCTGGACCTCCGACGGCGGCGACCTGTGGGAAGTCCTGGAGCGGCTGGACCGCGACGGCGCGTCCCGCTACGTCGTCACCGACGTGAGCAAGGACGGCACCCTGCGCGGGCCCAACCTCGACCTGCTGCGCGACGTCGTCGCCCGCACCGACGCCCCGGTGATCGCCTCCGGCGGGGTGTCCAGTGTGGACGACCTGGTCGCGCTGGCCGGGCTGGCCGCCGACGGCGTCGAGGGCTCGATCGTCGGCAAGGCGCTCTACGCCGGGGCGTTCACGCTGCCCGAGGCCCTCGCCGCGGTCGCGAAGGCGTAGCCCGCCTCAGTCGAGGCAGAACTCGTTGCCCTCGACGTCCTGCATCGGGATGCAGGATTCGTTGTACTCGTCGGCGCGCAGCACCTGCACGCACTTCGCGCCGAGCGCGACCAGCCGGTCGCGCTCGGCTTCGAGGGCCGCGAGACGCTCGTCGCCGACCAGGCCCGTGCCGACCCGGACGTCGAGGTGCACCCGGTTCTTGACGACCTTGCCTTCGGGAACGCGCTGGAAGAACAGCCGCGGGCCGGCCCCCTCGGGATCCACGCAGGCGAACGCCGCGCCGCGCCGCTCGGGCGGCAGCGAGCGGTCGTAGTCCGTCCAGCTGTCGAACCCCTTCGGCGCCGGCGGGATGACGTAGCCGAGCACCTCGCACCAGAACCGGGCGACGCGCTCGGGTTCCGCGCAGTCGAAGGTGACCTGGACCTGTTTCACTGACCCCATGGGCCACACCTTAACCGTCAGCCGAGGAGGGACAACGCGGTTTTCCGCGGCAGCAATCCGGTGACCGCGGTGAGCACGGCGTTGCGCCGTCCGGACACGACGGTGGGGCCTTCGCGACGGCGTACCGCCTGCAACGCGCGGGTCGCGACCTCCTCGGGCGTCTGCACCAGCCAGGACGGAACGTCTTCGGCGTGCTGCGACTCGGTCGCGGTCACGCCGGGACACAGCGCCAGCACGTGGACGCCGCGGGTTTTCTGCTCGTGCCACAGGGTTTCCGAGAACGACGTCACGAACGCCTTGCTCGCGCTGTAGACGCCGAGCCCGGGTTTCGGGGTGAAGCCTAGTGTCGAGGACACGTTCAGCAGCGTCGCGCCCGGCCGGGCCCGGGTCAGGAACGCGTGGGCGAGCGTCACGACCGCGCGGCAGTTGAGATCGAGAACCGCGAGCGAGTCCTCCAGCGACGTCGCCGCGAAGCCGCCGTGTACCGCGGCGCCGGCGTTGTTCACCAGCAGCGTGTAGGGCGCTTCGGCCAGCCTGCCGGCGGTGGCGCGCAGGCCCTCGGGCGTGGCCAGGTCGGCGACCAGCCGGTCGTGGCCGGGGCCGAGCGCGTCCAGCAGGCCGTCGAGGCGGTCTTCGCGGCGGGCCACGGCGGTCACCGAGTAGCCCGCCGCGGCCAGCGTCGTGGCGAGTGCCCGGCCGATGCCCGCGCTCGCCCCGGTCACCAGTGCCTTCACCGCTCGCCCTTCGGCTTCGTCTCCGGCGCGAACGCGAAGGAGACGCGCTCCATCAGCGGCTTGCGCTGGGTGTTGTGGAACGCGGCGACCAGCCAGCGGTCGCCGTCGCGGACCAGCGTGTAGGTCTGCAGCTTGCCCAGCTTCTCCGGCCGCGTGCCCTTGTAGGTGTCGCCGCGGCTGGTGAGAACGGCCACGTCCGCGCCGAGGAAGCGCACGTCGAGCACCTCGTGCGCCAGCTGGGTGCCCTTCAGGAACTTCGCGAACAGCGCGCGGTGGCTGTCGGCGATGTCGTCGCGGCCCTGGTAGCGGGTGCCCACGAACGTGACGTAGGTGGCGTCCTCGGTGAAGTGGGCGCCGTAGGCGTCGGCGTCGCCGCGGCCCCAGGCCTCGGCGAGCGAGTCGAGCACGGCGGTGACGGTCGTCGAGTCGGTGGTGGTCATCGGAATCTCCTATACTTGGCTTCTCGTGTGCAGTATCTGCACACATGCAGATATTAGACTGGAGGACGACACGGTGGCAAGTCCCGAGGAGAAACGCGTGATCTTCCGGCGTTACCTGGACGCGGTCGGCCTGCACGGCCTGGCCGGAGCGGAGGCCGCGGGCCTGCACGCGACCGAGTGGTACGCGCTCAGCCTGCTCGACCTCGAAGGCGCGTTGACGTCGGGCGAGCTGTCCGCGCGGACCGGGCTCACCACCGGCGCGACGACCCGGCTGATCGACCGGCTCGAGCGCGCCGGCTACGTCCGCCGTGGCGCCGACCCGGCCGACCGGCGCAAGGTGCTGGTCGAGCCGGTGCCGGACGCGCTCGCCGGCGTGGAGCGGATCGTCGGGCCGGCCCGCGGCCGGATCGCCGAGGTCATCGGCCGGTACACGCCGGAGCAGCAGGAGCTGCTGTTCGACTACTTCGCACGCGCCGCGCCGGCGTACCGGGAAGCGTCGGAGGAGATCCGCCAGGCGAAGCGCCGCTGACCAACTTCAGGTGTAGTACTTTGGCTGAAGTGGTTCCAGGACGGGGGTGGGCGCATGGTGCGACGCAATCCGCAGCGGCGGACGGCCCTGCTCGACGCCGCGATCGACGTGCTGGCGCGCGAAGGCGCGCGGGGACTGACCTTCCGGGCGGTCGACCAGCAGGCCGGGGTCCCGGCCGGCACGGCGTCCAACTACTTCGCCAGCCGCGACGACATCCTCAGGCACGCCGGTGAGCGCGTCTACGAGCGGCTGACCGACGAAGCGGTCATCGCGGAGGGCCTGACGGGCCCGCGCGACCGGGCCCGCGTCACCGAGCTGATGCACGAGCTGGTCGACCGCGTGGCCGCGTACCCCACCGGTTTCCTGGCCCTGCTGGAACTGCGGCTGGAAGCCACCCGGCGGCCGGAGCTGCGGGCGGTGCTCACCGGCCGCGTCCGCGCGGACGTCGAGTTCAACGCCGCCCACCACGAGAAGTCCGGCCTGCCCGGCGACGGCACGACGGTCGTCCTGCTGTGGCTGGCGCTGAACTGGCTGATCCTGGAACGGCTCACCCTGCCGGACCTGTTCACCGACCGGCAGCGCCACGAACTCGTCACTGCCCTCGTGGACCGCCTGCTGGGCGGGCAGGAAGCATTACCTCCGGCGTAATCGACTCCGTGCCGGGCGCGGCCCAGGATTCCTTCCAGGACAACGGAAGGAGCACCATGACCGCCTACGGACTCGCCCACCTGCGCCCGCCCGCCGTGCTGCCGGAGGAGGTTTTCCAGTACCTCGAGCGCATCCAGGCGACGCTGGACCCCTACGGCGGCAAGTTCGTCGTGCACGGCGCGCCCGTGCACGTGATGGAAGGGGAGTGGCCGGGCGCGCTGGTGATCATCGAGTTCCCGAGCCTCGCCGCCGCGCACGACTGGTACGGCTCGCCCGCCTACCAGGAGATCCTGCGGCTGCGCGCCGACCACATCCCGGGTGACCTGGTCATCGTGGAAGGCTGCGGCCCGGACCACGACTCGGCCGCCATGGCCGCCGCGATGCGCGCCGCCTCGTGACGCCGAAAAGCGGCTGACAGCGCGCGGCCCGCGTCGTAGGTTGCCGCGGGTGGAGGAGATCGTCACCGAGCTCGAAATGACCGCGGCCGGGCAGCTCAACCCGGCGCCCGCCGTCGACGGCGTCACGCTCGCCGCGACCGGACCCGGCCCGCACATCCGCGACCTGCACGTCCGGATCGGCACGCCGTACCGGTGGCCGAGTGCCACGCGGTCCGAAGCGGACTGGGCGGCGTGGCTGGCCGAGCCCGGCCGCCGGTACCGGCTCGTCGAGTACCGCGGCGAAACCGCGGGCGCCGCCGACTTCGAGCCACAGGACGGCGGCGACGTCGAGATCACCACCTTCGGCCTGCTGCCCGAGTTCGTCGGCAAGGGCCTCGGCGGCTACGCGCTCACCCTCGTCGTCGCCGACGCGTGGACACTGCCGGGCGCGCGCCGCGTCTGGCTGCACACCTCGTCCCTCGACCACCCGAACGCGTTGCCGAACTACCTGCGGCGCGGGTTCCGCAGCTTCAGCCGTCCAGCCTGATCGCGATCCCGACGGTCCGGTCGGCCGGCCCGCGCAGCTTCGAGAAGAACATCGTGACCCGCCCGACGAGACCGTACTTGCGGGCGATCACCTTCCGGACGCGTTCGGTCCCGGGGGCGTCCAGCAGCCGGGCCTGCCCGGTGGCGACCGGGCCGTGCGTCTTCCGCCCGCGCAGGTCGCAGGCCTGCACCCGCACCCGCCCGTTGTTGCGGATGCGCTTGACCTTGCCCGCCTTGCGTTCCGACCACACCACGAGCTCGCCGCCGTCGCCCGCCACCCACAGCGGGGTCGGCACGGCGCGTCCGTCGCGGCGGAACGTGGTCAGGACGACGTACCGTTCGGCGGCGAGCCGGTCCGTTTCGGATGCCATGCGCCCACGCTAGTCACGGCGTCCGCCGCCGCAGCGTCGCCGCGCCGAGCACCAGCGCCAGCAGCGCGCAGCCCGCGACGATCACGAGGTCGCGCAGGATCACCGCGTCGACGGTGCTGGACGCGGTGACGCGGGAGAGCGCCTCGACCGCGTACGAAAGCGGCATGACGTCCGAGAGCCACCGCAGCAGCCAGCCCATGTCGCCGCGCGGGACGAACAGGCCGCACAGCAGGATCTGCGGCAGCACGAACACGGGCATGAACTGGATGGCCTGGAACTCGGTGCGGGCGAAGGCGCTGACGAACAGCCCGAGCGCCATGCCCAGCAGCGCGTCGAGGACGGCGATCACCAGCAGCAGCACCACGGATCCGGCGAGGTCGAGGCCGAGCCACCACAGCGAGACGCCCGCCGCGAGCGCGACCTGGACGACGGCGATCGCGCCGAACGCCAGCGCGTAGCCGAATAGCAGGTCGAGCCGTCCGATGGGGAGGGTCATCAGGCGTTCGAGGGTGGCCGTGGTCCGCTCCCGCAGCGTCGTGATCGACGCGATGAGGAACATGATCAGGAAGGGGAAGACGCCGAGCAGCGCCGGGGCGACGTGGCTGAACACGGCGGCCGAGTCGAACACGTACCGCAGCAGGACCATCAGCAGCGTCGGCACGAGGACGAGCATCACGACGGTGCGCGGGTCGTGCCGCAACTGGGTGAGGATGCGCCGCGTGGTGGCGAGCGTCAGCGCGGGGTTCACGACGCCGCTCGCACGAGGTGCAGGAAGGCCTGCTCGAGGTCGGCGGTACCGGTCCGCCGCCGCAGCGCGTCCGGCGCGTCGTCGGCCAGCAGGGCGCCTTCACGCATGAGCAGGAGCCGGTCGCAGCGCGCGGCTTCGTCCATGACGTGGCTGGAGACGAGCAGCGTCGCCCCGCCGTCGGCGAGCCGGCGGAACAGGGCCCACAGCTCGTCGCGCAGCAGAGGGTCGAGCCCGACGGTCGGCTCGTCGAGCACCAGCAGCTCGGGCGTGCCGAGCAGGGCGACGGCGAGGTTCGCCCGGTTGTGCTGCCCACCGGAGAGCGAGCCGACGAGCTTCCCGGCGTGTTCGGTCAGCCCGACTTCGCTGATGACTCTGTCCACATCGGACCCGGGCGCGCGCAGCACGGCGGCGAAGTACCGCAGGGCTTCTCGCACGGTCAGGTCGGCGTAGATGGCGGGATTCTGCGTGGCGTAACCGATCCGCCGCCGCAGCGGCGGGCTGCCGGCGGGCAGGCCGAGCACGGTGACGGTGCCGGCTTCGACGATCTGCACGCCGACGACCGCGCGCATGAGGGTGGTCTTGCCGCAGCCGCTCGGGCCGAGCAGCCCGGTGACGGCCCCGCGCGGCACGTCGAAGCTGACGTCCCGCACGACGAGGCGGCCCCCGCGACGGACCCGCAGACCGGCGACCGCCAGCGCAGAATTAGTCATACGTTTAATTCTGCGCGCGATGAGTTTCCCGCGTCAAGGGGCGCGGGTTGTCCACAGCCCGCGCGAGATGTGGACAACCGCGCTCGGTTCGGGGTTTCCGTCGGGGCGGCCCGATAGAATGGGATCGGGGCCGGACCCCCGGGACGGGTGGGGGCTGCTCAGCCGCCGGAACCACCGGCGTGTTCGACGGCTTCCTCGCCGTCAGGTCGCCTGGCTGTTCCTCGACCATGGGGCCGACACACACGGCGGCGGCTGGTGCAGCGAAGCGGGCCGGACCGCCGGTGGCCCGGGTTCGCGGCTGGCCCGCGCGCTGCGTTTCGTCTCAGGTCCGATGGCGGCTCAGCTGCCCGCGCGCCCGAGCCACCGGTAGTCCGGCGACGGGTCGAGATGAACGCCGTCCGCGACGGCGACCAGTTCCGCCTCCGGCCGCGCGCCAGACACCGTCAGCCAGCGGCCCGAAGGCAGGCGCACCGCGACCATCGCGTCCTGCCCCTGCCCGGGTGCCACGAAGAACCCCTGCCCGCCGCGGACGGTCACCGGTGCCGCGCCGTTCACGCCGGGGGAGCCCGCGCTCGCCGTCGCGCGCACCGCCGCGGCCGATGGCCGTGCCAGGTCGGCCGCCGTCAGCGTCGTGGTCGCGTCGTTCGGACCCGTGCCCGCCACCGCCGCCGACCGCTCGGTGAGCCCCGCGGGCAACGCTCCGAAGCGCAGCTCGCCGCGGACGCCGACCGGTTCGGCCGTGACCTCGTCGGCGACGTGCTGGGCGACCGACCGCGCGTCCGGTACGCCGCGCACCTCGGCCGTGAGCACGTGGTCGTCGTCGGCCAGCCAGGTCAGCACCGCCGCGCTGCCGGTGTCGCCGGTGACCATCGCGACCCGGCCGTGCACCAGGACCTGGTCGTGGAGCGCCGCGATCCGCAGCGCGGTCCGCGACCATTCCGGGTCCGCGGTCGAGTACGCCGAGAGCGTGAGCTCGGCCGGACCGGCGAACCACCGCCGGACCTGCGGCGCGGTGCCGGGGCCGCCCTCGCGGTACTGCTCGGTGAAGCCGTCCGGCAGCCAGCCGGGGCTGAAGCCGAGCACCGGCCGCCCGGCCGTGGGCACCAGGTCCGACGTGGTGGTGAACGCCTGTGTCCCGGCGATGACGGCGGCCACGAGCACCACGACGGCGGCGGCGACCAGCGCCAGCCGCACGGGCGCCCGCCGTTCCCGCCGCGCGAGCGCTTCCCGCACGGCGTGACCGTCGGGGGCACGGGCGGCGAGGCGGTCGAGGCTCTCCCGGATCAGCGTCTCGGTCTCGTGCTCGCTGCGGGTCATCCGTGGTCTCCGGTGGTGAGGGCCGTCGGGTGCGGGGCCTGGCGCAGGGTGGCCAGCGCCCGGGAGATCTGGCTGCGCACGGTCGAGGTACCGCAGCGCAGGAAGCCGGCGATCTCGGCGTCGGAGTAGTTCTCGTAGTAGCGCAGGACGACGGCGGCACGCTGCTTGCGCGGCAGCGTGGCGAGCAGGCCGAGCATGGCGTCCCGCTCGTCGTAGGCGGCCGAGGGATCGGCTTCGGGAGGCCCGAGCGCGTCGAGGACGTCGTGACTGCTGGGCACCATCCGGCGCACGGCCCGCCGGCGCCAGGAGAGGTACTCGTTGGTGACCATCCGCCGCACGTAGGTGGGCGGGGAGTCGATGGCGTCCCACCGCTGCTGGGCGCGGAGCAGCACGTCCTGGACGATGTCCTGCGCCAGATGCGGGTCGTTGGTCAGGACGGTGGCGTAGCGGAGCAGCCCGTCAAGCCGCTCCGCCACGAAGTCTTCGAAGCCCACGTACGTCCCTTCCGTCACCCCTATGGACGCGCGAGGGGGTGAGGTTGATGCACGAGGTGGCGAAGTTTTCTACCGCGGGATGAGTCAGCTGGTTCCCTTGAGCGAAGCGACGACCTTCTCGGCCACCGTCCGAGCCACCTGGCACGGGTCAGTGGTGCCGATCTTGGCCTGGGATTGGAAGATCGTGATGTCGACCGTGGAGCGGTCGCTCGTGCCGACGGCGACGGAACAGCGGCCGGTCGAGCGGGCATCGGAGGTTCCGTACGCGACCACGGGATAGCCGTCGACCGGATCCAGCGGCTGAAAGAACTTGTAGGCCTTCCCCTGCTCGCGGTAGACGCTGGTCAGGCCCAGGTCGTCGACCGTCGTGAAGAGGACGTTGACGCTGGCGCGCGAACCGTCGACCGGATCCCAGCTGCATCCCGGACCTCCAGGCCCTTCGATGTCCGGCTTGGCTGTTATCTCCCGGCCGAACAGCTCGGTCACCTGGGCCGCGGTCAGTGCGGAGCACGGCGCGGACTTGAACCGGTCCGTGTCGAGCGGGACCGCGACCTTCGGGACGCCGGGTCCTGGTACTTCCTGGCTCGCGCCAGACGGCGAGGGAAGACTCGGCGTGGCGGCCGGTGCAGCTGTGCCGGAAGTCATCGTCGAACACGCAGTGAGCGAGAGCAGCCCGGCAGAGATCGGAAGAAGCGCGCGGCGCACTAGACAATGCCTTTCGTGGAATCGCCTATTTCGGTGGCATGGGTGTCTTCGGCGGTCGCGTACTTGCCCAGTGCGGCAACGAACTTGTCGGCCATCGCGTCACAATAGTCAGCTCGCTGCTGCAAGGTCTCCGCCAATGCCCGCCCGGACGCGCGGACGAGTTCCGCGTTCCCCTCGCTGGCGTACTCGAGGCCAGGACCTTGCGCACGGGCGATGGCTTCCGCGCGGCCGACGTCGTCCCGGAATTCGTTCGCCAGCTCCCGCCACTCCTTCGCCAGGCTGTGCAGTGTCGCCTCGTCGTACGCGAACCCGGCCCCGCCCGTCTCCGCCCCGCCATACGACCCCGCCTCCGGGATCACCCGCTCCAGCGGTGCCCGGCGCGTGTTCGGGTCATACACCCCCGATGGCATCGTCAAGCCCTCCCCCGGCTCACAGAACGCTCGCCTCAGCTTACCCTGCGTCATCTCCCGGAGTGAGATAGTACTGGGCCACCGGCGCCAGCATCGCCACGATCTCCTCGTCCGATGCCTGCACCAGCGGCGGCAGCTTGATCACGTACCGCAGCAGCGCCACGCCGATCAGCTGGGCCGCGATGCCCGCCACCCGCGCCTTCGGCACCTCCAGCGCCGTGGCCACCTGGGCCAGCACCGTGCGCTCGATGAACTGGCGCAGCATCGTCGCCACCTGGTCGTTCGTCGCCGCCGCGCGGAGCATGGCCACGAACGGGGTCCGGCCGTCCGGGGTGGCCCAGAAGCCCAGGAACGTTCTCACCAGGCGCTCGCCCACCTCCGCGCGATCACCCGAAAGGATGGCCGGTACCACCGTGGCCGGGTTCACCGGGAGGTTCATCGCCGCCGCGAACAGCGCCTGCTTGCTGCCGAAAAAATGGTGCAGCAGTGCCGCGTTGACGCCCGCGTCCGCCGCTATCCCGCGGACCGTCGCGCCGTCGTAGCCCAGCTCCGCGAACCGGTGCCGGGCCGCTGCCAGGATCTTCTCGCGCGTCTCGGTCTGCCCCGGCCGCCGCCCCGCCCGTGCCATTGGCCGAGCTTAGAACGCCCTTGACTACGCTGGTGGGCATGTCTGTCGCGGTGCGGGTGATCCCCTGTCTCGACGTCGACGCCGGCCGGGTCGTGAAGGGTGTCAACTTCGCCGGCCTGCGCGACGCCGGCGATCCCGTCGAACTGGCCCGGCGTTACGACGCCGAAGGGGCCGACGAGCTGACGTTCCTCGACGTCACCGCCTCCTCCGGCGACCGCGAAACCACCTACGACGTGGTCCGCCGCACCGCCGAGCAGGTCTTCATCCCGCTCACCGTCGGCGGCGGCGTCCGCAGCAACGACGACGTGAACCGGCTGCTGCGCACCGGCGCCGACAAGGTGAGCATCAACACCGCCGCCATCGCGCGGCCCGAGTTCCTCAGCGAAGCGTCGCGGCGGTTCGGCGCCCAGTGCATCGTCCTGTCGGTCGACGCGCGCCGCGTGCCCGAAGGCGGGGAGCCGACCCCCTCCGGCTTCGAGGTCACCACCCACGGCGGCCGCCGCGGCACCGGCATCGACGCCGTCGAATGGGCCGCGCGCGGCGAGGAACTCGGCGTCGGCGAGATCCTGCTCAACTCCATGGACGCCGACGGCACCAAGAACGGCTTCGACCTCGAGCTCATCGCGCTGGTCCGCAAGGCCGTGCGCGTCCCGGTGATCGCCAGCGGGGGAGCGGGCGCGGTCGAGCACTTCCTGCCCGCCGTGAAAACCGGCGCGGACGCGGTGCTCGCCGCCAGCGTGTTCCACTTCGGACAGCTGAAGATCGGCGACGTCAAGGACGCGCTGCGCGAAGGCGGGGTCGAGGTCCGGTGAAGTCCTGGCAGGCACCCGTCGAGGTGAAGGTCACCGCCGCGCTGCTGGTCGGGCTGCCGCTGGCGTGGGCGCTGCTCGACCTGATCCCGGTCCTGGGCGCCGGGTCTGGCCTCGAGATCTACCGGATGCCCGCGCTCGCGCTGATCCTCGGCGGCGTCGTGACGACCGGCCTCGCGCTCAAGATGGGCAGCGCCCGCATCGGCGGCCTCGTCGTCACCGTCGTGTTCGCGCTGCTGCACGCGTTCCTGTTGCTGGGCGCGGAACTGTGGTGGAACAAGCTGTTCTCCGGCCTGTCCTTCGCCGGGTACGGCTACGCCTTCGTCCTGTTGAATTCGATGCCGCTGAAGCGGCACATCCTGGGAGTACGGGCATGACCCTGAACGCGGCCGTCTCCGCGCGCCTCAAGCGCAACGCCGACGGCCTGATCGCCGCGGTCGTCGTCGAGCACGCCACATCGGACGTGCTGATGATGGCCTGGATGAACGACGAAGCCCTCGCCGCCACCCTGGCCACCCGCCGCGGCACGTACTGGAGCCGCAGCAGGCAGAAGCTGTGGGTCAAGGGCGAGACGTCCGGGCACTACCAGCACGTCCGCGAAGTGCGCATCGACTGCGACGGCGATACGGTGCTGCTGCGCGTCGACCAGACCGGCCCGGCCTGTCACACCGGCACGCACACCTGTTTCGACACCGAGGAGCGCCTGCTTCTGGCCGACGAGAAAGAGTTCGCGTGAGGATCGTCGCGGACGTCCTGATCGGGCTGGTCGCCCTGATCCACGTCGCCATCGTCGTGCTGGAGATGTTCCTCTGGACGACACCGCGGGCCCGCGCGGCCTTCGGCACCACCGAGGGGTTCGCGCGCGAGAGCAAGACGCTCGCGGCGAACCAGGGCCTGTACAACGGCTTCCTCGCGCTCGCGCTCGTCTGGGGCCTGGTCGCGCAGGAGTTCCAGCTCCAGCTGTACGGCCTGATCTGCGTGATCGTCGCGGGCCTCTACGGCGCCGCGACAGCGAGCCGGCGCATCCTGTTCGTCCAGGTCCTGCCGGGCGCGCTGGCGCTCGTCGCGCTCCTGCTGGCCCGGTAGCGGCCCGGCGGTCCTACGCTCACCTGATGGCGCTCGACGACCCCGGCCGGCGCCGGGTGGCGTGGCTGGCCGTCGTCGTGATCAGCGGGCTCGTCTTCCTGATCGTCACGGCCGGAATGGCCTATTCGCTTCTGGCGCCCGGATACGTCTTCGAGGACGGCGAGCTGCCCATCGAGGCCGCCGTCCTGGCCGGTTCACTGGCGCTTTCCGCGTTCGGCGCCCGCCGCGTGCGCGCCGCCGACCTGGTGCTGCGCGACCGCGTGCCGGACGACGGCGCCTGGCTGCCGCCCGAACGCGCGACCGGCGACGGCGACGTCGACCTGGACGCGGAAACCCGCGGCCTGCGCCGGACCGCCCGCCGCGCGGCGGCGCTCGTCCTCGTCTGGGCCGCCGTGTCCGCCGGCGGGCTCGCCGGCCTGCTCGTCGCGGAGCAGTCCGCCGCGGACCTGCTCGCCACGGGCGTCCGGACCCCGGGCGTGGTGGTGTCGGTGCACGACCGGACGAAGGGCTCGCCGTCGATCTGGGTGCGGTACCGGTCGCCGGGCGCGTCCTGGGCCGAGGAGATCGTCAGCGACTCCGGCCGCGCGTACCACCGCGGCGATCCGGTGACCGTCGTCTACGACCCGGCGCGCCCGGAACGCGCCCGCACCACCGAAGAGCCGAACGAGGACCAGGTCCTCGTCGGGTTCGGCGTGATCGCGCTGCTGCTCGGCTTCGCCGGGCTGCCGGTCGCGGTCGCGGCCGCCGCGGGCTGGCGCCGCCGGGCCCGCGCGGTGGCGCGCACCGGGTGGCGGGTCGCGACCGTCACCGTCGTGCCGCACCCGGGACGGCGGCGGTGGCCGTCCGAGGTGCGCGTCCGCTACCGCGACGGCAGCGGGATCGTCCTCGGGTGCACGTTGTCGACGCGCGGCACCGGCGTCCCGGCCGGCCGGGTGAAGCGGGCGTGGGTCGGCGGCTGGGGACGGCAGATGGTCGTGCTGTTCCCGCGCGGCGCGCGCAAGCCCGGACCGCACGCGATGCCCGCGTACGCGATCGGGTCGCGGCTCAGCCGATTTCGCCGGTGAGGTAGCGCTGCAGGTTCGGCGCCACCGCCCGCACCAGCACTTCGACGTCCTCGCCGGCGAACGGCTCGAACTTCGCCACGTACCGGATCATGCCCATGCCCACCATCTGGGACGCGCAGAGCGTCATGCGCAGCGAGACGCGGTCCGAGCCGATCGACGAGATCAGCGCGGTGAAGAACTTCTGGAAGAAGTCGCGCAGCACGTGGCCGGCCTGCTCGTGGCCGGTGACGCTGCGGATGAGCGCCACGAACACGCTGCCGCCCGCGCCGTCCCAGCGGGTGATGAACGTGCGCACGATCCGTTCGCCGAGCTCGTCGTCGGGGCCGTCGCGCAGGGTGGCCAGCAGGTCCAGCGGGTCGAACGGCAGCTGCAGCACGGCCTTGGCGAACAGGCCCTCCTTGCCGCCGAACCAGTGGTTGACCATCGCCGCGTCGACGCCGGCGCGGGTGGCGATCGCGCGGACCGTCGCGCCGTCGTAGCCGTTCTCGGCGAACACGGCGCGCGCGGCCTCGACCAGCGCCGTGCGGGTGTCCTCGCCGGCGGGCCGCCGCCCGCGGCGCCGGGAAGTAGGCTCGGTGGTGCTCACACTCCCATCATGGCGCACCCCCGCGTCAAATTCAACACGCATTGAATTCAGGGTCCGGGGAATTCCCCGGCGGGGTGTGCAGCACAATGAGGCTCATGGTCAGCGCATCCGCCGGTCCGTCCGGTCCCGGCTCGGTCAGCCCCTCCCGCGAAGACTTCCGCGCCCTCGCCGAGAGCCGCCGCGTGATCCCGGTCGTGCGCCGGGTCCTCGCCGACGGCGAGACGCCGATCGGGGTCTACCGCAAGCTCGCGGCCGACCGGCCGGGCACGTTCCTGTTCGAGTCCGCGGAGAACGGCGCCTCCTGGACGCGCTGGTCGTTCATCGGTGTCCGCAGCCCGGCCGCGCTCACCGTCCGCGACGGCGAAGCGGTCTGGACCGGGACGCCGCCGGTCGGCCTGCCCAGCGAAGGCAACCCGCTGACCGTGCTGCGCGAAACGATCGAAGCGCTGCACACCGAGCCCCTGCCCGGGCTGCCGCCGCTGACCGGCGGCATGGTCGGCTACATCGGCTACGACGCCGTCCGCTGGCTGGAAAAGCTGCCCGAGCTGGCCGAACGCGACCTCGACATCCCCGAGCTGACCATGCTCCTGGCCACCGACCTGGCGGCCTTCGACCACCACGAGGGCACGGTCACGCTCATCGCGAACGCCGTCAACTGGGACGACTCGCCCGAGCGCGTGGACGCGGCCTACGACGACGCCGTCGCCCGGCTCGGCGCCATGACCGAGCAGCTGCAGGTGCCCGCGCCGGCCACCGTCGCCGCGTTCGACCGGCCCGCGCCCGAGTTCGTCCGGAAGCGCTCCAAGGCGGATTTCCACGCGGCCGTCGAGAAGGCCGTCGAGGCGATCAAGGCCGGCGAAGCGTTCCAGATCGTTCCGTCGCAACGGTTCGAGATCCCCACCGCGGCCGACGCGCTCGACATCTACCGCGTGCTGCGCACGTCCAACCCCAGCCCGTACATGTACCTGCTGCGGCTGGCGGGCTTCGACATCGTCGGCTCCAGTCCCGAGTCGCTGGTCACCGTGCGGGACGGCCGCGCGACCACGCACCCGATCGCGGGCACCCGCTGGCGCGGCGCCGACCCGGAGGAGGACGCGCAGCTGGCCAAGGACCTGCTGGCCGACGAGAAGGAGCGCGCCGAGCACCTGATGCTCGTCGACCTCGGCCGCAACGACCTCGGCAAGGTCTGCAAGCCGGGCACCGTGCGCGTCGTCGACTTCTTCCAGATCGAGCGCTACAGCCACGTCATGCACATCGTGTCCACCGTCACCGGTGAGCTGGCCGACGGCAAGACGGCGTTCGACGCGGTCACGGCGTGCTTCCCGGCCGGGACGCTGTCGGGCGCCCCCAAGGTCCGCGCGATGGAGCTGATCGAGGAGCTGGAGCCGGTCCGCCGCGCGCTCTACGGCGGGGTCGTCGGCTACCTCGACTTCGCCGGCGACGCCGACACGGCGATCGCCATCCGCACCGCGCTGGTCAAGGACGGCATCGCGCACGTCCAGGCGGGCGGCGGGGTGGTCGCCGACTCGGTGCCGGACTACGAGGACACCGAGTCGCTGAACAAGGCCAGGACCGTGCTCTCGGCCGTGGCCGCGGCGCAGACGATGGTGGCGGCCGGCGCGCTCGACCCGGCCGCGGACTCCGCCCGTGTCTGAGGACCCGAAGCCGTCCCGCCGTCCACTGTGGATGATCGTGGTGGCGCTCCTGCTCGGCGCGCTGGCGCTGTGGGGAGCGTCACGGCTGACGTGGTACGCCGAGTTCCGCGACGGCGGCGTGCGCGGGACCCTGCTGCACCGCGAAACCGGTGAGGAGCGGGCCACGGCGCTGGTGCCGCTGGCCCTGCTCGCGCTGGCCGGCGTGGCCGGGACAGTCGCGACCGGCGGCTGGGCGCGGCGCGTGCTGGGCATCGTGCTGGCGCTGGCCGGTGCCGCCGCGGTCTGGACCGGCGTCGACGGTGTCCGCTTCACCGGCTGGGTCGCCGGGCTGCCGGTCACGCAGATGCTGCTCGGCCGCGGCTTGGCCGTGCTGGGGGGAATTCTCGTCGCCGCCGGCGGGTTGGCAGCGGTCAAGGGCGCCGGGACGGCCGCGCGGCTCGGGACCAGGTACGCGGCGCCCGCCACGCGGAAGAAGGCCCGTGACCCCGACGCCGAGCTGTGGGAAGCCCTCTCCGAAGGGGAGGACCCGACCGACGGCCGCGGACGGCATTCGGAGTAAGGCGCGCACCCGGAACCGGGCGCTCGAGATGCGGGGGTTAGCATCGTTTCGGCGGGAAGGGGAAGGTTTTTGTGAGCGACCTTGCGAGTGAATCCGTGAGCACGTGCCCGGGTGGAGGCGCCCGGTGAGCGTGCTCGAAGACATCGTCGCCGGCGTGCGGGAAGACCTCGCCGTGCGGGAGTCCGCGCTGCCGTTCGACGAGCTGAAGGCCCGCGCGGCCGCCGCCCCGGGCCCCCGCGACGTGATGGCCGCGCTGCGCGAGTCCGGCATCGGCGTGATCGCCGAGGTCAAGCGGCGCAGCCCGTCCAAAGGCGACCTGGCCGACATCCCCGACCCCGCGGCGCTGGCGAAGGACTACGAAGACGGCGGCGCGCGGGTGATCAGCGTGCTGACCGAGCAGCGCCGCTTCGGCGGGTCGCTGGCCGACCTCGACGCGGTCCGCGCCGCCGTGGACATCCCGATCCTCCGCAAGGACTTCATCGTCAGCCCCTACCAGGTGCACGAGGCCCGCCTGCACGGCGCCGACATGGTGCTGCTGATCGTCGCCGCGCTGGAGCAGAACGCGCTCGTGGCGCTGCTCGACCGCGTCGAGTCGCTCGGCATGACCGCGCTGGTGGAGATCCACAACGCCGAGGAGGCCGACCGGGCCCTCGAGGCGGGCGCGAAGGTCATCGGCGTCAACGCCCGCAACCTGCACACCCTCGAGGTGGACCGCGACGTCTTCTCGCGGCTGGCCCCCGGCCTGCCGATGGACGTCTACAAGGTCGCCGAGTCCGGTGTCCGCGGTCCGGGCGACCTGATGTCCTACGCCGGCCACGGCGCCGACGCGGTGCTGGTCGGCGAGGGCCTGGTCGCCTCCGGCGACCCGAAGGGCGCCCTGGTCAAGCTCGTCACCGCCGGTTCCCACCCCGCCTGCCCGAGGCCGTCGCGGTGACCGACGAGCACAGCAAGCACGATCCGGACGAGCGTGGCTACTACGGCCCGTACGGCGGCCGGTTCATGCCGGAGGCCCTGATCGGCGTCGTCGACGAGGTCGCCGCCGAGTACGACAAGGCCCGCCACGACCCGGGCTTCGAGGCCGAGTTCAAGCGCCTGCTCCGCGAGTACGCCGGCCGCCCGTCGCTGCTCACCGAGGCCAAGCGCTTCGGCGAGCACGCCGGCGGCGCGCGCGTGTTCCTCAAGCGCGAGGACCTGAACCACACCGGCTCCCACAAGATCAACAACGTGCTGGGCCAGGCGCTGCTCACCAAGCGGATGGGCAAGAAGCGCGTGATCGCCGAGACCGGCGCGGGCCAGCACGGCGTCGCGACGGCGACGGCGTGCGCGCTGCTCGACCTCGACTGCGTCGTCTACATGGGCGAGGTCGACACCGAGCGCCAGGCGCTGAACGTGGCCCGCATGCGGCTGCTCGGTGCGGAGGTCATCCCGGTCAAGACCGGGTCGCGGACCCTGAAGGACGCGATCAACGAAGCGCTGCGCGACTGGGTCACCAACGCCGACACCACGCACTACCTGTTCGGCACGGCCGCCGGGCCGGCGCCGTTCCCGACGATGGTGCGCAACTTCCACCACGTCATCGGCGAAGAGGCCCGCGCGCAGATCCTGGAGCAGGCCGGGCGCCTGCCCGACGTCGTCGCGGCGTGCGTCGGCGGCGGGTCGAACGCGATCGGCATCTTCTCCGGCTTCTACGACGACCCGTCGGTGCGGCTGGTCGGCCTCGAGCCGGGCGGCGAGGGCATCGAGGGCAACCGCCACGGCGCGACGCTGACCAAGGGCACCCCGGGCAACCTGCACGGCGCTATGACGTACCTCCTGCAGGACGAGGACGGCCAGACGGTCGAGTCCCACTCGATCTCGGCCGGGCTCGACTACCCGGGCGTCGGCCCGGAGCACGCGTGGCTCAAGGACACCGGCCGCGCCGAGTACCGGCCGGTCACCGACGCCGAGGCGATGGACGCGTTCAAGCTGCTTTCCCGCACCGAGGGCATCATCCCGGCGATCGAGTCGGCGCACGCGCTGGCCGGCGCACTGGTGCTCGGCCGCGAGCTGGGGCCGGACGGGCTGATCGTCGTGAACCTGTCGGGCCGCGGCGACAAGGACATGGACACGGCGGCGAAGTGGTTCGGGCTGGTGAACGAATGAGCGGGCTGGACGATCTCTTCGCCGCCACGCGTGCGGAGGGCCGCGGCGCCCTGATCGGCTACCTCCCGGCCGGGTTCCCGACGGTCGACGGGTCGAAGGACCTGATCGCGGCGTGCGTCGACGGCGGCGCGGACCTGATCGAGGTCGGCGTCCCGTACTCCGACCCGGTGATGGACGGCCCGACCATCCAGGCCGCCTCCGTGACGGCGCTGGACAACGGCTTCCGCCTCAAGAACCTGTTCGAGGTGGTCGAGTCGGTGTCGGCCCGCGGCGGCCGCGCGGTCGTGATGACGTACTGGAACCCGGTGAACCGCTACGGCGTCGACCGCTTCGCGCGCGACCTCGCTTCGGCGGGCGGCCTGGGCATGATCACGCCGGACCTGATCCCGGACGAAGCCGGCGCGTGGATGGAAGCGTCGGCCGCGCACGGCCTGGACCGGATCTTCCTGGTGGCCCCTTCGTCGTCCGAAGAGCGGATCGCTCGCACGGTTTCGGCCGCGTCGGGGTTCGTCTACGCGACCGCGGTGATGGGCGTGACGGGCGCGCGCGACCAGGTGGGCGCGGGCGCGGAGGACCTGGTGCGCCGGACGCGGGCCCACACGGACCTGCCGATCGGCGTCGGCCTGGGCGTTCGTTCGGGTGACCAGGCGGCCCAGGTGGCGTCGTTCGCGGACGCGGTGATCGTGGGCTCGGCCCTGGTGACAGCGGCGGCAGAGGGCCCATCGGGCGTGCGGGCGCTGGCCGCGGAGCTGGCGGACGGCGTCCGCCGGGCCGTCACGACGGCGTGACGTCCTTCACCTGATTCGGGGGGCTGAGGGTTGTTCAGTGTGCTGTCGCTGCTGATCCTGTTGGTCGTCGTGGCGGTCATCGTCGGGATCGTGCTGCTCGTCGTCAACGCGAGCAAGCCGAAGCCGCCGCCTTACCCGCCGCAGCAGTACCCCGGGTACCCGCCGCCCTATCCGCCGCAGCAGGGCCACCCGGGCCAGCAGCCGCCGGGCTATCCGCCGCAGCAGGGCTATCCCCAGCAACCGCCGGGCTATCCGCCGCAGCCCGGCTATCCCGGGCCGCAGGGCCATCCCGGCCCGCAACCGCCGTACCCGCCGCCCCCGGGCAGCTAGCCACCATCGCGACTTCGTCGTCGGTCCTTCCGCGCGAAACTGTCGGTGGTGATCCGCATACTCCTCGTGTGAAGATCGACAACGAGGGGATCGAGCGGCACGCCACACTGGAACAGACCGACGGCCGCGAGCCCGAGCGGACGTGAAGCGCGATGGCAGCACCGACTGAACCCCCGGTGGAGTTCAGCATCCCGCCCCCGGCCGACGGCTGGACGGTCGACGAAGTGCTCGCTCTGCCCGAGGACCAGACCTCGCTCCAGCGGATCGAGCTCGTGGACGGGGTGTTGTTCGTGAGCCCCTGGCCGAGCCTGGAGCATCAGCGAGTGGTGGGTGTGCTGTCGGCCGGCTGAGCGCGGCGGCGGGGCCGGGCTTCGAGGTGTCCCCGGCGCGAACCTGGTGCTCGGCAACGGCGGCAACCGCCGTTCGTGCCGGATCTGCTGGTGACCGACGAGCCAGGACTCAAGGGTGTGAGCCTCACCGAGAAGCAGGTAGTGCTTGTCGCCGAGATCGTCTCGCCGTCGACCATGGTGTGCAGGACCGGATCCTCAAACGGGCCCGCCACGCCGAAACCCTGATCCCGTACTACCTCCTGGTCGAGCCGAAGGAACCGGCCGTCGCCACGCTCTTCGTCCTCGAAGACGGCGAGTACCCGCCCGGCCGCCCAGAGCCAGGACGGCGAGCTGCGCCTCACCCGGCCCTTCGAGGCGACCCTGAAGCTCTGACGCGCGTTTGTACGGAAGCTGTACGCCGCCGCGGCAGGGTGCGCTCCATGGACATCGCACACCTTCCGCGACGTGGCTTCCTCCGTGGCGCCGCCGGGATCGCCGTCGCCGGGGCCGCCGGGCTGCTGCTGCCGCGAGCCGCGCGGGCCGTGACCGTGCCGCGGATCTACAGCTGCGCCGAATGGGGTGCCCGGCCGCCCGCCGACGCGCTCACCACCCTCGATCACCCCGCGAACCGCGTCCTCATCCACCACATCGCCTGCCCGAACAGCACCGACTACTCCCTGGCGCACGCCTTCCAGGTCGCCCGTGACGACCAGCACGACCACATCGACAACAACGGCTGGTCCGACACCGGCCAGCACTTCACCGTCAGCCGCGGCGGCTACCGCCTCGAAGGCCGCCACGGCAGCCTCGACGCCCTGCGGGGTGGCACCACCATGATCCAGGGCGCGCACTGCCCCGGCCAGAACACCAACGCCATCGGCATCGAGAACGAAGGCACGTACACCAGCGTCGAGCCACCGCAGACGCAGTGGGCGTCGCTGGTCGCGCTCTGCGCCTACGTCTGCCGCCAGTACGGCATCCCGGTCGCGGAGATCAAGGGCCACCGCGACTTCTACAACACCGAATGCCCGGGCGACCGCCTCTACGCGAAACTTCCGCGGCTGCGCGAGGAGGTCGCCCGGGCGATGCTCAGCTGAGGGCGCCGAGCGTCCGCACGGCGTCGGCCGCCGCCGCCTGGTCGGCCGGGTCCGGCTCGGCCGCCGCGGCCGGATGCCGTGACGCCGCCGGGTGCGTGCAGCCCAGCTGCTGCAACGACCCCTGGAGCCGGTCGGTCAGGAACTTGAGCAGGCCGACGCCGTCGTCCGGGGACGCGGCCGCGCGCAGCAGCCGCCGGTCCGCCGTGAGCCGGTCCAGCCCCGCCGCGCGCAGGTTGCGGCAGTACGACCGGGTCCCGGCCGAGCGCCGGTCGAGCGGGGGCTGGCCGACGCCGGCGCGGTACAGGTTCGCCTTGGCCTCGCTGGGTTTCCCGGCCACCAGGGTCATCGGGTCCCCCTCGGGGACCAGGGCGACCGGTGCCCGCTGCCCGGCCGCGGCCTGCAGCTCGTTGAGGGCGAGCGATGTCGCGGGCCGTCCGCCGTCGGTGAGGTCCGGTGCCGTGAACGGCGTGCAGCCGAGCGCGGGATCGACGAAGGCGTCCAACAGCCGGTTGTCGCTGCCGTTGGCGAGCGTGACCGGCTTCGCCAGGGCACGGGTGTTCGCCGCCGTGGCCTGGGCCGTCCGGCCGTCCCGGGTCGCGAGGTAGGTCGTGGTGACGTTGTCGCTCTGGTCCTGGTCCACCAGCGAGAAGTCCCGCACCGACGGGCACGGCCTGCCGTCCTTCGCCCGGCCCAGCGGCGGGATCCGCAGCTTGCCGGCCCGCACGGCGCTGCCGGCCGCGGCGAAGAACTCCTGCGCGCCGCAGAAGGCGACCTGGCCGAACAGCGAGCCGTTCAGGCCGTTGACGCAGCTGCCCGCCCGGAGTGCGGCCGGGCTGCCGCGGAGGGTCAGGGTGTCGCCGTTGAATCCGAACCACAGGCCGACGACGGCGCCGCGGGGCAACGCGGGAACCACCGGCGGCGCGGCGGGCGGGGCACCGGCGTCGACGACGAGCGGGTGGTACACCGACAGCCTGCCGCCGGCCGGGTCGAGGATCGTCGCCTCGACGAACGCGCTCTGGACGGCCACCGCCTCGTGGCACGCGCCCAGCCGCGGATCGGTCGCGCTGAGCCGGTACGGCGTGGCCAACCCGCGTGCGGACAACGGGTCTTCGGGCACCTGGAGGGTGCACCCGGGGTTCGGGGTCGCGGGCGGTGCCGGGGTGCGCGGTGCGGCCACCGCGATCCCGACCGCCCCCAGTGTCGCTGCGGCCACCGCGACGGTCACCTTGAGCTTCCAAGGGCGTTGCCGGTGGCGGGGACGGGCGTCTGGCATGGACTGTGCCTTCTTTCGGCCTCCTCACCTCACCCGGTGCGGGACGCTAGCACAGATAACTTCGGTGTCACAGAACGATTTCAGGCAGAAATACCGCAATTGCGGCGAATGGTCAGTGCCGGTACCGCATGAGCGCGCACAGCTCCTCGGGCGGCAGGTCGCCGAGCCGGTCGAGTTCGCCGCGGCGCACGTCCATCAACGTCGTGGCGAGTTCCGCTCCGAACGCCGAGGCCAGCGCGGTGTCCGCTTCGAACGCCGCCACCGCGTCCGCGAGCGACGTCGGCAGCCGCGTCGCCGACGGCAGCGTTCCGGGGTCGACGTCCACCGGTTCCGGCAGCCGTTCGCTCTCCTCGATACCCGCCAGGCCCGCGAACAGCAGCGCCGCCACCACCAGGTACGGGTTCGCCGTCAGGTCGAAGCACTTGACCTCGAAGTTCGCCGCCCGGTCCCGCTGGCCGGCCGCGCCGCGGACGAACCGCAGCGGCGCCTCGCGGTTTTCCAGACCCCACGCCGAAAACACCCCGGCCCAGTGGTGCGGCTCCAGCCGCAGGTAGCTGATCACCGACGGCGCGCCGATCGCCAGCAACGCCGGCAGCCGCGAAAGGATCCCGGCGCCGAACGCCTCGGCCGTCGGCGCCAGCCCGAACGGGCCGTCGCCGCCCGCGCACAGGTTCCGGTCGCCTTCCCAGAGGCTCAGGTGGACGTGGCCGCCGTTGCCGACGCCGCCCGGCTCGAACTTCGGCGTGAACGACGCGCGCAGCCCGTGCCGCTCGCTGACCGTCCGGATCGTCTCGCGGGTCAGCACCGCGACGTCCGCCGCGCGCACCGGGTCGTTCGCCGCCACCGACAGCTCGAACTGCCCGGCGGCGTACTCGGGGTGGATCTGTTCCACCACCACGCCTTGCGCCGACAACGTGGTCACCAGTGCGCGCAGGTAGCCGGCCTGCGCGGAAAGCCGCGCGAAGCCGTACGCCGGGCCGGCCGTGGCCGAGCGCGGGTCATCGGGCGCGTCCGCCGCCGTGATCACCCACTCGATCTCGAACGCGGTCCGCACGTTGTAACCGCGCGACGCGAGCCGGGCCGTCGCGGCCGCGGCCAGCGCCCGCGCGTCCTGCGGGTGCGGTTCGCCTTCCTGGTCGTACTTCCAGACCGGCGCCCACGCCCAGCCCGGCTGCGCGGCCAGGGGCACGAGCGCGTCGAGGTCCGGGTGCAGCCGCAGGTCACCGACCGGCCCGCGCGAGTACTCGCCGCCGGCGATGTCGTCGGTGACCAGGAAGAAGTCGAACGAGTCGGACGCGCCGACGCCCCACGCCGCCGCCGACCACAGCCGGTCCACCGGGACGGCCTTCACCCGCGCGATGCCGCTGTTGTCCACGAAGGTCAACGCGACCAGCTCCACGCCGGCGGCGCGCAGGCCGTCGGCCCGGATCGCGCCCTGCTGCGCGAGTTCTGCCCGATCGAGCTGGCTCATCGTGCTCCCGTCGATGTTCACTGAAGGCTTCGCTGTGACGAAAGAGGTGGAGATCGTGTCAGACACCGTCGAAACCCGTCCAGGCCTGCGCCGCTCCCTCTCCGTCTGGCAGGCCGTCGGCCTGTCCGTGGCGTTGATGGCGCCCAGCATGGCGGCCAACATCAACCCCCAGCAGACCGCGGCCGCCGCCGGCCGCGCCGTCCCGCTCGCCTTCCTCCTCTCGGCGGTCGGCGTCCTGCTCGTCGCGTACGGCTTCGTCAAGCTCTGCCAGTACTACCAGCACGCCGGTTCCGTGTACGCGTTCGTCGGCGCGACGCTCGGACCGCGCGCCGGCGTCGTCTCCGGCATCGGCCTTCTCGGCACGTACACGTTCTACGCGGTCGTGACCAGCTCGGCCGCCGGAACGCTCGGGACGGCCTTCCTCACGCAGGTGGGCGTCTGGCCGGACCCGCCGTCGTGGGGCCCGTTCGTGCTGACCGCCGTCGCGCTGGCCGGCGCGTGGCTGCTGGCCGTGGCGCCCGCACGCCGCGGCACCAGCACGCTGCTCGCCGTCGAAGGCGCCACGATCGCGGTCATCCTGCTGGTCACGGTGGTGATCCTGGTCCGGTTGCTCGCCGGGAGCGCCCCCGGTCACGCGCGGTTCACGATGGACGTCTTCACCTTCACTTCCGACGCGGGCCTGTCCGGCGTGTTCCTCGGCGCAGTCTTCGGCTTCCTGTCCTTCGCCGGGTTCGAAGCCGCCGCCACGCTCGGCGAGGAAACGCACGACCCGAAGCGCAACATCCCGCGCGCGATCCTCGGCACGGCGCTCTTCGGCGGCGGCTACTTCCTCGTGGTGACGGCGGTCGAGATGATGGCCTTCGGCACGGACGCGAAGGCGTTCCACGACTCGCCGTCCCTGCTCGGCGACCTCGGCACCCGGTACGCGGGCGCGTGGGTCGGCGACGTCATCAGCGTGGGCGCCGCGATCAGCGCGTTCGGCTGCTGCCTGGCCTGCGTCGTCGGCGGCTCACGGCTGCTCTACGCCCTCGGGCGCGACGCGTTCGGCGGCCGCGGCCCCGGCCGGACGTCGGGCCGCGGCACCCCGGTGGCCGCGGTCGGCGCGGTGACCGGCGCGGCGGTGCTGATCATCGCGGTGTGCGCGCTGTGCTTCGGGGCCACGGCGGCCGACACGTTCGCCTGGTCGGGCTCGATCGGCACGCTCGTCCTGCTGGTGATCTACCTGCTCACGACGATCGGCGCGATCGTGCTGCTGTTCGTGAAGCGCCGGATGCGCGTGCCGGTGTGGCACGTCGTCTTCCCGGTCGGCGCGCTCGCCGTGCTCGGGTACACCGTGTACGTGAACCTGGTGCCGTACCCCACCGAAGGCCCGGCGCGGTGGTTCCCGGTGGCCGCGGGGGCGGTGCTGCTGCTCGCGGTGGTCGCGGTGCTGGCCGCGCCGGGGTCCGCTCGTAGGGTGGGGGAGAGGCTGACGAGTGTGGACGGAGGCGCATGACCGACCTGCTCCCGTTCGTCGCGGACCTGCCGCTGGTGGACCACCACTGCCACGGTGTCGTCACCCGGGACGTGGCCCGCGCGGACTTCGAGGCGATGCTGACCGAGGCGGATGCGCCGTCGCCGCTGGGCACGAGCCTGTTCGACTCGCTGATCGGGCTGGCCGTGCGCGAACGCTGCGCGCCCGTGCTGGACCTGCCGAAGCACGCCCCGGCCGACGCCTACCTCGAACGCCGCGCCGAGCTGGGCGCGGCCGAGGTGGCTCGGCGGTTCCTGCGCGGCACCGGCACCACCGACTTCCTCCTCGACGGCGGCTTCCTGCCGGACTCGCTGACCGGCACGCACGAGTTCGCCGAGCTGGCCGACGCCCGCGCGCACGACATCGTGCGGTTGGAGCAGGTCGCGGAGGCGGTCATCCGGGGGACCACCGCCGGAGGGTTCGCCGCTGCCTTCGCCGACGAGCTGGGGAAACGCGCGGAGACCGCCGCCGGGCTCAAGTCGATCGCGGCCTACCGCGTCGGCCTCCAGCTGGCGGGAGAGCCGCCGTCACCGGCGGAAGTGACGGCGGCCGCGGGACGCTGGCTGCGCAGCGGGACCCCGCGGCTGGCCGACGAGGTGCTGCACCGGTTCCTCGTGTTCACCGGCCTCGACCTCGGCCTGCCGGTGCAGTTCCACGTCGGCTACGGCGACGCGGACGTCGACCTGCACCGCTGCGACCCGCTGCACCTGACGGCGTTCCTGCGGGCGACGCGCGACCGCGGCGTGCCGATCCTGCTGCTGCACAACTACCCGTTCCACCGCAACGCCGCGTATCTGGCGCAGGTCTTCGAGCACGTCTTCGCCGACGTCGGCCTGGCCACCCACAACGCGGGCCTCCGCGCTCCGGCGATCCTCGCCGAGCTGCTCGAGATCGCGCCCTTCGGCAAGATCCTCTTCTCCACCGACGCCTTCGGCCTGGCCGAGCTGTACCACCTGGGCACGGCCCTGTTCCGCCAGGGACTTTCGGACTTCCTGCGCGCCGCGCTCGACGCCGGCGCGATGTCCGAAGTGGACGCCGCCCGGCTGTGTGCTTTGGTGGGACACGAGAACGCGAAGAGAATCTACCGCTGGGAGCATGCGTGAACGACCTGTGGGAGAGGTGGACCGGGGCCATCGAGGAGGAGCTGCCCGCCGCGATCGAGCTGCGGCACGCGGTGCACGCAGAGCCGCGCGGTTCCGGCGACGAGGAGGACACCGCCCGCCTCGTCACCCAGGCGCTCGGCGCGGGTGAAGGCACGCGGGTGGCCAAGACCGGCCGCGCGATCCTCCTGCCCGGCGGCGACGGCCCGGCCGTGGCGCTGCGGGCCGAGCTCGACGCCCTCCCGGTGCTGGAGGGCACCGGTGTGCCGTGGGCGTCGGAGAACGGCCTGATGCACGCCTGCGGCCACGACGTCCACCTCGCCGCGCTGGTCGCGGTCGCCCGCGCGGCGCTGCGCGTCGGCGTGCCCCGGCCGATCCTGGCGCTGCTGCAGCCGCGGGAGGAGACGTCGCCGCCCGGCGCGCTCGACGTCGTCGGGTCCGGTGTGCTGGCCGGCGCCGGGGTGGCCGCGGTGATCGGCGCGCACGTCCAGCCGCGGATCGAGCACGGTGTGGTGGCGGCGGTGCCGGGCCCGGTCAACGCCTCGACCGACGAGTTCGAGGTGACGCTGCACGGCCAGGGCGGCCACGCCGGCTACCCGCACCTGCTGCGCGACCCGATCCTGGCGCTGTCGCAGCTGGTGGTGAGCCTGCAGCAGCTCGCGTCCCGCCGGATCGACCCGGTGTTCGGCGCGGTCTGCTCGATCGGCCGGGTCCAGGCGGGCTCCGCGGCCAACGTCGTCCCGAACAGCGCGACCGCGTTCGGCTCGCTGCGCGTGATGCGGGAGAAGGACCGCGAGCGCGCGCTGGAGGCGCTCGCCGACATCGTGCACGGCACGGCACGGGCCTACGGCTGCACGGCCGAGCTGCAGATCAGCCCGTGCGAGCCGGTGCTGAACAACGACCCGGCGCTGGCCGAGGGGGCGCAGCGCTGGCTGCGGCACGCGGGCTTCACCGTCGACGACGCGTTCCGGTCGTTCGGCGCCGACGACTTCGCCCACTACTGCGGCGGCCCGACGCGCGGCCTGATGCTGTTCGTCGGCCTCGGCGACACCGCGGGCGTGCCCAGCCTGCACGACGACCGGTTCCTGCCCCGGGACCAGGCGGTGGTCCAGGTGGCGCACGCGCTGGTGGCGGGCTACCTGGCCGCTGTGGAAGCCGAGACGCCGTAGCGCTACGGTGGCCGCGTGATGAGCGCCTACCTCGCGACGTTCCCCAGCCCCGACCGCGGGGTCTGGCACCTGGGGCCGATCCCGATCCGCGCGTACGCCCTGTGCATCATCGCCGGCATCATCGTGGCGATCTGGTGGGGCGAGCGGCGCTGGGCCGCCCGCGGCGGCACCAAGGGCACGGTGATCGACGTCGCCGTGTTCGCGGTGCCGTTCGGCCTGGTCGGCGGCCGGTTGTACCACGTGGTCACCGACCCCGAGCTGTACTTCACCGAGGGCCGGAACCCGTGGAAGGCGTTCGCGATCTGGGACGGCGGCCTCGGCATCTGGGGCGCGATCGCCCTCGGCGCGGTGGGCGCGCTCATCGCCTGCCGCCGCAAGGGCATCCCGCTGCCGGCGATGGCGGACGCGATCGCGCCGGGCATCGTCGTCGCGCAGGCCATCGGCCGCATCGGCAACTACTTCAACCAGGAGCTGTACGGCGCGCACACGGACCTGCCGTGGGGCATGGAGGTGTTCCAGCGCTTCAACCCGGAGAACCCGGACGACCTGCTGAACGGCGTCGCGACGGGCCACATCCCGCTGCCGGAGAGCCCGGTCCACCCGACGTTCCTCTACGAGCTGATCTGGAACCTGCTGGTCGCGCTGCTGGTGGTGTGGGCGGACCGCCGCTTCAAGCTCGGCCACGGGCGGGCGTTCGCGCTGTACGTCGCGGGCTACACGGTGGGCCGCGGCTGGATCGAGATGATGCGGACCGACACGGCGAACCACATCCTGGGCCTGCGGGTGAACGTGTGGACGTCGATCCTGCTGTTCGCCGGCGCGGTGGTGTACCTGGTGCTCGCGGCCCGGCGCGGGCCCCGGGAGGCGCCCGAGACACTGCGCGGCAAGGACCAGCCCGGCCCGGACGAGGTCCCGGTGCCCGCGGACGAGCCGGAGCACGCCAAGGTGACGGCGGACGCGCCGGCCGAGAAGCCCGCGGAAGAGGCGCCGGCCGAGGAGCCGAAGAACACCGAAGAGAGCTGACCGCCTGCTCGAAGGCCGCCACCGGAACCCCCGGTCGGCGGCCTTCGGCGCGTCCGGACCCGGGCGGCCGCGCCCGGTTCCCACGCTACCGGGGCTGCCGGCCGTTCCCCCTCAGCCGAGGTCGGGCAGGCCCAGCTCCAGGTTCGGCGCCTGCAACCCGCCGTCGACCTCGAGGATCTTGCCCGTGATGTAGCCGCCCGCGCGGGACGCCAGGAACACCACCGTCGCCGCGATGTCCTCCGCCTCGCCGATCTTCTTCAACGGCGTCGCGGCTTCCATCTTCGCCCGCAGTTCCGGGTTGCCCACCACGATCTCCAGCGCCGACGTCGCCACCGAACCCACCGAGATCGCGTTCACCCGCACCCGGGGCGCCAGGTCCGCCGCCGCCAAGCGCGTGTAGTGCGCCAGGGCCGCCTTCGCCGTTCCGTACGCCGCGAAGCCGCGGCCGCTCACCCGGCCCATCACCGACGAGATGTTGACCACCGAGCCGCCCGCCTCCAGCAGGGACGGTGCCGCCGCCACCGTCAGCGCGTGGGCCGTCGCGACGTTGAAGCGGAACGCTTCCTCCAGGAACTCCGCGCTCGTCTCCAGCAGCGGCCGCGGGTACGTGCCGCCGACGTTGTTGACCACCAGGTCGAGGCGCCCGAACTCGGCCACCGCCGTCGCCGCCAGGCCCGCCGCGGCCTCCGGTGCCGACAGGTCCGCCGGCACGACCACGGCCCGGCGTCCCGCGGCGGACACCTGCGAAGCCACCTCGTCGAGCTGGGACTCGGTGCGCGACGCGATCACCACGTCGGCGCCCGCTTCGGCGAGCGCCACGGCCGTGGCCGCGCCGATCCCGCGTCCCGCGCCCGTGACCACCGCGACCTGGCCGGTGAGCTTGAACCGATCGAGGATCATGCGGCGAAATGTAACACGTTCTAGTGACCGCGGACACAGCGCGTCGGCCGCGTCACGTTAAACTCGACGCGGGTTTCCGGGTCGTATACTTAGCAGAACGAACTACCGGGAACCCATCAGGAACTACGTCGTTCCGCGCTGCCGGATCGTTACCGTCCGACGTCGCTCGGAGCGCTCTGAACAGGTGCTGGCATGTTTCCCAGGTGTTAAAGTCGCGCTAACAAGCGGGCCATCGTCGTCCCGTGCGCTCCCCGGCCGGTAGCCCGGCTCCGCACGACAAGACGACGAAGGAGGTCCCGTTGATCTTCTCCGCCATGCCCGGCAAGCAGGGTTTGTACGACCCGGAGACCGAGCAGGACTCCTGCGGTGTGGCCATGGTGGCCGACATCCGCGGGCGCCGCTCCCACGGCATCGTCACCGACGGCCTGGCCGCGCTGACCAACCTCGACCACCGCGGCGCCGCCGGCGCCGAACCCACCAGCGGCGACGGCGCCGGCATCCTGCTGCAGCTGCCCGACACGCTGCTGCGCGCGGAAGCCGGTTTCGCGCTGCCCGAACCCGACGAGCGCGGCCACCACGCCTACGCCGCCGGCATCGCTTTCCTGCCCGAAGACGCCGAGCAGCGCCGCAAGGCCGTCGGGCTGGCCGAACGCATCGCCGTCGAAGAGGGCCTGGAAGTCCTCGGCTGGCGCGAAGTACCCGTGGACGCCGACCGCGCCGAAATCGGCCCGACCGCCCGCTCGGTCATGCCGCACTTCGCCATGCTCTTCGTGGCCGCCGACGGGAAAGCCGGCCTGGAGCTGGACCGGCTCGCCTTCTGCCTGCGCAAGCGCGTCGAGCACGAGAGCGTCACCGCCGGCTGCGGGACGTACTTCCCGTCGCTGTCCTCGCGCACCCTCGTCTACAAGGGCATGCTGACGCCGGAGCAGCTGCCCGCGTTCTTCGCCGACCTGCGCGACGAGCGGCTGGAAAGCGCCATCGCGCTGGTGCACTCCCGCTTCTCCACCAACACCTTCCCGTCGTGGCCGCTTGCCCACCCGTTCCGGTTCGTGGCCCACAACGGCGAGATCAACACCATCCGCGGCAACCGCAACCGCATGCGGGCCCGCGAGGCGCTGCTGGAGTCCGACGTCATCCCGGGCGACCTGTCCCGGCTCTTCCCGATCTGCTCGCCGGACGCGTCGGACTCCGCGTCCTTCGACGAGGTCCTGGAACTGCTGCACCTGGGCGGCCGCTCGCTGCCGCACGCGGTGCTGATGATGATCCCGGAGGCGTGGGAGAACCACGCCACCATGAAGCCCGAGCGGCGCGCGTTCTACCAGTACCACGCCAGCCTGATGGAGCCGTGGGACGGACCCGCGTGCGTCACCTTCACCGACGGCAGCCTGGTCGGCGCGGTCCTGGACCGCAACGGCCTGCGCCCGGCGCGCTGGTGGCGCACGGCCGACGACCGCGTCGTGCTCGCCAGTGAGGCGGGCGTCCTGGACGTCGCTCCGAAGGACGTCGTGGCCAAGGGCCGGCTCAAGCCCGGCAAGATGTTCCTGGTCGACACCGAGGCCGGCCGGATCGTCGACGACGAAGAGGTCAAGTCCGCGCTGGCCGCCGAGCTGCCGTACGACTCCTGGCTGCACGCCGGTCTGCTCAAGATCGCCGAGCTGCCCGACCGCGACCACGTCGTGCAGAGCCACGACTCGGTGCTGCGCCGCCAGCTTTCCTTCGGCTACACCGAAGAAGAGCTGAAGATCCTGCTCGCGCCGATGGCCACCAACGGCGCCGAGCCGATCGGCTCGATGGGTTCGGACACGCCGCCCGCGGTGCTGTCCAAGCGGTCCCGGCTGCTCTACGACTACTTCAAGCAGAACTTCGCCCAGGTGACGAACCCGCCGCTGGACGCCATCCGCGAAGAGCTGGTCACCTGCATGGCGCGGATCATGGGCCCGGAGCGCAACCTCCTGGCCCCCGGCCCGGCGTCCTGCCGTCACCTCAAGCTGCCCTACCCCGTCATCGACAACGACGAGCTGGCCAAGCTCATCCACATCAACGACGACGGCGACCTCCCCGGCTTCGCCTGCAGCGTCCTTTCCGGACTGTACGAAGTGGACGGTGGCGCGGAAGCGCTCGCCGCGGCCATCGAGCGGGTCCGGCGCGAGGCGTCCGAGGCGATCGCGGCCGGCGCGCGCACGCTCGTGCTGTCCGACCGCGACTCCGACCACCGGATGGCGCCGATCCCGTCGCTGCTGCTGGTTTCCGCGGTGCACCACCACCTGGTCCGCACCAAGGAACGCCTGCGCGTCGCGCTGGTCGTCGAATCCGGTGACGCGCGCGAGGTGCACCACATCGCGCTGCTGCTCGGCTACGGCGCCGCCGCGGTCAACCCGTACCTGGCCTTCGAGACCATCGAGGACATGATCGCCCAGGGCGCGGTCACCGGCATCGAGCCCGCGAAGGCGGTCCGCAACTACGTGCAGGCGCTGGTCAAGGGCGTCCTGAAGATCATGTCCAAGATGGGCATCTCGACGGTCGGCGCGTACACCGCCGCCCAGGTCTTCGAATCCCTCGGCCTGAGCCAGGACCTGCTCGACGAGTACTTCACCGGGACGTCGTCGAAGCTCGGCGGTGTCGGCCTGGAAGTCCTCGCCGAAGAAGTCGCGACGCGTCACCGCCGCGCGTACCCGGACAACCCGACCGACCGCGTCCACCGTGGGCTCGAGACGGGCGGCGAGTACGCCTACCGCCGCGAGGGCGAGCTGCACCTGTTCACGCCGGAGACGGTGTTCCTGCTGCAGCACGCGTCCAAGACCGGCCGCGACGAGGTCTACCGCAAGTACACCGAAGAGGTGCACCGCCTCTACCGCGAAGGTGGCACGCTGCGCGGGCTGTTCGCGTTCAAGCAGGGCGTCCGCGAGCCGGTGCCGCTCGACGAGGTCGAGCCCGCCGAGGCGATCTTCAAGCGCTTCAACACCGGCGCGATGTCCTACGGCTCGATTTCGGCCGAAGCACACGAAACCCTGGCCATCGCGATGAATCGCATCGGCGGCCGCTCCAACACCGGCGAGGGCGGCGAAGACCCCGAGCGGCTCTACGACCCCGAGCGCCGCAGCGCGATCAAGCAGGTCGCTTCCGGCCGGTTCGGCGTCACGAGCGAGTACCTGGTCAACGCCGACGACATCCAGATCAAGATGGCGCAGGGCGCGAAGCCCGGCGAGGGCGGCCAGCTGCCGCCGAACAAGGTGTACCCGTGGATCGCGCGGACCCGGCACTCGACCCCGGGCGTCGGCCTCATTTCGCCGCCGCCGCACCACGACATCTACTCCATCGAGGACCTGGCGCAGCTGATCCACGACCTCAAGAACGCCAACGAGCACGCCCGCATCCACGTGAAGCTGGTGTCCTCGTTGGGCGTCGGCACGGTCGCGGCGGGCGTGTCCAAGGCCCATGCGGACGTCGTGCTCATCTCCGGCCACGACGGCGGCACCGGCGCGTCCCCGATGAACTCGCTCAAGCACGCGGGCACGCCGTGGGAGATCGGGCTGGCCGAGACGCAGCAGACGTTGCTGCTCAACGGGTTGCGCGACCGGATCACCGTGCAGGTGGACGGCGCCATGAAGACCGGGCGCGACGTCGTCATCGCGGCGCTGCTCGGCGCCGAGGAGTACGGCTTCGCGACGGCCCCGCTCGTCGTCGCGGGCTGCATCATGATGCGCGTCTGCCACCTCGACACCTGCCCGGTCGGTGTCGCCACGCAGAGCCCGGAGCTGCGCAAGCGCTACACCGGCCAGGTCGAGCACGTCGTCAACTTCTTCAAGTTCGTCGCCGAAGAAGTGCGCGAAACCCTGGCGGCGCTGGGCTTCCGCACGCTCGACGAGGCCATCGGGCACGCCGAGCTCCTCGACACCGACGAGGCCGTGGAGCACTGGAAGGCGGCCGGGCTGGACCTGAAGCCGATCTTCGAGATGCCCGCCGAGACGCCGTACGGCGGCGCGCGGCGGCGCACCCGCGGCCAGGACCACGGCCTCGAGCACGCCCTGGACCGCACGCTCATCCAGCTCGCCGAGGCGGCGCTGGAGGACGCGCACCAGGTCAACATCGAGCTGCCGGTGCGCAACGTCAACCGGACCGTCGGCACGCTGCTCGGGTCGGAGATCACCCGCCGCTACGGCGGGGAGGGCCTGCCGGAGGGCACGATCCACGTCACGCTCACCGGGTCGGCGGGCCAGTCGCTCGGCGCGTTCCTGCCGCGCGGGGTCACCCTCGACATGGTCGGCGACGCGAACGACTACGTCGGCAAGGGCCTCTCCGGCGGACGGATCGTCGTGCGCCCCGACCCGGAGGCGACCTTCGCCGCCGAAGCGCAGACGATCGCGGGCAACACCATCGCCTACGGCGCCACCGGTGGCGAGATCTTCCTGCGCGGCCAGGTCGGCGAACGCTTCTGCGTCCGCAACTCCGGCGCCACGGTCGTCGCCGAAGGCGTCGGCGACCACGCCTTCGAGTACATGACCGGCGGCCGCGCGGTGGTGCTCGGCCCGACCGGCCGGAACCTGGCGGCCGGCATGTCCGGCGGCATCGCCTTCGTCCTCGACGTCGACGCGAAGAAGGTCAACCAGGACATGGTGGACCTGCTGCGCCCGACCGCCGACGACCTGGCGTGGCTGAAGAAAACCGTGCAACAGCACTACGATCTCACCCGCTCCGCGGTGGCGGCGTCGCTGCTCGGCGACTGGCCGCGCCGCTCGGCGGCGTTCACGAAGGTGATGCCGCGCGACTACCAGCGGGTTCTGGACGCGGCCAAGGCAGCGCGCGCTGCCGGCCGCGATGTCGACGAGGCGATCATGGAGGCCGCTCGTGGCTGACAATCGGCGGAGCCCCGGCCACGACGGCCGACTGGGTGCGGGGATCCCGCAGGACACGGGGGCCGCTCGTGGCTGACCCGACCGGTTTCCTGAAGTTCGAGCGCGAAGAGCCGAAGAAGAAGCCCAAAGAGGAGCGGCTGCACTCCTGGGGCGAGGTCTACGCGGACGTCGACCCGGGCGAGCGCAACGAACAGGTGCGCAAGCAGGCGTCGCGCTGCATGGACTGCGGCATCCCGTTCTGCCACTCCGGCGGCTCCGGCTGCCCGCTGGGCAACCTGATCCCGGAGTGGAACGACCTGGTCCGCCGCGGCGACTGGGCGGCGGCGAGCGACCGGCTGCACGCCACCAACAACTTCCCCGAGTTCACCGGGAAGCTGTGCCCGGCGCCGTGCGAGGCGGGCTGCGTGCTGTCCATCTCGCCGCTGTCGGGCGGCCCGGTGGCGATCAAGCGCGTCGAAGCCACGATCGCCGACCAGTCCTGGGAAGCGGGCTACGTCCAGCCCCAGGTGGCCGAGGTGTCCAGCGGACGGCGCGTCGCCGTGGTCGGCTCCGGCCCGGCCGGGCTCGCCGCCGCCCAGCAGCTGACCCGCGCCGGCCACGAGGTGACGGTGTTCGAGCGCGACGACCGGCTCGGCGGCCTGCTGCGCTACGGCATCCCCGAGTTCAAGATGGAGAAGAAGGTCCTCGACCGGCGGCTGGCCCAGCTGCGCAAGGAGGGCACGAAGTTCGTCACCGGCTGCGAGGTCGGCGTCGACCTGTCGGTGGCGGACCTGCGGGCGCAGTACGACGCCGTCGTGCTCGCGGTCGGCGCGCTGCGCGGCCGCGACGACACGACGACCCCGGGCCGTGACCTCGCCGGCATCCACCTGGCGATGGAGCACCTGGTGCCGGCCAACAAGTTCGTCGAGGGCGACGGGCCGCCGTCGATCGACGCGAAGGGCAAGCACGTCGTCATCATCGGCGGCGGCGACACCGGCGCGGACTCCTACGGCACCGCCACCCGCCAGGGCGCGCTGTCGGTGACGCAGCTCGACCAGTACCCGATCCCGCCCACCACCCGGGACGACGCGCGGTCGCCGTGGCCGACCTGGCCGTACATCCTGCGCACCTACCCGGCGCACGAGGAAGCGGGCGAGCGGAAGTTCGCGGTGGCGGTCAAGCGGTTCGTCGGCGACTCCGCGGGCCGGGTCAAGGCCGTCGAGCTGCAGCAGGTGAAGGTGCAGAAGGACCCGGCCACCGGCCGCCGCGAGGTCATCCCGGTCAGCGACGAGGTCGAGACGCTGCCCGCGGACCTGGTCCTGCTGGCGATCGGCTTCGAAGGCGTCGAGGAGATGCCGCTGCTGGACGGCCTCGGCCTGTCGCTCACCAAGCGCGGCACGCTCTCGTGCGGCGCGGACTGGCAGACCGAAACCCCGGGTGTCTTCGTCTGCGGCGACGCCCACCGCGGCGCGTCGCTGGTGGTGTGGGCGATCGCGGAAGGCCGCTCGGTGGCCAACGCGGTCGACGCGTACCTGACCGGCGCGTCGGACCTCCCGGCTCCGGTCCACCCGACGGCGCTCCCGCTCGCCGTCATCTGACCGGCCGCTTCCCGGAAGCCCCCTCGCCTCGGCGAGGGGGCTTTCGACCGTTTCGACCCATTGGGCCGAACGGCGGCTGTGCGGTGCGTACACGGCCAACTACTTTCGAGTAGCTGTGTCGCCTTTGCGACGATTCACTCGCGGGAAGGTGGGCGTCTTGAAGCACACGACATTCCGGGCCGCGGTCGTCACCGCCGTTCTCTCCCTCGCGTTCGCCCTGGCGGGCACGCCCGCCCAGGCCGCGCCGAAACCGTTCTGGACACCCGAGGCCATGCGGGCGGCCGTCCCGATGGACCAGCTCGTGAAAACCCCGGCGTTCACGCCGAAGGACGTCGCGCGCGGGCAGAGCGCGATCATCGAGAGCATCCCGAACGGCGGCGGCGCCTGGACCGGCGGCGGCAAGGTCACCCAGACCGCCGGCCGCGTCTTCTTCCTGTTCAACGGCCAGAAAGCCTCGTGCTCCGGGGACGCCGTGACGAGCGGCAACGGCAGTGTCGTCGTCACCGCGGGGCACTGCGTGAAGTACCAGGGCACGTGGCACACGGAATGGGTCTTCGTGCCCGGCTACAACAACGGCAACGCGCCCTACGGCCAATGGCCGGCGAAGACGACGCTCACCACTCCGCAGTGGGAAGCGAGCGAGGACATGAACTACGACGTCGGCATGGCCGTGGTGAACCCGCTGAACGGCCAACGGCTCACCGATGTCGTCGGCGCGCAGGGCATCGCCTTCAACCAGCCGAAGAACCAGAGCATGTACGCCTTCGGCTACCCGGCCGCGTCGCCCTACGACGGCACGAAGCTGATCTACTGCAGCGGCAGCACGTTCACCGACTTCCTGCTCACCCAGGACCACGCGATGAAGTGCGACATGACCGGCGGCTCCAGCGGCGGGCCGTGGTTCCTGTCGTTCGCGGAGAGCACCGGCGCCGGGGTGCAGGCGTCGGTGAACAGCTTCGGCTACACGTTCCTGCCGGGCTACATGTTCGGGCCGTACTTCGGCACCGACGTGCAGAACCTGTACAACCGCGCGCAAGCCGCTTGACCTGCGCCAGCCCGGGGGTGGAGCCGCGGTTCCGCCCCCGGGCGAACCGGCCACGGAGACGAGCGATCCCCAGTTCAGCGCCGGGGCCAGGGCGACAGTGTGCGGCCCCGCACCCAGGGGCCGGGACCTCGGTGGCCAACCGGGCGAAGCGCGGCCCGCGGCGAACCTTATCCTGGTCGGTGTGAACTGGACTGTGGACGTCCCCGTCGACACCCTGCCCGAACTGCCGCCGCTGCCGCCCGAGCTGCGGGCGCGGCTCGACAAGGCGCTGGCGCTGCCGGCCGCGCAGCAGCCGGAGTGGCCCGACCCCGAGGCGACGCGGCGCGTGCGCGGCGTGCTGGAGAGCGTGCCGCCGATCACGGTCCCCGCCGAGATCGACCGGCTCAAGGACCGGCTCGCCATGGTCGCCCGCGGCGAGGCGTTCCTCCTGCAGGGCGGTGACTGCGCGGAGACGTTCGAGTCCAACACCGAGCCGCACATCCGGGCCAACCTGCGCACGCTGCTGCAGATGGCGGTCGTGCTCACCTACGGCGCGAGCCTGCCGGTGGTCAAGGTCGGCCGCATCGCCGGCCAGTACGCCAAGCCCCGCTCGGCCGCCACGGACGCGCTGGGCCTGCCGGTGTACCGCGGCGACATCATCAACTCCCTCGTCGCCAAGCCCGAGCTGCGCGTGCCGGACCCCGGCCGGATGATCCGCGCCTACGCCAACGCGGGCGCCGCGATGAACCTGGTCCGTGCCCTCACCGGCGCCGGCATGGCCGACCTGCACCAGGTGCACGACTGGAACAAGGACTTCGTGTCGTCGTCCCCGGCGGGGGAGCGCTACGAGCAGCTGGCCGGCGAAATCGACCGCGGCCTGCGGTTCATGAACGCCTGCGGCGTCACCGACACGTCCCTGCACTCGACCGAGATCTTCGCCAGCCACGAGGCGCTGCTGCTGGACTACGAGCGCGCGCTGCTGCGGCTGGACCAGGCCGACGCGTCGAACCCGAAGCTGTACAACCTGTCGTCGCACTTCCTCTGGATCGGCGAGCGGACCCGCCAGCTGGACGGCGCGCACATCGCGTTCGCCGAGCTGCTGGCCAACCCGATCGGGCTCAAGATCGGCCCGACGACCACGCCCGAGCAGGCGCTGGAGTACGTCGAGCGGCTCGACCCGCGCTTCGAGCCGGGCCGGCTGACACTCATCTCCCGGATGGGCAACGGCAAGGTCCGCGAAGTCCTGCCGGCCATCGTGGAGAAGGTCGAGGCGTCCGGGCACAAGATCATCTGGCAGTGCGACCCGATGCACGGCAACACGCACGAGTCGTCGACCGGCTACAAGACCCGCCACTTCGACCGCATCGTCGACGAGGTCCAGGGCTTCTTCGAGGTGCACAACAAGCTGGGCACGTACCCGGGCGGCATCCACGTCGAGCTGACGGGCGAGGACGTCACGGAGTGCCTGGGCGGCGCCCAGGAGATCTCCGACATCGACCTGTCCGGCCGCTACGAGACGGCCTGCGACCCGCGGCTGAACACGCAGCAGTCGCTGGAGCTGGCGTTCCTGGTCGCGGAGATGCTCCGCGACTGACCCGGCCCGAAGCGCCCCAATGCGGCCTTCGGTGCGTGAGACGCACCGAAGGCGGCCTTCGGTGCGCCACCCATGCCCCCACCACCACCCTCAACGGAGGCGCTTCGCGTCGCTGGGGTGATTCAACGCAACCAAGGCCGCCTCGGGGAGCTCGGGTCAGCAGGTGTCGAGCAGGCGGGACGTGGACTTGAGCACCGCGTCCCGCAGCGAACCCACGTCCGGCACCGCCGCGCCGTTGGCCTGCAGTCCGATGTGGACGGAGTCGCGGTAGGTCGCCACCGCGATGCCGACCGCGTGACGCGGGGCCAGCGGCACGAACGGGTAGACCTCCGCCAGGCGGGCGCCGTCGAGGGACAGGCGGGCCGGGGGCAGCGGCACCGTCGTGATCACCAGGTCGAACAGCATCGGCGCGGCCAGGCCCGCCGTGCGCGTGCCCAGGCGGTGCAGCAGCGGCGGGACGCGGCCGGCCAGCAGCGGCAACGCTCCCGCCCCACGGCTCGGGCCCGCCGCCTTGTTGCGGTTCATCGCCCGGCGGACCACCCGCAGCCGCTCGACCGGGTCCTCCTCGCCGACCGGCAGGTCGCACAGGTACCCCGACAGCTTGTTTCCGCCGAGCTGCTCGGCCGCCCGGCCGCGCACGCTCACCGGGATCAGGGCCCGCAGCGTGCGGCCGTCCGCGCGGTGCCCGCGGTTCACCAGCCATTCCCGCAACGCGCCGGCCAGCACCGCCAGCACGACGTCGTTGGTCGTGCCGCCGTGGGCCCGGCGCACCCGGCGCAGCTCGGCCAGCGGCAGCCGGACGAACCCGAGCCGTCGCTCGGCCGACTGCGGCGCCGAGACCGGCGACAGCGGCGGACGCGCGGCCCGCACGAGTGACGACGCGATGCCGGCCGTCTCGTTCGCCTGGCCCCAGACCGTGCCGAGCGCGTCTTTCACGGTGTCCAAAGTAGACCGCGGTGCCGCCGTGGGCCGCGGCTGCGCCGGGATCCGCTCCGGCAGCTTGACGCCGTCGAGCAGGCCGGCCGCGACCGCGTACGCGCCCGCGCCGTCGGTCAGCGCGTGGTGCAGCTTCAGCAGCAGCGCGAACTGCCCGTCCGGCAGCCCGGTGGCCAGGGTGAGCTGCCACAGCGGCCGGGATGTGTCGAGCGGCTCGGCGATCCACTGCGACGCGTACGCCGTGAGCGGGTCCGGCTCGTACAGCGAGCTGAGCGTGACGTGGTGGATGTGGTCCGCGGCAACGAAGTCCGGGTCGTCGGCCCAGCGGGCCGAGCCGGGCGGGAACAGCTCCGCGCGGGCCCGCTGGCGCAGCTTCGGCAACCTCGCCGCGCGCGCGGCGAGCAGCGCGGTCAGCGCGGCCGGGTCGACCGGGCCGCGCGGGGTGAACGTGACGACCGCTCCCATGTGCATCGGGGAGGTTTCGCTTTCCAGGCATAGGAAAGCGACGTCGAGTGCGCTGAGCGGCGAGCCTGCCATGGGCGGACCTTTCCGGGTTCGCGGGTGTGCACGGCCACGTGCGTCGGAAGGGAGGAAACCCACTGCACCAGCCGGACATGACGTGCGGGTGGTCGAAGTGTTTCCACGACGCTAACTACGCACCCCGTTAATCCATTCGAGATACCCCAGGCTCCGGTGCCCGCCGTCACAGATCAAGAAGGTTCACTCACCCGGGGCGGGCTCCGGCCGCTTCCCGGCGGCCGCGGGCCCCCATTCGGGGGTGAGCGCCACCTGCTTGCCGACGCGGCGCACCGGCAGGCCGTTCACCTGCCGCTTGCCCAGCCCCGGCCAGATCTCCGCGGCGTCCTTCGCCGCGGCCCGGATCGCGCCGCCGTCCAGCGTCGTCCGCGTCTCCGGGATGTCCCGGTCCGTCCACTGGACGACCACCTTGAGCGGGCCGGCCGAGGGCAGCGGCCACAGGAACACCTCGTGCTCGACGGCGAAGCGGGTCCCGCCGACCGGCTGCGCCCGCAGCACCGGCTCCTCCGGCTCGGACGCCGACGGCACCGAGACCGTCTCGGAGCTGGCGCGGCTGCCGTCGGCGTAGAGCACGCCGATGAGCAGCCCGTTGTAGTCCGGCTTGCGACGGTGGTCGATCAGGCCCTCGGCGGGGTCGTCGACCAGGCTGTCCCGCGAGTACACCGTGATCCGCAGAGTCAGCGCCTGCGGCCACACCTCGATGGTCCGCAGCGCCACCACCGTGCGCTCGGACCGGCCCAGCGGCTGCGCCCAGGGCAGCACGGCCGGGACGATGTACTCGCGCGGGGCGTCGGTCCAGTGCCTGCCGTTGAACGCGTACAGCTCCTGTTCCGGCACGGGGAACAGGGGACGCTCGCGGGGACCGCCGGTGAAGAAGCTGCTCATCGGGCGGCCCGCGACACGCTGTCCGGCACCATGCGCCCACGGTAGGACACCGGCCCCGGAATTTCCGCCCCCGATCGGGCGTACGGCCCGTGCTTCCCGTGATCCGGGACACAAGGGCCGTACGCTCCGTCACCGCCTAGTCGCTCAGCTTGAGCTCACCGTTCGCCCGGGCCTGCTTGTCCAGCTCCGGCGACGCGGGCTTGCCCATCGCGTCCATCAGCTGGCGGGCGAGGCCGAGACCGGTTCCGCCGAGCGAGAGGGCCTTGGCGAACATGTCGGACATGCCGTCGGCGCCGTTGAGCACGACCATGTGGTCGACGTTGCCGAACGCGCTCGCGCCCGCCTCGACGATCTCCGGCCAGCGCTCGGCCAGCTGCTGCGCGACGACGGCTTCCTGGTTCTCCGCCAGCGCCGCCGCGCGCGCCTTGATCGCGTCCGCCTCGGCGAGGCCCTTCGCGCGCGCCGCCTCCGCTTCGGCGAGGCCACGCGCCTTGGCGGCTTCGGCTTCCGCGAGACCGCGGGCCTTGGCCGCGGCGGCCTCGGCCTCACCGGTCGCCCGGGTCGCGCCCGCCATCGCCTCGGCCCGCGCCTTGGTGGCCTGGGCTTCGGCCTCGGCGGCCGTCTTGACGCGGGTGGCGTCGGCCGCGGCCCGCAGCTCGGTCTCCTTCGCCTCGGCCTGCGCCTTGGCGATCGACGCGTCACGGGCGGCGTCGGCCGTGGTCCGCGTGTCGTAGGCCTTCGCGTCGGCCGGCTTGCGGACCTGCGACTGCAGCCGCTGCTCGGCCAGCGCGGCCTCCAGCTCCGCGGCGCGGGTCTCCTGGACGACGACCTCCTGGCGCGCGGTCGCCTCGGCCAGCGGCCCGGACTGCGACGCCTTCGCCCGCGCCTGGTCGACTTCGGCCTGGTAGCCGGCCTGCTGGATCTGGCTCTCGCGGACCGCCGCGGCCTTCTTGGCGGCGGCGACCTGCTCGACTTCGGCGGCCTCCTGGTCGCGCTGGGCCTCGGCGATCCGCGCCGACGCGGCGATCGCGGCGGCGTGCGGCTTGCCGAGGTTGAGGATGTAGCCGGACTCGTCGTCGATCTCCTGGATCTGCAGCGAGTCGACGATCAGCCCCAGCTTGATCATCTCGTTCGCCGAGGACTGCCGGACCTCGCCGGTGAGCGCGTCCCGGTTGTGGATCATGTCCTCGATGGTCAGCCCGCCGACGATCGAGCGCAGGTGGCCGGAGAACAGCTCGTGGATCGTGTCGTTCATGCCTTTCTGCTGGTCGAGGAACCGGCGGGCGGCGTTGGCGATCGAGGCGTAGTCGTCGCCGACCTTGTAGATGACGACGGCCCGCACGGTGACCGGCAGGCCCTGCTTGGTGACGCACGAGACCTGCAGGTTGACGCCCCGGGTGTCCAGCGACAGCCGCCGCGCGGTCTGGAAGCCGGGGATGACGTTCACCCCGCGGCCGGTGATGATCTTGAAGCCCAGGCTGTCGGCGGTCTCCGCGCGATCGACGCGAACCCCCAGCCCGGAGATGATCAGCGCTTCGTTCGGCTCGGCGACCTTGTACAGCAGCCGCAGGGTCCCGAAGACGACGATCAGCACGACGATGAGTCCACCGGCCGAAAGCAGCAGGATTTCGACGAGGCTCATGGCACCGACCCCCTCGCTCTTTTCTGTTGTGGGTTTGTTGGTGCCCCTTCGACGCCGTCAGCGGCCCAGCGGTTGCCACCGCTCGACGTAAACCGTGCGCGGCGGCTCGAAGTCCACCACGAGCACCTGCGTGCCGGACGTGAACGTCTCCTCCGGATCGGCCGGGTACGCGTAGAACGCCTCCGTGCCGCCGCGGACGTTCAGCAGCACCTCGCCGATGAGGCCGGGGCCGATCGTGCCCGTGACGCGGCCACGGCTGCCGATCATCCCCCGAAGCCCTTCAGCTTGACCTTGCTGCCCTTCTGCACGAACGTGCCCGGCTGCGGGTCCTGCTGGAAGACGAAGTCGAACCCGCCACCGCCGCCGTGGCCCCTGCCGCCCTCGCGGTCGGCCTTCAGCCCCGCCTGCTCCAGGATCTTCTGGGCGTCGTCGAACGAGCGGAAGCGGACGTCCGGCACCTGCACCGCGTTGTTGACGAACACGCCGATCCGCTTCGCCTTCGCCTGCGCGCCCGCCGCCGGGTCGGTGCGGGTGACCGCGCCGGCCGGGACGTCCTGGCGGAACTCCTCGCCCGCCTGGAACGGCTCGAACCCGGCCTGCTGCAGCAGCTGGAACGCCTCGTCCTTGCTCCGCCCGGCGACGTCCGGGACCGGCGGCAGCGGGATCGGGCCCTTCGACACGATGATCGTGACCCGGCCGCCGATGTTCAGCTGGCTGCCCGCGGACGGCTCGGTGCGGATCACCGCGCCCTGCGGGACCGTGGCGTCGTAGTCGTCGGCACCGCGGGCCGGCGTCAGCTTCGCGGTCTTGATCGCCTGCTCGGCGTCGGGCAGCGCGGTGCCCGGCCGGATGTCCGGCACGGTCGGGCGGCCCTTCGACAGCACCACCGACACCGTCGAATTCGGCGCCAGCGGCGTGCCCTCGGCCGGCTCGGCGCGCAGCACGGTGTTCGACGGCGCCGTGTTGTCGAACTCCTGGCTGAACTGCGGATTCAGCTTCACCGCCCGCAGCGCGTCGCCCGCCGCCGCCTGGTTCAGCCCGACCAGCTTCGGCACGACGGCGGTCTTGTCGCCGCCGGTGTCGGTGAGGATGAACGCGAACGCCCCGATCAGGCCGCCGAACAGCAGCACCGCGGCGGCGATCAGGGCGATCCGCTTCCGGTTGTCCCGCGGCCTCTCCGGCTCCGGCTCGCCACGGCGTCGCGGCGCCGGCGGCCGCACCGGCGGGATCTGCTGGGTGAAGCCCGGCGGCGGGGTGCCCGGGTGGCTCAGCGCCCGCGTCGCGTTCGGGCGGTGCACCGGCATCGTCTTCTCGGAGTCCGGCAGCACCTGCGGGATCCGCGGCAGCGTGCGCTCGGTGTCGGCGACGTCGCCCGGCGCGGCGGCGACCGGGACCGGCACGGTCACCGGCAGCAGGCCCAGCTGGGCGCGCACCGCCGTCAGCTCGGTCAGGAACTCCCCGGCGTCGGCGGGACGCAGCTGCGGGTCCCGCCGGGTCGCGCGGGTGATCAGCTCGTCGAGCGCGGGCGGCAGGTCCGGGCGCAGCGCGCTCGGCCGCGGGACGTCGTCGTTCACGTGCCGGTAGGCCACCGAGATCGCGGTGTCGCCGGTGTAGGGCACCTGCCCGGTGAGCATTTCGTAGAGGAGGATGCCTGCCGAGTAGACGTCGCCGCGCGCGGACGCGGCGCCGGTGGCGACCTGCTCCGGTGACAGGTAGGCGACCGTGCCCAGGATGACGCTCGAACTGGTCGTCCCGGCGCTCGCCACGGCCCGCACCAAGCCGAAGTCGGCGACCTTCACCACCCCGCCGGTGTGCGGCCCGGACCGGCCGATCAGCACGTTCTCCGGCTTGACGTCCCGGTGCACCAGCCCGGCCCGGTGCGCGGCGGCCAGCGCCGAAAGCACCGGCTCGGCCACGCTCAGCGCCAGCGCGACGTCCAGCGGGCCCTTCTCGTCCAGCAGGTCACGCAGCGTCCCGCCGTCCACCAGTTCCATCACCAGGAAGGCGAGCCCCGACTCCGCACCCTGCGGCAGGTCGAACCCCTGGTCGTGCACCGCCACCACGTGCGGGTGGTGCAGCTGCGCCGCCGACTGGGCCTCCCGCACGAACCGGTCCACGAACGAGCGGTCGTCGGCGAACCGCGGGTCCATGATCTTGATCGCGACCGGACGGTCCAGGCGGGTGTCCGTCCCCCGGTAGACGGAAGACATTCCGCCGTGGGCGAGCAGCCGGTCCACCCGGTAGCGCCGCTCGAGGAGCGTGCCGACCAGGCTGGGATGGGTGCGTGTCACGGGTATGGATCGTACGGAACCCGACACGGTTGGTGGAGGAGACCTCGCGGGTCACCCGTGCGTACTAGCGGGTGCGGGGACGGAATGTGGCACAGTGTCACGTGTGAGTGGGATTCCTGTCGCCGACGACGTGCTCGACACCGCCATCGCGGTCCTCCCGTTGCCCGAGGTGGCGGCCGTTCTCGGGACGTCGGCCAACAAGGTCCGGCAGATGCTGCGCGACGGGCAGCTAATCGCCTTCCGGCGGGGCGGCGAACTGTGCGTGCCCAGCGACTTCTTCGTTTCCGGCGGCGTGGTCAAGGGGCTGGCCGGCACGATCACCGTGCTCGCCGACTCCGGCTTCTCCCGGACGGAGATGCTGCGGTGGCTGTTCACCGCCGACGACACCCTGCCGGGCAGCACCCCGATCAACGCCCTGCGCACCAGCCACGGCACCGAAGTGAAGCGGCGCGCGCAGGCGATGGCGTTCTGACCTGCGCAGACACGTCGCCGCGGCGACCAGCTGGACCGCCGCGGCGGTGACCAGGCAGGCCGGCAGCGACCACGCGGCCAGCGGGCCGGCGAGGGCCGCGCCCGCGGCCAGGCCGGTGATCTTCACGCTCGCCGCCGTCGTGAACACCTGCGCCCGGACGTGCTCCGGCGCTTCGCGGTGCCGGATCGCGAACAGCGCCGTCAGCTGCGGTCCTTCGCCGGCCCCGGCCAGCACGGCCGCGACGACGACGCCGTGCCCGCCGGCGGCGAGGAGGCAGCTCGCCGCCAGGACGAGGGTGCTCAGCCCGACCGTCCGATCGGGCGGCCACGGCAGCGGTTTCTTCGCGAGGACCGCGTTGGCCAGCAGGGACGCCACGGCCAAGACGGCCAGCAGCAGCGCGCCGTCCGCCGGGCCGCGCAGGTGCGCCGCGCCCAGCAGCGGGTAGCACACGGTGACCATGCCGATCCCCGCGCAGGAGATCGTCGACGCCGTGGTCGCTCGTCTCAGGGATGCGTTGCGGACCAGGACTTCGAAGCCGTCCCTGAGCCGCGCCTTCGTCCTTGGCCGTGGCCGCTTCGGGAGCGTCCACGCCACCGGGAGCGCCACCGCGACCAGGGCGACCGCGACCGCGAGCCCGGCCGGGCCGCCGAGGAGCCCGGCGAGACCGGGCCCGGCGAGGGCCGCGGCGGTGAACGTCATGGCGTCGAGCCGGCTTGCTTCCGGCAGCGCGGGCCCGGCGACCGAGGGCAGCTGAGCCGTCCAGCCACCCGAGACGGCCGGGTTGAGCAGGCCGGTGGCCACCGCCGGCGCGACCACCAGCGGCAGGGGAAGGTGCCCGAACGCGGCGCCGACGAGGGCGATCCCGCCCGCGTAGCCGCCGAGGGCGACGGCGAGCAGCCGTCCCGGCGCGGGGCTGCGGTCCAGCAGCGCCCCGAACACCGGCCCCCCGGCCGCGGCGGCCGCGGTCAGCCCGGCGAGCAGCGCCGACCCCGCGTGCGGACCCGCCGTGAGCCCGAGCAGGAGGAGGGCGGGCCCGGACAGCTCGTCACCGGTCCGGGCGAGGGTCGCGCCGGCGAGATAGCCCACGTAACGGCTTGCCATCTTGGCGACGTTACAGTGGGATATGGCTTTTCCGCACCGGGATTCCGTGCAGCGCGCGGTCGACCTGCTGGGCGTGCTCCTCGGCGACCCGGCCCCCGAGGAGGTCGCGCGGGTGCTGCGCGACCACGGCGAGCCGGATCCCAAGCTCACTCCGGAAGACGTCACGGAGCTACGCGCGGCTGCTTTCGAGCTGCGCGAAGTGTTCGCCGCCCCCGACGTCGCTTCGGCGGCTTCGGTGCTGAACGGGTTGTTCGTGAAGTACGCGAGCCCGCCGCGCCTGACCGACCACGAAGAGGGCTACGGCTGGCACCTGCACGCCGACGCCGCCGACGACGGCCCGTGGGGCGCGTGGCTGGTCACGTCCTCGGCGCTGGGCCTGGCGAACCTGCTGGCCGAGCGCCAGGACGTACCGGGCGGGTTGTGCGCGTCGCCGTCGTGCGGAAAGCCGTTCGCGCACACCGGAGGCGGCAGCCGCCGGAAGTTCTGCTCGCCCCGGTGCGCGACGCGCGAACGCGTCGCCGCGCACCGGGCGCGAGGGTGAAACTCAGCCCTGGGTCTTGTCCCGCCAGGCGATCCACTTCTCGAGCGCGCCCAGGTCGTAGTCCGGGCCGCCGACGCCGACCGTGAACGTCGTGACGCCCAGCTCCAGCAGCTTCGGGCCCAGCTCGTCCGGCTCGCCCTGGACGCCGCACGAACGCTCGATCTCGGCCGGGTCGCGGCCGGCGTCCGCGCAGTGCTGGTCGAGGATCTTCACCTTGCGCCCGACCACCTCCGGGTCGCCGAAGCCGTGCCAGATGTCGGCGTGCCTGGCCACCAGCTTGAGCGTCTTCTTCTCGCCGCCGCCGCCGATGAGCACCGGGATCTTGCGCGTCGGTGCCGGGTTCAGCTTGCCGAGACGCGCCTCGATGCGCGGCAGCGATTCGGCGAGGTCGTCGAGGCGCCCGCCGGCGGTGCCGAACTCGTAGCCGTACTCCTGGTAGTCCTTCTCGAACCAGCCGGAGCCGATGCCGAGGATGAGCCGGCCGCCGGAGATGTGGTCGACCGTGCGGGCCATGTCGGCCAGCAGCTCGGGGTTCCGGTAGCTGTTGCAGGTGACGAGCGCGCCGATCTCGACGCGGGACGTCGACTCCGCCCACGCGCCGAGCATGGTCCAGCATTCGAAGTGCTTGCCGTCGGGGTCGCCGTACAGCGGGTAGAAGTGGTCCCAGTTGAAGACGATGTCGGCGCCGAGGTCCTCGGCGGCCGAGGCCGTGCGCCGGATGCTGTCGTAGTCGGCGTGCTGCGGCTGGAGCTGCAGGCCGATCCGGATGCGTCGTTCGGTCATGATCGCAGCCTACGACCGCCCCGGAACGTCTCGCGCGCCCAGCCGGAAACCAGCGGCGGCAGCGCGACCGCCAGCCGCCGCCGCTTCGGGACCACCGCGCGGCGGGTCAGGACGTCGTAGTCCATGGCGACGATCTCGTCGAGGATTCCTTCGTACAGCGTCAAGGCCGTCCGCACGCACGGCCGCGCTTCGGGGCGCAGCAACGCAACCCCCGCTTCGGCACGCCGGTACACCGCCCGCGTCCGCGCGACGAAGTACGCCAGCGCCGCCCGGATCCGCGGGTCCGGCCGGCGCCGCTCCAGCAGCTCGCGCGAAACGCCGAACGCGGCCAGCTCCGCGGCCGGCAGGTACAGGCGGCCGCGGTCCAGGTCCTCGCCGACGTCGCGCAGGAAGTTCGTCAGCTGGAACGCCTCGCCCAGCGCGACGGCGCCCGCTTCCGCGCCGGCCCGCGGGCCCACCGTGCCGAACACCGGCAGCATCTGCAGCCCGATCACCGCGGCCGAGCCGTACATGTACTCGCCCAGCTCGGCGAACGTCGCGTACCCGGTGGTCGTCAGGTCCATCCGCATGGCCTTCAGGAACGCGTCGAACAGGTCACGCCCGATGCCGTACCGGCGCACCGTGTCCGACAGCGCCGTGAGCACCGGGTCGTCCGGTGTCCCGCCGTCGAAGACGACGTCGACCATCGCTCCGACGCGGTCCAGCTCGGTCGCCGGATCGCTGCCCGGCGCCGGGTTGTCGACCAGCTCGTCGGCCATCCGCGCGAACCCGTACAGCGTGTGCGCGGCCGGCCGGGCCCGCGCCGGCAGCAGCCGCGTGGCGAGGAAGAACGTGCGCCCGTAGTGGGCGTTGATGCGACGGCATTCGGTGTACGCCGCGCGCAGCTCGCGGCCGGTGATGCCGGCGGCGTCGAGTTCGTTCACCGGCCGGTGATCCGTTCCGCCGCCAGCCGTCCCGAGATGAGCGCGGGCGGGATGCCGACGCCGGGGGTGGTGCCGCAGCCGGCCAGCACCACGTTGCCGGCCGCGCGCACCAGGTTCGCCGGCCGGAACGGGCCGGTCTGGGCGAACGTGTGCGCCAGCGAGAACGGCGTCCCGGCGGCGAGCCCGCGCGCCGCCCAGTCCGCGGGCGTGATCGTCTCGTCGACGGTGTACTCGGCGCCGAAGCCGGTCAGCCCGCGCGCTTCGAGAGTCCGCAGCAGCTCTTCGCGGTACGGGCCGGCGACGCGGTCCCAGTCGATGGGCCCGCGACGCAGGTTCGGGGCCGGGGCGAGCACCGAGACGATCTCGCCGCCGCGCCCGGCCAGCCCCGGGTCGGTCGCCGTCGGCCGGGTGACCAGCAATGACGGGTCGCTCATGAGCTTGCCCTCGCGGATGATCTCCGCGAACGTCCGCTCCCAGGCGCCGCCGAAGAAGATCGTGTGGTGGCCGAGGTCCCACTTGCGGGTCGTGCGTCCGTGCAGGACCACGGCCGACGGGGAGTAGCGCAGCGGCAGCGGCCGCCGCGGCCGCGCGCCGAGCAGCCGGTACGCCGTGCTCAGCTCGGTGGCGAGCACGACGGCGTCGCACGCGATCCGCTCGCCCGAGCGCGTCCGGACCGCGCGCACCCGCGAATGCACCCGTTCCAGCCACGCGGCTTCGGTGCCGAACCGGACGTCCGCGCCCGCCCGCGCGGCGGCGCCGGTCATGGCCCGGCCGACCTCGCCCATCCCGCCTTCGGGGTAGTAGACGCCGCCGACGGTGTCCATGTACGCGATGACGCCGTACGCGCCGATCGCGCTCGCCGGGTCGAGACCGGCGTAGAGCGCCTGGAAGGTGAACAGCCGCCGGACGCGCTCGTCACGCAGGTAGCGGCCGACCCGCGGCCCGAGCCTGCCGAACCCGCCGAGGGCGGCGAGCCGCACCAGCTCGGGGCGGGCCAGGTCGAGCGGCGAGTCGAAGTTCGCCGCCAGGAACCGGTCCTTCTGCACCGCGTACAGCTCCGTGAGCCAGCGCCGCAGCGCCCGGTAGCCTGCCGCCTCGCGAGCGCCGGCGAAGGCGCGGATCGCGGCTTCCATCGCGTCGCCGTCGGTGTGCAGGGCCAGCGAGCTGCCGTCGGCGAACCGCGCCCGGTACGCCGGGTCCAGCCTCGTCAGGCGCAGGTTCTTCGCCAGCGGCTCGCCGACCGCGGCGAACGCCTCCTCGAGCAGCTCGGGCATGGTCAGCACGCTCGCGCCGGTGTCCACGGCGTTGCCGTCGAAGTTCCGCTGCCCGGTCCGGCCGCCCGGGGCATCGGCCTGCTCCAGCAGCGTGACGCGCCGTCCCGCGCCGAGCAGGTGCAGGGTCGCCGAAAGCCCCGCCGGCCCGGCCCCGATCACGACGACGTGGTCGGCGGGCCCGTCGATCGTGCGCACGTCAGTACGTCCGCTGGGTGGCCTTGACGACCAGCCCGGTCAGCGCCGCCGGGGCGGGCTCGGCCAGGTGCGCGCGCTCCAGCGCGGCCATCGCCGCCGTGGTCAGCTCGTCGATCCGGCGCTCGACCGCCTCGACCGCGCCGACCTGCTGCAACGCCATCCGGACGGTCTCCACACCTTCGTCGGGCAGGTCCGCGTTACCGATCGCGTCCGCGATCACCGTGGCGGCGGCCCGCTCGCCCTTTTCCGCGGCCAGCTGCAGGCCGAGCGCCACGAGCAGGGTGCGCTTGCCCTCGCGCAGGTCGTCCCCGGCGGGCTTGCCGGTGACCGACGGGTCGCCGAACACGCCCAGCAGGTCGTCACGCAGCTGGAACGCGACGCCGACCTCGCCGCCGAACTCCAGCAGCGTCGCGATCAGCTCGTCCGACGCGCCACCCAGCGCCGCGCCCAGGTGCAGCGGCCGCTGCACGGTGTAGGCGGCCGTCTTGAGCCGGTCGATCTTCAGCGCGGCCTCGACGGAGGCGTCGCCGGTGGCCTGCGTGCGGACGTCGAGGTACTGCCCGGCGAGCACCTCGGTGCGCATCGCGCGCCAGGCCGGGCGGGCCGCGGCGAGCGTCTCCGCGGGCAGCGGCGCGTCGGCGAACATGTCGTCCGCCCAGGCCAGGGCCAGGTCGCCGACGAGCACCGCGGTGGCGAGGCCGAACGTCGCGGGCGAGCCGAGCCAGCCCCGGTCGGCGTGCAGCTTCGCGCCCGCGATGTGCACGGTCGGGTGGCCGCGGCGGGAGTCGGAGGAGTCGATCAGGTCGTCGTGGATCAGCGCGCACGCCTGGATCAGCTCCAGGCTGGACACCGCCTGCAGCACGCCCTCGGCGTCCGGCCCGGCCGGGTCGCCGCCCGCGCCCCGCCAGCCCCACCACGCGAAGGTCGGGCGCAGCCGCTTGCCGCCGTTCAGCACGAACCCGCTCAGCGCCTCGATCCCGGCGGCGACGGTCGGCTCGGTCTCCACGATTTCGGCGCTCGCCCGGCCGAGGAACCCGGCCAGCGCGCGCTCGACGTGGGCGGGCAGGTCGGCGTCGGAGACGGGCGTGTGCATGCCGCCATCCTCGCCGAACCCGCGGGCGCGCGGGCCGCCGGGGCACCCGGATGTGGCGAATCAGACTCCGGCCGCGGCGGGCGCCCAGAACGGCCCGGTCAGGCCCGCCTCGGCGAAGCAGGCGACCGCGCTTTCCGGCTCGCGCCGCCGGTAGCCGCGCTCGAGCCGGCCCGCGTACCAGCCGCGCGCGAGCTGCCAGAGCGTGACCAGGTCCAGTACGGCGCCCTTCTCCCGCCCGGTCGCCGCCAGCCAGGCGTCCACACAGGACTCGCAGCAGAACAGCCGCTGGTGCGCGCAGGTGTGCAGCACGTCGTCCCACATCCGCGCGGCAGGCACCAGGAAGTGCGCCACCTGCCTGCCCTCGGGCGGCGCGGCGCGGTGCACGACCAGCGCGTGCGGCTGGCCACAGCCCGGGCAGCGGGTCGCGACCAGCACCTCCGGCTCGGCGTCCACCAGGTGCGGGATGGCAAAGGAGTCCCACGCGCAGCCGCCCCACCACAGCGTGCGCGAGCCCATCACCGAGAAGCCGAACGACCGCGCGGCGAACGGATGGGCCAGCACGACGTGCTCGCACTCGTCGAGCACCAGGTGGTGGGCGTCGGCGAGGCGGTGCAGGGCCTGCTTGGCGACGGCCAGCGACCCGCCCGCCGCGTCGGCCAGCTCCGGCGCCGACGGGGCCCGGCCACGGTCGGCGAAGGCGTGGTAAACGGCGAGGCGCACGTCCTCGTCCCAGCTCGCGTCGTCGTCTCTCATGGCACGCTCCCGTATCCAGTTTAGTCCGCGAAGCCCTTAACATGCGGGTATGACGTCGGTGATCGAGCGGTTGCGCGGAGACGGGCCCAAGTTCTCCATCGAGTTCTTCCCGCCCCGGGACCCGGCGGACGAGGCCGTCCTGTGGAAGGCGATCCGGGAGCTCGAGCCGTACGACCCGGCCTACATGTCGATCACCTACGGCGCCGGCGGCTCCAGCCGCGACGGCACGATCCGCAGCATCGCCCGCGTCGCGACCGAGACGACGCTGGTGCCGATGGCGCACCTGACCGCGGTCAACCACTCCGTCGCCGAGCTGCGGAACGTGATCGGCTGGTACGCCTCCGTCGGCGTCCGCAACATCCTCGCGCTGCGCGGCGACCCGCCCGGCGACGTCTACGGCGAGTGGATCCCGCACCCGGAGGGCCTGACCTACGCCGAGGAGCTGGTCCAGCTGGTCCGGTCGCTGGGCGACTTCTGCGTCGGCGTGTCGGCGTACACCTACGGCCACCCGCGCTCGCCCGACCTCGAATCGGACACGAAGTACCTGGTCCGCAAGCTGCGCGCGGGCGCGGACTTCGCGATCGCGCAGCTGTTCCACGACGCGGAAGACTTCCTGCGGCTGCGCGACCGGGTGGCCGCGACCGGCTGCGAGGTCCCGGTCCTGCCCGGCGTCATGCCGCTGACCACCATGCGGACCCTGCAGACGACGATCAGGCTGTCCGGCGCGCCGGCACCGCGGAAGCTGCTCGACCGGCTGGAACCGCTGGCCGACGACCCGAAGGCGTTCCGCGCGGCGGGCATCGACGTGATCACCGAGCTGTGCGAGAAGCTGATCGCCGAGGGCGTGCCGAACCTGCACTTCTACACGTTCAACCGCTCGAAGGCGACGCGCGAGGTGATCGCGCGGCTGGGACTCGTCCCGGCTCGTGCCTGAAGTACGTACCACCGGGCGCCGGTGGCCCGGTAGCGTGCGGCCCATGGCTTCTACTGCTTCCGAAGGCGTGCACGGGATCTGTGACCGCTACGTCGACGACTACGCGGCCGCGGACCCGGTCGCCGCGACCGCATACGGCATCAAGGGGCACGACCACCGCCTGACCGACTACTCGGCCGACGGGTTCGCCGAGCGCGCCGGGCTGGCCGCGCGGGCCCATGCCGCCGTCTCCGCCGCGGAGCCCCGGGACGCCGCCGAGCGGGCCGCGAAGGCCGTGTTCACCGAGCGGATCGGCCTGGAGCTGGAGATCCACGAGGCCGGTCTCGACGTGGCGAGCCTCAACGTCATCTCCAGCCCGGTGCAGGAGCTGCGGATGGCGTTCGACCTGATGCCGCTGGACACCGAGCAGGACTGGGCGGCCGTCGCCGCCCGCATCGGCGAGGTGCCCCGCGCGCTCGCGGGCATCCGCAGCGGCCTGCTCTCGGCGGCCGACGCGGGCCGCGTCGCGGCGCTGCGGCAGGTCGCGAAGGTGGCGGAGCAGTGCGAGACGTGGGCGGGCCTGAAGGACGAGACGGGGTTCTTCACGCAGCTCGTCGGCGGCGCGGCTGCGCAGGGTGAAGCGCTCGTCGCCGACCTCGGGCACCGCGCGCGGGCGGCGGAGGAGGCGTTCGCCGAGTTCGCCGGCTTCCTGCGCGCCGAGCTGGCGCCGAAGGCCCCGGTCAAGGACGCCGTCGGCGAGGACGTGTACCGCCTGTGGTCGCGGTACTTCGTCGGGGCCACGCTGGACCTGCGCGAGGCCTACGAGTGGGGCTGGGCGGAGTTCGCGCGGATCGAGACGGAGATGCGCGCGGTGGCCGGCCGGATCAAGGCCGGTGCTTCGCCGGCGGAGGCGGCCGCGGTGCTGGACGCCGACCCGCGCTACCGCGTCCGCGGCCGCGCCGAGTTCGAGGCGTGGATGCAGCATTTGTCGGACGAAGCGCTGAAGTCGTTGCGCGGCAAGCACTTCGACGTCTCGGATCGCGTGATGGCCCTGGAGTGCAAGATCGCCCCGCCGGGCGGCGGCGTCGGCGCGTACTACACGGGCCCGAGCGAGGACTTCAGCCGTCCGGGCCGCATGTGGTGGTCACTGCCCGCGGGCCGCGACGAGTTCAGCACGTGGCGCGAGACGAGCACGGTGTACCACGAGGGAGCCCCGGGCCACCACCTGCAGATCGCGACGGCAGTGGACCAGTCGGGGGCGCTCAACAAGTACCAGCGGCTGATGGCGTTCACCTCGGGCCACGCGGAGGGCTGGGCGCTGTACGCCGAGCGCCTGATGGAGGAACTGGGCTACCTGTCCGACGACGGAGACCTGCTGGGCATGCTGTCGGAACAGCTGTTCCGCGCGGCCCGGGTGGTGGTGGACCTGGGCATGCACCTGGAGCTGCTCATCCCGGCGGGGACGGGTTTCCACGAGGGCGAGCGGTGGACTCCGGACCTGGGCCTGGAGTTCATGCTGACGCGCACGATCACCGACCAGGCGCACGTGCGCGACGAGATCGACCGCTACCTGGGCTGGCCGGGCCAGGCCCCGGCGTACAAGATCGGCGAGCGCCTGTGGCTGGCGGCCCGGGCGGAAGCCCAGGCCAGGGCGGGCGCGGCGTTCGACATCAAGCGGTTCCACACGGAGGCACTGAGGATGGGCGGCATGGGCCTCGACACGCTGCGCGAGCAGCTGGCCCAGCTGGACTGACGAATCGCCCACGGCCGCCGGAAAACCGGTGGCCGTGGGCCGTCCGGCGTGACTAGGTTCCTCCTCGTGCGCCGAATCCTCTTCGTCACCCCACCGCCCCGCGCCTGAGCGGGGTGGTCTCCCACCGCGTGGCCGCCAAGGCCCGCGGTTCTTTTCCGTGCGCACCGCCCCGCGTCGTCGAACTCCCGATTCCTTCGACGCAGGAGCGTTTTCCCGATGTCCGTCCTACCCACGCGCGCCCGTTCGTCGGCCGCGCTCGTTCTCGCCGGTGTCCTCTGGGGCACCGGCGGCCTCGCCGGCTCGCTGCTCGGGCGGCTCGCCGGCCTGCACCCGCTCGCCGTCGCCGACTACCGGCTGCTCGTCGGCGGCGGGGTCGCGACCCTGTTCGTCGTCCTCAAAGGCGGCGCCCTTCCGCGCACGGCGGAAGCCGCGAAACGGCTTCTCGCCGTCGGTGGGCTGTTCGCCCTCTTCCAGGCGAGCTACTTCGCCGCCGTCGCGTTCAGCTCCGTCAGCATCGCCACGATGACCACCATCGGCGCGGCACCCGTCGTCGTCACGCTCGCCGGGCGGCGGAAACCGGGCCGCTGGACGGTGGTCTCGCTCGCCGGCACGATCGCCGGCCTGGTGCTGCTGCGCTGGTCACCGGACGAGCCCGCGCACCTCGCCGGCGGCCTCGGCTTCGCCCTGCTCGCGGCGGCCGGTTTCGCGGCACTGACGCTGCTCACCGCGAAGCCGGTGGAGGGTCTGGAGCCGCTCTCGACGACGGCGTTCGGCTGCCTCGCCGGCGGCGTGCTCCTCACGCCGGTGGCGAGCTGGTCCGGCATGGCGCTGCCGCTGCACGCGGACGTCCTCGCGGTGGCCTGCTACCTCGGCACGGTGCCGACGGCCCTCGCCTACGCGGCATACCTGCGCGGCCTGACGACGGCGCACCCGGTGCTGGGCGCGTTGTCGGCGGTGCTGGAGCCGCTGACGGCGGCGGTGCTGTCGGCACTGCTGTTCGGCGAGCGGCTGAGCGCCACGGCGTGGTGCGGCGCGGCCGTGCTGGTCGCGGCGCTCGCGGTCGGCTACTGGCGGCCCGAGCCGCGGTGACGGGGTGGCTGCCCCTCGGCTCAGCGCGGGTCGAGGGGCAGCGCCCGTCCGAGGATCGCGAACGGCCGCGGATCGCCGGCGAAGTGGTAGTCGCGCAGGACGTCGACGAAGCCGGTGCGCCGGTAGAGCTTCCACGCCCGGCTGGTGCCCTCGGGCGTCGACAGCAGGACGTTCGCGCTCGGCACGCCGTCCAGCAGCCCGCGCAGCAGGTCCTCGCCGATCTGGTGGCCCTGGTTCTCCGGCCGGACGTGGATCTCGGTCAGCTCGAAGTAGTCCGACAGCCACCGCTCGGCCGCCTCGGGCCCGAACCGGCGGCTCAGGCCGTGGCGGACCTGCTCGTGCCACCACTGCCCGGCCCGGCCGCGGTAGCCGTAGGCGAGCCCGAGCAGGACGTCGTCGGCATCGAGCGCGGCCATGCAGCGCCAGCCCTCACGCAGCGCGTGGGTGAGCCACATCGGCGCCCGCTGCTCGGCGGTGCCCGCCGGGTACCGCATCGCCCGGACGTAGATGTCCAGCGCCTCGGGCAGGCGCGCGCGGAACTCGTCCGCGGAGAGCTGGACGTAGCGGGAGCAGCCGGCGGGCATCGCGGTCACGGCTGTCCATCTTCCTCCGCGCCGTCGAGCGCGCCCGGGGTGCCCCCGGTCAACGCCACCAGCTCCGCGTACGTCGTCGGGTAGACGGCCTTGGGGTGCCCGGCCGCGGCCCACACGACGTCGTATGCGCGCAACGCGGTGTCGACGAGCGTCGGCAGCGGCCGCGGGTGCCCGGTGGGGGCGACGCCGCCGATCGGCTGCCCGGTGTGCTCCCGCACGAAATCGGCGTCGGCCTTGCCGATTTCGGCCCCGGCCAGCCGCGCGAGAGTGGCCGGATCGGCGCGGTGCGCGCCCGAGGTCAGGGCGAGGAGCGCTTTTTTGTCGGACCCCAGGCGGAAGATGAGGCTGTTGGCGATGGCCCCGACGGGCACGCCGAGCGCTTCGGCCGCCTGAGCGGCGGTCCGGACCTCGGCGGGCAGGACACGGATGCCTTCGGCGGCGGCGTGCTGCCCGGCTTCGGCCAGCGCGGCCGCCACCTTGGCGACGGCGGGGTGGTCCAGCGAACTCATGGACCTATGAGATCACGCCGCCGACCAGGTGTCCCGCGGGAATCCACCCCCGGGGTTGAGCGGACGCCCGGTCCGGGGTTACTCTGGATTTTGTTCGAACAGACGTTCGACATCGGTGAGCGCGCACCGGTCAGGTGCCCGGCTCCGGGACGGGGGAAGCGTCTCGGCGCCGGGCACTGGATCGGGGCTCACGCCGCGCAGGAGGAGGGTCGTCATGTCCGTCGAGGTCGCCCCCACGGATGCCGGGCAGCCACAGCTGCCCATGACGCTGCGCCCGCAGCCCGCTCCGGCCCACCCTGGACGAGCCCGGCAGTGCCCGTCGCCCGGAGCCGATGCCCGGCAGCGGCCCACGACCCCGGCGGCGGACCCGGGCCAGCACCGGCTGCCGATCTCACTGCGCTCGTCCACGTCGGCCGCAGCCCGCACGCGGGCCCGGTCGAACCCTGGAGACGTCCGGCAGCCGGAGCTGCCGCTCGCGGCGCGCGCTTCGGTTTCGCCGACGGGGGCCGGGCAGGCCGCCCCGGCCGCGCAGCCGCAGCCGCTCGCCCCCGCCACCTTCGATGCGAAGGCCGAGCAGGTCGCGGCGCGGCGTCCGGCCGCTGCCGGGTTGGCCGCGCCCGCGCGTTGCGGGCCCGCTGAGGCCGAGCAGGTCACGGCGCCGTCCCCCGGCACCGATCAGCCCGGGCTGCCCATGTCGCTGCGTCCGCCCGCGTCTCCGGCCGCCGCCGGGTTGCTGGCCCAGGCTCGGCGCGGGCTTGCCGAGGCCGAGCGGGAGACCGATCCCGCCGAGCGGTTCATCGGTGCCTACCTCGCCGCCCTGCGCGGTGCCGCCGCCGTGCTCGCCGCCCGGGGCCGTCCGCACCGGGGCCGCGCCCGGCCCGCCAGCACCTGGGTGCTGCTCGACTCCGTCGTCCCCGAGCTGCGGGAGTGGTCTGCCTTCTTCGCGAGCAACTCCGCCGCGCGCGCCGCCGCGCAGGCCGGGATCACCGGCAAGGTCACCGCCGAGTCGGCCGCCGAACTGGTGCGCGCCGCGGCGCCGTTCCTCGAGCTGGTCCGCCGCCTCGTGCACGGCCTCCCGAACACCGGGGAAGCCCATGTCGCGTGAGCACGGCCCGGTCGACCAGGGGCGGCTGCTCACGGCGTTGGGGATCGAAGGCCGGGTGCTGGCCGAGGCCGTGCACGCCGCGCCGGTCGAGGCGCCGGTGCCTGCCTGTCCCGGCTGGTCGGTCGGCGAGGTCGCCCGGCACGTCGGGAGCCTCTACCGCATGGTCCGGCGCCGGCTCGCCGAAGGCCGGAGCCCCGAGGACTGGCCCCGCGATCCCGAACCCGGCCAGAGCCTGGCGCAGTACCTGGAGACGGGCCTGGCCGAGCTCCTCGACGAGCTGGCCGCGCACGACCCGGAGGAGCGCGCCGACACCTGGTGGCCCGCCGACCCGACCTACGGGTTCTGGCGGCGGCGGATGCTGCACGAAACCCTCATCCACCGCGTCGACGTCGAGCAGGCGGCGGGCGCGCAGGCCCGCGGCGTCGCCGACGACCTGGCGATCGACGGTATCGACGAGGCATTGACGCTGTGGTTCGGCCAGAAACTGCCGATGCTGGGCCTGACCGGCACGAAGGCGGGCTCGGTCGGCGTGCGCGCCGGCGCGCACAGCTGGATCGCGCGCGCCGGACCCGAGACGACGGAGGCCTGGCGCTGTTCGGCCGAGGAGGCCGAGGCCGCGGACGACGTCGTCACGGCGGCGAGCCCCGCGCAGCTGTACCTGTGGCTCTGGGGCCGGGCGTCCCTGACCTCGGTGACCGTGCGGGGCGTGCACGACCAGGCGGCCCAGCTGTGGGCGCTGCTACGGCTCGCGACCCGATGAACCGGCCGGTGGGGAAGCCGAACCGGAACTGTCGGAGGTGGCGGCTAGCGTGCGGCGCATGGACACGCGCCTGGTGAACCTGGTGATCGACGCGGCGCGCCCGGAAGTCCTGGCGGACTTCTGGGCCGCGCTGCTCGGCTGGCGCGTCGCCGCCGAGGAGCCGGACGAGATCGACGTCCGCGCGCCCGAGACCGACGGCTGGGACCTCGACCTCGTGTTCGTCCCCGTGCCCGAACCGAAGGTGGGGAAGAACCGGATCCACCTGGACCTGGCGAGCCGGAGCCCCGCCCACCAGGCCGAGCTGGTGGAGCGCGCGCTGGAGCTGGGCGCCCGCCGCGTCGACCTCGGGCAGGGCGCGGTGCCATGGGTCGTGCTGGCGGACCCGGAGGGCAACGAGTTCTGCGTCCTCGAGCCCCGCGACCGCTACGCGCGGACGGGCGCGGTCGCGTCGATCCTGGTCGACGCCCACGACCCGGAACGTATGGCCGCCTTCTGGACACGGCTCACGGGCTGGCCGGTCGAAGCCCGGGAGGGTGACGTCCTGGTCGGGCTGCGTGCGCCGACGGGCCGCGGGCCGTGGCTGGAGTTCCTCCGCAACGACGACGTCAAGCGGGTGAAGAACCGCGTCCACCTCGATGTCGCGCCGCCGGCGGGCGCCGGCCACGCGGAGACGGTGGCGGCGATCGTGGCCGCGGGTGCGGCGCCGGCCGACCTCGGCGGTCCGGAGGTGCCGTGGCGCGTGCTCATGGATCCGGAAGGCAACGAGTTCTGCGTGCTGGCCCCCCCGCTGAGCCACTCGGCTGTTTCGCCCGGGTTGCCGAGCCGGGGCGAACGCTGACCTGCGCGAAACATCGCCGTCCTGGCGTGGCAACAACCGCGGTGGACCGTGGGGGCATGGAGACTTCCCGAGCGTTGCCCCGGCCCGAACGGACGGCCGTCGCCGAGGAGACGGACGCGCCGTCGGCGTGGCGGGTGCGGATCCGGATGCACGACCACCCCGGCACCCTCGCCCGCATCGCGATCCGGCTCGCCGACCTCGAGTGCAACATCCTCGGCCTGACCGTGCTGCCGGTGCCCGGCGGGGTGCTCGACGAGATCGTCCTGCGCCCGGCGGCCGGGCTGCCGCGGCGGCACCTCGCCGACGCCATCCGCGCCGAGGGCTGCGAGTGCACGGCGATCGTCGACGCCGACGTCCACGAGCTGGTCGACCCGTCGTCGTCGACGCTGCTCGCGGCCCGCCGCGCGATCGACTCCCCGGCCCGCCTCGCCGAAGTGCTGAAAGACGTGCTGGCGGCGGACGTCGTCACGCTCGTGCCCGCGGCGGAGGCGAACCCGGCCCGGACGGAGAGCGGGCACCGGGCGGTGTTCGGGCTGAGCGCCGGCGCGGCGCTGGTGGCGCGCCGCCGGTGGGCGCCGTTCGTGCAGCTGGAGCTGACCCGCGCCGACGCGCTGGTGGCGTTGCTGGCGGCGGCCGAGCGGAACGTCGCGGGCCCGGTGGTGCTGAACCGCCCGGACGGCGCGGCGATCGTCCTGCGCAAGGGGGTCCCCGCCGACGCCGACGCGGTGTCGGCGCTGCACCGCCGCTGCTCGACGGCCACGCTGTTCCGGCGCTACCACACGGGCGTCCGGACGGTCCCGCGCCGCTGGCTGCACCGGCTGCTGGTGCCGCCCCGCGGGACGAGCGTGCTGGCGGTCTTCGGCCGCGACGTGATCGGCCTGGCCCAGCTGATCCCGGCGACGACGGGCGCGGCCGAGATCTCCCTGCTCGTGGAGGACGACTGGCAGCGCCAGGGCATCGGCACGGAGCTGCTGGCGAGGGTCGCGGTGCTCGCGGAAGGCCAGGGAATCACGCAGCTGCGGGCGGACTGCCTCCCGCGCGACGAGATCCTGGCCCGCACGGCGGCCCGAGCGGGACTGCGCACCGAACGTTCCACCGCGGACGGCACGCAGTTGCGGATCTTCCTGCCCGCCTGAGGTCTGCTGCCGACGTTCCACCTTCGTGAGCAGGCCGGTGGGGTGGCCGCTTCCAGCTTGTCAGCGGTTCCAGAACCAGTCCTTCTCCCGCGCTTCGCGCAGGGCCGTCTTCTTGCGCTCGGCCGTCAGGCGGTCGAGGTACAGGATTCCGTCCAGGTGGTCGGTTTCGTGCTGGAGGCACTGGGCCAGCACGTCTTCGCCTTCCACCTCGATCGGCTCGTTGTGGACGTCGACGCCTCGGACCTTCGCGTGCTTGGCCCGTTTCGTGGGGAACCACAGCTCCGGGACCGACAGGCAGCCCTCGTTGATCTCGTGCGTCTCCTCGGACAGCTCGACGATCTCCGGGTTGATGACGTAACCGGTCAAACCGGCGACGTCGTAGCTGAAGATCCGCAGCCCGACCCCGATCTGCGGTGCGGCCAGCCCGGCGCGGCCCGCCGGTTTCACCGAATCCACCAGGTCACGCACCAGCGCCTCGAGCTTCTCGTCGAACACGGTGACGGGGTCGCAGACGGACTTGAGGATCGGGTCCCCGAAATAGCGCAGTTCGCGCATGGCCATGAGCAGAACATCCTTCGTGCGGTGTCGGACTGGCAGCTTAGGCCCGCAGGCGCAGACCTGACGGCGTGGCCCGGAAACCCGCCTCTTGGAGCACCTCGGCCAGTTCGGACGTCAGCGCTTGCTCGCCGTCCGCGCGTTGGACGGACAACTGGCCGAGCCAGCCCTCGCGCACCGCCGCCGACAACGCCTGCGCTGCCTCCGACAGCGGTTGCCGGTCCTCCGTGAAGCTCAGCAGCGACCGGCCTCCTCGCTCCACGTACAGGGCCGGGACCCCGTCCACCAGTACCGCCAGCGCACCGGCCTTGCGGGCCGGGCGGTGCTTCGTGTCGCCCGTCGCGGCCGGCCAGGGGAGTGCCGCGCCGTACGGCTGGGCCGGATCCGCCGCCGCCAGCACCACCGCGCGGCCCGGCGCCGGACGGCCGGGGCCCGACAGCGCACGCAGCCGGTCGACCGCGCCCTTCGCCGCGAACTGGGCCGCGCCCAGCCCTTCCACGACGTAGCCGCGGATCACCTGGCCGGTGTCCTCCATGCCGCGGAGCACCTTGTAGATCCCCGAGAACCCACCGGTGACACGCTCGGTCTCCAGCGCGCCGCGCGTCAGGACGCCGTGGCGCTCCAGGAACGCTTCCGTTCGCGCGTGGGCCCGGCGGGTCACGTCGGTCTCCCGGGCGGGGGTCAGCGCCCAGCGGCCGGCGACGGTCGGTGGCCCGGACCGCGACGGCATCTGCGGCCGCCCCGCCCGTAGCCGCGCGTACCGGCCGCGGGGGGCCTGGCGCCGCGGTTTGTGCGCGCCGTGCCCGGCCACCTGTGCCCGCAACGGCCCCAACGTGTCGCCCGTGACCAGCCCCGCCCACACCAGGTCCCACAGCGCGGCGACGACTTCGGCGTCGTTCGGGGCCTTGTCCACCAGCACGCTCGCGCGGTCCACCAGCTGCCGGAAGAACAGCGCACCACCCTCCAAAGTGGACAGCAGCGCGTCGTGCAGCGGCCCGGTCGGGATGTCCTCGACGACCTCGGGCAGCAGCAGGTCCGCGACGTCCGTGGGGGCGAGGGCGATCCACCCGTCACCGCCGGACAATGCGCCGCAGCCCGCCCACGTGACCTCGCCCGCGGTCGTCAGCTCGTCCAGCAGCGCGGGGGAGTAGCCCGGCAGGCGCCCGGGCAGGATCAGCGACTCCACCGCGCTCGCCGGCAGGGGCGCCCCGGCGAGCTGCTCGACCACCGACAGCACGTCGTCCGCCGTCGGGGCCGCCCGGACGCGGCCGCCGAACCCGTGCCACGCCGGCAGGAACCGGCCCAGCGCCGCCGGCTCGACCGGCTCGACCTCGGCGCGCAGCTTCGCCAGCGACGCCCGCCTCAGCCGCCGCAGCACCGCGGAATCGCAGTACTCGACGCCCACACCGTGGGTGTCCGGATGGCCGACCGGGCTCAGCTCGCCGCGGACCAGGCGGCCTTCCCCGGTCATCCGGTCGAGCACGCCGGTGACGACGGCCAGCCCGAGCCCGAACCGCCGGGCCACGTCCGCCGCGGCGAACGGGCCGCGGCTGCGGGCGTACCGCGACAGCAGGTCGCCGAGCGGGTCCGCGACCGGTTCGGTGAACGCCTCGGGCACGCCCACCGGCAGCGCGGTGCCCAGCGCGTCGCGCACGCGACCGGCGTCCTCGATCGCCAGGAACCGTTCGGTGCCGCCGATCCGCACCCGGATCGCCCGCCGCGCCGCTTCCAGCTCGGTCAGCCACTCCGGCCGGATCCCGCGCTCGGCGGCCTCTTCGACGGTCAGGTCGCCGAGGAACCGCAGCAGGTCGGCGGCGTCTTCGGCCGACCGCGCGTGCCGGTCGGGTTCGAGCCGCTGCAGCGACCGTTCCACCTCGCGCACGGCTTCCGGGTCGAGCAGCTCCCGGATCGCCTCGGTGCCCAGCAGCTCGGCGAGCAGTGCCGAATCCAGCGACAGCGCCGCCGCCCGGCGCTCGGCCAACGGCGCGTCGGTCTCGTACAGGAACATCCCGACGTAGCCGAAGAGCAGGCTGCGTGCGAACGGCGACGCCGCCGGCGTTTCGACCTCCACCAGCCGGACCTTCCGGGCCCAGACGTCGGCCATCAGTTCGCGCAGCCCGCCGACGTCGTAGACGTCCTGCAGGACCTCCCGCATCGCCTCCAGCACGACCGGGAACCGCTCGTACTTCGCCGCGACGGACAGCAGCTGCGACGCGCGTTGCCGTTGCTGCCAGAGCGGAGTGCGGCGCCGCGGGTCCCGGCGCGGCAGCAGCAGCGACCGCGCCGCGCACTCCCGGAACCGCGCCGCGAACACCGCCGAGCCGCCGACCTCCGCGACGATCAGCTGCTCGACCTCCTCCGGGTCGAGCAGGACGTCGTCCGCGCCGATCGTGACGTCACCGCCTTCGGCGTCGAGCGCGTCCGGCAGCCGCAGCACGATGCCGTCGTCGGAGTGCGCGACCTGCGCGTCGACCCCGCGGTTCTCCCGCAGCCGCGCGCCGATGGCCAGCGCCCACGGCGCGTTCACCTGCGCGCCGAACGGCGAGTGCACGACGATCCGCCAGTCGCCCAGCTCGTCGCGGTAGCGTTCCAGCAGGATCGTCCGGTCGTTCGGCACGTGCCGGGTGGCGGACTTCTGCTCGGCCAGGTAGTTCAGCAGGTTGTCGCAGGCCCGCTCGTCCAGCCCCGCCGCGACGGCCCGCTCCCGCGCCTTCTGTTCATCCGATGTGGACAGTTCGCGGACGAACTTGCCCAGCGCCCGGCCGAGCTCCAGCGGGCGGCCCGGCGCGTCACCCTTCCAGAACGGCATCCGTGCCGGCTCGCCCGGCGCCGGCACCACGATGACCCGGTCGTGCGTGATGTCGGTGATCCGCCACGACGACGTGCCCAGCAGGATGGTGTCGCCGACCCGCGACTCGTACACCATCTCCTCGTCGAACTCGCCGACCCGCGAGCCCGGCTTGTCGTCCGAGCCCGGTGTCATCACGGTGAACAGGCCGCGGTCCGGGATGGTGCCGCCCGAGGTGACGGCCAGCCGTTGCGCGCCCGGCCGTCCGCGCAGCTCGCCGCTGATGCGGTCCCACGTGATGCGCGCCCGCAGCTCGCCGAACTCCTCGCTCGGGTACCGGCCCGCGAGCATGTCGAGCACCGCGTGCAGCGCGTCGTCCGGCAGGGACGCGAACGGTGCCGCGCGCCGCACCAGCGTCGCGAGGTCCGCCACCGTCCACGGCTCCAGCGCCACCATCGCCACGACGTGCTGCGCCAGCACATCGAGGGGGTTGCGCGGGTAGCGGACCGCCTCGATGGCGCCGCTCGCCATCCGCTCGGCGACCACCGCGCAGGAGACCAGGTCGCCGCGGAACTTGGGGAACATCACGCCGGAGGAGACGGCGCCGACCTGGTGCCCGGCCCGGCCGACGCGCTGCAGCCCGGACGCCACCGTCGGCGGCGCCTCGATCTGCACGACCAGATCGACCGCGCCCATGTCGATGCCCAGCTCCAGCGACGACGTCGCCACCACGCAGGGCAGCCGCCCGGACTTGAGCTCTTCCTCGACGTGGGTGCGCTGCTCCCGCGACATCGAGCCGTGGTGGGCGCGGGCGATCACCGGCGGCGCGCCGGTGGTGACGCCGGACTGCCCGACGGCCTCGGCCGGGAACGCGTCGCCGGGGGTCAGCGCGGTCTGCTCGGCGGCCAGCTCGTTGAGCCGGGCGGTGAGCCGCTCGGTGAGCCGGCGCGAGTTGGCGAACACGATGGTCGAGCGGTGCGCGCGGATGAGGCTCAGCACCCGTTCCTCGACCGCCGGCCAGATCGACGGCCGCTGGACCGGGTTGCCCGCCATCTCCTCGAGGGTGCCCAGCCCCCCGGGCGCGATGTCGCCGGGCGGGAACGCGTCGGTCATCGACTCCAGCGCGTCGAGCGGGCTCGGCGCCGGACCGCTCGGCGCGTCGAGGTTGCCCATGTCCTCCACCGGGACCTCGACGCGCACCTCGATGGTCTTCGCCAGCTTCGGCTGGACCACCCGCACCGGCCGGCCGCCGGCCAGGAACGCGCTCACCTCGTCGATCGGGCGGACCGTCGCCGAGAGGCCGATCCGCTGCGCCGGCTTCGGCAGCAGCGCGTCCAGCCGCTCCAGCGACAGCGCGAGGTGCGCCCCGCGCTTGCCGCCGGCGACCGCGTGGACCTCGTCGACGATCACGGTTTCGACCCCGCGCAGCGATTCCCGCGCCGACGAGGTGAGGATCAGGAACAGCGACTCGGGCGTGGTCACCAGCACGTCCGGCGGGGTCTTGCCGAAGGCGCGGCGCTCGGCCGCGGTGGTGTCGCCGGTGCGCATGCCGACCTCGATCTCCGGCACCGGCAGCCCGAGCCGCCGCGTGGCCTGGGAGATCCCGGCCAGCGGGGCGCGCAGGTTCCGCTGGACGTCGACGGCCAGCGCCTTCAGCGGCGAGACGTAGAGGATCCGGCAGCGTTTGGCCGCCTCCGCCGGCGGTGGTTCCACGGAGAGCCGGTCGAGCGCCCAGAGGAACGCCGACAGGGTCTTGCCGGACCCGGTCGGCGCGACGACGAGGGCGTGCTCGCCCGCGTGCGCGGCCCGCCAGGCGCCCTCCTGCGCCGCGGTGGGCGCGGCGAAGGCCCCGGCGAACCAGTCCCGGGTCGCGGGGGAGAAGAGGTCGAGAACGTCAGCTGCCACGTTGTCCATGATGCGCGGCACCACCGACAGTTTCCGGCGCGCCGGCGACGATCACGCTCTCGGCGAACTGCGGATACGTGATGTCGACCTGCGGATCGTCGGTGATCAGCCGGTGGTCGCGGTCCAGGGGCGTCCAGTAGGAAAACGGGGCCTGGCCCAGCTTGGAGTGGTCGGCCAGCACGTACGCCGCGCCGCCCGCGTGCAGCATCGCGTGCTTGACCACCGACTGCTCCAGTGACGGGCAGCACAGGCCCCGGCCGGCGACCACGCCGTCCGCGCCCAGGAACACCCGATCGGGTGAGATGTGCCGCAGCTGCGCCAGCACGCTCTCGCCGAGGATCGCTTCGTTGGGGTGCCGCAGCCGGCCGCCGAGGACGATCAGGTCGATCCCGGCGAAGCCGGCCAGCTCGCGGATCGCGTTGACGCCGTTCGTCACCACGGTCAGCCCCTCGCGGTGGGCGAGGTGGCGGGCGAGCCTGCCGGTGGTCGTGCCCGCATCGAGCAGCACCACCTCGCCGTCCCGCACCAGTGCGGCGGCCTCCCGGGCGATGGCTTCCTTCGCCGCCGCGTTCTCGCGGTCCTTCTCGCGAGGGCTGCGTTCGGTGTCGAGCGCGCCGCCGTAGGTGCGCACGACGTGCCCGGCCCCGGCGAGCGAGGCGAGATCGCGGCGGATCGTCGACTCCGAGACGCCGAACTCCTCGGCCAGCTCCGCGATGCCGCCCGAGCCGTCGCGGACGGCTTCGAGCAGCATCGCGCGCCGGTCACGGGTTCCTGGTCGCGGCTGGGGCATGCCCGGAGTCTTTCACGGCGGCCGGTTTCAGCCCGAAGAACGCCAGCCCGGCGGCCACGGCGAGAAACCCGGCCAGGACGACGAACCCCGTCGTCGCGCTGCCGGTGACGTCGGTGAGCCAGCCGACCAGGTACGGCCCGGCGAACCCGCCGAGGTTGCCCAGCGCGTTGATCAGGCCCATCGCCACCGCGACGACCTCGATGCCGAGAAGCCGGCTGGGGATCGCCCAGAACGGCCCGTACGGCATGTAGACGCCGGTGGCGACGACGCAGAGCAGCACCAGCTGCACCGCGGCCGGCCAGTGCACGAGGTTGCCGAGCAGCAGCCCGGCGATCGCGACGACCAGCGGCACGGCGACCGCGAGCCGCCGGTTGCCGGTCCGGTCCGACCAGTGCGCGCACGCGACCATCCCCGCCAGCGCGAGGACGTACGGCACGGCCGACAGGAACCCGACGGCGGTCGCCGACCCGCCGGTCATCGTCTTCACCACGCTGGGCAGCCAGAGCGAGAAGCCGTAGAACCCGGTGATCCAGAAGAAGTAGACGCCGATCAGCAGCAGCACCTGGCGGTTCGCCAGCGCCTGCCGGTAGCCCTGCTTGGCGACCGCGGGCTTCGCGTCTTCTTCCGCCTTCAGCGTGGTCTCGAGGTAGTCGCGCTCTTCGGCGGAGATCCACCGTGCCTTCGCCGGCCGGTCGGCCACCGCGAACCACCAGACGACGGCCCACACCAGCGGTGGCAGGCCCTGCAGGACGAACACCCAGCGCCACGACATGTGGTCGAGCATCAGCCCGGACAGCGGGGACATGATGATGGCCGAGATCGGCAGGCAGGTCATCCACAGCGCGTTCGCCCTCGCTCGTTCCGCCTGCGGGAACCACGACGCCAGCAGGATCAGCACGGCGGGCCAGACACCGCCCTCGAACAGCCCGAGCAGCAGCCGGGCCAGGTGCAGCTGCGTCTCGTTCTGCACCACGCCGCACAGCACCGCCGCGAACGCCCACGCGATCATCAGCAGCAGCACCGTCTTGCGGGCACTCCACTTCGCCGCCAGCACCGCCGCCGGGATCTGCAGGACGAGGTAGCCGACGAAGAAGATGCCGCTCGCCAGCCCCTTGGCGCTGGCGGACAACGGGAAGTCGTCGCCGATGTAGGGCAGGATCACCGCGACGTTCGTGCGGTCGAGGTAGGCCAGCATGTACATGACCACCGCGACCGGGATGACGTACGCCCAGCGCTTGCGGGGGATCATCGGACGGCCGGCGGGTAGATGGCGGGCAGCTTCCGCGCGTACGGCGCCAGGGTCGCCGCGGCCTTGAACGCCGCGCGCATCGTGCCGTGCGACGCCCGGCCGGTGCCGGCGATGTCGAACGCCGTGCCGTGGTCGACCGAAGTGCGCAGGATCGGCAGGCCGACCGTCACCGACACCGTGCCGTCGAAGTCGTAGGTCTTCGACGCGATGTGCCCCTGGTCGTGGTACAGCGACAGCACGCCGTCGAACCGGCCCTGGATCCCTTGGTGGAACACGGAATCCGCGGGGATCGGGCCGACCACGTCGAGCCCGGCCGCCCGCGCCGCGGCGACCGCGGGAGCGATCGCGACGATTTCTTCGTCGCCGAACTTGCCGTTCTCCCCGCCGTGCGGGTTCAGCGCCGCCACGGCGAGTCTCGGTTTCTCCGTGCCGAACACTTCGAGCGCCGTGTACGCCTCGCGAATCGCGTGCTCGATGTTTTCGCGGGTGATCTTGTCGAGCGCTTCGCGCAGCGAAAGGTGCCGCGTCGCGAAGAAGATCTTCAGCCCGGAAACCCAGAACATCGTGTTGAACCGGGTCGACCCGGTCAGCTCGCCGAGCATCTCGGTGTGCCCCAGGTGCTGGGAGCCCGCCGCCCAGATCGCCTCCTTGTTGATCGGCGCGGTGACGATCGCGTCGACCTCCCCGGCGAGTGCGAGCCGGGTGGCGACTTCGATCGCGCCGACGGCGGCCGCGCCCGCGGTCGCGTTCACCTCGCCCCACGGCAGGTCTTCGGTGACCACGCCGAGGTTGAGCACGTCGATCACGCCGGTGGTGAACCGCGCGTCGGCGACCGTGGCGATCGGGTTGATCTCCACGTTCAGCCCCAGGTGCCGGGCGACGCGTTCCAGCACGGGCGCGTCGCCGACCGCGACGCCACGGGCCAGCTGCAAGGCCTCCGGCTCGGCCAGGGTCTTCAGGGTGATCTCCGGGCCGATGCCGACGGGGTCGCCGAGGGTGACGGCGAGGATCGGGAGGTCGCTCACGGGTTCTTCCTTCCGGTGGCCAGGACGTGGTTCAGGTGTTCCAGGCAGGCCACGGCGGCATCGCGCCCGCCGATCAGCCCGCCCTTCGTGGCGAAGGGCAGCCCGGCGTGCGGGCCGCCGGAGAGCCGCCCGGCGACCGCCAGCGGCAGTACCTCGGTGTCGATCTCGAAGCCTTCGGCCCCGAGCGCCTTCGTGACTTCGACGGCGATGTCGCCGCCGGTGGCGTACAGCCCGCCGATCCGGTGCGCGCCGAGCACGAGCCGGGCCGCTTCGCCGAGTGCCGGCGGGATCCGCGCCGCGACCTGCGGGTCGATCGGCGCGCCCGGATCGGGTGCCCGGGTGCGGATGCCGACCACGCGGTGCCCGGCGGCGAGCAGCTTTCCGGCCGCGGCGGCGACGGCGGCCGGATCGGGCCGCCCGGCGTCGACGTCGACGTACCGCGCGTCCAGCACCAGCTCGGTTTCCAGTACCTGGTCACGGGTCTGCCCGGTGATGCTGCCGACCACCGCGAGTACCGGCGGGACGGTTTCGTGGCCGGGCGCGAGGCCCAGCGCCGCGGCCAGCCGGACGCCGAACGGCCCGGAGTCGACCGAGATCCACCGCGTGCCTTCCGCCGCCAGGCGGGCCGCGGCCTTCGCGACGGTGGTGAGGTGCCGGTTCGTCGTGGCGTCGCAGACGACGATCCCGGCCGGACGGCGCAACGCGGCCACCACCGCCTCCACGCCCTCCTCGACCACGTCGAGCGGCAGTTCGGCGATCGCGCGCCGCGTCGGCTGCAGGAGCGTGCGGATCCGCGAGGACCGGACCGGCGCCAGCGGATCGCGCGCGGCCGGGCTTTCGGCCAGTGGCACGCCGTCCACCAGGTGCAGGCCGCCGAGCGTGACCCGCCCCGCGTCCGGGAACGCGGGGACGACCAGCGCGCGGGCGTCCGGCGCCGACGCCAGGACGGCCTCGGTCTCCACGCCGACGTTGCCGCGCAACGTCGTGTCCACGCGCTTCACCGTCAGCTCGACCGGGCCGGCCAGCTCGACGGCCCGGCGGACCGCTTCCCCGGCGTGTGCCGGCGAAGCGTGCCGGGTACCAAGGTTCACCACCAGCGCGTCGATCCCGCTTTCCGCGCGCAGGCACGGCGCGTCCGGTTCCAGGGGCGCGTTGACCGAAACCGCGCGCAGCCCGAAGCGGGCGTACAGCGCGCCGGTCGCGTTGCTGCCCGTGAGGTCGTCCCCGAGGACGAGCAGCTTCGGCATCGCACGCTCCTATGCGCAGTTTGTGCAACTCGGTTGACCGAACTGCGCAACTATCGTGCACCTTGATCACCGCCCGCGTCAAGCGGCGGTGACTTTCGCGGGTCCGCACGCACGGTGACCGCGCGCATGGCAGCATCACCGCGAGCGCCGTCGAGGCGTGTTTCGCGAAGGGGAGTGCAGTTGCGGATCCTGTCGGTGGACCTCGGGACGTCCAACACCGTCGCCGTCCTTTCGGCGCACGGCAGGCCGCCCCGGGTGGTCGAGGTCGACGGCTCGGCCACCATGCCGTCGGCGGTGTTCGCCACCGAAGAGGGCACGATCATGGTCGGCCGCGACGCCGAGCGCCGCGCCCGCCTCGACCCGACGCGGTTCGAGCCGAACCCGAAGCGCCGCATCGACGAGCAGACCCTGCTGCTCGGCACCGACGTCGTCCCGGTGACCGACGCGCTGGCCGCCGTCCTGCGCCGGGTGCTCGAAGAGACCTCCCGCCAGCTCGGCGGCGAACAGCCCGACGAAGTCCGGCTGACCCACCCCGCGCAGTGGGGCCAGACCCGCCGCACCGTGCTGCTGTCCGCCGCCCGGCTCGCCGGGATGGGGCAGAACATCCTGCTGGTGCCCGAACCGGTCGCCGCAGCCGCGCACTTCGCGTCGTTCCCCGGCCGGTCGCTGGCCCCCGGCCAGGCGCTGGCCGTCTACGACCTCGGCGCGGGCACGTTCGACGTCGCCGTCGTCGGGGCCACGCAGAACGGCTTCACCGTGCTCGCCGAGGACGGCCTGCCCGACCTCGGCGGCCTCGACGTCGACCAGGCGCTGATGGTGCACGTCGGGCGCGAGGTCTCGCACTCCGACCCGCAGCGCTGGCAGCGGCTGCTGCGCCCCGAGTCGACCGGCGACCGGCGCACCCGGCGCGCGCTGCAGGAGGACGTCAAGGCGGCCAAGGAGGCGCTGTCGCGGCATCCGCAGACCGAGGTGCCGATGCCCGAGCCGTTCAAGGACGTCCTGGTCACCCGCGGTGAGCTGGAAGGACTGGTCCGGCCGGCGATGCTGCGCAGCGTCGAGCTGCTGTCGCGGACGCTGCGCTCTGCCGGGCTGACCCCGGACCGGCTGGCCGGCATCTACCTCGTCGGCGGGTCGAGCAGGCTGCCGCTGGTCGGCACGATGATCGCGGAGAAGCTCGGCGTCGTGCCCGCGAGCCTCGACCAGCCGGAGACGGCCGTCGCGCTCGGGGCCCAGCACGTGGCCCGCGACGGCGTGCGCACCCAGGCCGTCGAAGGGGCGGTGGCCGCCGGCGCCCCGCCGCACCGCCCGCAGTACGCGCCCCCGCCTCCGCCGCCGCAGTACCCGGGGTACGCACCCTCGAACTTCCCGCCCAGCGGGCCGCAGCCGGTGCCGTCGAACTTCCCCGCGTACTCGCCCGCCGCGGAGCAGGCCGAGCCGAAGCGTGGCGGGAAGAAGAAGCTGGTCATCGGGATCGCGGCCGCGGTCGTGGTGGTGCTCGCGGCCGGGCTGACGTTCTTCCTGACGTCGTCGTCTTCGGTGCCGACCTACACCGCGGAGCAGTGCCAGAAGCCGGGGCACGCGGACGACAAGGGCCTCACCGGCTGTCTGCGCCAGCTCGCCGGGAAGATCGCCGACACCGGGGACTGCAAGCCGGGCATGGGCAACGGCCCGGCGGCGCCGGCGAAGAGCCTCGGCCCGGCCTCGACCTGCTCCGCGCCGGGCCGGGCGGGCACGCAGGTGACCTACGTCCACGGCGAGGACGCCGCCACGCTCAAGCAATACACCGACGGCCTGCTCGCCTCGGCGGGCGGCGACCGCACCGAGGCCGACTGGGCGGGCAACGGGCTCAAGGGCCACTACTCGTCGGCGGCTGGCAAGACGTCGGCGGTGCTCGTGTTCACGGTCTCGGACCGGCCGCTCGTGGGGTTCATCTACCAGCTGAACACCAGCGACCAGGCCGCGGCGACCACGCCGGGCACGCTGGCCGACTACTTCGAGGCGAGCGTGCAGCCGGGGGAGTGACCGGGTCCGGAGCGCGGGCGCGAACGGTCCCTTCGCGACGCCCGGTTAGAGTGGGCCCGATGCGGATCACGGTTTTCCGGCGGCTGATGGCCGAGGAGTTCGGCCCCGGGCGGGCCCAGGTGCTGGCCAGGGACCACGTGCTCAGCGGGCTCGGCGGGCGCACCGTCGACCAGGCGCTGACCGCGGGAATTCCGGCGAAGGAGATCTGGCGAGAGGTCTGCGACGCCTTCGACGTCCCGCCCGAACGACGCTGACCTGGGCGAACACGGACGGGTCCTGACCCGGGCGGGCGAAAATCCTAGCGCAAGGGCGTGTCGCTGCCGACCTCGAACAGGTGTTCGTCTATGGTGTTGTCCACATCGGGTCCAGCGATCCACAGATTGGGCGCCGCGCCTGGAATTGTCGGTCCCCGCCGCTAGCGTCGGACCGGACAGCTGAAGAACCGACACAGAGCCCCCGGCAGAGACGGGGCTTCGACCAGCGAGGTGGACTTCCATGCCTGCAGCACCCGACAAGGACAAGGCGCTCGAGCTCGCGCTCGCGCAGATCGACAAGCAGTACGGCAAGGGCTCGGTGATGCGCCTCGGCGAGGAATCCCGCCCGCCCATCGCCGTGATCCCCACCGGCGCGATCGCCCTCGACGTCGCCCTCGGCATCGGCGGCCTGCCCCGCGGCCGCGTCGTCGAGATCTACGGCCCGGAGTCCTCCGGTAAGACGACCGTCGCGCTCCACGCGGTGGCGAACGCCCAGCGCAACGGCGGCATCGCGGCCTTCATCGACGCGGAGCACGCGCTCGACCCGGAGTACGCGAAGAACCTCGGCGTCGACACCGACGCGCTGCTGGTGTCCCAGCCGGACACCGGTGAGCAGGCGCTGGAGATCGCGGACATGCTGATCCGCTCCGGCGCGCTCGACATCCTGGTCATCGACTCCGTCGCCGCGCTCGTGCCGCGCGCCGAGATCGAGGGCGAGATGGGCGACTCGCACGTCGGCCTCCAGGCCCGCCTGATGAGCCAGGCGCTGCGGAAGATCACCGGTGCGCTGTCCAACTCGGGCACCACGGCGATCTTCATCAACCAGCTCCGCGAGAAGGTCGGCGTCATGTTCGGCTCCCCGGAGACGACGACCGGTGGCAAGGCGCTGAAGTTCTACGCGTCGGTCCGCCTGGACGTCCGCCGCATCGAGACGCTGAAGGACGGCGGCGAGGCCGTCGGCAACCGGACCCGCGTCAAGGTTGTCAAGAACAAGGTGGCCCCGCCCTTCAAGCAGGCCGAGTTCGACATCCTGTACGGCCAGGGCGTCTCCCGCGAGGGTTCGCTCATCGACATGGGTGTCGACCAGGCGATCCTGCGCAAGTCGGGCGCCTGGTACACCTACGAGGGCGACCAGCTCGGGCAGGGCAAGGAGAACGCGCGCCGGTTCCTGCGCGACAACCCGGACATCGCCAACGAGATCGAGAAGCGGATCAAGGAGAAGCTCGGCATCGGCCCGCAGGTCGACGCGGAAGCCGTCGAGGCGGTTCCGGCGCCGGTCGACTTCTGATCCGCCGGTGAGGGAGAGCCCTGCCGTGGCCGTGGTCCGCGGTGGGGCGGGACGAGGGAGTGACTCAGGTGGCGAGGGCACCCAAGGTGCCGCCGGCCGAGCTGCCTCCCGAGGAGCGGTACAAGAAGGCCAAGGAGATCTGCTTCGACCTCCTGGCCGCGCGGCCGCGGACTCAGGAGGAGCTGCGGCAGGCGTTGCACCGCAAGGGGTTCGACGAGGAGACCAGCGAAACCCTGCTCGGCAAGCTCGACCGGGCGGGGCTGGTGAACGACGAGGAGTTCGCCCAGCTGTGGGTGAAGTCCCGGCACGCGAACCAGGGCCTCTCCCGCACCGCGCTGGTGGCCGAGCTGCGGCGCAAGGGCGTCGACGGTGAGGTCGCCGCGCAGGCGGCCGGTGAGGTCGACCGCGAGTCCGAGGAGCAGATGGCCAGGGAGCTGGTCCGCAAGCGCCTCGGGTCGCTGGGCAACGTCGATGAGCAGACGGCCTTGCGGCGGCTGCTGGGGTTCCTCGCCCGCAAGGGTTATCCGCAGGGGCTGGCGTACACCGTGATCAGGGAGGAACTTCGCGCCTACGGCGCGGAGTCCACCCTTCTTGATGACGCTGTCATTGACTGAGTGGGGCTTTTCCGGGGCCGGGGCGCGCCTTCGGCACACTCCGAGCACCGTTCCAGCGCACTGGAACGGTGCTTCGGAAGGCCTGCGCGTCTTACAGCTTCGCCGCTTCCGCGGCCAGCTTCTCGATCTCCGCGAAGTTGCCTGCCGTGATCGCCGACTTCGGGGTCAGCCAGGTGCCGCCGATGCAGCCGACGTTCTCCAACGCCAGGTACGACGGCGCTGAGGCCACGGTGATTCCGCCTGTCGGGCAGAACCTCAGCGACGGCAGCGGGCCCGCGATCGCCTTCAGGTAAGCCACTCCGCCGGATGCCTCCGCCGGGAAGAACTTCAGAGCCGAAATGCCGCGCTCCGCCAGGCGCATCGCCTCGGACACCGTGCTCGCACCCGGCAGGAACGGCAGACCCGTCTCCGCGCATGCGTCGACCACCGCGTCCGTGCAGCCCGGTGTCACCAGGAACTTCGCGCCCGCGTCGGCCGCCTGCTTCGCGTGCTCCGGCGCTGTCACCGTGCCCGCACCGATCACGATGTCCGGTACCTCTGCGGCTACGCGCTCGATCGCCGCCAGCGCCGCCGGGGTGCGCAGGGTCAGTTCGATCACCCCGATCCCGCCGGCGAGCAGGGCCCGGGCCGTCGGTACCGCGTCGCCGGCGTCGTCGATCACCACCACGGGCATCACGGGGGACAGCTCGAGCAGGTCCTGACCGGTGGTCACTGACCGACCTCCTGGATTTCCAGAGTGTGCGTGGGCATTCCGAAGTGCTCCGGCGTCAGCGGCCCGAACACCGAAGCGCCCTGGTCGGCGGGGCCGACGGCACGGCGCAACGCGGCGAACAGTTCTCGGCCGGTGCCGGTCCAGGATGCTTCGGACGGTGGCGAGTCCACAAGCTCACGGCGGGCGAGTTCTTCGTCACCGACGAACACGTCGAGCGTTCCCGCGGACGCGTCCAGGCGGATGACGTCGCCGTCGGCGATGCGGGCGATCGGGCCGCCCGCCGCGGCTTCCGGCGTCACCTGGATCGCCGCCGGGATCTTGCCCGACGCGCCCGACATCCGGCCGTCGGTGAGCAACGCCACCCGGTGCCCGCGGTCCATCAGCACGCCCAGCGCCGGCGTCAGGCCGTGCAGCTCCGGCATGCCGTTGGCCCGCGGCCCCTGCTGCCGGACCACCACGACGACGTCGCGGTCCAGCTCGCCCGCCTCGAACGCGGCCTTGAACGCCTCCTGCGTCGTGAACACCCGCGCCGGCGCCTCCACGACCCGGTGCTCCGGTGCCACCGCCGACACCTTCACCACCGCGCGGCCCAGGTTGCCCGCGACCATCCGCAGCCCGCCGTCCGCGGCGAACGGGCGCCACGCCGGGCGCAGCACGTCTTCGTCGAGGCTGCGGGTCGGCACGTCGCGCCAGACCAGCTCGCCGTCGGACAGGATCGGCTCGGCGCGGTAGCGGTGCAGCCCGAACCCGGCGACCGTGTGCACGTCCTCGTGCAGCAGCCCGGCGTCGAGCAGCGTGCCGACCAGGAACTGGATGCCGCCGGCCGCGTGGAAGTGGTTGATGTCGGCGCTGCCGTTCGGGTACACCCGCGCCAGCAGCGGCACGACGGCCGACAGATCCGAGAAGTCGTCCCAGGTCAGCTCGATGCCCGCGGCCGCGGCGATGGCGACCAGGTGCATCGTGTGGTTCGTCGAGCCGCCCGTCGCGAGCAGCGCGATGATGCCGTTGACGAACGCCTTCTCGTCGAGGATCCGCGAGACCGGCGTGTACTCCTCGCCGCGGGACAGCGCGACGACCCGGCGTCCCGCTTCCTCGGTCAACGCGCGGCGCAACGCGGAACCCGGCTGGACGAAGCTGGCGCCCGGCAGGTGCAGGCCCATCACCTCGACGACCATCTGGTTCGAGTTGGCGGTGCCGTAGAACGTGCAGGTGCCGGCCGAGTGGTACGACGCCGCTTCGGCGTCGAGCAGGTCTTCGCGCGTCGCGAGGCCCTCGGCGTAGAGCTGCCGGACCCGCGCCTTCTCCTTGTTCGGCAGGCCGGAGTTCATCGGCCCGGCCGGGACCAGCACGGCCGGCAGGTGCCCGAACGACAGCGCGCCGATCAGCAGGCCGGGCACGATCTTGTCGCACACCCCGAGCAGCAGCGAGGCGTCGAACATGTCGTGCGACAGCGCGATCGCCGTCGACATCGCGATGACCTCGCGGCTGAACAGGGACAGCTCCATGCCGGCGCGGCCCTGGGTGATGCCGTCGCACATCGCGGGCACGCCGCCGGCGAACTGGGCGACACCACCGGCGGAGCGCACGGCCTTCTTCAGCCAGGCCGGGTACTCGTGCATCGGCTGGTGCGCGGAAAGCAGGTCGTTGTAGGACGACACGATCGCGACGCCGGGAGCGCGCGCGGCTCGCAGCGCCTCCTTGTCGGCGCCCTCCATGGCGGCGAAGCCGTGGGCGAGGTTGCTGCAGGCGAGGCCGCGGCGGACCGGGCCTTCGGCATACGCTGCCGCCATGCGTTCGAGGTAGGCCGCGCGGGTCGCGGCACTGCGCGCGGCGATGCGCTCGGTGACCTCGGCGACGACCGGGTGGACGGGCGTGGTGGGGGTGGGGCTCATGTCCGGCTCCGGATCACTGGTGTGGGGTGGTCCGCGGGACGGCAACGCTGACGCCTCTGGGTCGTGACACTGGCCACACTACCTTCGCGAAACGCCAAATCAAAATCGATTCAGAAGATCCACCCGCGTGACCCCGATCACCCTCGGAACCGTTAGTGTGCTAGTTGTCACACTGCACGACGCGCGGCAAAGCCGTAGGGGCGAGCGATCGCCCGGCCGGTTCCCTGTCGGCCCCACCACCTCCGGGAGGCATGATGTCCACCTCCGAGATCGCCGAGCTGCGGCGAACCATCGGCCAGCTCAGGCAGTGCGTCGGCGCGCTGCGCTCGCGCTACGGCGACGCGTCGGCGGTGCGCCGGCTCGCCAACGACGTGGAACGCCTCGACATCGACACCGCGGACCTCGACGGCGTCCCGCTCGCGGTGCCCGCCCAGGCCAAGGCCGCCGAACGCGTCCCGGTCCCCGACACCCCGTACGACCCGTCGCTGTGGCACGGCGCCGATGACGAAGGCGTCGGCGGCTACAAGCGCGACCAGCGGTGAGCGCTCCGGCTGACAACGGCGTCGGCACCGGCGTCCGGGCCCCGAAGCGGGCCCGGATCGCCGAGCGCACCCTCCGCACGGACCGGTGGTGGCTGCAGCCGCTGCTGACCGTGCTCGGGCTCGCCGCGTTCGTCATCTACGCGACGGTCCGGTCGTTCGTGCGCACCGCGTACTGGGTGCCCGACTACCACTACCTGACGCCGTTCTACTCGCCCTGCCTGTCCACCTCCTGCGTGCCCGGGTCGAGCCACTTCGGCCACTGGTTCGGCGACCTGCCCGGCTGGATCCCGCTCGGGTTCGTCGTGCTGCCATTCCTGCTCGGGTTCCGGCTGACCTGCTACTACTACCGCAAGGCCTACTACCGGTCCGTGTGGTTCTCCCCGCCCGCCTGCGCCGTCGCGGAACCGCACGCGAAGTACACGGGCGAGACGCGGCTGCCGCTGATCATCCAGAACGTCCACCGCTACTTCTTCTACGTCGCGCTGATCGTGTCGCTGATCAACACCTACGACGCGATCACGGCGTTCCACGGCAAGACCGGCGGCTTCGGGTTCGGGCTGGGCAACATCATCCTGCTCGGCAACGTGATCCTCCTGTGGGCGTACACCCTTTCCTGCCACTCCTGCCGCCACGTGACCGGTGGCCGGCTGAAGCACTTCTCCAAGCATCCGGTGCGCTACTGGATCTGGACGCAGGTGACGAAACTGAACACCCGCCACATGGCGCTGGCCTGGACGACGCTCGGCACGCTCGTGCTGACCGACTTCTACGTCATGCTCGTGGCCAGTGGCGCGATTTCGGACCTGCGGTTCGTGAACTAATCTCCCGCACCGACAACGACGTCCCCAGTTCCGAGGTGGAATCTCTTCATGACCGAGGTCGAACGGCACAGCTACGACGTGGTGGTGATCGGTGCCGGTGGCGCCGGTCTGCGAGCTGTGATCGAGGCGCGCGAACGCGGTTTCCGCGTCGCCGTCGTGTGCAAGTCCCTGTTCGGCAAGGCGCACACGGTGATGGCCGAGGGCGGGTGCGCGGCGTCGATGGGCAACGCGAACCCCAACGACAACTGGCAGGTCCACTTCCGCGACACCATGCGCGGCGGCAAGTTCCTCAACAACTGGCGGATGGCCGAACTCCACGCGAAAGAGGCGCCGGACCGCGTCTGGGAGCTGGAGACCTACGGCGCGCTGTTCGACCGCACCGCCGACGGCCGGATCAGCCAGCGCAACTTCGGCGGGCACACCTACCCGCGGCTCGCGCACGTCGGTGACCGCACCGGCCTCGAGCTGATCCGCACGATGCAGCAGAAGATCGTCTCGCTGCAGCAGGAGGATTTCGCCGAGACCGGTGACTACGAAGCCAAGATCAAGGTCTTCGCCGAGTGCACGGTCACCGAACTGCTCACCACCGACGGCAAGATCGCCGGCGCGTTCGGCTACTGGCGCGAGAGCGGCCGGTTCATCCTCTTCGAGGCGCCCGCGGTCGTGCTCGCCACCGGCGGCATCGGCAAGTCGTTCAAAGTGACGTCGAACTCGTGGGAGTACACCGGCGACGGTCACGCGCTGGCCCTGCGCGCGGGCGCGAAGCTGATCAACATGGAGTTCGTCCAGTTCCACCCGACCGGGATGGTCTGGCCGCCGAGCGTCAAGGGCATCCTCGTCACCGAAGGCGTGCGCGGTGACGGCGGTGTGCTCAAGAACTCCGACGGCAAGCGGTTCATGTTCGAGTACGTGCCCGAGGTCTTCAAGGGCCAATACGCCGAAAGCGAAGAGGAAGCCGACCGCTGGTACACCGACGCGGACAACAACCGGCGCACGCCGGACCTGCTGCCCCGCGACGAGGTGGCCCGCGCGATCAACTCCGAGGTCAAGGAGGGCCGTGGCTCGCCGCACGGCGGCGTCTTCCTCGACATCGCCAGCCGGCTGCCCGCCGAGGAGATCAAGAAGCGGCTGCCGTCGATGTACCACCAGTTCAAGGAGTTGGCGGACGTCGACATCACCGCCGAGCCGATGGAGGTCGGCCCGACCTGCCACTACGTGATGGGCGGCATCGAGGTCGACCCGGACACGGCGGCGGCGAGCGTGCCGGGCCTGTTCGCCGCCGGTGAGTGCTCGGGCGGCATGCACGGGTCCAACCGGCTGGGCGGCAACTCGCTGTCGGACCTGCTGGTGTTCGGCCGCCGCGCCGGGCTCGGCGCCGCCGAGTACGTGCTGGGTCTCGAGGGCAGGCCGGCCGTGCGCGAGTCCGATGTGGACGCCGCGGCGAAGATGGCGCTGGCGCCGTTCGACCCGCCCGCCGGCGCGTCGGCCGAGAACCCGTACACCCTGCACACCGAGCTGCAGCAGTCGATGAACGACCTGGTCGGCATCATCCGCAAGGCCGGGGAGATCGAGCAGGCGCTGACGAAGCTGGCCGAGCTGCGGCAGCGCATCCTGCACGTCGCGGTGGAAGGCCACCGGCAGTTCAACCCCGGCTGGCACCTCGCGATCGACCTGCGCAACATGCTGATGGTCAGCGAGTGCGTCGCGAAGGCGGCGCTGACCCGCACCGAGAGCCGCGGCGGGCACACGCGCGACGACTACCCGGGCATGGACGCCGAGTGGCGCAACAAGCTCCTGGTCTGCTCGGCGTCGCCGGGGGACAACCCGGTGGTCCCGGACATCGACGTCACGGTGAAGGAACAGGTGCCGCTGCGGCAGGACCTGCTCGAGCTGTTCGAGTTCGGCGAGCTCGGGAAGTACTTCACCGACTCCGAGCTCGAGACGCACCCCGGGAGCAAGGCATGAGCTACAAGGCGAGTTTCCGGGTCTGGCGCGGCGACGCCGAGGGTGGCGCGCTGCAGGACTTCACGGTGGAGGTGAACGAGGGCGAGGTCGTCCTCGACATCATCCACCGGCTGCAGGCCACGCAGGCGGCGGATCTGGCGGTGCGCTGGAACTGCAAGGCGGGCAAGTGCGGCTCCTGCTCGGCGGAGATCAACGGCCGCCCGCGGCTGATGTGCATGACACGGATGTCGACGTTCACCGAGGACGAGGTCATCACGGTCACGCCGATGCGGACGTTCCCGGTGATCCGCGACCTCGTCACGGACGTGTCGTTCAACTACACCAAGGCCAGGGAGATCCCGTCGTTCACGCCGCCGCCGGGGCTGAAGCCGGGTGAGTACCGGATGCAGCAGGTGGACGTCGAGCGGTCGCAGGAGTTCCGCAAGTGCATCGAGTGCTTCCTGTGCCAGAACACCTGCCACGTGGTGCGCGACCACGAGGAGAACAAGGAGTCCTTCGCCGGGCCGCGGTACCTGATGCGCATCGCGGAGCTGGAGATGCACCCGCTCGACGTGGCGGACCGGCGTGACGCGGCGCAGGACGAGCACGGTCTCGGGTACTGCAACATCACGAAGTGCTGCACCGAGGTCTGCCCGGAAGGCATCCACATCACGGACAACGCGCTCATCCCGATGAAGGAGCGCGTCGCCGACCGCAAGTACGACCCGATCGTGTGGCTGGGCAACAAGCTCTTCCGCCGCGACAAGTGACGCTTTCCCCCTGACGCTCGCGAACCGTGCCCAAGCCGGTTCGCGAGCGTCTTTTCGTGCCCCGCGTGCCAAAGTGGGGTCATGGAGATCGAGCTGCTGCCGCCGTCCGCCGACGTCGCCGTGGTCACCCGGATCGCCGAGCTGGTGAACCAGGTCTACGCGGAGTCCGAGAAGGGGCTTTGGCGGGGAACCACCGGCCGGACGTCGGCCGACGAAGTGGCCGGATTCGTGCGAGCCGGCGAGATCGCCGTCGCCCGGGTGGCCGGCGACCTCGCCGGATCGGTGCGCATCCAGCGGCTCGACGAGAAGACGGGTGAGTTCGGCATGCTGGCGGCCGACCCGGCCCGGCGCGGGGCCGGCATCGGCCGCGAGCTGGTGCGGTTCGCCGAGCGGACGAGCCGGGACGCGGGCTGCCGGGAGATGCAGCTGGAGCTGCTGGTGCCGCGTGAGTGGACGCATCCGTCGAAGCAGTTCCTCGCCGAGTGGTACGAACGGCTCGGCTACCGCGTGACGCACCGCGCCGACCTCGCCGAGGACTACCCGCACCTGGCGCCGTCACTGGCCACGCCGTGCGACTTCCTCGTCTACCGCAAGGCCCTGGGATGACCGTGCTCGCCGGCGCGCGGCTGTTCGACCCGGAGACCGGCGAGACGGTCCGCGCGGACGTCCGGCTGAGCGGTGACCGGATCGCGGAGGTCGGTCTCGGGCTCGACGGCGAGCGGGTCGACTGCTCGGGTGGGCTGCTGATCCCCGGACTCATCGACTGCCACGTGCACGTCGCGTTCCCGCGTCCCGAGCCGCTGCCCCGCAGCGCGCGAATTCTCGAGGCCGTGTCCGTGCTACGCGGGTTGCTGGCCCGCGGGATCACGACCGTCCGGGACGCCTGGGGCGCCGATGCCGGGTTCAAGCACGCGCTGCGCGAAGGCTGGCTCACCGGACCGGACCTGCTCGTCAGCCTGCGCCAGCTGGGACCGACCGGCGGGCTCGGCGACACCTGGGAGCCGCGCGCGGGTGCCGTCGACCGCTTCGCTGACCCGTCGATGCCGGATCCGCTGTTCGACGGGCCGGACGGCGCCCGCGCGGCCGTCCGCCGGATGGTCCGCGCCGGCGCCGACTGGATCAAGGTCGGCGCGAGCGGGTCGATGCGGGCGGTCCGTGCGGGCGTGGACGTCCGCCCGACCGACGACGAGCTCGCCGCGCTCGTCGACGAGGCCCGTCGCTGCGGTCGCGACGTCCTGGCGCACGCGCACACGGCGGAGGCCGTGGTGTCGGCGGTCCGCGCCGGGGCGCGCAGCATCGAGCACGGCACGTTTCTCGACGACGCCGCCGTCTCGGCGCTGGCCGGCGCTTGGTACGTGCCGACGCTCTCGCCGCTGAGCGACAGCGAGTACGCGGACCCCCACCGCCGGTCCCTTCGCCTCGCGGCGGAAGCGGGTGTGCGGATCGCCGCGGGCTCGGACCTCGCCCCGCGCCCCCATGCCGACTTGACGACCGAGCTGCGGTTGCTGGCCGCCGTGCTCGGTGACGCGGCGGCCCTGAAGGCCGCTACGTCCGAAGCGGCACGGCTGCTCCGCCTCGACGACGACCGGGGCCGCGTCGAAGCCGGGCTGCGTGCCGATCTCGTGTGGCTCGACGGTCCGGAGGTGGACGTGTCAGACCTGCCCGGCCGCGTCCGGGCGGTCTGGCACGACGGGGTACGGGTCGGCGAAGCGAGGTGAGGAAAGGCAACAGGCATGGTGTGGGGCGGGTGAGGTGCCCGGCTCGGGGTTCCGGGGCACGGCGGGCGGACGGGGCAGTGCGGTCAGTTCGCCATGAGATCGAACTCCTCGGCCAGGCGGACCAGGAACTCCCGTGACTCCTGTTCGGGCAAAGCCGCCTGGTCCAGCCGCGTGCGCAGGACGTAGAAGGCTTCGACCGCCACCGGGTCGTCGACGAACAGCCCGGCGGCGAAGGTTTCTTCGTAGACCACCGGCGGGTGTTCGGCGAACTCCAGGATCGTGAACCGGCTGCCGACCAGGTGGTACGGCGGTGCCGACGCGGGCACGACGCGGATCGTGCAGTGCGGGAGGTTGGTGGCCAGCACCAGGTACTGCACTTGTTCGTGCATCAGGGCCGGGTCACGCAGGACCGATCTCAGCGTGTGCTCGTAGACGAAGTAGATGCAGTGGGGCGGGTTTCGGCGCTCCAGCAGCCGTTGCCGGTCGATCCTCGCCTGGATCAGCAGCTTCAGCCGGTCCGTGGTGTACCGCCCGGCCAGCTCGTGGATGCCGCGCAGGTAGTCCTCGGTCTGCAGCATGCCGGGCAGGGCGGTGGGGCTGTTGGAAATCACCGTGGTCGCCAGGTTTTCCTGGATGATCAGGGACTTCATCGGGTCGACGAGCTTGTCGAAGTACGGCCGCACCCAGTACAGCTCACTCGGCGGCCTGGTCAGCTGCAGCAGCCGCGCGCGCTCCGCCGCCTCGGTGCCGCAGTGCGCCAGGTAGATCGCGGCGTCGATCGGCGAGATCCGGCGGCCGTTCTCCCACCCGGACACCTTCGACGCCGACCAGTGCGCGCGCCGGGCCACCTCGCGCAGGGACATCTGTTTCGCCTCGCGCTGGGACTTCAGCTCGACGCCCATCTCCCGCGTGCGTACCGTGCTCTTTTCGGTCATGCCCGCACGCTAAAGGCAACCACCGACAAAACAGGGCATGCCGCGCGCGGGTTCACCGCATGGAGGTCGTTGTTCTGCCTGTGTGACAACGGGTTCCGCTCGCGAAGCGCTGCGAAGCAGCTTCGCATAATGAAGCGCGCAACGCGCGTCAGGAAGCCACAATGGCGTACATGACCTTCGTTTCCGGAATCGAGCTGAGCCGCCGGTTCTACGCCGAAGCCGTTGCGCCCGTGGTCCGTGGGCCGCACAGCGCCGCGCTGGCCGGGACTGGTTCCGAGGTGCTCGGCTTCGACACCGAGCGCTCCACCGACCACAACTGGACGGCTCGCGTCTTCCTCTTCCTGCCCGACCTCCGCGTGGTGCCGGACGTGCCCGCCACGTTTCTCGGGCACACCACGAACCTCGTCGTCGCACGGCTCGGCGACTGGGCTCGCGACGTGCTGGGCTTCGACCCGCGGCGGCCGCGGCTGCACGACTGGCTCGCCACCCCCACCCAGGTCTTCGCCGAGTTCACCGGCGGTGCCGTCTTCCACGACGACCTCGGCCTCGGCGCGCTCCGCGACGCCGTCGCCTGGTACCCGGACGACGTCTGGCGCTACGTTCTCGCCTGCCAATGGCAGCGGATCAGCCAGGAAGAAGCGTTCGTCGGCCGGTCCGGGGAAGTGGGGGATGAGCTGGGGTCGGCGGTCGTCGCCGCGCGGCTCGTGCGCGACCTCATGCGGCTGTGCCTGCTCATGGCCCGCCGGTATCCGCCGTACAGCAAGTGGCTCGGCAGCGCCTTCGCGCAGCTGCCCGCGGCGGCGGACCTGACGCCGTCGCTGACCGGCGCGCTGGCCGCCACGACCTGGCGGGAGCGTGAACGGCACCTAGCCACGGCCTACGAGACCGCCGCGGAGCTGCACAACGCCCTAGGCCTCACCGAACCGGTCGATCCGCGGACCGGGCCGTACTACGACCGCCCGTTCCGGGTCGTCAACGCCGGCCGGTTCGTGGCGCCGCTGCTCGCGGGTTCGCCGCTCGACGTCCCGATCGGGGCGATCGACCAGTTCGTCGACAGCACCGACGCACTCGGGCACCGCGCGCTGACCCGGGCGGTGGTTGACTGCGCGCATGGCTGAGCCGAAACCGCGCGACCTGGCCGCGCTGCTGCTGACGCTGACCGTCGTGACCGGGGTCGTGGACGCGGTCAGCTTCCTCGGCCTGGGCCGGGTGTTCGTGGCGAACATGACGGGCAACGTCGTGTTCCTGGGTTTCGCCGCGGCGGGCGAGACGACGCTGTCGGTGCTCGCGTCGCTGACCGCGGTGCTGGCGTTCCTCGCCGGCGCGCTCACCGGCGGGCGGCTGGCCCGCCGCGACGACGACTACGAGGCGCTCCGCCAGGCGGCGGCCGTGCAGGCGGCCCTGGTCGCGGCGGCCGTCGTGCTGTCCGCGACCCTCGGCGCCGGCACGCGGGTCGGCAGCGAACTGCTGATCGTGGTCCTCGGCGTGGCGATGGGCGTGCAGAACGCGGCGGTCCGCCGGATCGGCGCGCCGGACCTGACGACGACGGTGCTGACGATGACGCTGACCGGCTTCGCGGCGGACTCGAAGGCGGCCGGCGGGCCGGGGGCGCACCCGCTGCGGAAGGTCGCCGCGGTGGCGGCGATGCTGGCCGGGGCTTTCGTGGGCGGCTTGCTGCAGCTGCACGTCGCCATGTGGGCCGCGCTGGCGGTGGCTCTCGTGCTGGTGCTGGGGGTGCTGGCGGTGCTGATCCGGACCGGGCGGAAGGCCGCGTGACGACGGGGCTGGAGCTGGAGTGTCCATAATGGACTGAGGCAGATGACCGACGGGATTCGTGCTGCCGCACCGGCGGGACTGGCGTGCTCGCCGCCATGGCGCGCTGGGGGAGAGGCACATGGCCACCGCCAGGCGAGACCCGGGACACGACAAGGCCCCCGGGACGGATCCCGGGGGCCTCGAAGGAGCCACTCAGGCAGCAGCCAGCACGTCGTCCGCAGCGGTCGGCCGGGCCGCCACCACCTTCTTGTTGCGCCGGTTGCGTCGCTCCAAATACGTGGCCAGCGCCGTCAGCAGCAGGCACATCACCACGTAGATCGCCGTCGCCACGATCGTCGACGGGACGATCGGGCGGCCGAACGCGCCCTGGGAGCCGATGTAACGCGCGTAGTACAGCAGCTCCTGGAACGTGATGATGAAGCCCAGCGCCGTGTCCTTCAGCAGCACCACCAGCTGGCTGATGATCGTCGGCAGCATCGCCCGGATCGCCTGTGGCAGCAGCACCAGGAACATCACCTGCGTCTTGCGCATGCCCAGCGCATACGCGGCTTCGCTCTGGCCCTTCGGCAGCGACTGGATGCCCGCGCGGAAGACCTCCGCCAGCACCGAGCCGTTGTACAGCGTCAGGCCGAACACCACGCCGAGGAACGGTGTCATCGGGACGCCGACCGTCGGCAGGCCGAAGTAGAACAGGAACATCAGGATCAGGGCCGGGATGGCGCGGAAGAACTCGACCACGAACCCGGCGATGCCGCGGATCCAGGCGTGGTCGGACAACCGGCCGGCCGCGAAGATCGCGCCGAAGACCAGTGCGAGCACCGCGGCGACGGCGAACGCCTGCAGGGTCGACAGGACCGCGTTGAGCAGGTCGCGCTGCACCTGCGCGTACTGCAGCCACTCCCACTTCCGGGCGGTGAACTGCCCGCTGTCGTAGAACCGCCACCCGATGTAGGCGATGAACGCCAGGACCACGACCGTGCCGATCACCGCGTACGTGCGGTACCGCAGCCGGGCCTTCGGGCCCGGGACGTCGAACAGGACGTTGCTCATCGGGCCACGCTCCAGCGCTTCTCCAGGCTGCGTTGGACGAACGACAGCACGGCGACCAGGATGATGAAGCCGAGCGCGACCCACAGCAGGCCGATCAGCTGGTTCTCACCGCGTTCGGACAGGTACGAGCGGATGGCGCCGGCTTCGGCGACGGAGAAACCGGCGGCGATGGTGGTGTTCTTCAGCAGCGCGATCAGCGTGCTGATCAGCGGCGGGACGACCGAGCGCAGCGCCTGCGGCAGCACCACCTGGCCGAGGATCTGGCCGAAGGTCAGCCCCAGCGCCCTGGCCGCCTCGGCCTGGCCGACCGGCACGGTGTTGATGCCCGAGCGCACGACCTCGCAGATGAACGCCGAGGTGTACACGATCAGGGCGGTCAAGGCCGCCGGGAAGTAGTCGAGCTTGACGATGTCGAGCAGCGGGTAGGCGAACACGAAGAACGCGAACACCAGAGTCAGCGGGGTGTTCCGGGCGATCGTCACGTACGCCGTGCCGACGGCGCGGAAGACGGGGACCGGGCTCACCCGCAGCATGGCCAGGATCGTGCCCCAGATCAGGCTGCCGACGGCGGAGAGCACGAACAGTTCGATCGTGCGGAGGAAGAACGGACCGAACAGGTCCAGGTTGTTGAGCAGGACGTCCATGGAGCCTTCCCCGCGTCCGTTTCTTTCAAGCGATGGCCGATGGGTGGTGGATGTGGCGAGGCCGGTGGACCGGGGCACCCGATCCACCGGCCTCAGCCGTCACGTCAGTACTTCTCGAGGGTCGGCTTCTTGGCCGGCGAACCGGACTTGCCGAGCGTCGCGGCGTAGATCTTGTCCCAGGTGCCGTCGTCCAGCGCCTTCTGCAGGATCTCGTTGACCTTGTCGCGCAGGACCTTGTCGTCCTTGTTCAGGCCGATGCCGTACTTCTCCGTGGAGAACGGCTTGCCGACGACCTTCAGGTTGTCCGGGTCCTGGGCCGCGTAGCCCTTGAGGATCGCGTCGTCGGTCGTGACCGCGTCGACGTCCTTCGACAGCAGCTTCTCGACGCACTGCGAGTACTTCTGGAACTCGACGATGTTGCCCGGCTCGGTGAGGTTCTCCTGGCGAACCTTCTGGATCGGGGTCGAGCCGGTGACCGAACAGACCTTCTTGCCCTTGAGGGTGTCCTTGCCGGTGATCGAGTTGTCGTCCTTGCGCACCAGCAGGTCCTGGCCGGCGATGAAGTACGGGCCGGCGAAGGAGACCAGCGCCTTGCGCTTGTCGGTGATCGAGTACGTGCCGACGTAGTAGTTCACGTCGCCGTTCGCGATCGTCTGCTCGCGGGCGCCGGAGTCGACCGTGCGGAAGGTGATCTTCTCCGGGTCGAAGCCGAGGCCGGCCGAGACGAGCTTCGCGATCTCGATGTCGAAGCCGCCGAACTTGCCGGTCGTCGGGTCCTTCTGGCCGAGGCCGGGCTGGTCGTCCTTCGCGCCGACGGTCAGCGCGCCCGCCGCCTTCATCTTGGCGAACACCGGCGAACCCGGCAGGTCGACGCCCTGCGCGACCGGGTAGGTCGGCAGCGCGGCCGAGTTCGTGCCACTCTGCTCACCCGAGCCCGGGGAGGTCGGGGTGCCCTCCTTGCCGCAGGCGGTCAGCGTGGTCAGCGTCAGACCACCGACGAGCAGTCCCACCGCGAGGGTGCGGATCCTCATGTGAATCTCTCCTGTGTGTCGTCACCCGCGACGCCGGTGGCGCCGCGGAACGTTCTGTCAGTGGGTCAGGATCTTGCCGAGGAAGTCCTTCGCGCGCTCGCTCTTGGGCGCGGTGAAGAACTCTTCCGGCGTCGTGTCCTCGACGATTTCGCCGTCGGCCATGAAGATCACCCGATCGGCTGCCCGGCGGGCGAAGCCCATCTCATGGGTGACGACGAGCATCGTCATGCCCTCCTTGGCCAGGCCGGTCATGACGTCGAGGACCTCCTGGACCATCTCCGGGTCCAGCGCCGAGGTCGGCTCGTCGAAGAGCATGACCTTCGGCCGCATCGCCAGCGCCCGCGCGATCGCCACGCGCTGCTGCTGGCCGCCCGAAAGCTGCGCGGGGTACTTGTCCGCCTGGTTGGCGATGCCGACGCGCTCCAGCAGCTCCATGGCCGTCTTGCGGGCCTCGGCCTGCGGGGTCTTGCGGACCTTCACCGGCGCGAGCATGACGTTCTCGACGATCGTCTTGTGCGCGAAGAGGTTGAACGACTGGAACACCATGCCGACGTCGGCGCGCAGGGCGGCCAGCGCCTTGCCCTCGGCGGGCAGCGGGACGCCGTCGACGGCGATCTCGCCCGAGTTGATCGGCTCGAGCCGGTTGATCGCCCGGCAGAGGGTCGACTTGCCCGACCCCGACGGGCCCAGCACCACCACGACCTGGCCGCGCGGCACCTCGAGCGTGATGTCCCTGAGCACGTGCAGGTCGCCGAAGTACTTGTTCACGGCGGACGCCTTGATCATCGGCGCCGCCACCTCCGCGGTCATCTGGCCTCCAGGGTCGTTCGGATGCGGCGTGGGTCACCACGCGATGGCGAGAACCTACCGTTGCTCCACCGGCTGGCAAGGCGGCTTGAGCAATACTTAGGGTTTCAACTGCGTATCGATGTCCAGTTTGGGAGTATCGGCGTCAGCGTAACCCACGGTCACCGTCCGGGCGGCTCGTGCGTGGCGCGCCGGGACGTCCTAGAGTTCGGCGCTACCGGCCGGTGAGCGGGTCACCATGGGAGGCGGACGCGGTGCGGGTGCTGCTGGTGGAGGACGACGACCGGGTCGCGGGCGCGCTGATCCCGGCGCTGGTCCGCCGCGGGCTGACGATCGCCCGGCTGGCCACCGGCGCGGGCGTGCTCGAGCGCGTCCACGAGGTCGACGTCATCCTGCTCGACCTCGGCCTGCCGGACATCGACGGGGTGACGCTGTGTCGCCAGATCCGGGCGGTCAGTGACGTCGCGATCATCGTCGTCTCCGCCCGCGGCGAGGTCGACGACCGGATCGCGGGCCTGCGCGCGGGCGCCGACGACTACCTGGTCAAGCCCTACGACGTCGAGGAGCTGCTCGCCCGGGTCGAGGCGGTGCGCCGCCGCCGCGGCGAACACACGACCACCGAACCGGTGGTCATCCGGGTGGGGGACGTCAGCGTCGACCTGTCCCGGCACGAAGTGCTCGTCGACGGCCGCGCGATCGCGTTGTCCCGCAAGGAGTTCCAGGTGCTCGCGCTGGTGGCGGGCGCGCGCGGCGCGGTGTGCTCGCGCGACCACGTGCTCACCGAGGTGTGGGGGCACCGGGGCGCCGCCGAAAGCCGTTCGCTCGACGTCCACGTCGCGACCCTGCGGACGAAGCTGGGCCGCCCGTCGCTGATCGAGACCGTCCGCGGGGTCGGGTACCGGCTCGGCGGCCAGGTCGCCCGGAGCTGAGGGGCGTGCGCGTCCGGCTGCAGGGCATCGTGCTGACCCTGGTCGCGCTGCTGGTGTTCGGCCTCGGCATCCCGCTGGCCACCACCATCGCCGCCGGCGCGCAGCAGGACCTGTTCCTCGACCGGCTCACCGACACCGCCCGGTTCGCGTCGCTGGCGCAGCGGCCGCTGCTGGACAACAAGCCGTGGCTGCTCGAACCCGACGTGCGCCGCTACACCGAGGTGTACGGCGTCCAGGTGGTCGTCGTCGACCAGGACGGCAGGCCGGTCGTCACCTCGCTCGGCCCGGCCGCGGCGCGGATCGACCTGAAGTCCGAGCGGATCAGCGACCCCGTCCACGAGGCGCTGGCCGGCCGCCGGTCGCAGCCCGCGGGCCTGCTGATGCCGTGGGACTCCACGCCGCTGGTGCTCGCCGAGCCGGTGCTGGCCGACGGCGAGGTGCGCGGAGCGGTGCTCACGGTGTCCGACACCGGCGCCGAGCGCGCCGACGTGCTGTGGTGGTGGCTGCTGCTGGCCGCGGGCGGGATCCTCGCGTTCGTGCTGGCGCTGGCCGTGGCGATCCCGGTGGTCCGGTGGATCCTCAAGCCGGTGAAGCGGCTCGACGACGCGACCGGCGCCCTGGTGGCGTCGGTGGTCAGCGGGCGCGAAGCCGAGCCGGTGGGGGAGAGCGGCGGCCCGCCGGAGCTGCGGCAGCTCGGCCGCTCCTTCGACCGGATGGCCGAAAGCGTGTCCGGCGCGCTGGCGGCGCAACGCGCGTTCGTCGCCGACGCCTCCCACCAGCTGCGCAACCCGCTGACCGCGCTGAAGATCCGCCTGGGCAACCTCGAAGGGCACGTCGCCGACGACGTGGCCGCCGCCGACCTCGAGGCCGCGCGGGTCGACGCCGGGCGGCTGCACCAGATCCTCGACGGCCTGCTGTCGATGGCCCGCGCCGAGGCGTCCGGCGGCGAACTGGACCCGGTGGTGCTCGACGAGGTCGTCGCCGAGCGCGTCGCCGACTGGTCGGTGGTCGGGGAGGCCCGTGACGTCCGGCTGGTCGTGGACGCGGCGGGCGACGGCGTCCGGGTGCGCATGCCGCCGCGCGGTGCCGAGACGATCCTCGACGCGCTGCTGGACAACGCGCTCAAGTTCACCGCCGCGGGCACCGACATCCGGATCGCCGTCGAGCACGACGGCGACCGGGTGCGCCTGTCGGTGCGCGACCACGGGCCGGGCCTGCCGCCCGAGGAGCTCGACCGCGCGCTGGACCGGTTCTGGCGCAGCCCGGCGCACCAGAACGTGCCGGGCTCCGGGCTGGGCCTGGCGATCGTCAGCGAGCTGACCGCGCACTCCGACGGGGAACTGGAGCTGGACCTGCCCGAGGGCGGCGGCCTGCGGGTGACGATGACGTTCCCGGCCGCCTAGGTCTTCTTCGCCCGGTAGTAGCGCAGGGCGCCCGGGTGCAGCGGGATCGGCTGCGTCTCGATGCCCGGGTGGACGTCGATCGACAGCGCCGCCGGGTTGGCCAGCGCGAGCTGCTGGCGGGCGTCGAACAGGCCACGGACCAGCGCCTCGGCGACGTCGTCGCGCATCGACTTCGAGACCACCAGGAAGTTCGGCACGAGCAGCGTGGTCACCGGGCCGGCCTGGTCGTAGGTGCTGGCCGGGATGGAGGCGGTGCCGTAGACCTGGTTGAGCTCCTGCATCTTCGGCATCACGTCGGCGATGTCGAGCAGGCGCAGCGACTGCTTGTCGTTGTACTGGGCCAGGACCGGCGTGGGCAGGCCCCCGGACCAGAAGAACGCGTCGATGCCGCCGTTGAGCAGGGCCTTGACCGAGTCGTCGAGCCCGCGCGTGCTGGTGCTGACCGAGCCGGTGAGCCCGGTCGCGTCGAGCAGCCTGCTCGCGATGTACTCCACGCCCGAGGACGGCGAGCCGATCGCGATCCGGCGGCCCTTCAGCTGCTCGACGCTGCGGATGTCGGAGTCGGTGCGCACGACGATGTGCAGGTAGTCGTCGTGGATGCGGGCGAGGGCGGCCATCCGCGGATCGGCCTTGTACCGGTCGGCGGCGACGTCCGCGGCGACGAACGCCACGTCGGCGTCCCCGGCGAGGACCCGGTCGACGTTGTCGGGCGAGCCCTGCGTCTGCAGCACCGTCGGCCGCTCGATGTCCAGGCCCGCGGCCCACGCGGTGGCGAGCGTCTGGGCGAGCTTGTCGTAGACGCCCCCGGGGTTGCCCGCGGCGATCCGCAGCCGGAGGTCGCCGAAACCCGGGGTGCAGGCGGCGAGCACCAGGAGCAGGGCGGCCGCCACCGCGAGCCCGCCGTTCCGCCGGATCCTGGTCACGGCCCGATCGTGCCAGATCCGGCGGCCCGGCGGTGCGGGGAACGGCTTCAGAGGCTGCGCGCGACGATGTCGCCGTGGGACGTGGTCGCGCGGATGCGGAGCCCGGCGGCGCCGTCGTTCTTCAGCGCGTTGGTGACGCGGCCGTAGGCCGTGCCGGCGTCCAGGGTGGCCGAGACGCCGGCCGCGGCGCCGACGCTGATACCACCGGACTGGGTGGTCAGCTCGACCGTGCCGGTCGTGGCTTCGCCGACGTGGATGCCGCCGCGGGCGGTGCTGATCCGGGCGGGGCCGGCCAGGCGGCCGACCTCGACGTCGCCGTCGGTCGCGGTGAGGTGGACGCTCGCGGCCTCGTCGAGCTTGATCCGGCGGTACGCGCCGTCGAAGGCGACGTCACCGAGCCGGCCCACGGTGTCGAGCTCCGCGGCGGCGGTTTTCACGTCGACGCTGGAGCCCTCGGGCAGGTGGACGGTCAGCTCCAGGGCGCCGGTCGCGCCGAAGGAGCGGTTCCCGGGCTGCGGCGCCTCGACCCGCAGGACCCCGTCGGCGCAGGTGACGGTGGTCTGCTCGGCGGCCTTGACGTCCCGGGTCCTGGCCGGGTCGGCCGGCTTGACCTCGACGGTGGTGTCCGTGCGGGCACCGGCGACGAGCCGGACGCGGCCGGCGGGCAGGGTCAGGACGGCGGTGATCGGGGCGGTGGTGGCGAAGGTCGGCATCGTGGTCTCCGTGTTCGTCGTGGTTTCTCTTGCCGGGAACCACGATCGCCGGGCGGGTTGACACGCGGCGGTCACCGCGCTGACACGGCGGCTGACACGGGACGGCGGCAGGCGGGACACGTGCCGGAGGAGGCGAAGGGCACCGCTGAACATGGCTGACTCCCGGTGAGCCGGCCTCCGAGCGGGTGGCGGCGCCACGCAGAGGGTCGAGGTGAAACCGGTTCCGAGGATCGCCCCGCGGCGGGGGACTGTCAAGGGTTGACAGGTCGGGGCCGGTGGTATGAACCTCGTTACCGATCGTCCCAGGCCGGCCCTTCGAGGCATCCGCCCGGCGCTGAAGGGGACGAGCCGGACGACGCCGTCCCCTGACCGGCGGCGGGTCCGCCCCACATTCCCGGCCAGGGAGGAACCATGCCCACGAACGCCTTGCCGCGGCGCGCCCGCCGCGGACCCGGAACCCGCTTGGCGACGCTGGCGGCGGCGCTGGCCGTCGCCGTGCTCGGCCTCGCCGTCCCCGCGGCGAGCGCGGCGGATTCCCTTATTTCGCAAGGGAAATCCGCCACCGCGTCCTCGGTGGAGAACGCCGGGACGCCGGCGAGTGCCGCGGTAGACGGCAACACCGGCACCCGCTGGTCGTCGCAGTTCAGCGATCCACAGTGGATCCAGGTCGACCTCGGCGGCGCGGCGACGGTCAGCCAGGTCGTGCTGCGCTGGGAGGCGGCCTACGCGACCGCGTACCAGATCCAGGTGTCCGACAACGCTTCCGGCTGGTCCACTGTGTACCAGACGACCTCCGGCACCGGTGGAGTCCAGACGGTGAACGTCACGGGATCCGGACGGTACGTGCGGCTCCTGACGACCGCGCGGGCCACGCCCTACGGCGTCTCGCTGTGGGAGTTCCAGGTGTTCGGCACCGGCGGCGGGACCACGCCGCCGGGCGCGGGCGTCCCGCCGGACTCGTTCTGGGGCGACACCGGCAGCATCCCGGCGGCCCGCGACGTGCTCACCGTGAAGGTGCTCAACCGCACCAACGGCAAGTACCCGGACAGCCAGGTGTACTGGACCTTCGGCGGCCAGACGCATTCGATCGCCGAGCAGCCGTACCTCGACATGCCGGCCAACTCGGCCGGGCGCATGTACTTCACGCTCGGCAGCCCGGCCGGCCAGTACACCGACTTCATCGAGTTCACCGTCGGGCCGGACGTGTTCAACGGCAACACGACCCGGGTGGACGCGTTCGCGCTGAAGCTGGCCATGCGCCTGCACGCCCACGACGGCTACGACGTCCAGGTGGGCGACGACTACCCGACGTTCCAGGAGGACCGGTCGGCCACGTTCGCCAAGTTCCAGGCCGAGGTGCCCGCCGAGTTCCGGGGGCTGGCGACGGTGAACGCGCCGTACCGGATCCCGGCCCCGGGCAGCGCGCCGGACTTCCGCGCGGGCGGGAAGTACGCGAACTACTTCACCGCCTACGCGCAGTCGGTGGGCGTCGACGAACCGACGTCGAACATCACCGGCTGCGCGGGCTCACTGGCGGGCAACCCGGACATGTGCGCGGCGCTCAACCGCCACACGGCCCAGCTCCCGCGGTCCCAGTGGCCGGACCCGGCCCAGTACTACCGGGCGGCACCGGCGAACTACTACGCGAAGTTCTGGCACGACCACGGGATCAACCACCTCGCGTACGGGTTCCCGTACGACGACGTGGCTGGCCAGTCCTCGTTCGTCTCCCACGGCGACCCGCAGTGGCTGGTGGTCGCGGTCGGCTGGTGAAAGCTTCAGGCGTGGCAGGCCAGGTCGCGGATGACCGCCGTAGGCGTTCAGGATCGGAACGGCTACACGCAGCGGTGGTCACCCGGCCGCGGCACGGGACGCCGGGGCAGCACGGACTCCAGCAGCGCTGCGGCCGCGTCCATCGTCGGCCGCAGCGCGGGGGCGGGGTGCAGCAGCCGCAGCACGGCGTCGGCGAACGCCACCACCCACGCGTGGGCCGACGCGGCGGAACTGAAGTCCGGCGACCGGCTCGACACACCCGGCGACGGCCACGTCACCGTCGTCGCCGACCGCCGCTACCCCGACCACGTCCGCACCTTCAACCTCAGCGTCGACACGGTTCACACGCACTACGTCCTGGCCGGGAACACGCCGGTGCTGGTGCACAACACCGAGGGATGCGGCCCCGAGACGTACTATCGCGGTTCGCAAGTGTCCTCACTCGTCGACATCTTGAACAAACGGGCTCGACGCGAACCGGGCGGCGGCGAACTACACCGACGGGCCTGGCGGCTTCTTCCTCGCGACCCACGAGGGCGACGCCTGGCACTTCGCGGCCAGGAACGGAGGGTCTTACGGGTTGATCAAGGTGTCTATGTCGGACGGTGCGATGGATCAGCTGCGCGCCGCCGGGGCGGTGACGAGGGTGATCCCCGGCGGTCCGGAGGCACCGGCTTTCGAAGGTCAGGCGTTCCACATCCCCGCGTCGGCGTTCGACCTGTTCAACAAACTGCGCTCGGAAGGCCAGATCGTTGTTTCGCCCTGAGGACATCGAAACCGGCGACCCGTTCGACTACGCGCGGCGGGAACAGGGGCGTTTCTTCCGAGGCGGCCGCTACAGCCCGCAGGAGGTGGCGTCGATGATCGTCCTCGAGGCGATTCTCGCGGGGGCCGGAGATGTGCGGGTCGAGGTGGCTGACGGGTGGATCTGCGTCTGCGCCGACGTCGACTGGCTGCAGGGGATCGAGGCGGAAGCCTTCAGCGGGTTCGCCCCGTTCACGGCCGGGGGGCCGAACGGCGTCACATCGGAGTTCTTCCCCGTCGTGTTTTCGGCTTCGGTCGCGACGGCGAAGCGTTCCGAAGTCCGGCTCGTCAAGGGTGCTTCCGCGGGACCGCTCGGCGGCTTGGGCGGCAGCTGGGAGCGTGTGGTCGCGTTCGAACTGCCGTGAGACGCGTGGCGGGCGCGAACGAGCAGGCAGGCGGCCTTGCCCACGGGGGCGAGGGTTACCCTGAAGGGCGATGACCGAGAACCAGCAGCCCAGGACGTACGTCATCCGGACCTTCGGCTGCCAGATGAACGTGCACGACTCCGAGCGCCTCGCCGGGCAGCTCGAAGACGCCGGGTACGCCCCCGCCGCGGCCGGGGCCAAGCCCGACCTCATCGTGTTCAACACCTGCGCCGTCCGCGAGAACGCCGACAACAAGCTCTACGGCACCCTCGGGCACCTGCGTCCTGACAAGGTCGCGAACCCCGATCTGCAGATCGCCGTCGGCGGGTGCCTGGCGCAGAAGGACCGCGGGGAGATCGTCAAGCGGGCGCCCTGGGTGGACGTCGTGTTCGGCACGCACAACATCGGGTCGCTGCCCACGCTGCTGGAGCGCGCCCGGCACAACGCCGAGGCCGAGGTGGAGATCCTCGAATCGCTCGAGACGTTCCCCTCGACGCTGCCCGCGCGCCGCGAATCGTCCTATGCGAGCTGGGTGTCCGTTTCGGTCGGCTGCAACAACACCTGCACCTTCTGCATCGTCCCGTCGCTGCGCGGCAAGGAACGCGACCGGCGGCCCGGCGAGATCCTCGCCGAGGTCGAGGCACTCGTCGCCGAGGGCGTGCTCGAAGTCACGCTGCTCGGCCAGAACGTGAACTCCTACGGCGTCGAGTTCGGCGACCGGCTCGCCTTCGGGAAGCTGCTGCGCGCGACCGGCGGCATCGACGGCCTGGAGCGCGTGCGCTTCACCTCCCCGCACCCGGCGGCGTTCACCTCCGACGTCATCGAGGCGATGGCCGAGACGCCGAACGTGTGCCACCAGCTGCACATGCCGCTGCAGTCCGGGTCGGACCGGGTGCTGCGCGAGATGAAGCGGTCCTACCGCTCGGCGCGCTTCCTGAAGATCCTCGACGAGGTCCGCGCGGCGATGCCGGACGCGGCCATCACCACCGACATCATCGTCGGCTTCCCCGGCGAAACCGAGGAGGACTTCCAGGCCACGCTCGACGTCGTCGCCGAGGCGAGGTTCTCCAGCGCGTTCACCTTCCAGTACTCGAAGCGCCCGGGCACGCCCGCCGCGACGATGGCGGGCCAGCTGCCGAAGGAGGTCGTGCAGGAGCGCTACGACCGCCTGGTCGAGCTGCAGAACGCGATCTCGTGGGAAGAGAACAAGAAGCTCGTCGGCCGGAAGGTCGAGCTGCTCGTCGCCGAGGGCGAGGGCCGCAAGGACGCCGAGACGCACCGGATGAGCGGCCGCGCGCGCGACGGGCGGCTGGTGCACTTCACGCCGGCCGGCCCGGCGGTGGACCGCGGGGTGCGTCCCGGCGACGTCGTCGAGACGGTCGTGACGTACGGCGCGCCGCACCACCTGGTGGCCGACGGCGACCTGCTGTCCCACCGGCGGACGCGGGCCGGGGACAACGCGGAGGCCGGGCTGCGGCCGAAGACGAGTGGCGTCACGCTGGGCCTGCCGGGCTTCGGTGCCCCGGCGGCCCGGCCGGAGCCGGTGAGTGGGTGTGCGCTGTGACGGAGTCCAAGGGCAACGGCGAGCTGGCCGAGCTGGCCGCCGAGATCGACGAAGTGGGCCAGCAGGCGTCCCGGACGGTGGAGCTGGGCCGTCGCGGGTTCACCATCGCGGTGTGCACGTTCGTGCTGCTGATCTGCCTGATCCTGCCGTGGGTGGGCGACCACGCGGGCTGGCGGGTGCTGGCGGGCGAAGGCGGCGGCATCCCGCAGCTGTTCGCGGCGACGTCGACGGCGATCGGCATCCTGGCCTCGGCGGTGGCGCTGGTGACGCGCCGGTGGTGGCTGGCCTGGGTGTGCGCCGCCGGTGGCTGGTTCGCGTCGGTGGACGGGCTGCTGGCCATCTGGTCGCAGCAGTCGTCGCACGCGAGCGGAGCCGCCGGCGGCGGACCCGGGATCGGCCTGATCATCGCCTGGATCGCGACGATCTGCCTGGCGGTGCAGTGGATGCGGACGGCGTTCTCCCGGACCTAGATCACGACGACGGAGATCAGGTTCGAGACGGCGCTGACGTAGAGGTCGGTCTCCGGGTGGTAGACCCGCAGCGTCAGGCTGGCCCGGACGCTGAAGGTCAGGCTGAACACGAAGTTCCCGTTCGGGCGGCAGGTGCCGCTGGTGAGGTCGACCCAAACGCCGCCCTGCAGCTGCTGGACGACGACGGGTTCCGCACCGGCGACGCTCTCCTGCCCACCGAGGTCGGCGAACGAGCCCTTGATCTTCGTCTCTTCGCCGACCTTGACGCGGGTCTTGTCGGCCTTGGCCTCGATCTTGGCCTTGTGCTTCTTGGGCCCTTGAACGGCGACGGAAGCGGGCCCGGGCAGGGCGGCGGCCACCGCGGGAGCGGCGAGCGCGACGGTGCAGGCGACGACCAGGGCGGACACGAGGTTCGATGTCTTGCTCATGATCGAAGTGGAGCACCGCGGGCGCCGGACCGCGCCCGGAACCCCCCGGCCGGGGAGCCGGTGGGACCGCTTCGGGTGATGTGTCGACCGTCCGCTTGCGGAGAAGTTGCGGGCGGGGCTCGCCGGCTTGTCCACATCACGATGGCGCTGCTGTGGACAGGCCGGCGCGGGACCTCAGTGCCCCGGGGCCTTGGTGCAGCCGAAGACCTCAGCGGTCCGCGACCGCAGCCTCGGCAGCCTGCAGCCACTCCCGCCACTGCGCGGCCTGCTCATCGGCCTTCTTGGCCCGCCGCTCGTCCCCGGCCGCCCTGGCCTTCGCCGCCTGGGCTTCGAACTGTGCCACTCGCTCGCGGAACTGGGCCGCCCTGGCCTGGGCCTCCGGGTCCGTGCGGCGCCAGCGGGTGTCCTCCGCCGCCTTGACCGCGTCCTGGACCGCCTTCAGCCGGCCGTCCAGCTCGCGGATGCGCTCGCGCGGGACCTTGCCGATCTCGTCCCACTGCTCCTGGATGCGGCGCAGGGCGCTCTTCGCCGCCTCCAGATTCGCCGTCGCGTCGATCTTCTCCGCCTCGACCAGCAGTTCCTCCTTGCGGGCCGCGTTCTGCGCGAACTCCGCGTCGCGCTCGGAGAACACCGCCGAGCGGCGGGCGAAGAACTTGTCCTGGGCCGCGCGGAACCGCTGCCACAGCGCCTCGTCGCTGTCCTTCGGGGCCCGGCCCGCGGCCTTCCACTCGGCCATCAGGTCCTTGTAGCGGCCGGCCGTCTCGCCCCAGTCGTCGGACTCGCTGATCGCCTCGGCTTCGGCGATGAGCTCCTCCTTGCGCTGCTTCGCCGCGGCGCGCTGCTTGTCGAGCTCGGCGAAGTGCGAGCCGCGGCGGCGGTTGAACGCCTCGCGGGCCTTCGAGAAGCGCTTCCACAGCTCGTCGTCGGTCTTGCGGTCGACGCCCTTGATCGTCTTCCACTCGTCGAGGATCGCGCGCAGCCGGTCGCCCGCCGCCTTCCACTGGGTCGACTCGGCCGCGATCTTCTCGGCCTCCTCCGCGAGCGCCTGCTTGCGGGCGACGGCGGCCGCGCGGGCCTCCTCCCGCTCCGCCTTCGCACTGGCCAGCGCCTTCTCGGCGTGCGCGATGACGTAGTCCAGCCGGGCGGCCAGCGCCGCCAGGTCACCGACCACGGCGGCCTCGGCCAGCCCCTCCCGGATCTGGGTGGCGCTGGTCAGCGCGTGCTTCGGGTCGCCTGCCCCGGAGATCAGCCGGGTCTCCAGCAGCTCGACCTCGGTGCGCAAGTCGTCGAAACGCCGGGCGTAGTGCACCAGGCCCTCGTCGGGGCTGCCTGCCTGCCAGACCCCGACGGCGCGTTCCCCCTCGGCGGTGATGACGTAGACGGTGCCTTCGTCGTCGATCCGGCCCCAGGTCGACGGGGCGGGTTCGGCGGGCGGCACGGGCGGGGCGGCGTGCCCGGCGTGCAGCGCGTGCGGCACCGGGTGCGGGGCCGGGGTACCGGTGGAAGTGTTCTCCTGGGCCATCGCAGGCTCCTTATCGCCTGTACGCCCGCTCGCGCGGGCGCCCCGCCGCGGAAGCGGGGCCGGGTAATGCGGTCGTCACGGGCCGTGCTCGGATGCAACGGCCCCACGCGGCATTCAAGCAGCTCAGCGCGCACCGTGGTACCGGATGAGCCACTCGAAGGTCGTGATCCTACTTCCGGTGGACGCTCCGTGGCGGCCCGCCGGTATCGTCGGCCGTCGTGAACAGCTCCGTCGCCGCGGTCGCGGTGGTCGGCCCGACCGCCACCGGCAAGACCGCGCTCGCCGTCGAGCTGGCGCTGGAACTGGGCGGCGAGGTCGTCAACGCCGACGCGCTGCAGCTCTACCGGGGCATGGACATCGGCACGGCCAAGGCCACCGAAGCCGAGCGGCGCGGTGTCCCGCACCACCTGCTCGACGTCCTGGACGTCACCGAGACGGCGTCCGTCGCGGCCTACCAGCGGGACGCCCGCGCCACGATCGAGCGGCTGCTGGCCGGCGGCAAGGTGCCGGTGCTGGCCGGCGGGTCCGGCCTCTACGTCCAGGCCGTGCTCGACGACCTGCGCTTCCCGGGCACCGACCCGGCCGTGCGGGCCCGGCTCGACGCGGAAGCCGCGGAGCTCGGCACGGCCGCGCTGTACACCCGGCTGGGGGAGCGTGACCCGGCCGCCGCGGCCGCGATCCTGCCGACCAACACGCGGCGGATCGTGCGCGCCCTCGAGGTCATCGAGATCACCGGCGAGCCGTTCTCGGCGAACCTGCCCAAGCCCGGGCCGGCCCGCTACGGCACGGTCGTGATCGGCGTCGACCGGGACCCGGCGGAGCTCGACGGGCGCGTCGACGAGCGCGTCCGGCGCATGTTCGCCGCCGGGCTGGTCGACGAGGTGCGCGAGCTGGAGAAGCGGGGCCTGCGCGAAGGCAAGACGGCGTCGCGGGCGCTCGGCTACCAGCAGGTGCTCGCCGAGCTGGACGGCGACGGCGACTTCGACGCGGCAGCGGCTGCCACGGCGCAGGCGACGCGGCGGTTCGTCCGGCGGCAGCGGTCCTGGTTCCGGCGCGACCAGCGGATCCACTGGTTCGACGGCGCCGAGCCGGGGCTGGCCGCACGCGTCCTGGATACCCTGGCCCGGTAATCTGGACGTATGGGCGGAATCGAGTTCCTCAAGGGGCACGGCACGCAGAACGACTTCGTGCTGCTCCCCGACCCGGCGGGCCGCCTCGAGCTGACCGAGGCGAGGGTCGCCGCGCTGTGCGACCGCCGCCGCGGCCTCGGGGCCGACGGCGTGCTGCGCGTCGTCCGGGCCGCGGCGCTCGACGAGCCGTCCGCGGGCGAGTGGTTCATGGACTACCGCAACGCCGACGGGTCGATCGCGGAGATGTGCGGCAACGGCGTGCGCGTCTTCGCCCGCTACCTGGTCGATTCCGGGCTCGCGGCCGAGGGCGGGTTCGTCGTCGGCACCCGCGCGGGCGACCGGCCGGTGGTGGTGCACCCGGACCGCTCCGTGACCGTCCACATGGGACCGGCGACGATCACCGGCACGTCGGTCACGATGGTGGCGGGCCGCCCGTTCTCCGGCGTGGCCGTCGACGTCGGCAACCCGCACCTGGTGTCCCTGCTCGACGACGACGTGGCGGACCTGGACCTGCGCGAGCAGCCGGACTTCGACCACGACGTCTTCCCGCACGGGGTGAACCTGGAGTTCGTCAACCGGCTCGGCGAGGGCGCGCTGCGGATGCGCGTGCACGAGCGCGGGGTGGGGGAGACGCGGGCGTGCGGCACGGGCACGGTCGCGGCGGTGGCGGCGGCGTTCCACCTGGCGGGCACGGACACCGGCGCGTCCACAGTGGACGTCCCGGGCGGCCGGGTGGCGGTGACGGTGTCCCGCGGCGCGTCGACCCTGTCGGGCCCGGCGGAGATCGTGGCGCGCGGGGAGATCGACGAAGGCTGGTGGGCCGCCGCCGGTTCCTGACCGCGGCCCACCTGCGTCACATCTTCGCTTCGACCGCGAACTCGCCTTCGCGGGTTTCCACGGAGGCGATCGCGCCCGCGATCCGGATGTCCGGCTCGATCCGCGTGAAGCGGGCCAGCACGTCCGCCGGGGCGGTCACCGTCAGGGTCTCCACTGCCGTGCGCATCGACACCCGCGCGTCCGTCTTCGCCCGGCGGACCGCCGCTATCACCTCGCTCGCCAGTGAAAGCGGCCGCGGGTCACCCTCGGCGGCGACCGACGGCCACGGCGCGCGGTGCACCGATCCCTCCTGCCACCACGACCAGACTTCCTCCGTCGCGAACGGGAGGAACGGCGCGAACAGCCGCAGCAGCGCCGACAACGTCGTGACCAGCGCCGCCTGCGCCGAAGATGCCGCGTCCGGGCCCCGGTCGCCGTAGGCGCGGCCCTTCACCAGCTCGACGTAGTCGTCGCAGAACGTCCAGAAGAACGTCTCCGTCACCTGCAGCGCCCGCGCGTAGTCCAACGCCTCCAAGGCCGCCGTCGCCGACGAAACGACAGCCGAAAGCGAAGCCAGCAGCGCCCGGTCCAGCGGCTCGGTCACGGCCGCGGCAGGTGCCGGCACGCCGAGGCCGAGCACGAACCGGCTCGCGTTGAGCAGCTTCGTCGCCAGCCTGCGGCCGACCTTCATCTGGCCTTCGTCCACCGCCGTGTCGACGCCCGGGCGCGCGCTCGCCGCCCAGTAGCGCACCGCGTCCGAGCCGAACCGCTCCAGCAGGTCCACCGGGGTGATCACGTTGCCGATGGACTTCGACATCTTCTTGCGATCCGGGTCGAGCACCCAGCCCGCGATCGAGGCCGCCCGCCACGGCAGCGCGCCGTGCTCCAGTTCCGCGCGCACCGCCGTCGAGAACAGCCAGGTGCGGATGATCTCGTGCGCCTGCGGCCGCAGGTCCATCGGGAAGACTCGCCCGAAGAGGTCGTCATCCAAGCTCCAGCGGCCGACGATCTGCGGGGTCAGCGACGACGTCGCCCACGTGTCCATCACGTCGGGGTCGCCGGCGAAGCCGCCGGGCGCGCCGCGCTGGTCCTCGGTGAACCCCGGCGGGACGTCGCTGCTCGGGTCGACCGGCAACGTGTCCGGCAGCAGGCGCGCGTCGTAGTCCGGCTCGCCGTGCTCGTCGAGGCGGTACCACAGCGGGATCGGCACGCCGAAGAACCGCTGGCGGCTGATCAGCCAGTCGCCGGCCAGGTTCCCCACCCACGCCGCATAGCGCACCTGCATGTGCTTCGGCACCCAGTCCAGCTCTTCGCCGCGGGCGAGCATCTTCTCCCGGAACGCCGGGTCGGTGCCGCCGTTGCGCAGGTACCACTGCCGGCTGGCGACGATCTCCAGGGGCTTGTCGCCCTTTTCGTAGAACTTCACCGAATGGGTGATCGGCCGTGGCTCACCCCGGAGGGCGCCGGCCTCGCGCAGCAGGCGCACCATGATCTCGCGTCCCGTGTGGACGGTCTTGCCGGCCAGCGGCGCGTACGGCTGCGCCGGCACGCCGGACGGCGCGTCCGGCAGGAACCGGCCGTCGCGGCCCAGCACCACCCGCGTCGCCAGGCGCAGCTCCCGCCACCACGTGACGTCGGTGGTGTCGCCGAAGGTGCACACCATCGCGATGCCGCGGCCCTTCTCCGGATCCGCCAGGTGGTGGGCCAGCACCGGCACCTCGACGCCGAACACCGGCGTCCGCACGGACTTGCCGAACAGCGGCCGGAACCGCTCGTCGTCCGGGTGCGCCACCAGCGCGACGCAGGCGGGCAGCAGCTCGGGCCGGGTCGTCGCGATCACGACGTCCTCGCCGTCCGGGCCGGTGAAGGCGAGGTCGTGGAACGCGCCGCGGCGCTCGCGGTCCTCCAGCTCGGCCTGCGCCACCGCCGTCCGGAAGCTGACGTCCCAGAGCGTCGGCGCTTCGGCCTGGTACGCCTCGCCGCGCTCGAGGTTGCGCAGGAACGCGCGCTGCGAGATCAGCCGCGCGTCGTGCCCGATCGTCTGGTAGGTCATCGTCCAGTCGACCGACAGCCCGAGCCGCCGCCACAGCTGCTCGAAGACCTGCTCGTCGGTCACCGTCAGGGCTTCGCACAGCTCGACGAAGTTGCGCCGCGACACCGCGACGACGTCCTTGCCCGGCTTCTCCGGCGGCCGGAACTCCGGGTCGTACGGCAGGGACGGGTCGCAGCGGACGCCGAAGTGGTTCTGCACCCGGCGCTCGGTCGGCAGGCCGTTGTCGTCCCAGCCCATCGGGTAGAACACCTCCAGCCCGCGCATCCGCTTGAACCGCGCCAGCACGTCGGTGTGGGTGTAGGAGAAGACGTGCCCGATGTGCAGCGAGCCGCTGACCGTCGGCGGCGGCGTGTCGATCGAGTAGATCTCGTCCCGGGTCTTCGTCCGGTCGAAGCGGTGCAGGCCGGTGGACTCCCACACGGGTACCCACTTGGCCTCCAGACCGTCGACACCGACCTTGTCCGGGACTCGTGGGCGCTCGTAAGGGCTGCTCATGAAGCAACTCTAGGCGGCTCCGGAACCGGTTTTCGCCTCGGTCGGCAGGTCGCGCATGCGCCGCAGCGGTGACCACAGGACCCACAGCACCGCCGCGACCTCGCCGGCGACCGCCACCCACACCGCGCCGCGCAGGCCCAGCCATTCGCCGAGCCCGCCGCCCAGCAGCCCGCCGAGCGGCATCGTGCCCCAGACGACGAACCGCACGCTCGCGTTCATCCGGCCGAGCAGCCGGTCCGGGCAGATCGCCTGCCGGTAGGAGACCTGGGCGACGTTGTAGACGATGATCCCGAAGCCGCCCGCGACGAGGCCCAAGCCGGCGAGACCGAGCCGCCAGCCCGGCGCGGCGAGCGGCACCAGCAGGTGGCCGGGCATGGTGAACAGCGGCACCAGCCAGATCGCCCGGGCCTGGCCGATCCGCCGCGTCAGGGTGCCCGAGCAGAGCGCGCCGAGGATCCCGCCGGCGCCACCGGCGGCCAGCAGCACGCCGACCGCCGCGGGCGGCAGGCCGGCGGTCCGCGTCAGGAACAGCACCTGCACGGCCATGAGCGCGCTGTTGAAGAAGTTCGCCGTCGCCGTCGTGCCCACGATCGCCCGCAGCGGCTTGTCGGAGAAGACGAACCGCAGTCCTTCGGCGATCTGCGGCAGCAGCCGGGCGTGGCCGTCGCGCTCCGGCTGCGGCTCGACGGTGCGGATGCGCAGCAGGAACAGGGCCGACGTGAGGTAGCCGAGGCCGGTGATCAGCACGGTGTTGGCCGCGCTGACCAGCTGGACCAGCACGCCGGCGCCGCTCGGCCCGGCGATCTGCGCGACCGACTGGACCGACTGCAGCTTCGTGTTGCCCTCCAGCAGGTGCTCCCGGCCGACCAGCGACGGCAGGTAGGACTGGTAGGCGACGTCGAAGAAGACCGTCGCGACGCCGGTGCACAGCACGACCACCAGCAGCTGGGCGAGCGTCAGCACCCCGGCCCACCAGGCGAGCGGCACGGTGGTCAGCAGGACGAACCGGGTGAAGTCGGCGGCGAGCATGACGCGGCGGCGGCGCAGCCGGTCGACCCACACCCCGGCGGGCAGCCCGATCAGCAGGAACGCGGTCGTCTCGGCCGCGGTGAGCAGGCCCATCTCGAACGGCGTCGCGGCCAGCGTCACCGCCGCGAGCAGCGGGATGGCGGTGTAGCCGACGTTGGTGCCGAGCTGGCTTGCCGTGTCGCCGGCCCACAGCCGCCGGAAGTCGGCGTGGCGGAAGAGTGACCCCCGGTGCATGGTTCCCGAGTGTGGCGGGAGTGATTGGAAACTGTCAATCACTGTTCCGTCTAGGCTGTGCGCGTGCCTGACGGGAAACGGCGCGCCGCGACCGAAGCCGAGGCCGCGGCGCTGGCCTCGGGAATACGGCTGCGCATCATCCGGTTGACGTTCTCGGAGGCGCTGACGAACAAGGAGCTGGCCGAACGGCTGGGCCGCGACCCGGCGACGACGCTGCACCACGTGCGCAAGCTCGTCGAGACCGGGTTCCTCGCCGCGCAGCCGCCGCGCCGCGGGGCACGGGGCGCCAGGGAAATTCCGTATCTTTCGACGGGGCTTTCGTGGACACTCGACTCATGCGGTGACAAGGGCGTGGATCAGGCGATGCTCGAGGCGTACCTGGCCGAGATCGCCGAAACCGGGTTCGCGGGCGTGCACCAGACACGCCTGGTCGTCCAGGTGGCCCCCGAGGAGCGGGCGGAGCTGGAAGCCCGGCTCGAAGCCCTGTTCGAGGAGTTCCGCGCGCGTCCCCGCCGTCCCGGTGCGGAGCGCACCGCGATCTACCTCGCCACCTATCCCAGCTCGTAAAAGTTCGGTTCCCGCGGCGAATCGTGGGAACATGGAGGCACGATGACAGAACTGACACACACCGAAGACCACGACGACGACCTGTACGACCCGTCGACCGGCGAGATGGAGCTCGAAGACCGAGCGTCGCTGCGGCGCGTGGCCGGGTTGTCCACCGAACTCGACGACGTCACCGAGGTCGAATACCGGCAGCTGCGGCTGGAACGCGTCGTGCTCGTCGGCGTGTGGACCGAGGGCACGGCCCTGCAGTCCGAGGCGTCGCTGGCCGAGCTGGCGCGCCTGGCCGAGACGGCGGGCTCGGAGGTCCTCGAAGGCCTCATCCAGCGGCGGACCAAGCCGGACCCGGCCACCTACATCGGCTCGGGCAAGGTCAAGGAGCTGCGGGACATCGTCTCCTCCACCGGCGCCGACACCGTGATCTGCGACGGCGAGCTCTCGCCCGGCCAGCTGCGCCAGCTCGAGGAGAAGGTCAAGGTCAAGGTCATCGACCGGACCGCCCTGATCCTCGACATCTTCGCCCAGCACGCCCGGTCCAAGGAGGGCAAGGCGCAGGTCGAGCTGGCCCAGCTGCAGTACCTGATCCCGCGGCTGCGCGGGTGGGGCGCCTCGCTGTCCCGGCAGGCCGGTGGCCGCGCCGGCGGCGCGAACGGCGGCGTCGGCCTGCGCGGTCCCGGTGAGACCAAGCTCGAGACCGACCGGCGGCGGATCAACAAGCGCGTGGCGAAGCTGCGTCGCGAGATCGCGGCCATGGACACCATCCGCGAGACCAAGCGCGGGCGGCGGCTGGCCAACGAGGTGCCCAGCGTGGCGATCGTCGGCTACACCAACGCCGGCAAGTCGAGCCTGCTCAACGCGCTGACCGGGGCCGGGGTGCTGGTGGAGGACGCGCTGTTCGCGACCCTCGACCCGACCACGCGGCGCGCGCAGACCGCCGACGGGCGCGGCTACACGCTGACCGACACCGTCGGGTTCGTGCGGCACCTGCCGCACCAGCTGGTGGACGCGTTCCGCTCGACGCTGGAGGAGGCCGCGGACGCGGACCTGCTGCTGCACGTGGTGGACGGGTCCGACCCGGCGCCGGAGGAGCAGGTCAGCGCCGTGCGCGAGGTGCTCGGCGAGATCACCCGCAAGCGCAAGGAGCCGCTCCCGCCGGAGCTGCTGGTGATCAACAAGATCGACGCGTCCGACGAGGTCAGCCTGGCCCGGCTGCGCCACGCGCTGCCCGGCTCGGTGCAGGTCTCGGCGCGCAGCGGGGCGGGCATCGCGGAGCTCGTCGAGGTGATCGCCGACCGCCTGCCGCGGCCGGAGGTCACGGTCGACGTCCTGGTGCCCTACTCGCGCGGCGAGCTGGTCGCGCGGGCGCACGCGGACGGCGAGGTGCTCGAAGAGGAGCACGTCGAGGACGGCACGCGCCTGCTGGTGCGGGTCCGCCCGGACCTCGCCGCGGCTTTGCGCGAGTACGAGACCAACTCGACCAGGGCCTGACACGTCTCCCAGTAGGTTCCAGTGTGCGACCGAAGGGGTCGCACACTGGAATCTCCCCGGAGGTGGCTGGGTGCGCTGGCTGGTTGTCTTGGCCTTCTTGGCTGTGCTGAGCGGGCCCGCCCCGGCTTGGGCCGCGTCTCCGGAGACGTTGTGCACGGTCGGCGATTCGCGCATCGGCGAGCTGTCCGGCCTGGTTTCCGACGGCTCGAAGCTGTACGCGATCAACGACGGCGGCAGCAAGGTCCAGGTGTTCGTGCTGGGCAGGGACTGCAAGGTCCAGAAGGTCCTGACGGATCGGACGGACCCGTTCGACGTCGAGGACCTGGCGCGGACGCCCGACGGGACGTTGTGGCTGTCCGACACCGGCGACAACCAGAAGGGCCGGCTGACGGTCGCCCTGCTGGAGATGAGCCCGCAGGGCAGGGTCACGCTGCACCGGCTCACCTACCCGGACGGCCAGCACGACACCGAAGCGCTGATCATGGACAAGACGGGGACGCCGTACCTCATCACCAAGGACATCCTGGGCGAGGCGCGGGTGTACCGGCCGTCGGGACCGCTGGCGAGTCCCGGACCGACCAACCTGGAGAAGGTCGGCACGGTGAAGATCGCGACGACCGACACCCAGGGCGGCCCGGTGGGCTCGATCGGATCGGTGCTGGTGACGGGAGGCGCGTCGACGGCCGACGGCACGGTGATCGCGCTGCGGACGTACACGGACGCCTATCTCTACGCCGCCCCGGACGGAGACGTCCTGGCGGCGTTGCAGCGCAACCCGGTGCGGATCCCGTTGCCGGGGGAGAAGCAGGGCGAGGCGATCGCGTTCGACCCCGACGGGACGTTGTTGTCGGGCAGCGAAGGGGTCGGCGAGCCGATCCGCGCGGTCCGCGGCGCGGCGGCTTCGGCTGCTTCGGCGGCGCCTTCCCCGGACGGAAAGCCCGCGGCGGGCGCGAGTGGCGCGTCCGGTTCGGACGGTGGGGGAGTACCGGTGCTGCCGGCGGCCGGGATCGCGATCGCGGTGGTGGGCCTGGGGTGGTTCGGGTTCACCAGGCTGCGCCGCCGCCGCGGCTGAGGTCCCGCCGTCCACAGCGACCCATACCGCGGGTGCGGGGCGCGCCGGCCAGGAGGCCGCGCGCTCCGGCGCACCCGCGAAAATCACCCGATCGGGCAGGCGGGCGGGACCGGGCTTCCCACCACCTGCCGCAGGCGGCGACCGTACCTGCCCCCGGATCCGGCCACCGCGGACCTCACAGCCGCCGCAGCACCGCCACCACCTTGCCGAGCACCGTGGCGTCGTCGCCCGGGATCGGCTCGTACGCCTCGTTGTGCGGCATCAGCCAGATGTGGCCGCCCTTGCGCTTGAACGTCTTGACCGTGGCCTCGCCGTCGATCATCGCCGCGACGATGTCGCCGTTGTCCGCGTCCGGCTGCTGGCGGACCACCACCCAGTCGCCGTCGGTGATGGCCGCGTCGATCATCGAATCGCCCGTGACCTTCAGCAGGAACAGCTCGCCCTCGCCGACGATCTCCCGCGGCAGCGGGAACACGTCCTCGATCGCCTGCTCGGCCAGCACCGGGCCACCGGCGGCGATCCGGCCGACCAGCGGCACGTACGCCGCCTTCGGCATGACCGGCTGCTGGTCCATCTCGATGCCCATCGGGTTGTCGTCCGTCGCGGAGAGCACGCCCACCGCGCGGGGACGGTTCGCGTCCCGGCGCAGGTAACCCTTGCGCTGCAGCGCGCGCAGCTGGTGGGAGACCGACGACGTCGACGTCAGCCCCACCGCCTCGCCGATCTCGCGGACGCTCGGCGGGTAGCCGAACCGGCTCACCCACGAGCGGATCACGTCGAGCACCTGCTGCTGGCGGACGGTCAGCGTCTCGTCCACGTCGTACACCTCGGGCATCGGGTGCACACTGCCCCCGGGGGACCCACTGGTCCTGCCCGCCTTGTTCTCCTTCGCCACTGCGTCGCCTCCCAGACGTTCGCTGCACGTATCGCGCGCCGGCCGCCGCCCGCCGGGTGCGGGCAGCCTCGCCGGCGGCATCTGCCCGGCAGATGCCCTGGTCACCGACGTTAGCCCCCGGGCACGGCGATTTCAAACATCTGTTCGATCGACACGCCGTGTCCGCTCGATTTTGTCGGTGGTAGGTGGTAGACCTTCGCACGGGCGTTCGATAGAACGCTTGTTCGACCTTGATCCACGGGCCGCCTCGGCCGGCGGATACGGGCGGACACCAGGGTTTCGAGGAGGTTCGGATGTCCATTCTGGCCGAACGCGGGCACGCCCGCCCGGCGACCCCGGTCCCGGCACAGCCCCGTCCCGTGCGCGTGCTGCGCGGGCGCCGCGGCGAGGTGCACCGCCCGCCGACCCGTGCGCGGGTCGTGGCGGGCCGGCGTCCGGCGGGCGCGCCCTGCGCCGCGCCCCGCCGCGTGCCCGTGCGCTGGCCGTGGCTGGCGGCGCTGGCCGTCGCGAGCTGCCTGGTCGTGACCGCGCTGGGCCTGCTGGGCGGCGGGACCGCGAGCGCACCGGTGCCGGAGCGGACGGCGACCGTCTCGGTCGGCCAGGGCGACACGCTCTCGTCGCTGGCCGCGCAGTTCGCGCCGGGCAGCGACACGAGCGCGGTCGTGGCCCGGATCAAGGAGCTGAACCGCCTCGACGGCGCCGTCCTGGTGCCCGGGCTGCCGCTGACGGTCCCGGTCGCGGACGCCGTTCCGGCGCCGTGAGGACAAGTCCGTGCCCGTGGCGGCGGTGCCGGGAGGCGACGGCCTTCGCGCCCGGTGTGGTGAGGCCGCCCGTCGCCGATGCCTGGGGCGTGGACCTCGGCGGACCGCGGGATGGTCCACCCGCCGCGCCCGCCGGAATTCACTCTCCCCGGTGAAACCGCCGGCTGCGGCGAACGAGCGACCCGGAGCCGCCGGCCGGCACCGTGCCGAGGCGCCGATCGCGACCGCACCTGGGCGGCGATGCCCCGGCGCCCGTGCCCCGGCCGTCCGGGCCCGGACGGCGTGCGGCCACCCCGGCGCCGCGGAGCCGGTTCACCTCTCACCCGGGTGGGTCCGGCGATGGCCGTTTCGCTTGCGCACACCTCCGCCGAGTTCTACGCTCGCCCGCTATATGTAGTAGTTACACCGCTGTAGTTGGTCCACAGGTTGGGGTAGGCTGGACAGCAGTTGTCCACAGCTGGTCGGCCCTTACCCACCGGATGTCCACAAAACGATCACCAGGTGCCGGGGTGCTTGGGTGGCCGCGGGACGTCGACCGGGGCGGCCGGCGCGGAGGGGAAGGTGATCGGCGGATGAGGTGCCCGTTCTGCCGGCATGCGGACTCTCGGGTCGTCGACTCCCGAGAGGTGGATGAAGGCCAGGCGATCCGGCGGCGGCGCTCGTGCGCGTCGTGCGGACGGCGGTTCACGACGTCGGAGACGATGGTGCTCGCCGTCGTCAAGCGGTCCGGGGTCACCGAACAGTTCAGCCGGGACAAGGTGATGAGCGGCGTCCGCCGCGCCTGCCAGGGCAGGCCGGTCGACGACGACGCGCTGCAGCAGCTCGCGCAGCGCGTGGAGGAGTCGATCCGCTCCGCCGGGCTGGCGGAGATCCCGAGCCACGAGGTCGGCCTGGCCATCCTGGGCCCGCTGCGTGAGCTCGACGGGGTCGCCTACCTCCGGTTCGCCAGCGTCTACCGCTCCTTCTCCTCGGTCGAGGACTTCGAGAAGGAGATCGCCGACCTGCGTGAGGCCATGGCGGGTGCTGCTGACCGGGAGAAGAGCGATCAGCGGGAAGACGGCGACTGACCGTCCCGCTGCGGGAGTGAGGGTTCGACCGATGACCGAAACCGTGGGAACCGGGGCCGGCGCGGCCGCCGGCAAGAAGAGCAAGGCCGCCGGCGGGCTGAGCGTGCGACGCGTCTTCACGACCGAAGGGCAGCACCCGTACGACCAGGTCACCTGGGAGCAGCGGGACGTCGTGATGACCAACTGGCGCGACGGCACGGTCAACTTCGAGCAGCGCGGCGTGGAGTTCCCCGAGTTCTGGTCGGTCAACGCCACCAACATCGTCACCAGCAAGTACTTCCGCGGCGCCGTGGGCAGCCCGCAGCGCGAGCGCAGCCTCAAGCAGCTCATCGACCGCGTCGTGAAGACCTACGTCAAGGCCGCGCGCGACCACGGCTACTTCGCCACGCCGCAGGACCTCGAGATCTTCGAGCACGAGCTCACCTGGATGCTGCTGCACCAGGTCTTCAGCTTCAACTCCCCGGTCTGGTTCAACGTCGGCACGCCGTCGAAGCAGCAGGTCTCCGCGTGCTTCATCCTCGCCGTCGACGACACGATGGAGTCGATCCTCAACTGGTACCGCGAGGAGGGCCTCATCTTCAAGGGCGGCTCCGGCGCCGGCCTCAACCTCTCCCGCATCCGCTCCTCGAAGGAGCTGCTCACCTCCGGCGGCACCGCGTCCGGGCCGGTCTCGTTCATGCGCGGCGCCGACGCGTCCGCTGGCACCATCAAGTCCGGCGGCGCCACCCGGCGCGCGGCGAAGATGGTCGTGCTCGACGTCGACCACCCCGACATCGAAGAGTTCATCCAGACCAAGGCGCGCGAAGAGGAGAAGATCAAGGTCCTGCGCGACGCCGGGTTCGACATGGACCTCTCCGGCGCGGACATCTCGTCGGTGCAGTACCAGAACGCGAACAACTCGGTGCGCGTGTCCGACGAGTTCATGCAGGCGGTCGAGAACGGCACCGACTTCGGCCTGCGCGCCCGGCTCACCGGCGAGGTCATCGAGCGGACCGACGCGAAGAAGCTCTTCCGCAGCATGGCGCAGGCCGCGTGGGAGTGCGCCGACCCCGGCATCCAGTACGACGGCACGATCAACGACTGGCACACCTGCCCGGAGTCCGGCCGGATCACCGCGTCCAACCCGTGCAGCGAGTACATGCACCTCGACAACTCCAGCTGCAACCTGGCCTCGCTGAACCTGCTCAAGTTCGTCACGCCCGAGGGCACGTTCGACGCGCCGCTGTTCGCCCGCGCCGTCGAGTTCGTCATCACGGCGATGGACATCTCGATCTGCTTCGCCGACTTCCCGACCGAGCCGATCGCCGACACCACGCGCAAGTTCCGCCAGCTCGGCATCGGCTACGCGAACCTGGGCGCGCTGCTGATGGCGCTGGGCCACGCGTACGACTCCGACGGCGGCCGCGCGCTCGCCGCGGCGATCACGTCGCTGATGACCGGCGTCTCCTACCGGCGCTCGGCCGAGCTGGCCCGCGCGGTCGGCGCGTACGAGGGTTACGCCCGCAACGCCGAGGCCCACCAGCGCGTGATGCGCAAGCACGCGGCGGCGAACGAGCTGGTCCGCACCTACCACTCGAACGACGCCGCGGTCCGCGCGCTGGCGACCGAGGAGTGGAAGAAGGGCATCGACATCGGCACGAAGCACGGCTGGCGCAACGCGCAGGCGTCGGTGCTCGCGCCCACCGGCACCATCGGCTTCATGATGGACTGCGACACGACCGGCATCGAGCCGGACTTTTCGCTGGTCAAGTTCAAGAAGCTCGTCGGCGGCGGCTCGATGCAGATCGTCAACCAGACCGTGCCGCGCGCGCTGACCGCGCTGGGCTACCTGGACGAGCAGGTCGAGGCGATCGTCGAGTACGTGGCGCAGCACGGCCACGTCGTCGACGCGCCGGGGCTGCGCCCGGAGCACTACGAGGTGTTCGACTGCGCGGTCGGCGAGCGCTCGATCGCGCCGATGGGGCACGTCCGGATGATGGCCGCGGTGCAGCCGTTCCTGTCCGGGGCGATCTCCAAGACGGTCAACATGCCGGAGTCGGCGACGGTCGAGGACGTCGAGGAGATCTACTTCCAGGGCTGGAAGCTCGGCCTCAAGGCGCTGGCGATCTACCGCGACAACTGCAAGGTCGGCCAGCCGCTCTCGTCGGCGAAGAAGGAGAAGGCCGAGGCGGAACCGGAGAAGGTCGTCGAGTACCGGCCGGTGCGCAAGCGCCTGCCGAAGAAGCGCCCGAGCCAGACGGTCTCGTTCACTGTCGGCGGCGCCGAGGGCTACCTGACGGCGGGTTCCTACCCGGACGACGGGCTCGGCGAGATCTTCGTCAAGCTCGGCAAGCAGGGCTCGACCCTGGCCGGCGTGATGGACGCGTTCTCGATGTCGATCTCGGTGGGCCTGCAGCACGGCATCCCGCTCGAGTTCTACGTCTCGAAGTTCTCGAACCTGCGCTTCGAGCCGGCGGGCATGACCGACGACCCGGACATCCGGATCGCCACGAGCGTGATGGACTACCTGTTCCGCCGCCTGGCGCTGGACTACCTGCCCTACGAAAAGCGTTCGCAGCTGGGCATCCTGTCGGCCGACGAGCGCTCGGCGGAGGTCGAAGCCAGCTACGGCAACCCGGGCGTCGACCTCGAGGCGTTGCAGTCCACAGTGGACTCCTCACCGGAGCCGCACGCGGAGGAGCCGGAGCACCCGCACCGCGAAGCACAGACGACGACGGAGCTGATGGAGCTGCGCCTCGGCAAGGCGGCGGACGCCCCGCTGTGCATGACGTGCGGCACGAAGATGCGCCCGGCGGGCTCGTGCTACGCCTGCGAAGGCTGCGGCGCGACGTCGGGCTGTAGCTGACAACCGGCCGGCCGGGGTGACCGCCACCCCGGCCGGCCGGGTTCAGCGCGCCGGCACCTGCCGCCCGGGCCGGTGAGCAGGGTGAGCCGCCGGCCGACCAGGTCCAACGCGGACCGTCCGTCGGCCAGCCAGTGTGCGGCAGGCTGGAGCCGGGAGTCCTGTAGTGGCGGACGAGCGTGGGCCCGTACATCCGCGAGGTCGTCGCGAGCGGGGAGTTCCCGCAGTTCTCGCGGCGGGTGGTCGAGAGGGCCGACCGGAGCCCGGCGGAGGTCTTCCGGTTGTGCCGGACGGTATCGCGGTGCGAGCCTGGCGGTCCGGGGGCTGAACGCGACCGAGCCGGGTCCCGCCGCGCGGGCCCGGCTCGGTCGTTCGCGGCGTCAGCCGTCGTAGGCGTCGTAACCGTAGTCGTCGGCCCAGTCGTGGTCGTTGGCGTCCGCGATCGAGGTCACCGAGTGCACCGCGGTCCCGGCCTCGCCGGCCGCCGTGTACCAGTTGTGGTAGCCCGCGTAGCCCGGGACCGCCACCGCGTGGACACCCGCCGACGACGCGCCGTCGGGGCCCGCCGCCAGGTGGCCCGCCTCGTAGGTGGCGTAGTCGTCACCCGCGTGGCTCGCCACGTGCGCCGAGGTCGCGCCGTCCACGCCCGCCGAGTGCGTTTCGTGGACGTAGGAGGCGTCGTCGTCGGTGTCCGTGTCGACCACCGGCTGCGCGGTCGTCACGTGCTGCACCGGTGCCACCGCGTCCGGGTGCGACACGGTGTGGGTCACGGCCGTGTCGTCGCCGTGCGCGTGGTACACGGCCGGGTGGCTGGTCCAGTGGCCGGTCCAGCCGTGGTCGTAGCCGTCGTCGCCGTTCCAGTCGTCACCGTTCCAATCGTCGCAGTCGTCGCCGGCGTCCTCGTGGTGGGTCACGGCCGCCCCGCCGATCCCGGCGAAGCTGGTGTCGGTCTCCGACCAGTGGTGGCCCCACCAGTCGGAACCCGCCTCCGATTCGGTCGTGCCCGCGCCGCCGATGCCGGCGAAGCTGGCGGAGCTTTCGGAGCTCCACGGCTCATACGGACCGCCGAGCGTGCCCGCCGACGAAGGGGCGACGACGACGAGGGAAATCGGCAGCGCGAAAGCGCCCGCGAGGGCGAGTCGACGCAATGTGGACATGATTGATCGGGGTTCCTTCCTGGCTGCGGCGCCCGGGCAATTCCGGGGGCCCTGGCACCGGGACAGAACATCTGCCCACTGGGACGGTACCCGGCCTCTGGCACGCTGACCTGCACGAATACCCGATCGGTGTGCGGAACCCGCCCGCCGGAGGACACCGGTGGAATGGGACCAGAACAGCTTAGGCGGCGCGCGAAGTGATGTCGGCGTGAATGGCGTGGAATCACTCGCTCAGGTAGTTTCGCGTTTATCCGGAAATGGCGGGTTCGATTCGGCGGCCGCGGACGGCCGACAGCAGCGCGGCGACGGCCATGATCGCCGTCAGGGTGTAGAAGGCCGTGCTCAGCCCTTCGGTGAACACCGTCGCCAGCGGGCCGTCCAGGCCGGCCGAGCCGACGAAGATCGCGAACGCCGTGCCGCGCGGGATCGCCTGCGCCGCGACCAGGATCGCCGTGGTGAACGAGAGCACCATGCCGATGCTCGCGAACGTCCGCAGCACTCCGGAGGCGATGCCGAGCCGCTCGGGCGGGCACGCCTTCATCACCGCCGAGCTGTTGGCCGGGTAGAAGAAGCTGCCGCCGATCATGATCACGACGTTGCCGAGCGCGGGCAGCCAGAGGCTGCTGGTCGTCGTCATCCGGGCGAAGAGCAGCAGCGCGACGACCGAGAGCCCCAGCCCGGCGGTCGCCGGGAGCACCGGGCCGAGCCGGTCGGCGAGCCGGCCGAGTAGCCGAGCGCGTTGAACCCGTAGGCGCGGCCGCGCTCGGCCGGCGGGTACAGCTCGGCGATGATCGCGCCGCTGTTGGCCGCGATCAGCGCCGCGCCGAGGCCCTGGACGAGCCGGAAGCCGATGATCGCCGCCGGGGCCCAGACCAGGGCGCACAGCGCCGAGCCGGCGAGGAACACCGCGAACCCGGCCCGGTACATCCGCACCCGGCCGAACAGGTCGCCGAGCCGCCCCAGCTGCGTCGCGAGCACGGTGACGACCAGCAGGTAGCCGACGACGACCCAGCTCACCGCCGGCAGCGACACGCCGAGGCCGGCCTGGATCGCCGGCAGGGCGAGCACCACGATCGTGCCGTCCACCGCAGCGAGGAGCACGCCGATCATCACGACGAACATGCCCAGCGCGCGCTTGCGGTCGCCGGCCACGGTCAGCTCCCGGCCTGGACGATCCACTCCCGCCCGTCGGGGTCGCGGACGGTCATCTCCCGGGTCCCGAAGTGGGTGTCCTCGAACGGGGAGACGACCTCGACGGGCGCGTCGGGTGTGACCTCCTTGCCCTTGAGGACGAGCTTCATCCCGGTCGGCCGGTCTTCGGGCACTTCGGCGACGAAGACGTAAGGCCCGTCGCCGTTGCGCAGCAGGCCGGAGTTGTGGTCGGTCTCGAAGTCCAGCTCGAAGCCGAGGGCCTGGAAGAACTGGGCGGCCTTGCCCCAGTTGTGCGTCTCGAGGTACACGGCCTCGATGCCGTTCGTGCTCATCGCGGGTCTCCTTCGGTGGTGTTCGCGAGGTACTGGCGCAGGGCGTCGGCGACGAGCGCCGACAGCGACTGCCCGGTGTCGACGGCGTGGTGCTTGACCTCCCGGATCAAGTCGACCGGGAGGTACACGTTGAACTGCTTGACGTCCTTGTCCGCCATGACAGCATGCTAGCATTCTATCCAGCTAGCGCGTCAACCTTCACGGGATCTCCACGAAACCCGTGCACCGCGTCCACGGCCGCCCGGCATCATCGGGCTCGATGAACTGGTTGCGGGAATTCGAAGCGGAAGCAGAGCGGCGCCGCCGCCGGGAAGATCCGCCGTGGTCACGCGGTGCGCGCCTGCACCCGGACGTCGCGCGCAGCGTGCAGCGGTTCCAGGTCGGCGAAGCCGGCGACGGTGCCAACCTCATCGCCAAGGCCGCCGGGGACGACGACTACCTCGCCACTGTGCGGCTCTTCGTCGCCGAGGAGCAGAACCACGCCCGGATGCTGGCCGGGCTCCTGCGCGCCGCCGGCGTCCCCACGATCGCGAACCACTGGTCCGACACGGTGTTCGTGTGGCTCCGGCGCGCACTCGGCCTGCGGCTGGAGCTGATGGTGCTGCTCATCGCCGAGGTCGTCGCGCTGCGGTACTACCGCGCCCTGCGCGACGGCACCACGGACCCGCTCGTCACGCAGGTCGCGGCCCGCATCCTGGCCGACGAGGAGCGGCACGTGCCGTTCCACTGCCACCGGCTGCGCGGTGGCTTCGCGGGTGTCCCCGGGCCGGTGCGCGCGGCGGTGTTCGGCGCTTGGCGGGTGCTGCTGCTGGGCGTGGCGGTCACGGTCGCCGCGGACCACGGCCCGGCGCTGCACCGGCTCGGCGTCGGCCGGCTCGTGTTCGTCGCCGACGTGCTGACCGCGTTCGAAGCCGCGCTCGCCCGGATCCGCGGGGAGGAACCGAAGCCGAAGCCGCGGTACGTCCCGAAGCGCGCCCGGCCGCGAGGACTCGTCTAGAGCAGGCCGGCCAGCTGCCGCAGGGCCGCGGTGATCCGCTCCGGCGAGACGCCCCGGCCGGTCTGGTGCAGGAACAGCTCGGGCGCGAGCGGCGCCAGCAGGATGTCGGCCAGGACGTCGGGGTCCGGCGCGCCCGCGGCTTCCGCCAGCACGCGGACGTGCGTCCGCCAGAAGCCGTACGCGCCGGTCGCGAAGCGCGAATGGCCGACTTCCGTGCCCAGCACGAGGTGCGCGTGCCGCTCCAGCAGGCCGACCATCGCGGCGTAGAACGCGGCCAGCCGCTCGGCGGGCGGCGCGCCCGGGCCCAGCGGCGGGTCGCCGCGCAGCAGCGACTCCTGCAGCCGGCGCTCGTGCTCGTCCAGGAGCGCGACGGCGATGGCCGCGCGGTCGGGGTAGCGGCGGTAGAGCGTTCCGCGGCCGACGCCGGCCGCGCGGGCGATGTCCTCCATTGTCACCTCCGCCGCGCCGCGGGCGGTGAACAGTTCTTCGGCCGCCGCCAGGATCTTGGCGCGGTTGCGGGCCGCGTCGGCGCGTTCGGGCATGCCCGGCAGCCTAGGGAATAAGCGGACGCATCGTCCAGTTGACCTCAAGCGGACGCCGTGTCCACTTGAGGAGGAACCGTGACCCACCTGCTGCACCTCGACTCCAGCGCCCGCCGCGCGTCGTTCTCCCGCGAGCTGTCCGCGCGCTACGCCGCGACCTGGCCGGGCACCCGGACCTACCGCGACCTCGCCGCCGACCCGGTCCCGGTGATCGGCGAGGCGTGGACGGAGATCTGCGACGCCGTGCTCGCCGCGGGGATCACCGACCCCGCGCATTACGCCGACCTGGTCGAGAGCCCCAGGCAGCAGGAAGCGTGGTCGATCGTCGAGCCGCTGCTCGCGGAGCTGCTCGAAGCCGACGTCGTCCTGATCGGCGCGCCGATGTACAACTTCTCGATCCCGGCCGCGCTCAAGCTGTGGATCGACCAGGTGACGTTCCCGCGGATGTCCCTGCGGGGCAAGGCGTTCGTCATCGCCGGCGCCCGCGGCGGGACGTACGCGCCGGGGACGCCGCGGGCGCCGTTCGACCACCACGAGCGCTACCTGCGGGATTTCATCGCCGGGCACTACGACGTCGACGACGTCCGGTTCGTGCACGCCGAGCTGACCAACGCGCTCGTCGACCCGCACCTCGCCGCGCGCGAAGCCGAGCGGGTCGCTTCGCGCGCGGCGGCCTTGGCGGCGCTCTGATGGGCTGGGTGACGCTGGTCCTCGCCGGGCTCGTCGAGATCGCCTGGTCGCAGAGCATCAAGCCGACGGACAACTTCACCCGGCCGTGGCCGACCCTGCTGTGCTTCGTGCTCGGCGCCGCGGCGGTCTACCTGCTATCGCGCGCGATGGACACCGTCCCGGTGGGCACGGCCTACGCCGTGTTCACCGGGATCGGGGCCGTCGGCGCGATCGTGCTCGGCGTCGTGGTGAACGCCGACCCGCTGAGCGTGGGCCGAGTGGCCGCGCTGGCCCTGATCGTCGGCGGGGTCGTGCTCGCGCGCGTCACTTCGTGAGCTGCTCCCACAGGAACTCGAACACCAGCGCCCACTTGAACGCCAGCTGCTCGTTGTCCGCCGCGGCGCCGTGGCCGCCTTCGATGTTCTCGTGGTAGCGGACGTCGTGCCCCTGCTCACGCATGCGCGCCACCATCTTGCGGGCGTGGGCGGGGTGCACGCGGTCGTCGCGCGTGGAGGTCACGAACAGCGACGGCGGGTAGCTGCGTCCACTGTGGACGTTCTGGTACGGCGAGTACTTCGCGATGTACTCCCACTCCGCGGCCTCGTCCGGGTCGCCGTACTCGGCCATCCACGACGCGCCGGCCAGCAGCAGGTGGTAGCGGCGCATGTCCAGCAGCGGCACCTGGCTGACGATCGCGCCGAACCGCTCCGGGTAGCGCGTCAGCATGACGCCCATCAGCAGCCCGCCGTTGCTGCCGCCCTGGATGCCGAGCTTGTCCGGCGTCGTGATGCCGCGCTCGACCAGATCGGCGGCGACGGCCGCGAAGTCCTCGTACACGCGGTGGCGCTCGGCCTTGATCGCCTGCGTGTGCCAGCCGGGCCCGTATTCGCCGCCGCCGCGGATGTTCGCGACGACGTACGTGCCGCCGCGCGCGAGCCAGCCGCGGCCGATCATCCCGCTGTAGGACGGCGTCAGCGACACCTCGAAGCCGCCATAGCCGGTGAGCAGCGTCGGGCCGCCTTCGGGACCGGAGGGCCGCACGACGAAGTACGGGATCTTCGTGCCGTCCTCCGACGTCGCGAAGTACTGCGCGACGCTCATGCCCGAAGCGTCGAAGAACGCCGGAGCCTGCTTCAGCACTTCGACGTCTCCGCCGACGTGGCCGTAGCTCAGCGTCGACGGCTGCAGGAAGCCGCTGGAGTCGATCAGGTACTCGTCGCTGACGTCGGGGTCGGTGTCGAAGATGTCCGCGCTGCCGAACTCGGGGCCGCCCGCGAGGGGCTCGTCGGTCCAGCCGCCGGGGCCCGGCGTGAGGGTGCGCAGCTCGGTGCGGACGTCGCGCAGCGTGCCGAGCAGCAGGTGGTTGCGCGTCCAGGCCCAGTAGTCCAGCGACGTGTGCTCGTCGGGCGTGAAGAGCGTGGTGAAGGTGCGCTCGCCGCCCAGGAAGTCGTCGAAGCGGATCGCGATCAGCGAGCCTGCCGGGTGCTCGGTGCCGCCGACCGTCCACGCCGTCCGCGGCCGCACCAGCAGCCATTCGCGGTGCACGGACGCGCTGGCGTCGTCGGGGACGTCGATCTTGACCAGCCCGCCCGGGGTGCGCAGGTACAGCTCGGAACGGTAGAAGTCGATCGCGCGGCTGACGAAGTCGCGCTCGAAGCCTTCGGTCGGATCGTGGGACGCGCCGATCGAGACGTCGTCGGGCTTGCCCTCGTAGACCAGGGTCGCCGCCTCGAGCGGCGTGCCGCGGCGCCACTCCTTGGCCAGCCGCGGGTAGCCCGAGCTGGTCAGCGAACCCGGGCCGAAGTCGGTGCCGATGTAGACGCGGTCCTCGTCGATCCAGCCGATGCGCGTCTTCGCCTCCGGCACGGTGAAGCCGTCCTCGACGAACTCGTGCGCGTCGAGGTCGAACTCGCGCACGACGGTCGCGTCCGCGCCGCCGCGGGAGAGCTCGACCAGGCCCCGGCGGTAGTCCGGCCGCAGCACGGTCGCGCCCTGCCAGACCCAGTTCTCGCCCTCGGCCTCGGCCAGCGCGTCGACGTCGAGCAGCAGCTCCCACTCGGGCTCGGCCTGCCGGTAGGACTCCAGCGTCGTGCGGCGCCACAGGCCGCGGGGGTGGGTCGCGTCCTGCCAGAAGTTGTAGAAGTACCGGCCGCGGCGGCGGACGTACGGGATCCGGTCGTCGGCGTCGAGCACTTCACGCAGCTCGTCGCGCAGCTCGGCGAAGCGCGCGCCGCGGGTCAGCTCGGCCAGGGTCTCGTCGTTGCGGGCGCGCACCCAGCTCAGCGCCGCCTCGCCGGTCACGTCTTCCAGCCACAGGTACGGGTCCTCCACACTCATGCCCCCAGTCTTGCCCGAGGGCCGCCCCGGCGGCCACCGGGTGGCGTTTTCGTTTCGTGATCCGGGCCCGCGGGCCGGTCCGTATGCTGGTGCCACCGAGCAGGGGGAGAACGTGAACGACGACGCCGAGTCCGGTTTTCCCGGGTCGCCACCGGCATCCGCAGTGGTGTCCCGGAGCCCGGAACCCGCGTGGGCGCCCGAGCCGAACCCCTGGGCGCCCAGCTGGGCCGCCGCGCCGCCGGTCCCGATCGCCCCGCCGCGCAGCCGGCTCTGGGGCGCCGTCGCCGGGGTCCTCGTCGTCGTGCTGGCCATCTCGCTGATCGCGGCCACCATCCCGCACCGCGTCGACGGCCACGCGCTCGTCGCGCAGGGCGTCGACACCGGCCGCGCGTACGGCGGCACCGGGTCGACGTCGGCCGCGAAGCCCGTGCCGGAGCTGGCCCGCAACCCGCTGCTCGCCGAGGGCATCACGCCCGGGCCCGCCACCTGCGCCCTGCCCGACCTCGGCCGGGCCGCCGAGCAGCTCAAGGCCTACTACGGAGCGCTCGTCGACTGCCTGGAGCAGTCCTGGCGCCCGGCGCTGGCGAAGGCGAACGAGCCGACGCTGACCGCCACCGTCTCGGTCACGCTGCCCGAGCACAGCGCGTGCGGGAAGGCGCCGACCGAGAACGAGGCCGTCGCCTACTACTGCGGCGGGGACACCACGATCTACGCCCCGACCGACTGGATGCTCGCCGACGCCGGGCTTAACAAGGCGCGGCACATCGCCACGATCGCCCACGAGTACGGCCACCACGTGCAGCGCGAGAGCGGCATCCTGTCCGCGGCGGCGGACAAGATGACGTCGCCGAACGAGGACAGCGCGGCCGACAAGGAGGTCGTCCGCCGGATCGAGCTGCAGGCGAACTGCTTCGGCGCGCTGTTCCTGGCCGCGGTCGCCGGCTCGGGCTCGGTCAGCCGGTCACTGGCGAACGCCGCCGTCGCCGACTACGGCCGCGCCAACGACAGCGACACCCACGGCTCGCGCGAGCACCAGCTGTCGTGGGCGAAGGCCGGTTACGAGGGCAAGACCACGAAGGCGTGCGACACGTGGAGCGCGCCGGTCGCCGACGTCAGCTGAGCTTCCACGCGGGATCGCGGCCGAGGAGGGCGAGGAACCGGTCCAGCTCGCTCGCGTCCGCCGGGACCTCGACGCTGTGGGCGAAGCTCCCGTTGATTTCGCGGCCCTCGTCCGGGATGCGCTCGGCCAGCTGCAGGGCGGCGTGGACGGCTTCGGCGTCCGGCTCGTAGGGCAGGCCGAGCGTGCGGGCCAGGTCCCAGCCGTGCGCGACGGTGTCGACGAGGTGCATGTGCGCGGCGACCGTGCCGGGGAACGTGCCGAAGTGGTTGATGGTCAGCTGCCGCTCCAGCACGGCGTCGTCGGCCATGGCGTCCAGGAAGTCGTCGACCGAGGCCCGGTACGCGGCGCAGGGGTCGTCGCCGAGTTCGCCGGCGTCCCAGTCGGGGGCCGAGCCCTCGCGGGCCGCGGTGGCGAAGGCGTGGTTCTCGCTGACCTGGTGGCGGAGCAGGTCGGCCAGGGTCCAGCCGGCGCACGGCGTCGGGCGGGCCAGGTCGGCGGGCGTGGCGGCGGCGACGATCTTGTCGAGGACGAGCAGGCTGCGGCGGTCGAGTTCGCGGAGATCCATGCCCGGCACGTTAGGCGGGGGAGCGGACCACGAACAGTGCCAAATCCGTGCCGACCTTCGTGGGCCAATCTAGAGTCGGTCCCGTGGACGTCCACATCGACCTGACCGGGACGCGCGGCCACCGCGACGCGATCTACCGGCAGCTGCGCGCGGCGATCCTCGACGGCCGGATCCGGTCCGGCGAGGCGTTGCCGCCGACGCGCGAGCTGGCGCAGCGGCTGGCGGTCTCGCGGACGACGGTCAGCGCGGCCTACGACCGGCTCACCGCCGAGGGGTTCCTCGCCGGGCGCGTCGGCGCGGGCACCTTCGTCACGGCCTCGCCGGCGAGCCGCCCGCGGCCGTCGTCCGTGTCGGGCGTGCGCCCGCTGCCGGAGTGGGACGCCGTCCCGGCGCCGCCCGCGCCGTTCGCCCCGGCACCGGAGTTCGACTTCCGGCCCGGCGTCCCGGACCTCACGCGGTTCCCGTTCGACACCTGGCGGCGGCTCGTCACCCAGCGGCTGCGCGCCGGGCAAGCCGACCTGATGACCTACGGCGACCCGCAGGGGCACGCCGGCCTGCGCGCCGAGATCGCCCGGCACGTCGGAGTGGCGCGTGACGTCCGGGCGAGCCCGGAGCAGGTCGTCGTCACGGCCGGGGCCCAGCAGACGACGGACCTGGTCGGCCGGGTGGTGCTGCGCCCGGGCGACGTGGCCGCCGTCGAGGACCCCGGCTACCCGCCGCCGCGGCTGGTGCTCGGCGCGCGCGGGGTCCGGGTCGCGCCGGTGCCGGTGGACGCCGAGGGCATCGTCGTCGACGCCATCCCGGCGGGCACGCGGCTGGTGTACGTGACGCCGTCGCACCAGTACCCGCTGGGGCTGTCGATGTCGCTGGACCGGCGTCTCGAACTGCTCGACTGGGCCGGGCGGCACGACGCCGTGCTCGTCGAGGACGACTACGACAGCGAGTTCCGCTACACCGGACGGCCCCTGGAACCGTTGCACAGCTTGGATTCGCGCGGCCGGGTCGTGTACGTCGGCTCGTTTTCGAAGGTGCTGTCGCCGGCGTTGCGGCTGGGTTTCCTCGTCGCGCCGCCGTCGCTGGTGCCCGCGCTGGTGAAGGCCCGGTACCTGACCGACTGGCACGCGCCGAACGTCGAGCAGGCGGCGCTGGCGGCGTTCATGGCGGAGGGCGGGTTCGCCCGGCACGTCCGGCGGATGCGGAAGGTCTACCGGGCGCGGCACGAGCTGCTGTCGGCGTCGCTGGCGACGTCGTTCGCGGACTTCCTGACGCCGTTGCCGTCCTCCGCGGGCCTGCACCTGAGCGCGGTTTCGCCGGCCGACGCGGGCCCGCTGGTCCGCGCGGCACGCCGCCGGGGCGTGCGGCTGTACTCGCTGGGGGACTTCGCGGTGGGGGAGCGGCGGCACGGGCTGGTGTTCGGTTACGGTGCGGTCGCGGTGGAGCGGATCGAGCCGGGGCTGGCCCGGCTGCGCGAGCTGGTGGACGAAGGAGTGGCATGACCGACGACGTGCTGGTGGCGATCGACGCCGGCCTGCGGCAGCACATCGGCGGCGACCGCGCCGGCGCGTACGCGACCTTCGCGCGGCTGTGGGAGTCGATCGGCCCGGACGGCGACCCGCTGCACCGCGTCGCGCTGGCGCACCACATGGCCGACGTCTGCGACGACCCGGCGGAGGAACTGGAGTGGGACCTGCGGGCACTGGCGGCGGCGGACTCGCTGACCGACTCGCGCGTCCAGGAGCACCACTCGTCGCTGGCGGTGCGCGGCTTCTACCCGTCGCTGCACCTGAACCTGGGCGAGGACTACCGCAAGCTGGGCCGGCTCGAGGAGGCCCGCGAGCAGCTGGCGCTGGCGAAGTCCCGCCTGGCCGCCCTGGGCGACGACGACTACGCGGCAGGCATCCGATCGGCACTGGACGGCCTGGCCGAACGTCTCGGCTGAATCGGTTCGAATATCACGAAGACGCCCCGTTTGCCGGACTTTCGCCCCGGTCGGTGTGCCCTTAACCTGTGGTGATCCAGCTCACCGACGGGAAGGATCGCCATGCGGATTGCGGATCTGCTGCGCAAGAAGGGGTCGGCGGTCGCGACGGTCACCCCGGAGACGACGGTGACCACGCTGCTGGCCGGCCTGGCCGAACACAACGTGGGCGCGATGGTGGTGGTGAACCCGGACGGGTCGATAGCGGGAATCGTCTCGGAACGCGACGTGGTCCGCAAGCTCCACGAACACGGCCCCGCGCTGCTGGAGGGCCCGGTGTCGGAGATCATGACGAAGCTGGTGGCCAGCTGCGGCCCGGAGGATTCGGTGGACCAGCTGTCGATCCTGATGACGGAGAGGCGCATCAGGCACGTACCGGTCCTGTCGGGCGGCCGCCTGGCGGGCATCGTGTCCATCGGGGATGTGGTGAAGAACCGGATGGAGCAGCTGGAGCAGAGCCAGGAACAGCTGCAGGCGTACATCGCCCAGGGCTGACACGGGCGCGGATCGGCCTCAGCTGTGGGTCGGCTCACTGCGAGGGGACTCATGGCTGAGGGCCGGTCGTATGCCGTTGGGGCAAATTGTGCTGACGAGACGAGGATGGCGACGGTCACGGACAAGAGGGAAACGGCCATCGTAGATCCCGAGATGATCAGGACAAGCCGCTCCGAGGCCTCCGGTTTCGAGCACGGGGGTGCGGGTGACGCGCAGGAGACCTGCCCCCACCAGATCATGGGGTGCCGACTCTCGTTCGATCCGATTCTCGGCGAGAGACCGGTGAAGCGCCTGAGCTCACTCCCGCCAGCCGGACAGTTCCACGCCCTTCGCGACATCCACCCGGTACGACAGCGTCACCGTCTTCGTCTCGCCCGGGGCCAGCGTCAGCTTCCACGTGTACTCGCCCAGCGCCGACGTCTCCGCCGGCTCCGGTGACGTCTTCACGTCCTTCACCGTGATCGCGTCGTCGCGGGACACCGGTGCCTGGTCCACCACCGTCACCTCCGCGGAACGCGGCCCATGGTTGCCGACGGAAATGCGATACTCCGCCTCACGCCGTTTCTGCCCCGACAGAGCCGCCTTCGAGGCCGTGCGCCGCACCAGTTCGCGCTCGATCCGGATCCGGTCGTCGACGCCCAAAGCCAGCTCCAATTCCTCCCCGGGAGCCCACGCTTCGAGCACCGTCGTCCCGACGAACTCCGCGTCGTGGAACACCGAAGCCCGCCCCGGCCGCAACGCCTGCGAAGACGTGTTCGCCACCGTGGCCCGCAGATACGCCTCCTCCGCCAGCACCGGCGCCGTCACATACCCCAGTGAAGCCGTGAGATCCAGCTGTGCCAACGTCGTCCGGTGTCCCTGCGCCCCCGAAGGCACCGCCACCGGACGTGACGGACGGTACGTGACCGCCGTCGTGCCCTGCTCCACCGAGGCGAACTTCGGCGCCATCGCCACGGACGCCGCCATGTAGTGCCTCCCCTCGGGAATGCCGCCGCCCGATCCACCGTACGCACCCGCGGGTGCCGCCGGAACCGGGTGCACGCGGTCGAGGTACCACGGCGAAAGCTCCGGCACCACCACCGAAACCGCCGGCCGGGCCGTCGACAGCGCCAGCTCGCACTCCGGCCAGTCCTCGCCCGTGTGCTGGCTGACCAGGCCGTACGACACCACCGTCACGTCCGTCCCGCGGACGCGGATGTCGTAGCCCGGCTCCCAGCTCGCGCCGGGGACCACATAGGACAGTTCCAGCTCCGCCGATCCCGCCGGGTCCGCGATCTCCAGCTCCACGACCACCGACGTACTGTCCTGTTCGGACTGGGCGCTGTGCGTCTCGATCCGGCGGTCGAGCGCGGCGAGGTCCTCGCGAAGCCGGGCGATGCGCTCGGTCAGGACCCGCCGGGCCTTCAACGCGGCGGCCAGCCGCGCGCTCAGCGCGTCCGTCACCTCGGCGACGCGCGAAGGTTCCGCCGTCCCCGCCGCCAGCGCCTTCGCGAAGCTGCCGCCGCTGCGCTTCGCGAGCGAAGTCAGCAAGTCGACCTTCATCGCTTCGGCCGCTTCGTCGTCCACGACGCCGTCGAGCGTTGCCTGGTCCACGCGACGTTGCTCGATCAGTGCCCGAAGCGCGGCGTCGGCCGGCGAAGCGTGCCGCTCGGTGCGTACGTCGACTCCCGCGATCAGCGCCGGGCCCGTGCCGGTGACGCGCACCGAGCCAGGGTCGAGCGACAGGGGGAGCCCGGCGAACGTCAGGCGCGGCCCGCCGTCCAGCGAGGCCTTGGCCCGGCGGGTGATCCGGGCCTGCTGCGGGTAGACGGTCACGGCGGCGATCGGCGCTTCCACGGTCGGCATGCCCCCGACGTTAGTCTCTTGACACTCCCGCGGCCGGAGCGGAAGTGTCTTCAGTCGTCCGCTTCGCCCGGCTTGGGGGTTTGAGTGAAAGCCGCAGTCCTGCTCCTCGCACTGGCGACCTTGCCGCTGACCGTGGGCACGGCCGAAGCCGCGCCGCCCGCGCCCGTCTTCACCGGCGGCCAGGCCCAGCCGGTGTTCGACCCCGCCGACGTCATCCGCGAGGACATCTGGGTCACCGCGCCCGTCGACAGCGACCACGACGGCCGCGACGACCTCGTGCACGCCCAGGTCGTGCGCCCGCGCGCGACGCAGCAGGGCCTCAAGGTGCCGGTCGTCTACCAGGCCAGCCCGTACTACGCCGGCGGCAACGACGTCGCCAACCACGACGTCGACGTCGAGCTGTACGCCCCCGGGTACGCCCGCGGGCCGGAAGGCCCGCGCGTCGCCGCGCACGGCGTCGGCCCGGCCACCCCGATCACCTGGCGCTACCAGGACTACTTCACCGCCCGTGGCTTCGCCGTCGTGTACGGCGAGTCGCTCGGCACCGGCCTGTCCACCGGCTGCCCGACCACCGGCGACGTCAACGAGACGATCGGCGCGCGCTCGGTCGTCGACTGGCTCAACGGCCGCACCTCCGCGAAGGACGCGACCGGCGCCGCGGCGAAGGCGGACTGGAGCACCGGCAAGACCGGCATGATGGGCGTGTCCTACAACGGCACGCTGCCGAACGCCGTCGCGAGCACCGGCGTCGAAGGCCTCGAGACGATCGTGCCGATCGCGGCCATCTCAAGCTGGTACGAGTACTACCGCAACGATGGCGCCGTGGTCGCGGCCGGCGGGTTCCAGGGCGAGGACGCCGACGTGCTCGCCGAATACGTCTACACCCGCGAGGACCGGCAGATCTGCCGCCCGGTGATCGACGGGCTGACCCGCGACCAGGATCGCGTGACCGGCGACTACACGCCGTTCTGGGACGTCCGCAACTACCGCAACGACGTCGCCAAGGTGCACGCGTCGGTGCTCGCGGTGCACGGCCTCAACGACTGGAACGTCAAGACCGACCAGGTCGCCGAGTGGTACGAAGCGCTGAAGGCGCACGGCGTCGAGCACAAGATCTGGCTGCACCAGTCCGGGCACGCGGACCCGTACTCGCTGCGCCGCGACGTCTGGCTCGCGACGCTGAACAAGTGGATGTCGCACTACCTCTACGGCATCGACAACGGCATCCAGAACGAGCCGAAGGCGACGATCCAGCGCGAGGACCTGTCGTGGACCGACGAGGCCGACTGGCCCGCGCCGGGCACGTCCGACGTACGCGTCTACCCGTGGCCGGGCGGCCGCGCGAAGGGCGCCATCGACACCCGCAGCCCCGTGCCGGGCACGGCCGCCGTCGAGACTCTCGCCGACGACTCGTCGAAGACGATCGAGCAGCTGGCCGGCCTCGCGTCGTCCGGGAACCGCCTGCTGTACGCGACTTCGGCGGCGAAGCAGCCCGTACGCCTCTCCGGCGCCGCGCGCGCCGACCTCGCGCTGGCGTTCGACCGGCCGGCGGCGAACGTCTCGGCGATCCTGCTCGACCGCGCCCCCGACGGCACGTCGCACGTGATCAGCCGCGGCTGGACCGACCCGCAGAACCGCACGTCACCGGCCCGGACAGAGCCGATCACGCCCGGAAAGACCTACCGGATCGGCGTCGAGCTGATGCCGAAGGACTACATCCTGGCGGCGGGTCACCGGCTGGAGTTCCTGCTGGCCTCCAGCGACCACGACTACACGCTGCGGCCGAAGCCGGGCGCGGGGCTGGCGCTCAACCTGACGAAGACGTCGGTGACGCTCCCGGTCACGGGCGGCAAGCCGGCGCTGCGAGCCGCGTTCGGCTGATGCTGCCGGAGCACCTGCACGCCGACGTCCGGACGTTGTGGGACTACCACGACCTGCGGCACGAGCCGCGGCGTTCCGACGTCGGCGTCGGGCTCGGCAGCCGGGAGCCCGGCGTGGCCGTCCACACGGCGGAGCTGTACCACGCCGGGCGGTTCCCGCTGATCGTCTTCACGGGCGCCAACGCCCCGACGACGGTGGACCGCTTTCCACGCGGCGAAGCGGTCCACTACCGCGAGATCGCCCTGGAGCGCGGCGTGCCCGACGACGTGATCCTGGTCGAGCCGGAAGCCCGCAACACCGGCGACAACATCGCGTTCACCCGGCGCCTGCTGGCCGAGCGCGGGATCCCGGTCCGCTCGGTGACCCTGGTGTCGCGCCCGTACCAGCAGCGACGCGCGTACGCGACGGCGAAGCGGCTTTGGCCGGGCGTCGAGATCGTCTGCGCGTCGAAGAGGGTTTCGCTGGAGGACTACCTGGACGGTGTCGAGGACGCGACCCGCGTGGTCAGCATGCTGGTGGGGGAGACGCAACGGATCACGGAATACGCGGCGCGAGGGTTCGCGATCCCGCAACCGGTCCCGGCCGGGGTGGAGCGGGCGTTCGGCCGCCTGGCCGCGGCCGGCTTCACGCAGCGGCTGCTGTGAACCCCTCAGTCCGCGATGCCCGCCCGGTAGGCGAAGGCGACCGCCTGCGCGCGATCCCGCAGCCCGGCCTTCGTGAACAGGTGGTTCACGTGGGTCTTCACCGTCGCCTCGCTGACGACGAGCGTCCGCGCGATCTCGGTGTTCGACAGCCCCGCCGCGATCAGCCGCAGTACCTCGATCTCGCGCGCCGTCAGGCCTTCGATCTCCTTGACCCGCTTGGGCGTGCTCCGGGTGGCGGCCTCGACGAGCCGCCGCTGCAGCTCGCCGTCCACTGTGGACTGGCCGGCGGCCGCCGAGCGCAGGGCCCGTGCGATGGCCTCCGCGTCGGCGTCCTTCGTCAGGAAGCCGCGGGCGCCCGCCCGCAACGCGGCCAGCAGCGACTCGTCGTCGGCGTACGTGGTCAGCACGACCACCTCGGTGTCCGGGTGCTCGGCGCGGATCCGCTCGGTGGTCTCGACGCCGTCGCAGCGCGGCATCCGCAGATCGACGAGAACGACGTCGGGGCGGTGCCGCGCGACCAGGTCGAGCGCGGCCAGCCCGTCCGCGGCCGCGCCGACCACCTCGACGCCGGGCAGCAGCCCGAGCAGCGTCACCAGGCCTTCACGGACCACGGCCTGGTCGTCGGCCAGCACGACCCGCAGCGTCACGCCGGTACCGTCAGGTGAATCCGCCATCCGTCCTCCCCCGGCCCGCTCTCGAACCGCCCGTCGAGCAGCGCGACCCGTTCGCTCATCCCGCGCAAACCGTAGCCTGCCGCCGGCGCGTCCGGCGGGCGCCTGCCCTGCCGGTCGATCACGGTCAGCGCGACGCTCCCGGAGCGGTAGTCCAGCGTGACGTCGACGTCGGCCTGCCCCGCGTGCTTGCGCGTGTTGGCCAGCGCCTCCTGCACCGCGCGGACCAGCGCCGTGCCGACCGCCGCGTCGAGCTCGCGTGGCTCGCCCTCGACCTTGAGGTCCGCCCGGGCGCCGCTGTCCAGGCGGTAGGCCGCGAGGAGGTCCGCGATCGTGCGCTCGACCGGCACCGCGTCTTCGCGCAGCGCGGCGACGGCTTTGCGAGCCTCGGCGAGGCCTTCGGAGGCCAGCTTCTGCGCCCGTTCGATCTGCGCGACGGCGTCCGGGCTCGCCCCGTCGCGGACCAGCATGAGCCGCGCGCCCTGCAGATTCAGCGAGAGCCCGGCCAGCGAATGAGCCAGGACGTCGTGCAGCTCGCGGGCGATACGGGCGCGTTCGGCGAGGGCGGCGGCGCGCGCGTGCTCCTCGGTCGCGGTCTGCGCGCGGGCGAGCGCCAGCTCGGTCTGCTCGATACGGGCCAGCCGCGTCCGCCGGTTGAGGCCGAGCAGCACGACGACGGCCAGGATCGTGTACGTCGCCAGCGCGCCGTCCCAGGCGTCGTGGAAGGCCGCCCAGCAGGTGATCGAGTACAGGTCGGCCGCGACGGCGAGCAGGATCGGCACGATCGGGTGGCGGAGGACGACGAGGAACGTGGTGCTGAACATCGTCACCGACGCCCAGCTGTTCGGCACCAGCGCCCAGAGCGTGCCCGCGCTGAGGATCACGGCCAGCAGCAGCACGGGCGGCAGCTTCTGCCCGCCGGCGTCGTACAGCCACAGCAGCGGGACCGACAGCGCGAGGGTGATCCCGATCAGGACCCAGGCCAGCGTGTTCGCGCGGGGCATCGCGGCGAACATCGGGACCGCGATGAACGCCCAGCGGACGTACGCCTGTCCGTGGGGGCGCCGGGCGAACCCGGTCCGTCCGGTCGTCATGGTCGAGGTCCTCCGCGGGTGCTTGTACGGAAAATGTACCGACGACGGCTTCCCTGGGTGGTGTCAAGCTGTCCCGTTTGTCAGGAGGTTCCCCCATGTCCAGGTTGCGACGGCTCGCCGTGTTCGCCGCCGCCGCGGCGCTGCCGGCGCTCGGCCTCACCCTCGCCGGCCAGGCGACCGCCTCGGCCGCGCCCAACTTCCAGGTGCCGTTCAAGTGCGGGGTCACCGTGACCGCGGCGACGTTCAGCGGCCACAGCCCGGAGTACTCGGTCGACTTCCAGAAGTCGGGGATCACGGGCATGCCGGTGCTCGCCTCGGCGTCCGGCACGGTGACGCGGGTGGCCGACGAGGGCAGCACGAGCTACGGCAAGTGGATCGAGGTGGACCACGGCAGCGGCTGGCGCACCCGGTACGCGCACCTGTCGGCCCAGGAGGTTTCGGTCGGGCAGTCGGTCGCGGGCGGCCGGGAGATCGGGAAGGCCGGCGCGACCGGCGGGGTCACCGGCCCGCACCTGCACTTCGAAGAGCGGCTGAACGGCGTGGTGCAGAAGGCCAAGCTGAACGGCATCGCGGTGCCGTACTACGGGCACACCGACTTCACGAGCAAGAACAACTGCGGTGGCAACCCGTACTCCGCGGCAGAGGTCTGCGGTGACGGCTTCTCCGTCGTCGACCAGCAGGCGCTGGCGAACTCATCCGGCACCGCGTACCTGCTGTACAACGCCTCGACGAAGGCGAACTGCGTGACCACGCTGAAGGCCACGTCGCTCGGCACGGCCAGCCCGGTCTCGGCGTTCCTGGAGGCCCAGGGCTCGACGCGGGTGACCGATTCCGGCAGCTTCGCCTACTACGCCGGTCCGGTGAAGAAGACCGCCGCGGCCACCTGCGTGAAGTGGGGCGGCTCGGTGGGCAGCAACACCTACGAGAGCGGGTTCGAGCACTGCGGCTGAGCGGTGCCGGTCGGTGGGGCCGGGCAGCATAGCCCGCCCCACCGACAGGAATCCGCCGCCCGGCGGGCGCCCGCCCGGATCCGTCCACATCGGCCCCGCCCATCCACAGATTTGCCGCCACCGCCCCATCCGGCCCCGTGCTGCCCCACTGTGGAGGCATGACCACAGCCACCCCGACCGGCCGGCCGCCGGCCGACCTCCGAAGCCCCGCGCAGCTGCTTGCCGCGCTCCCGTACCTGATCGGGTTCCGGCCCGAGCGATCCGTCGTCCTGATCGGCCACCGAGCCCCTCTGGGCCACGGGTTGGGCCTGGTGATGCGTGCCGACCTCCCGCGTCGCGAAGACCGGGCCCGGCAGGCCCAGGCCCTCGCCCCGCGGTTCACCTTGGCGCCGCACACCGGCGTGACGCTGGCCGTCGTCGGCGGACGGCGAAGACCCGGCAGCCCGCCACCGCACGCGGGCTTCGTCGACGAACTGGCGGACGCGCTGGGCGAGTGCGGCCTTCCGGTGCTGCACGCGTTGTGGACGGCGCGCATCAGCGAGGGCGCGCCCTGGGGGTGCTACGCGGATCCCGGCTGCGGCGGCGAACTCCCGGACCCGCGCGCGACGGTGACGGCGGCGGTGGCGACGGAGAGCGGCACGGTGGCGTTCGACAGCCGTGACGAGCTGGCGGCGCTGCTCACCCCACGTTCACCGGACGCGGTCGCCTGCCGGGCGGAGCTGCTGACGCGCCAGCCAGCATCGCCGTGGCCGGAGGCAACGTGCGTCTCCGACGCGGCTTCGGTGGTCCGCGCGGCCTTCGAGCGTCAGCTGCGCTCGGCGGGCCCGCCGACGGACGGGGAAGCGGTCCTGCTGGCGAAGGCGCTGGAGGTTTCCGAGATCCGGGACGCGTGCCTGGCCATGGCGGTCCCACCGCGAGAGCCGAGGGCGCGCGAGGCGGAGCGCCTGTGGCTGACCCTGGTCCAGGAGCTCCCGCCCCCGCACCGAGCGGAGGCGGCGGCCCTGCTGGGCTACACGGCCTTCATGCGCGGCGACGGCACGTTCGCGGGCATGGCACTGGAGAACGCACTGGAAGCGAAGCCGGACCACGTACTGGCCGGGCTCCTGTGGACAGTGCTGAACCACGGCATGCCCCCGGAGCAGCTCCTGGACCTGGCGCTGGCAGCCGACCCGACGGGCATGTCGGGTTTCGGCCTGCCGTTGTCGGACGTCGAGACGGACCAGCCGGCGTAGGCGCCGCTCGCGGTGTCGCGTTTGGACGGTCGCGGCGCGGCCGCCCGCGGCAACGAGGATCCGCGCGGCGCAAGCGAACGGTCAGAAGCCGGAAGTGTCGGAGATCCGGTCAGCCCGGCTCCCGGTCCAGCTCTCCCCGGTCCGGTCGCCGGGGCATCGGCACAGGACCACGGGCGTGGAATCGCCGGTTTGCCGGGCCGAGCGGATTTCCCGCTCGGCGCCGGCAGGTCGGGTGGTGTCAGCTCTGCGCGGCCCGCCGCTGCTGCGTGAAGTCCCAGGCGTCCCGCACGATCCCGGTCAGGTCGGTGCGCTCCGGCTTCCAGCCCAGCTCCTCCCGGGCCCGGTCGCTGGCCGCCACGAGCACCGACGGGTCACCCGCCCGTCGCGGGGCCACCGCCGCCGGTACCGGGTGTCCCGTGACCTCGCGGCACGCCTCGATCACCTCGAGAACGGAGAAACCCGTGCCATTGCCCAGGTTGTAGATGCGGTGCTCACCCGCGGTGGCGTGCTTCAGCGCCAGCAGGTGCGCGTCGGCGAGATCCACCACGTGGATGTAGTCGCGGACCGCCGTGTGGTCCGGCGTCGGGTAGTCGTCGCCGAAGATCTGGATGCGCTCGCGGTCGCCCGAGGCGACCTGGAGGACGAGAGGAATCAGATGGGTTTCCGTGGTGTGGCGCTCGCCGTACGCGCCGTACGCGCCCGCGACGTTGAAGTAGCGCAGGCTGACCGCGGCCAGCCCGTGCGCCGTGGCGAAGCTGGTGATCGCGTGGTCGATCGCGAGCTTCGTGGCGCCGTAGGTGTTGGTCGGCCGGGTCGGCGCGGACTCCGGGATCGGGGACTGCTCCGGCTCGCCGTACGTCGCCGCGGTGGAGGAGAACACCAGACGCGGCGTGCCGTGCTCGTGCATCGCCTCCAGCAGCCGCAGCGAGGTGACGACGTTGCCTTCCCAGTACTTCGCCGGCTCGGTCATCGACTCGCCGACCAGCGACTTCGCCGCGAAGTGCAGCACGCCGTCGAAGCCCTCGCGCAGCAGGCTGCCCGCCACCTCGGCCGCGTCACCCTCGATGAACCGCGCGTCCGGGTGGACGGCGTCCGCGTGCCCGGTGGACAGGTCGTCGACGACCGTGACCTGGTGCCCGGCTTCGATCAGCCGGGCGGCACAGACACTGCCGACGTACCCCGCTCCGCCCGTCACGACCAGCTTCAGGGCGTTGCTCTGCTCCGACACATCCAGGCCTTTCTGCCGAGGGTGGTGACTGTGCACCTCAGTCTTCCCCCTAAGCGACGCGCGGGTCCGCCCGGGGGTGGCCCCGAACGGACCCGCGCGGTCTCAAACCTCGTCGCGGCCGGCGCCGCGGGACGGCACCGCCGTGAACATCCGCGGCCGCCGGTAGCCGGCCTTCTCGTACGCCGCTTCGACGGCCGCCTTGACGCCGTCCAGGTCGGCGTCGCGGACCAGCGCGATCGCCGAGCCGCCGAAGCCGCCGCCGGTCATCCGGGAGCCGAGCGCGCCCGCCTCCCGCGCCGAGTCGACCGCGAGGTCCAGCTCGGCCGTGGAGATCCGGTAGTCGTCGCGCATGCTGACGTGCGAGGCGTCCAGGTACGGGCCGATGTCGGCCAGCCGCCCGGCGCGCAGCAGCTCGACCACTTCGAGCACCCGCTGGTTCTCGGTGACGACGTGCCGCACGAGCGGCACCAGGTCGTCGGGCAGCCGGCCGAGGGCGGCGTCGAGCCCCTCGACGGTGACGTCCCGCAGCGCCTTCACCTCGAGCAACTCGGCCGCCCGTTCGGTGCCGCGGCGCCGCTCGCCGTAGCCGCCTTCGGCGTGGGAGTGCTTCGTGCGGGTGTCCATGATCAGCACCTGCAGCCCGGCGTCGGCCAGGCCGAACGGCACCTGCTCCTGCTCGCCCGAGCGCACGTCGAGGAACAGCACGTGGGACTCGGTGCAGCAGAGGGACGCCGTCTGGTCGAGCAGGCCGGTGGGCGCGCCGACGAAGTCGTTTTCCGAGCGCTGGACCCACCGCGCCACCTGGGACCGCGAGGGGACGCGATCGCCGGGCGTGCCCAGCTCCAGCCCGGCCAGCCCGAGCAACGCCAGCGACACCGCGCACTCGAGCGCGTGGGAGGAGGACAGTCCCGCCCCCGACGGCACGTCCCCGGCGATGACCAGGTCCGCGCCGGCCGTGAAGCCCTGGTCGCGCAGGACCCAGGCGACCCCGGCCGGGTACGCGGCCCACCCCTCGACCGTGCCCGGCGCCAGGTCGGCGATCTTGAGCTCGCCGGAGCGCTGGAGCTGGCCGTCGTCGCCGAGCGTGGCCACCGACAGGATGCCGTCCTCGCGGGGTGACGCCGCCGCGGCCAGGCGATGCGGCAGCGCGAAGGGCAGCACGAAGCCGTCGTTGTAGTCGGTGTGCTCGCCGATCAGGTTGACCCGGCCGGGCGCCGACCACACGCCGGCGGGCTCGCCGCCGTGCACGGTGCGGAACGCCGCCACGGCCTCCGAGGCGGGGCTCACCTGGCCTGCGCCAGGACGGCGTGCAGCGCGGAGCTGGCGACCTGGGCGGTGGTGTCGCCGCCGGTGACCTCGACGGTGCCGCCGATGGCCTTGCCGATGGTGACCGTGCCGCCCGGCACGATGCCGACGGACTTGAGCTCGGTCATCAGCGACTCGTCCAGCTGGACGTGCTCGGCGATGCGCCGGATCTCGACGCGGCCGCCGCCGGTGCGGGCGAACTCGTCCAGCCGGACGAGGTCGGCTTCGGCGGGCGGTGCGGGGTCGCCGTCGCCCAGCTTGTCCAGGCCGGGGATCGGGTTGCCGTACGGGGACGTGGTCGGGTGGTCGAGCAGCTTGACCAGCTTGCGCTCGACGGCCTCGCTCATCACGTGCTCCCAGCGGCAGGCCTCGTTGTGCACGTGCTCCCACTCGAGCCCGATGACGTCGACGAGGAGACGCTCGGCCAGGCGGTGCTTGCGCATGACGGCGATGGCCAGCTCGCGGCCGTGGTCGGTCAGCTGGAGGTGCCGGTCGTCGGCGACGACGACGAGGCCGTCGCGCTCCATCCGGGCGACGGTCTGGCTCACCGTCGGGCCGCTCTGCTGCAGGCGCTCGGCGATGCGGGCGCGCAGCGGAACGACACCCTCTTCTTCGAGCTCGTAGATCGTACGCAAGTACATCTCGGTGGTGTCGATGAGATCGTTCACGCTGTCCCCTTCGTCCGCGTTGCTCATCGTAGTCGTTGACCCCGGCAGCGGCGGCGGCCCTCGGGGATAACAACTCGCCGTGGGCCTTCCGCCCGAGCCCGGGAACGGCCGGGTGGCGGACCGCTGGAAGATGGGAGCCATGCGTCCGCTGATCAGCACCACCGACCTCGCCGCCGCGCTGGCCGGCCCGGCCGGCGACCGGCCCGTCGTCCTCGACGTCCGCTGGCGGCTCGCCGGCCCGCCCGGCGCCGAGTCCTACCGCGAAGGCCACGTGCCGGGCGCGGTGTTCGTCGACCTCGACCGCGCGCTCGCGGGCGAACCGGGCGAAGGCGGCAGGCACCCGCTGCCCGATCCGGCCGACCTGCAGCGCGACCTGCGCGCGGCCGGCGTGCGGGCAGGCGGGCGGGTGGTGGTCTACGACGACGCCGACGGCTCGGTGGCCGCGCGGGCGTGGTGGCTGCTGCGCTGGGCGGGCCACGAAGAGGTGGCGGTGCTGGACGGCGGTTACGCAGCGTGGACGGCCGGCGGGCACGCGGTGAGCACGGAGCCGGCGCGGCCGGAGCCGGGCGACGTCACGGTCCGCCCGGGCGCGATGCCGGTGCTCGACGCGGACGAGGCGGCGGCCCTCGCGCGCGACGGCCTGCTGCTCGACGCCCGGGCGAAGCCGCGCTACACGGGCGAGACCGAGCCGGTGGATCCCCGGGCGGGCCACATCCCGGGCGCGGTGAACGCCCCGTTCGCGGGTCACACCACCGGCGAGGGCCGCTGGCGTTCGCCGGAGGAGCTGGCGGCCCGGTTCACGGAGCTGGGCCTGCGCCCAGGCGAGCCGGTGGGGGCGTACTGCGGGTCCGGGGTGACGGCGAGTTCGGTGGTGCTGGCACTGGAGCTGGCGGGCCACCCGGGAGCGGCCCTGTACGCGGGCTCGTGGTCGCACTGGTCACGCGACCCGTCCCGCCCGGCGGCGACGGGCGAGCTGCCCGGCTGAGCCCCGCAGCGCGCCCGGCGGCGAGGGCCAGGGCGGGTGCGGGCGTGACTGTGGCTTGGGGCGGGCGCCGGGGCGAGGTGCCCGCTGGTGGCCGAGGGGCATCCGTCGGCGGAGTCGCCCGCAGGCGGCCCGCCGGGATGCGGCGGCGGCCGGTCGGTACCGAGCGCCCTGCCGGCCCGGGAGCACGTTCCGGTCGGTGGGCGAGCGCGCCCCGCGGCCCGTGGCGCACAGCGGAGCCAGCCGGCGCAGCCGCCCTGCCGGGCCCGGCCGACCGAGCCGGGCGCAGCCGGACCCACCTGAGCGTCGGTTCGAGTCCACGGATTCCGGCGATCGGCACTAGAGTCGGTCAGTATGTCGCCGGCTGTTGTTTGGGACTCCGCGCTTCTCGGTTATGACCTGGGCACGGACCATCCGTTCAATCCCGTCCGGCTGGAGCTGACCGTCCGGCTGGCCACCGAGCTCGGGGTGCTCGACGATGTCCGGCTGCTCGTGCCCACCGCCGCCGGGGACGAGGAGCTGCTGCGGGTGCACGCTCCCGAATATCTCGCCGCCGTGCGGGATGCGCCGCTTGTCGGGTGGGATGTCGGGCATGGGCTCGGGACCGCCGACAACCCCGTCTTCTCCGACATGCACGACGCCTCCGCGCTCGTCGTCGGCTCCACCCTGCTCGCCGCCCGGAAGATCGCCGAAGGCGAGGCCCGCCGCGCCGTCAACATCGCCGGGGGCCTGCACCACGCCATGCGGGACCACGCGTCCGGGTTCTGCGTCTACAACGACTGCGCCGTCGCCATCTCGTGGCTGCTCGACCACGGCTTCGAGCGCATCGCCTACATCGACACCGACGTCCACCACGGCGACGGCGTCCAGGCCGCCTTCTACGACGACCCGCGCGTCCTCACGATCTCGCTGCACCAGCACCCCTTCACGCTCTGGCCCGGCACCGGCTACTCCGCCGAGACCGGCCGCGGGAAGGCCGACGGCACCGCCGTCAACGTTCCGCTCCCGCCGCGCACCCGGGACCCCGGCTGGCTGCGGGCGTTCAACGCCGTCGTTCCCTCGCTGCTCGCCGACTTCGAACCGCAGCTGCTGTTCACCCAATGCGGTGTCGACTCGCACGAAGAAGATCCCTTGGCCGATCTGTCGCTGTCGGTCGACGGGCACCGCGCCATCTACGCCACCCTCCGCGATCTCGCCGAGACGTACGCGGGTGGCAAGTGGCTCGCCGTCGGCGGGGGCGGGTACCAGCTGATCCGGGTGGTCCCGCGGTCGTGGACGCACCTCATCGCGACCGTCCTCGACCGGGACGTCGACCCGGCGACGCCGCTGCCGGCCGGCTGGGTGTCGGCCGTGAGCAAGGCCGCGCCGCACGCCGAGCTGCCGCGGGCCATGACCGACGACCGCGACACGGAGTTCAAGCCGTGGGGTGACGGCGAGGACGACCCGGTGGACGTCGCCGTCCGGGACACCCGCCGCGCCGTCTTCCCCCTGCACGGCCTCGACCCGGACGACCCCAGGGACTGACCATGGCCGGACGGGACCCCTTCGACTACCCCCGCGACTGGGAGGCCGACGTCGTGCTGTCCGACGGCGGCACCGTCCACCTGCGCCCGATCGTGCCCACCGACGCCGACGGCCTGGTCGCCTTCCACGCGAAACTCTCCGAGCGCACCCGCTACTTCCGCTACTTCGGCGCCTACCCGCGGATCCCCGAGAAGGACCTGAAGCGGTTCTCCACCGTCGACCACCACGACCGGGTCGCGTTCGCCGCCTTCCTCGGTGACGACATCGTCGCCGTCGGGCGGTACGAGCGGCTCGACCACGGGCCGTCGGCGGAGGTCGCCTTCGTCGTCAGCGACGCGCACCAGGGCCGCGGGCTCGGCTCGATCCTGCTGGAACACCTCGCCGCGGCCGCGTCGGAGTGCGGGCTGCGGCGGTTCGTCGCCGAGGTGCTCGCCGAGAACGCCGCCATGGTGCGTGTCTTCCGCGACGCCGGTTACCAGGTCAGCCGTGAGATCGAGGAAGGCGTGCTGCACCTGGAGTTCGACATCGACCCGACCGAGGAGTCCCTCGCCGTCGCGCGGTCGCGGGAACAGGCCGCCGAGGCGCGCAGCGTGCACAACCTGCTGCACCCCCGGTCGGTCGCGGTGATCGGCGCGTCCGCCGAACCGGGCAAGGTGGGGCACGTCGCCTTCGTGAACCTGCTGGCCGCCGCGTTCACCGGCACCGTCTACCCGGTGAACCCCGAGCACCGCTCGATCCGCGGCGTGCGCGCGTACCCGTCGGTGCTCGACATCCCCGACCCGGTCGACCTGGCCGTCGTCGCGGTCCCCGCGGAGGCCGTCGAGTCCGTTTTGGACGCTTGCCTCGCCAAGGGCGTCAAGACGCTGCTGATCGTCTCCGGCGGGTTCGCCGAGTCCGGCCCGCACGGCCTGCACGCCGAACTGCGGCTGGTCGGCGAGGCGCGGGCGCACGGCATGCGCGTCGTCGGCCCGAACGCGCTCGGCGTGCTCAACACCGCGCCCGGCATCCGGCTGAACGCCACGCTCGCGCCGCGGCTGCCCGGCCGCGGGCGCACCGGGTTCTTCTGCCAGTCCGGCGCGCTGGGCACCGCGATCCTCGCCGACGCCGAGGCGCGCGGGCTCGGCCTGTCGACGTTCGTCTCGGCCGGCAACCGCGCCGACGTCTCGGGCAACGACCTGCTCCAGTACTGGGAAACCGACCCGGACACCGACCTGGTCCTGCTCTACCTCGAGTCCTTCGGCAACCCGCGCAAGTTCGCGCGGCTGGCCCGCCGCCTCGCCCGCACGAAGCCGATCGTCGCGGTGAAGTCCGGGCGGCACGCGGTCCGGCCGCAGCTCGCGGCGACGTCGACGGAGATCGACGAGGCCAGCGTGCAGGCGCTGTTCGAGCAGGCGGGTGTCGTGCGCGTCGAGTCGCTGGCGCAGCTGTTCGACACCGCGCTCGTGTTCGCCCACCAGCCGCTGCCCGCCGGGCCGCGGATCGGCATCGTCGGCAACTCCAGCGCGATCGGGCTGCTGGCCGCCGACACCGCGCGCAGCCAGGGCCTGCGGCTGGCGTTCGACCCGGTCGACGTGGGCCCGCAGGCGAGCCCGGACGACTTCGCCGAGGCCGTCGGCGAGGCACTGACCTCGCGGGACACCGACGCGCTGGTCGTCGTGTTCGCGCCGCCGGTGGCGACCCCCGGGACCGCGTATGCGCGCGCCCTGCGCGAGACCGTCGTGGCGCTGGGGGAGCGCAAGCCGATCGTCTCGACGTTCCTCGCCGCCGAAGGCGTCCCGGACGAGCTGGCCGTGCCGTCGGACGACGGTGTGCCGGCCCGCGGCTCGATCCCGTCGTACCCGAGCCCGGAGCGCGCGGTGAACGCCCTCGCCCGCGTCGTCCGGTACGCCGCGTGGCGGCAGCGCCCGCAGGGCACGCTGGTGCGCCCGGCCGGGATCCACACCGAGCAGGCGCAGGGCCTGGTGCGAGAGCTGCTCGAAGCCGAGAACGGGAAGACGACGCTGCTGTCCGACACCGACGTCGTGCGGCTGCTGGGCTGCTACGGCGTCGACGTGGTCCCGTTCCGCGTCGCGTCCACAGTGGACGAAGCGGTCTCGGCGGCCGCCGAGCTGGGTTACCCGGTGACGCTCAAGGCGGTCGACGAACGGCTGCGCGGCCGGCCCGACCTGGCGGGCGTGCGGCTGGACCTGGCGTCCGAAGACGCGGTGCGCACCGCCTACGAAACGCTGCGCGAAGTCTCCGGCGACGACGACGTGTACGTCCAGCGGATGGCGCCGAAGGGCCTGTCGTGCGTGATCGGGCTGCAGGACGACCCGTCGTTCGGCACGCTCGTGTCGTTCGGGCTGTCCGGGCTGGTCAGCACGCTGCTCGGGGACCGCGCCTACCGGGCGGTGCCGCTCACCGACGTCGACGCCGCGACCCTGGTGCGCGAGCCGCGGACCGCGCCGCTGCTCACCGGCTACCGCGGCGACGAGCCCGCCGACCTCGCCGCGCTGCAGGACATGGTGCTGCGGGTGGCCGCGCTCGCCGAGGACAACCCCGAGGTCCGCTCGCTGGTGCTGGACCCGATCCTGGCGTCGCCGGACGGCGCCTTCGTGGCCAACGCCCGCCTGGTGCTGGGCCCGCCGCCGTCGCGGCCCGACACCGGCCCGCGGCGCCTGCGCGCGATCAACCCGCTGGATTGACCGTGGCCACGCTGAAAGAGGTGCTCACCCGGCACGCCGCGGACGTGCCCGGCGCGGTCGCGCTGGTCGCGCACGGCGAGCAGCCCGAGGTGGCGGCCGTGGGCTCGGCGGACGCCCAGAGCACCGTCCCGATGGCCCCGGACTCGCTGTTCCGGATCGCCTCGCTGACCAAGCCGATCGTCGCCGCGGCGGTCCTCATGCTGGTCGACGACGGCGAACTCGCGCTGGACGACCCGGTGGCGCGGTGGCTGCCCGAGCTGGCGTCGCCGATGGTGGTCCGCACCCCCGCCGGGCCGGTCGACGACGTCGTGCCCGCCGTCCGCCCGATCACGGTCGAAGACCTGCTGACCTTCCGCTGCGGGTACGGCCTGGCGGCGGACATGACGCTGCCCGCGGTGGACCTGCTGCTGCAGGTGCTCGGCCACCCGGCGGCGTCGCCGCGGGGCCTGCCGCCGGACGAGTGGCTGGCCGCGCTGGCGCAGGTGCCGCTGCTGCACCAGCCCGGAGAGGCGTTCCTCTACGACACCGGCTCGGACCTGCAGGGCGTGCTGATTTCGCGCGTGACCGGCCGCCCGCTGCCGCAGTTCCTCGCCGAGCGGCTGTTCGAGCCGCTGGGCATGGCGGACACGGGGTTCTTCGTGCCGACCGCGGCACTGGGCCGGCTCACGAGCGCGTACCGGCGTGGCGAGGAAGGGCTGCAGCTGATCGACTCGCCGGAGGGCCGGTGGAGCAGCCCGCCGCCGTTCCCGTCCGGGGCGGCCGGGCTCGTCTCGACGGCCGGCGACCTCCTGGCGTTCGGCCGGTTCCTGCTGGCCGAGGGCACGGTCGGCGACCACCGGCTGCTGACCCCGCGTTCGGTGCACGCCATGACCGCGAACCACCTGACGCCGGCCCAGCGCGAAGCCGGGCGGCTGTTCCTGCACGGCCAGGGCTGGGGTTACGGCGGATCGGTCGACGTCGAGGCGGAGCAGCCGTGGGAGGTCCCGGGCCGTTACGGCTGGGTCGGCGGCGCGGGCACGGCCTGGCACGTGGTCCCGGCGACGGGCACGGTCACGGTGCTGCTCACCCAGGTCGAGCTGACCAGCCCGGACCCGACCCCGCTGATGCGCGAGTTCTGGACGTACGCGGCCAAGCCGTGACCCGGCTTCAGGCGTCGGCGGCCAGTGCGTCGCCGAGGGCCAGCAGCTGCTCGGTCGCCGTGCCGAGCTGGAACTCCAGGCGTTTCGCCGCCGTGAAGTACCGGTGCACCTGGTGGTCGACGTCGATGCCGACGCCGCCGTGGACGTGCACGGCCGTGTGGGCCACCCGGTGGCCCGCCTCCGCCGCCCAGAACTTGGCCGTCGCCACCGCTTCCGCGGCCGGGAGGTCCGACGCGAGCCGCCACACCGCCTGCTGCGTGGTCAGGCGGACCGCTTCGACGTCGAGGTAGGCGTCCGCGAGGCGCTGGCGGACCGCCTGGAACCCGCCGATGACGTGGTCGAACTGCTTGCGCTCGGCCGCGTACGCCGCCGTCAGCTCCAGCGCCCGCTCCACCACGCCGAGCTGCTGGGCGCAGACGCCGGCCGTGCCGCGCAGCCGCAGCCATCCGCCGATGTCACCGAGCGGAACTCCGGGCACGCCGGACAGCGTCAGCAGGCACGCGTCGGCGTGGTCGGTCGTCTGCTGCGGCTCGATCGAGACGCCGCCGGCGGCCGCGTCCACCAGGAAGACCTGGCCCGGGGTGGCGACCAGGAACCCGTGGGCGAACGCGCCGAAGGGCACCGCGGACTGCGTGCCGGACACCCGCCCGTCCGCGGCGGTGAACCCGGACAGCGCGACCGCGAGGACCCGCGAACCGCGCAGCACCGGCAGCACCCAGCGGTCCACCAGCTCCGGGGTGCCGAACTCCGCCAGCGCGGACGCCGCCATCGTGACCGACGGCAGGTAGGGCACCGCCGCGACCGCGCGGCCGATCTCCGTCAGCACCGCGCACTGCTCCGGCAGGCCGAACCCGCCGCCGCCGAGCGACGACGGCAGGGCCGCGTCGAGTACGCCCGCCTGGCCGAGCGCGGTCCACAAGGGAGCGTCGAAGCCGCCGGTGCCGTGCGGGTCGTGGCCGGCCTTGTCCGCGAGGATCCGCCGGGTCAGCGCGGCCAGGTCGGCCGAAGCTTCGGAGGAGGTGAAGTCCATGAACGCTCCTAGCGCGTGACGGGCAGGCCGAGGGCGGTGGCGGCGATCATGTCCCGCTGGATCTCGTTGGTGCCGCCGCCGAAGGTGAGGATGAGGGCCGACCGGTGCAGGCGCTCGATGCGTCCGGCCAGCAGCGCGCCCGGCGAGCCGTCGCGGACGACCGCGGCCGCGCCGAGGACCTCCATCAGCAGCCGGTAGGCCTCGATCGCGAACTCCGTGCCGAACACCTTGGTCGCCGACGCCTCGGCCGGGCCCAGCTCGCTCGCCGCGGCCGCCCAGGCGATGCGCCAGTTCCGCAGCTTCAGGTACTCCGCGCCGGCGTGCACCCGCGCGAGGTGCAGCCGCACCCATTCGTGGTCGATGGCGCCGGTCTCCTTCGCCCAGGCCAGCACGTCGGCGAGGGCCTTGCGGACCGGCGCCGACGACGTCAGCGCGACGCGCTCGTGGTTGAGCTGGTTGGTGATCAGCGGCCAGCCCGCGTTCTCCTCGGCGACGCGCGCGGACACCGGCACGCGCACGCCGTCGTAGTAGGTCGCGCTGGTACCCGCGCCGGCCACGGTGTGCACCTTGGTCCACGAGAACCCGGGCGAGGACGTCGGCACGATCAGGATCGACAGCCCGCGGTGCTTCTTCGCCTCCGGATCGGTCCGGACGGCGAGCCAGACGTAGTCGGCGTACTCGATCAGGCTGGTCCACATCTTCTGCCCGGTGACGACGTACTCGTCCCCGTCGCGCACCGCGCGCGTCCGCAGCGACGCCAGGTCGGTGCCGGCCTCCGGCTCGGAGTAGCCGATCGAGAAGTGCAGCTCGCCGGCGGCGATCTTCGGCAGGTAGAACGCCTTCTGCTCGTCGGTGCCGTAGCGCATGATGGTCGGCCCCACGGTGTTGACCGTGAGGAAGGGGACCGGCACCCCGGCGACGGCCGCTTCGTCGGTGAAGATGAGCTGGTCGAGCATCGGGCGGCCCTGCCCGCCGTACTCGCGCGGCCAGCCCAGCGCGAGCCAGCCGTCCTTCCCCAGCTGCCGGACGATTTCCTTGTACGCCAAACCGTCGCCGTACTCGCCGCCACCGGCGCGGAGGGCGTCGCGTCGCTCGGGCGTCATCAGCTCGGCGAAGTACTCCCGGAGTTCAGCGGCCAGCGCGCGCTGCTCCGGTGTGTAGTCGATCCGCACCCGTCACCTCGATCCGGCGTTATATTAGAACCTGTTCTAGTTGTACCAGGACTCATCCGGCGGAGGAAGCATGGAGATCGGTGTCGACCGTTCGCTCTGCGAGGCGAACGCGGTGTGCGTGGGGCTCGCACCGGACGTCTTCGACCTCGACGACGACGAGGAGCTGGTCGTCCGGCCGGGCCCGGTTCCAGCCGACGAGGTAGAACATGTTACCGATGCGGTGAAGAACTGTCCGAAGAACGCCCTGTTCATCACCGGTTAGCAGCGTTCACCCGGAGGCTTGCCCTCAACGAGAACAGATTCTACTGTAGGCGCGAGATCCGGGACTCGGCGAGGAGGCCTAGCGGTGAGCCTGACCGGCAGGACAGCGATCGTGACCGGCGCCGGCGCGGGGCTGGGGCGGGCCGAAGCGCTCGCCGTGGCGGCCCGCGGCGCGACCGTCGTCGTCAACGACCTCGCGGAGCCGAAGGACGTCGTCGCCGAGATCGAAGCGGCGGGCGGGAAGGCGGTGGCGGTCGCCGGCGACGTCGGCGACCGGGCCACCGCCGACGCGCTCACCGAGGCCGCCCTCGACCTCGGCGGGCTCGACATCGTGGTCAACAACGCCGGCGTCCTGCGCGACCGGATGCTGTTCTCGATGTCCGACGACGACTGGGACACCGTGCTGCGCGTCCACCTGCGCGGGCATTTCCTGTTGTCCCGCAACGCCGCCAGGCACTGGCGGGAAAAGTCCAAAGCGGACGGACGGCCGGTGTACGGGCGCCTGGTCAACACCGCGTCCGAGGCGTTCCTCATCGGCTCGCCCGGCCAGCCCAACTACGCGGCGGCCAAGGCGGGCATCACCGCGCTCACCATGTCGGCCGCCCGCGGCCTCGCCAAGTACGGCGTCCGCGCCAACGCGATCTGCCCGCGGGCGCGGACGGCGATGACCGAAGGCGTGTTCGGCGCAGCACCCGCCGAGGGAACCGACCCCCTGTCGGTCGAGCACGTCGCCCCCTTCGTCGCCTATCTCGCCTCGCCCGCGGCCGAGCACGTCAACGGGCAGGTGTTCGTGGTGCACGGCGGCACGGTCGCGCTGGTCGAAGCGCCGCGGATCGAGCAGCGCTGGCGCCTCGACGAGCTCGAGACATCGGTCAGCGCGTTCTTCGCCGGGCGGGACCCCGCCCGGATGTTCGCCGCCACCGAGATCCTGGAGGAGCCGTGAGGCTGGACGGGAAGATCGCCATCGTCACCGGGGCCGCGCGCGGGCAGGGCGAGGCCGCCGCCCGCGCGTTCGTCGCCGAAGGCGCGCGGGTCGTGCTCGCCGACATCCTGGACGACGAGGGCGGGCAGCTGGCCGCCGAGCTCGGCGAGCAGGCCGTCTTCCAGCACCTCGACGTCGGCGACGAGGACGGCTGGGCCGCCGCGGTCGACCGCGCGACCAGGGAGTTCGGCGCGCCGAACGTGCTGGTCAACAACGCGGGCATCCTGCATTTCGCCGAGCTGGGCAAGACGACGCTGGCCGACTACGAACGCGTGATCCGGGTGAACCAGATCGGGGCGTTTCTCGGGATGCGCTCGGTCGTTGAACCGATGACCGCCGCCGGCGGTGGCTCCATCGTCAACGTGTCCTCTGTGGAGGGACTGGCCGGGATGCCCTACCTCGTCGCCTACACCGCGAGCAAGTTCGCGATCCGCGGGATGACCAAGGTCGCGGCCATGGAGCTGGGCCGCAAGCACATCCGGGTCAACTCGGTGCACCCCGGCGCGATCGACACGCAGATGGTCGAGACCGCGGCCGGCGGGCAGAAAGTCGACCTGTCCCCCATCGGGAAGCGGGTCGCGCTCGGACGGGTCGGTCAGCCCGGGGACGTGGCGAAGCTCGTGCTGTTCCTGGCCAGCGACGAGAGCGCGTACTGCACGGGAGCGGAGTTCGTCGCGGACGGCGGGGCGACGGCGACGCACGCGTTGAACTTCTGAAAAGTTAACACCGCTAACGAAAAGCGGACACCGGGTATGGACGACACTCGGGGGTGAGCGACTACTGGGAGGTGTGGTGAGCGACAGCGTTGGCACGCTCCCGGGAACCGCGGCCCTGACCCAGGTCGGCCGCCTGGCGACCCTCGCCTGGGAGGTGCTCCGCGCGATCTTCAAGCGGCCGTTCCAGGCCCGCGAGTGGATCCAGCAGTGCTGGTTCTTCGCCAGCGTCACGATCCTGCCCACCGCGCTGGTGGCCATCCCGTTCGGCGCGGTGATCGCGTTGCAGCTCGGCTCGCTGACCGCGCAGATCGGCGCGCAGTCGTTCACCGGCGCGGCCAGCGCGCTGGCCATCGTGCAGCAGGCGAGCCCGCTGATCACCGCGCTGCTCGTCGCGGGCGCGGGCGGCAGCGCGGTCTGCGCGGACATCGGCGCGCGCAAGATCCGTGAAGAGATCGACGCCATGGAGGTGCTGGGCGTCAACCCGATCCAGCGCCTGATCGTGCCGCGGGTGCTCGCCGCGATGGTCGTTTCGGTGCTGCTCAACGGCTTGGTCAGCGTGGTCGGGGTGCTCGGCGGGTACTTCTTCAACGTCGTCCTGCAGGGCGGCACGCCGGGTGCCTACCTGGCCAGCTTCAACGCGCTGGCCCAGGTGCCGGACCTCTGGATCAGCGAGATCAAGGCACTGCTGTACGGCTTCGTCGCCGGCGTGGTCGCCGCCTTCCGCGGGCTGAACCCGGCGGGCGGCCCGAAGGGCGTCGGCGACGCCGTCAACCAGGCCGTCGTGATCACGTTCCTGCTGCTGTTCCTCATCAACGTCGTGCTCACCGCGATCTACCTGCGGATCGTCCCGCCGAAGGCGATGTGATGACGGCCGAACCCCTCGATCGCGACCGGACGCTGGAATACCTCGCGCGGCCGGGCCAGAGCCTGGAAGGGCTCGGCAAGCAGCTCGCGTTCGCCGCGAAAGCGCTCGCCTGGTCGCCGCGCACGGTCCGCCGCTACAGCCGGGAAACGCTGCGGCTGCTCACCGAAGTCTGCTTCGGCACCGGCGGGCTGGCGGTCATCGGCGGGACGCTCGGCGTGATGATCGGGATGACACTGTTCACCGGCCTGATCGTCGGCCTGCAGGGCTATTCCGCGCTGAACCAGCTCGGCACGGCCGCGCTCACCGGGTTCATCTCGGCCTACTTCAACACGCGCGAGGTCGCGCCGCTCTCGGCGGGCCTCGCGCTGTCCGCCACGGTCGGCTGCGGCTTCACCGCCCAGCTCGGCGCGATGCGCATCTCCGAAGAGATCGACGCGCTCGAAGTCATGGGCGTGCCGAGCATGCCGTACCTGGTGACGACGCGGGTGCTCGCGGGCGTCGCCGCGGTGATCCCGCTCTACGCGGTCGGCCTGCTGTCGAGCTACCTCGCGTCCCGGCAGATCACGATCTGGCTCTACGGCCAGTCCGCGGGCACCTACGACCACTACTTCACGCTGTTCCTGCCACCCGGCGACGTCCTGTGGTCGTTCGGGAAGGTGATCGTGTTCAGCGTGCTCGTGATCCTTTCGCACTGTTTTTACGGCTTCACCGCGAGCGGCGGCCCCGCCGGGGTCGGCGTCGCGGTCGGGCGCGCGGTCCGGACGTCGATCGTGCTGATCTCGGTGCTGGACTTCTTCCTCAGCCTGGCGATCTGGGGCGCGAACACCACGGTGAGGATCTCCGGATGAGGCGGGAGCTTCGGCAGCGGCTGCGGTACCAGGTGCTGGGGCTGGCGTTCCTGCTGGTCGCCGCGCTGTTCGTCGCGTTCACCCTCGCCGTCTACAACAAGGCCTTCACGCCGGTGACGCTGGTGAAGCTCGAGACCGACCACGTCGGCAGCCAGCTGCGCACCGGCGGCGACGTCAAGGTCCGCGGCATGCTCGTCGGCGAAGTCCGGTCGGTGGTCGCGAAGGGCGATCACGCCGAGCTGGAGCTGGCCCTCGACCCGGGCAAGACGGACGTCATCCCGAAGAACGTCTCCGCGCGGCTGCTGCCGAAGACGCTCTTCGGCGAGCGGTACGTCGCCCTGCAGCTGCCGGACCGGCCGGAACGGCCGATCGAGGCCGGCGACGTCATCCCGCAGGACCGCAGCAGCGCGGCGATCGAGCTGCAGAAGGTCCTCGACGACGTGATGCCGCTGCTGCAGGCCGTCCAGCCCGAGAAGCTGTCGAGCACGCTCACCGCGGTGTCGACCGCGCTGGAGGGCCGCGGCAAGCAGCTCGGGCAGACGCTCGTGCAGCTGTCGGACTACCTCGGCAAGCTGAACCCGTCGCTGCCGGACGTCAAGGCCGACATCACCGGCCTGGCGAACGTGGCCGGCACCTACGACAAGGCCGCGCCGGACCTGCTGCAGGCGCTGTCGGACCTGACCACGACCAGCCGCACGATCGTCGACCAGCGCGCGCAGCTGACCGACCTCTACGCGACCGTCACCGCGGCTTCGGTGGATCTCACGAACTTCCTGCAGGTCAACAAGGACAACCTGATCCGGCTCACCACCGCCGTCCAGCCGACGCTCGACGTCCTCGCCAAGTACGCGCCCGAGTACCCGTGCCTGCTGCGGCAGCTGGCGGAGTCGGTGCCGCGCGCGGAGCTGGCGTTCGGCAAGGGCACCGCGCACCCCGAGGTCAGCCGGGTCACCATCGAGTTCGCCGCGAGCCGCGGGAAGTACCTGCCGGGCGTCGACGAGCCGAAGTACGAGGACAAGCGCGGCCCGCGCTGCTACCCGGAGGTCCCCAAGCCGGGGGTCTGGCCGCAGTACCCGCCGGACGGCGCCATCGAGGACGGCTCCAGCAAGCCCGCGCCGCCGAAGTCGCCGCCCGAGCGGCTGCCGGGCCCGATCACCGCGGGCGGCGGCGCGGTCGGCGGGTCGGGCACGATCGTCGGCTCCGCCTACGAGCGGGACCTGATCGACCTGCTCGCTTCGCCCGCGCTCGGCACCTCGCCCGGTGACGTGCCCGGCTGGGCGGGCCTGATCGTCGGGCCGCTCTACCGCGGGACGGAGGTGGAGCTGAAGTGAGGAGCTTCGCCGGATCGCTGGTCAAGCTGACGGTGTTCGCCGTCGTCACCGTGCTGCTCACCGGGATCCTCGCGGCGACCATCGCGAACACGAACTTCGGCGAGACGTCCGGCTACCTGGCGAAGTTCACCGACGCGTCCGGGCTCAAGGAAGGCGACGACGTCCGCATCGCCGGGGTCAAGGTGGGCCAGGTCGACGCGATCGAGGTGGTCGAGGGGGAGCGGAACCTCGCCCAGGTCCGGTTCGAGGTCGAGCACGCCTACCGGCTGCCGGAGACCGTGACCGCGACGATCAAGTACCGCAACCTCGTCGGCCAGCGCTACCTCGCGCTCGGCACCGACGTCCCCGGCGACCGGGCACTGCCCGCGGGCGGCACGATCCCGCCGGAGCGCACGAAACCCGCGCTGAACCTCACCGTGCTGTTCAACGGGTTCAAGCCGCTGTTCAAGGCGCTGAGCCCGAAGGACGTCAACCAGCTCTCGGCCGAGATCATCAGCGTCTTCCAGGGCGAGGGCGGCACGATCACCAGCCTGCTGCAGCACACCGCGTCGCTGACGAGCGCGATCGCGAGCAAGGACCAGGTGATCGGGCAGGTCATCACCAACCTCAACACCGTGCTCGGCACGGTCAACGCCCACGGCCCGCAGCTGGGCGACCTCATCGAGCAGACGCAGAAGCTGGTCAGCGGGCTGGCCGAGCAGCGCAAGCCGATCGGTGACGCGGTCAGCGCGCTCGGCGACCTCGCCGTGTCGACCACGGGGCTGCTCGCCGACGCGCGCCCGGCGCTGAAGGAGGACGTCGATCGGCTCGGCGTGCTCTCGCAGAACCTCGGCGACTCCGGCGAGCTGCTCAACCACCTCCTGGAAGTGCTGCCGGGCAACCTGCAGAAGTTCACCCGGACGCTGTCCTACGGCAGCTGGTTCAACTACTACCTGTGCGGGATCACCGGCACCATCGGCATTTCCTCGCTCGACATCACCCTGCCGATCGTCCCGATCCCCGGCACGCAGCGCGCGGAGAGGTGTGGCCCATGAGTCGGTTGGGGGGTCCAGGGGGGCTTGCCCCCCGGCCGGGGCCCGGGGCTGGGCCCCAGAGGACATGGAAGCCGCTGAAGGAACGCAACCAGGCGGGAGTCGGCGCGGTCGCGCTCGTGCTGATCGCGCTCGTCACGGCCACGACGTACTTCTCCGACCAGCTCCCGTTCTTCGGCAACGGCACGACGTACTCGGCGTACTTCGGCGAGTCCGCCGGGCTCGCGCCGGACAACGAGGTCGAAGTCGCCGGGGTCAAGGTCGGCACCGTGTCGTCGGTGAAGCTCGCGGGCAAGCAGGTCCTGGTCAAGTTCCGCGTCAAGGACGTCCGGATCGGCGACGCGACGACGGCGTCCATCGAGATCAAGACGCTGCTCGGGGAGAAGTACCTCGCGCTCGACCCGAAGGGCACCGGCACGCAGGAACCGAACTCGACCATCCCGCAGACGCGCACGCGGACACCGTTCCAGCTGCAGGACGCCTTCGAGCAGCTGTCGGCGACCGTCGGCGACATCGACACGAAACAGCTGGCCGACAGCTTCAACGCGCTCTCGGACAGCCTCAAGGACAGCCCGCAGTACCTGAAGGACACGCTGAACGGGCTGTCCTCGCTGGCGCGCACGGTGTCGTCGAGAGACAGCGATCTGCACACGCTGCTGGCCAACACGAGCCAGGTGTCGAAGACGCTGTCCGACCGCGACGCCCAGCTGCAGCGCGTGATCAGCGACGGCAACCTGCTGCTCACCGAGCTGCAGAACCGCAAGGCCGCGATCAATGCCCTGCTCACCGGCACCCAGCAGCTGTCGGCGCAGCTCACCGGGCTCGTCGCGGACAACCGGGCGCAGCTGAAGCCGACGCTCGACAAGCTGGGCAAGGTGACCGACATCCTGCAGCGCAACCAGGGCAACCTCGACAAGAGCCTGCAGCTGATGGCGCCCTTCGCCCGCGTCGGCGCGAACGCCACCGGCAACGGGCGCTGGTTCGAGGGCTACCTGTGCGGGCTGCTGCCGCCGACGATCAACGCCGGCGTGGTCACCATCAACCCCGAAGGCTGCACGCCGCCGATCGCGGCGCCGAACCAGGGGGTGGGCCGCCGATGACCATCCGCACCTACCGCGGCCGCAGCCTGGTGACGTGGCTGGCGTTCGCCTGCGTGCTCGCGCTGCTGCTCACCGCCGGCCTCTGGCTCGTGTTCCGCGCCTCGACCGGCACCACGCTGTCGGCGTACTTCGGCAAGACCGTCGGGCTGTACGCGGGTTCGTCGGTGCGGGTGCTCGGCGTGCCGGTCGGCCGGGTCACCGGCGTCACGCCGGAGGGGGACGCGGTGCGCGTCGACATGCGGGTCGACGACGTGCCGCTGCCGGCCGACGTCGGCGCGGTCGTCGTCGCGCCGAGCCTGGTCAGCGACCGGTACGTCCAGCTGACGCCCGCCTACGACAGCGGCCCGCAGCTGGCGACGGGCACGGTCCTGCCGCGCGAGCGCACGGCGACCCCGGTGGAGCTGGACGACCTGTACTCGAGCCTCGACAAGCTGTCGACGGCGCTGGGCCCCAACGGCGCCAACAAGGACGGCGCGCTGTCCGGGGTGCTCGACACCGCCGCGAACACGTTGAAGGGCAACGGTTCTTCGCTGAACTCGACGGTCGGCCGGCTCGCCGATCTCGCGAAGACCCTGGACGGCTCGAAGGACGACCTGTTCTCGACCGTGCAGAACCTGAACTCGTTCACCGGCGCGCTCGCCCAGAGCGACCGGCAGCTCGACGAGTTCTACGGCCGGGTCGCCGACGTCAGCCGGTTCCTCGCCGCGGACTCGTCCGACGTCGGCGCCGCGCTGCGGTCACTGGGCGGGGCGCTCGGGGACGTCCAGCAGTTCGTCAACGACAACAAAGCGGCACTGGAGTCCAATGTGGACAAACTGGCGTCGTTGTCGAAGGTGCTGGTCGACCAGCGCGCCGCGCTCGCCGAGGTCCTCGACATCGCCCCGACCGGCGCGACCAACTTCATCAACTCCTACGACGCCGCGTCCGGCACCATCGCCGTCCGCGACAACCTCAACGAGCTGACCAACCCGCCGATCCTCACCGCGTGCCGGCTGATCAGCTCGTTCACGCCGAAGCAGGTCCCGGACACGCTGGGCGGCATCTGCAAGCAGCTGGCACCGGTCCTCGACGGCGCGTTGAAGCTGCCCACCATCCCGCAGGTGCTCAACTCGCTGCAGAACGGCGAACTGCCGCCGCTGCCGCTCCCGCTGGTCGACGTGATGGAACAGCTTTCGGGCGGTGCCAAGTGATCGGGCGCAAGCGGATCGCCGGGGTGCTGGCCGGGGTGCTCGTCCTGGCCGGCTGCAGCGACGGCGGGTTCAACGGCCTCTACGGCACGCCGCTGCCGGGCGGTGCCGACGTCGGCGACCACCCGTACCACGTCACCGCGCTGTTCACCGACGTCCTCGACCTCGTGCCGCAGTCGAGTGTCAAGGTCAACGACGTCGCCGTCGGGCGAGTCGACCGGATCACCCTCACCCCCGACACGCGGTCGGCGCTGGTGGCGATGACGGTCAACGGCGACATCGCGCTGCCCGCCAACGCCCGCGCCGAGCTGAAGCAGTCGAGCCTGCTGGGCGAGAAGTTCGTCGAGCTGAGCGTGCCCACCGCCGAACCCGCGTCGGGCAAGCTCGCGGACGGCGCGCAGATCCCGCTCGGGCGCACCAACCGCAACCCCGAGGTCGAGGAGGTGCTCGGCGCGCTTTCGTTGCTGCTCAACGGCGGCGGCGTCGAGCAGATCCAGAAGATCAGCCACGAGCTGAACGACGCACTGTCGGGCAACGAGCCGGAGATCCGTGCGCTGCTGTCGCGAGTGGACGAGCTGGCGACCCAGCTCGACGGCCACCGCACCGAGATCCTCCGCGCGATCGACGGGCTCGGCAAGCTGTCCCGGACCCTGACCGGCCAGACGCAGAACCTCACGAACGCGCTCGACAACCTCGCGCCGGGCCTGAAGGTCGTCACCGACCAGCGCGACCAGCTCGTCGGCATGCTGAACGCGCTCGACGCGCTGTCCGGAGTCGCGGTGGACACCGTGACGAAGAGCCGTGACCAGCTCGTCGCGAACCTGAAGGCGCTGCAGCCGACGCTGACGAAGCTCGGCGAAGCCGGGCAGAACCTGCCGAACGCGCTGCAGATCCTGCTCACCTACCCGTTCCCGGACTACGCGGGCAACGTGATCAAGGGCGACTACGCGAACGTCGAGGCGAACGTGAACCTCGACCTGGACACGCTCATCCAGAACTTCGCGAATTCCTCGCAGCCGCCGGTCGCGCTGCCGTCCGGGATCGGCGGCGGGCAGCAGGCCCCGCCGCTGCCGCTGCCCGACCTCGGCTCGGTGCCGCCGGCCGCGGGTCCCGGCCTGCTGGGCGGCCTCCTCGGCCTGATCGGGGGCGGCAAGTGACCACCCGCAAGATCCGCGTCCAGCTGTTCGCGTTCGTCGTCATCGCCGTGGTGTCGGTCGTCTACGCCGGCGGCCACTACGCCGGGCTCGACCGGCTCTTCGGCAGCCGCGGCTACGTGGTCACCGCGCAGCTGACCGACTCCGGCGGCATCTTCGTCAACTCCGAGGTCGCCTACCGCGGTGTCACGGTCGGGCGGGTCACCGGGCTGACCTTGACCGAGCACGGCGTCGACGTCGCCCTCGACATCGACCCCGGCGCCCCGGACATCCCGGCCGACGCGCACGCGCAGGTGGCGAACCGGTCGGCGGTGGGGGAGCAGTTCGTCGACCTGCTGCCACAGCACGACGGCGGCCCGTACCTGCACGACGGCTCGGTGATCACCCGGGACCGGACGTCGCTGCCGCCGTCGCCGGACACCGTGCTGAGCCACCTCGACGACCTCGTCGCGAGCGTGCACCCGGATTCGCTGCGGACGGTCGTCGACGAGACGTACGACGCGTTCGCCGGCGCGGGCCCGGAACTCCGGCAGCTGCTCGACAGCACGGGTTCGCTGACCGCGGTGGCCGCGCAGTACGTGCCGCAGACGCAGGGCCTGCTGAGCAACTCGCGGATCGTGCTCGACACGCAGCAGCGGCAGGCGGCGAACATCACCGACTTCGCGAGCGGGCTGCGCACGATCGCCGGGCAGCTGAAGACGTCCGACCCGGACCTGCGGCGGGTCATCGCGCAGGCGCCGCAGCTGAGCAGGCAGATCAGCGACGTGCTCGCCGCGTCCGGCACCGACCTGGGCGTGCTCTTCGCCAACCTGCTGACCACCGCGCAGATCACGACCTCCCGCAAGGACGCGATCGAAGAGCTGCTGGTGGCCTACCCGATCATCTCGGCGTTCTCGCCGTCGACGTCCCCGGACGGCACCGGCCACCTCGGCGTGGTGTTCAACTTCTTCGACCCGGCTTCGTGCACGAAGGGCTACGAAGGCACGAAGCAGCGTCCGGCGAACGACGAGACCGAAGCGCCGGTGAACATGAACGCGTACTGCGCCGAGCCACCGGGCAGCCCGACCGGGGTGCGCGGGGCACAGAACGCGCCGTACGCGGGGAAGCCGCCCGCCATTCCCGCGGCTCCGCAGCAGCAGGCCGCATCGGCGCCGCAGCAGCTGCCGGGGATGCTGAGCCTGCTGACCGGCCCCTCGGCGGGCGGGCTGGGCAAGCTGCTGGGCACGTCGTGAAACTGCGGGCGCTGGTGGTGGCCGCGATCGTTTCGGTGCTGGCGGCGGGGTTCACCGGCTGGTCGTGGTGGCGCGCGGCGGCGGACGACTCCGCGGCGCGGGGCCGGGAGCGGGACGCGGTGCTGGCCGCGGTGGGCCCGGAGCTGGTCACGTTGAACACGATCGACTACCGGTCGGCGGGCGCCGGCGTGGACCGCTGGATCGCGGCGACGACCGGGCAGTACGGCAGGGACCTGGCCGGGGACCGCGGGCTGCAGATCGACCGCGCGACCTCGGCGCGCACGGTCTCGACCGCGTCCCTGGTGCAGGCGGCGGTGACGGAGATCGACCCCGCCGCGGGCACGGCCCGCCTGCTGGCGGTGCTGGACGTGCGGGTGAGCACGGGCGGCGGCGCCGCGACGCCGCGCCTGAACCGGCTCACGGTGGACGCCCGACGGGCCGGCGGCGGCTGGAAGGTCGCGGGCGTCCAGGCGGCGGGCTCATGACCCGCGTGCTGGCGGCGGTCGTGGTGGTGGCACTGGGCTGCGCGGTGTGGTTCGGCATCGAGGCGGCGTCCCTGGCCCCGGGCGACAACCTGGCCCTGGTCGACACGGCGGCGACGACCTCGGTGGCGTCGGAGGTGAGCGACGCGGTGAAGGCGGTGTTCTCCTACGACTACGCGAACCTGGCCCGCACCGAGCGCGCGGCGGCGGACCTGCTGACGGGCGACGCGGTGCGCGAGTACCAGGCCCAGTTCGCGGCGGCCCGCGCCCGGGCGACGGAGCAGAAGCTGGTGCGCACGACGACGGTCCGCGCGGTGGGCGTCCGTTCACTGCACGGCGACGACGCGTCCCTGCTGCTGTTCCTGGACCAGCAAACGGTGACCCAGGGCGGCGGAGCACCGACGTCCTCGGTGGCCCAGCTGGCGGTGACGGCCAAGCGGGTGGACGGCCGCTGGAAGCTGGCCGCGTTGACGGCGCTCTAGCCGTCCCAGACGGCGGCGCCCTGGCGCAGGACCGTCACTTCGGACGCCGAGGAAACCGGCCACAGCTCCACCACGTACCGGTAGTGCTCGCCGAACTCGTGCTCGTTCCACGTCGCCGGCGGCGGGCCCGCCGGGACGTACGACACCCGGGCCCGGTACCGGCCCGGCTCGACCCGCAGGACCTGCTCCTGCGACGGGTAGTCCGCGGGCCCGGAAACGACCAAGGACCCGCTCGGCACCGCGAGATCGGCTTCGACGACGTGCTCGGCGCCGGCGAGCACGGGCGGCGCCGACGACAGGACCGTCAGCGAGGACTCGACCAGGTCCGACCGCGCCGTCGCGATCGCGATGCCCCCGGACTCCACCCCGATCCGGTGAAGTTCGACCGCCGCGGGAGTCCAGCCGCTGCCCGTCAGCCGGGAGGCGGAGTCGCGGACCGAGAACTGCCGCTGGTCGGCGTGAACGACGAGATGCACACCGGCCACCCTAGCCAGGACCCGCCCCGAAATGGTGTCGACGCCGGGGTTAGCGTTGGGCCATGACCACTGCTTCCGTCGACGTCGACTCGGCCCGCCGCGACTACGCGGCCCTGGTCGACCGCGGCCTCTCCCTCGACATCACCCGCGGCAAGCCTTCCCCGAAGCAGCTCGATCTGGCGAACGGCCTGCTCGACCTCCCCGGCGACGGCAACTTCAAGGCCGAGGACGGCACCGACGTGCGCAACTACGGCGGGCTCAAGGGGCTGCCCGAGCTGCGCCGCATCTTCGCCGGCGCGCTCCAGGTCCCGGTCGAGCAGCTGCTGGCCGCGGGCAACTCCAGCCTCGAGCTGATGCACGACGCCGTCGCGCAGGCGCTGCTGTCGAAGCTCCCCGGCGCCGAGCGCCGCTGGGCCGACGAGCCGCAGGTGAAGTTCCTCGCCCCGGTCCCGGGCTACGACCGCCACTTCGCGCTCACCGAGCGCTTCGGCATCGAGCTGGTCCCGGTCGCGATGACGCCCGGGGGCCCCGACATGGACGCCGTCGAGACGCTGGTCGCCGAGGACCCGGCCGTCAAGGGCATCTGGTGCGTGCCGAAGTACAGCAACCCCACCGGCATCACGTTCAGCGACGACGTCGTGCGGCGGCTCGCCACCATGACCACCGCGGCGCCGGACTTCCGGATCTTCTGGGACAACGCCTACGCCGTGCACCACCTGACCGACGACGAGCCGGAGCTGGCCGACCTGCTCGCCCTGGCCACCGAGGCGGGCAACGCCGACCGCGTGTTCGTGTTCGGCTCGACCTCCAAGATCACCTTCGCCGGCGCCGGCGTGGGCTTCTTCGGCGCGTCCGAGGCCAACATCGCCTGGTGGACCGGCCTGGTCGGCAAGCGGACCATCGGCCCGGACAAGGTCAACCAGCTGCGCCACGCCCTCTTCCTCAAGGACGAGGCCGGCGTCCGCGCCCACATGCGCAAGCACGCCGAGATCATCGGCCCCAAGTTCGCCGCCGTCGACCGCATCCTCACCGAGGAGCTGTCGGACCTCGCGTCGTGGACCAAGCCGACCGGCGGGTACTTCGTGTCGCTGACCGTGCCCGAGGGCACCGCGAAGGAGGTCGTGCGGCTGGCGAAGGAGGCCGGCGTCGCGCTGACCCCCGCCGGGGCGACCCACCCGCACGGCACCGACCCGGCTGACGCGGTCATCCGCATCGCGCCGACGTTCCCGGAGCTCGCCGACGTCGAAGAGGCCGTGCGCGCGCTGGCCGTCTGCGTCCGGCTCGCCGCCGCGCAGTGCGGCTGACCTGCGGAAACGGAATCGGGAGGAACTTTTTCCCGATTTGACCGAGCCGGGGGCCGTCCGGGTACGTATCACCGGTGGGTGAGGTGGACGAACTCGTCACGAGAGGACGTCCCCCGGTGTTCGGAAAACGCTACACACGGCAGCTGATCGAGCGCAGCGCGGAGAACGCGACCGACCGCCGCCGCTTCCTCAAGGCTGCGGGAGCGGCGGGGCTCGGCGTCGCGGGCGCCGGGGTGCTCGGCGGCGCGCTGTCGATGGGCCTCGGCTCGGCCGGCGCGACGTCGCAGTACCCGCAGCAGAACGCGGCCGCCAGCGACGCCGCCGTGCTGAACTTCGCGCTCAACCTGGAATACCTCGAGGCGAACCTGTACTCGTTCGCCGTCTACGGCTACGGGCTGAACGAGAAGTACGTCAACGGCGTCGGCAACCTCGGCAAGGTCTCCGGCGGCCACGCGGTGAAGTTCAAGAGCGAGCACGTCAAGCAGATCGCGCAGGAGATCGCCGGCGACGAGGTCGCGCACGTGAACTTCCTGCGCAAGGCGCTCGACAAGGCGGCCGTGGCGCAGCCGGAGATCGACTTCCAGAACAGCTTCACCGCCGCCATGCAGGCCGCGGGCGTGATCAAGCAGGGCCAGACGTTCGACCCGTTCGCCAGCGAGAACAACTTCCTGCTCGCCGCGTACCTGTTCGAGGACGTCGGCGTGTCGGCCTACAAGGGCGCGGCGCCGCTGGTCAACAACAAGACGTTCCTCGACGCGGCGGCGGGCATCCTCGCGGTCGAGGCCTACCACGCGGGCATCGTGCGGTCCCAGCTGTTCGAGCGCGGCCTCGGCGACATCACGAACAAGATGTCCGACGCCCGCGACAGCCTGGACGGCAAGGCGGACGACGACGAGGGCGTGCTCAAGGACGGCAAGGCGAACCTCGTGCCGGCCGACGCCAACGGCATCGCGTTCGGGCGCTCGGCCGACCGCGTGCTCAACATCGCCTACCTCAACCCGGACAAGGTCAGCTCGGGTGGCTTCTTCCCCCGTGGCCTCAACGGCGACATCGCCGCCAGTGGCGCCAAGGAGTGAGCGGCGCGTGCCGCCGTCACGGTAACGTCGGGGACGGCGGCACGCGGGGTTCACGAGGGGGAGTGCGGTGCGGGTCTTGATCGCGGGCGGCGGGATTTCCGGCACGGTCACGGCGATGGCCCTGAAGCTCGCGGGACACGACCCGGTCGTGTTCGAGGCTTGTCCGGCGGGCGGCGACGACATCGGCGCGTTCCTCACGATCATGCACAACGGCATGGACGCCCTGCGCGCGATCGGCGCCGACCGGCCGGTGGTCGACGCGTCCTTCGCCGCGTACGGCGTCGAGCTGGTCGCGCCGAGCGGGGAGACCGCCGGACGGCGCGAGTTCGACACCGAAGGCCTCGACGGGCCGCGCACTCTCACGCGCGCGACGCTCTACCGCGTCCTGCAGGAGGAGGCCGCGCGCCGCGGAGTCCCGCTCGTGCGCGGCCGCCGGCTGGTGGGTGCGCAGCCCGGGCCGGACGGCATCACGGCCGAATTCGCCGACGGGTCCACCGAATCGGGTGAAGTTCTCGTCGGTGCCGACGGGCTGCGGTCGGTGGTCCGGAAGCTGATCGACCCGGCCGCGGCCGAACCCCGCTACACCGGCCTGACCGTCGTCTACGGTTACACGCGCGCACCCGGCTTGCCCGCGGCGCCCGGGATCTACCGGATGGTGCGCGGCAGCAAGGCCGCGTTCGGCTTCACCACCGACCCCGGCGGGGCGACGTTCTGGTTCGCCCGCATCCCGGACGCCGAGCGGCCCCGCGCCGAGATCGCGGCGGTCACGCCGGCAGGCTGGCGCGAGTTCGCGCACGCGGCGTTCGCCGGGGAACCGTTGCCGTGCGCGGAAATCATCGCGGCGACAGGCGAGGAGGTGTTCGGCGGCCACGCGTACGACGTGCCCGAGACGCGCGTCTGGTCGACGCCCGAGATGGTGCTGGCCGGTGACGCCGCGCACGCCGCGTCCCCGGCCGCCGGGCAAGGCGCGTCGATGGCCTTGGAGGACAGCGTGATCCTCGCGCAGTGCCTGCGCGACCTGCCGGACCCACCGTCGGCTTTCGCCGCGTACGAGGGGCTGCGGCGCGAGCGGGTCGAGAAGCTGGTGGCGGCGAGCGCGGGCCAGGACGTCGGCGAAGAGCGCGACTGGCTCTACTCGCACCACATCGACTGGGCCGCCGAGGTCACGGCGCCGTGAGCGACCCGCCCGATCTCGGACCGGGCCAGCCGGACGTTCGGCCTCGGTGACGACATGTCGGTGCGCCTGCCCGCAAGGAACACCGCTGGCCGCCGGTGCTCGTCGCGCGGCTGCCGCTGCCCCTTCCGGTTCGGCCGGCGCAGGGCGGCCCGGTGCGGGCTTGCCGCATCCGTGGTCGGTGTGCCCGGCGACGGCGTTCCGGCGGCCGCTCACGATCGGGAGCCGCAGGAGTCGCGGACGACCAGGCGGGTCGGCAGCAGGACCGGCTCGGGTGCCGCCCCGTTCTCGATCATGGCCAGCAGTGCTCCGGCCGCCGCTGTGCCGAAGCCCGGCTTGTCCTGGGCCACCGTCGTCAGCGCCGGGTCCACCAGGGCCGCCACCTCGATGTCGTCGAAGCCGACCACGGCCAGGTCCGCCGGGACGCGCAGGCCGGCCGCGCGGGCGGCGAGCAGGGCGCCGATCGCCATTTCGTCGCTCGCCGCGAACACCGCCGTCGGCGGGTCCTTGCGCGCCAGCAGCCGCCGCATCCCCACGAACCCGCTTTCGCGGTAGAAGTCGCCGGTGACCAGGTAGTCGTCGCGGACGGGCAGGCCCGCTTCCGCCAGCCCGCGCAGGTAGCCCTCGGTGCGGGCGGCGGCGGGGGAGTTGCCGCGCGGGCCGGTCAGCGTCGCGATCCGCTGGTGCCCGAGCGTGGCGAGGTGCCGGACGGCTTCGGCCGCGCCCGCCGCGTTGTCCGACGTCACGTACGTCGCCTTCGCGCCCGAAACGGCCACGTCGAGCGCCACGCACGGCAGCCCGGACTGGGCGAACGCGCCGAACGCCTCGGCGTCCGACCCGCTGTCGATCAGCACGAGCCCGGCCAGGTGGTGGCGGCGCGTCATGCCGACGTACGCGATCGGGTCGGCCAGCGACACCCCCGGCGTGCGGTTGCGGGCGTCGTCGCTCGTGGCGAGCAGCAGCAGGTGGTAGCCGTGCGAGCTCAACGCGGACTTGAGGCCCAGCAACAGGTCCTGCAGGAACGGGTGGCGCCAGCCGGGCCGCCGGTGGTCGGTGTCCCAGACGAGCCCGATCATCGCCGACTGCTGCCGCGACAACGCGCGGGCCGACTCGTTCGGCGAAAAGTCGAGCTCCCGCGCCACGCGCTCGACGCGTTCGCGCGTCGGGGCGCTGACCGTGGCCGGGCGGTTGAACACCCGCGACACGGTGGCGACGGAGACCCCGCAGAGCTGTGCGACTTCGCGGGCGGTGACCATGCTGACCTCCTGTGTTGTAACCGGTTACATCTCTAGCACATGATCTCCGACTGCGGAAATGCCAAAACGCGTTATTGTTTCGTTACTTGACGAACAATGGTTGGGAGCGCTCTCATAGGGGCCACGTTTTCCCGCCCGGCCGGTCCCGGCCGAGGTGCTCCCGTGCGCCCGCAGAACAACGGAGATCTCATGCGCCCGAAAACGACAACCCGCCGGATCCGCCTGATCGCCGGCGCGGTGTGCGCCGGTCTGGCCGCGGTCACCGCGTTGACCGCCTGCGGGGGCGGTGACGCCGGCGGCGGCAAGATCAAGCTCAGCCTCGGCCTCTTCGGCAACTTCGGCTACACCGACCTGATCAAGGAGTACCAGGCCGCCCATCCCGGCATCGAGATCACCGAGCGGACCGCGTCCTACTCCGACCACCACAAGAACCTCGCCGCGCACCTGGCCACCGGCGGCGGCGCTGCGGACATCGAGGCGATCGACACCGGTTACGTCGCCCAGTTCAAGGCGACACCGGACAAGTTCGTCGACCTCAACACCGTCGGCGGCGACAAACTCAAGGACCGCTGGCTGAGCTGGAAGTGGTCGGCGTCACTGGCCAAGGGCGGCCAGCAGATCGGCTACGGCACCGACGTCGGCGGCCTGGCGATCTGCTACCGCCGCGACCTGTTCCAGGCGGCCGGCCTGCCCGCCGACCGCGACGCCGTCGCCGCGCTCTGGCCGACCTGGCAGGCGTTCTTCGACACGGGCAAGCGCTTCCAGAGCCACGCCCCGGGCGGCGTCAAGTTCATCGACGGCGGCCCGACCGTGCTCAACGCGATCTTCGGCCAGGCCCCGGTCGGCTACTACGACCAGAGCGACAAGCTGGTCGTCGACAGCAATCCGGCCCTGCGCCAGGGCTGGGACCTCGTGGTCGACGCCGTCAACGCGAAGCTGAGTGCCGGCCTGCTCTACAGCACGCCGACCTGGAACACCGGCTTCACGCAGGGCCAGTTCGCCACGGTCACCTGCCCGGCCTGGATGATGACGAAGATCAAGGACCAGGCGCCGGACACCGCGGGCAAGTGGGACGTCGCGACCGTGCCCGGCGGGGGCGGCAACTGGGGCGGCTCGTACCTGACCGTGCCGAAGCAGGGCAAGCACACGAAGGAAGCCGCCGAGCTCGCCGCGTGGCTGACCGCGCCCGAGCAGCAGGCGAAGGTCTTCACCAGCCAGGGCCTGCTCCCGTCGACGCCGTCGCTGTACGACGACCCGAAGATCACCGGCTACACCAACCCCTTCTTCAACAACGCGCCCGTCGGCAAGCTGTTCACCGAAGCGGCGAAGAAGCTGAACCCGCAGTACCAGGGCCCGAAGGCCGGCGACGTCCAGACGGAGTTCGGCAACGCCATGCAGCGCGTCGAGCAGGGCAAGCAGGACGGCGGGGCGGCGTGGCAGCAGCTGGTCGGTGACGTCGCGAAGCTGCAGAGCTGATGGCTGCGGCGAAAACGCTGAGCTGGGCCGACCGGCGGCACAAGTGGGACGTCAAGCTGTCGCCGTTCGGCTTCATCAGCCCGTACTTCCTCATCTTCGGCGTCTTCGGCCTCTTCCCGCTGCTGTACACGGCGTTCGTGTCGCTGCAGAAGCGGAACCTGCTCGACGCCGACGGCGCGACGTTCGTCGGCCTCGGCAACTACGACCGGCTGCTGTTCCACGACCCGTACTTCTGGAACGCGATGGGGAACACGGTCAGCCTGTGGCTGCTGACCACGATCCCGCAGATCCTGTTCGCGCTCGGCATCGCGCACCTGCTCAACCGCAGGCTGCGCGGCCGGACGCTGTTCCGGATGGGCATGATCCTGCCGAACATCACCTCGGTGGCGGCGGTGACGATCATCTTCGCGCAGCTGTTCGGCCGGGACTTCGGCCTGGTGAACTGGGTGCTGAGCTGGTTCGGGGCCGGCCAGGTCGACTGGCAGGCCGGCACGGCCAGCTCGCACACCGCCATCGCCGCGATGGTGGTGTGGCGCTGGACCGGCTACCACGCGCTGATCTTCCTGGCGTCGATGCAGGCCATCCCGTCGAGCATGTACGAAGCCGCCACTCTCGACGGCGCGAAGGGATGGCAGCAGTTCTGGCGGATCACCGTGCCGCTGCTGCGGCCGCAGATCATCTTCTCGACGGTGATCGCGACGACCGGGAACATGCGGCTGCTCGCCGAGCCGCTGCTGTTCAACCCCGGCACCGCGGCCGCCACGGGCGGGTCGGACCGGCAGTTCCAGACCGCCGCGCTCTACCTCTACGAGCAGGGCTTCACCAAGTACGACTTCGGCTACAGCTCGGCGATCGCGCTGATCCTGGCCGTGGCCACGATGCTCGTCGCGGGCCTGTCGTACCTGGTGACCCGGCGCATCCAAACGGACTGAGGAGCGACATGACCACCGTGCTGACCCCGGCCGCGCCGGCGCCGGCCGCGTCACCCGGCCGGCTCCGGCGCATGGGGAAGCGGGCCACGAGCCCGTGGACCTACGCCGCGCTGATCGCGATCCTGGCCGGCTCGGCGTTCCCCGTGTACTGGTCGTTCGTCGTCTCCTCGCAGACGACGGAGGCCGTGGGCAGCGTGCCGCCGGTCCTCGTGCCGGGCGGGCACCTGTTCGAGAACATCGCCCGCGTCTTCGACGAGACGGATTTCGCGCTCGCGCTGGGGAACTCGCTGATCGTCGCGGGCACCATCACCGTGTCGGTGGTGCTGTTCTCGACGCTGGCCGGGTTCGCCTTCGCCAAGATGCGCTTCCGCGGACGGACGCTGCTGCTGCTCGTCGTGGTCGCCACCCAGGCGATCCCGACCGAGCTGGGTGTCGTGCCGCTGTACATGATGATGGCCGACTTCGGGTGGGCCGGGCAGCTGCAGGCGGTGATCGTGCCCGGCCTGGTCACCGCGTTCGGCGTGTTCTTCATGCGGCAGTACTTCGAGCGCGCGCTGCCGCTGGAGCTGCTGGAAGCGGGGCGGATGGACGGCTGCGGCTCGCTGCGGCTGTTCTGGCACGTGGCCCTGCCCGCCGCCCGCCCGGCCGCGGCCGTGCTCGGCCTGTTCACGTTCATGCAGGCGTGGAACGACTTCTTCTGGCCGCTGGTGGTGCTGGTGCCGGAGAACCCGACCGTCCAAACCGCACTGTCCACACTGGCCAGTGGCTACACCACCGACTACACGCTCGTGCTCACCGCCGCGACCATCGGCACCGTCCCCGTCCTTCTCGTGTTCCTGCTGTTCGGCCGCCAGATCGTCGGCGGCATCATGCAGGGCGCGCTCAAGGGCTGACCCTCCCGGAGCTCATCGTGACCACCAGTTTCCCGCCCGGCTTCCGCTGGGGCGTCGCCACGTCGGCGTTCCAGATCGAGGGCGCGACCACGGCCGGCGGCCGCGGACCGTCCATCTGGGACACCTTCGCGGCGCGGCCCGGCGCGGTGGCCGGCGGCGACACCGGCGAACCGGCGGCCGACCACTACCACCGCTGGCGCGCCGACCTGGCCCTGCTGTCCGACCTCGGCGTCGACGCCTACCGGTTCTCGGTGTCGTGGCCGCGGATCCAGCCGGACGGCCGCCGCGCCGAGCGCCGGGGCCTCGGCTTCTACCGGCGGCTGGTGGAAGCGCTGCGGGAGCGGCAGATCGAGCCGTTCCTGACCCTGTACCACTGGGACCTGCCGCAGGCGCTGGAGGACGAAGGCGGCTGGCGGTCCCGGGACACGGCGTCCCGGTTCGCCGAGTACGCCGCCCTGGTGCACGAGGAGCTCGGCGACGTCGTCGACCACTGGACGACGTTGAACGAGCCGTACCCCTGCGCGGTCGCCGGCTACGGCGAGGGACGGCACGCGCCGGGTGCGCGGGAGGGGCACGGCGCCCTCGCCGCCGCCCACCACCTGCTGCTGGGTCACGGGCTGGCGGTCCGGGCGATGCGTGCGCAGGCCACGCCGCAGCACCAGTTCGGCATCGTGCTCAACCAGTCGCCGGCGGTCCCGGTGTCGTCGTCGGCCGCGGACGCCGCGGCGGCGGCCCGGCAGGACACGCTGCTGCGCCGCCAGTTCACCGACCCGCTCTTCGGCGGCCGGTACGCACCGGGCCTGACGGCGATGTTCGACGGCGTCTCCGACTTCTCGTTCCGCCGCGACGGCGACCTCGAAACGATCGGCGTGCCGCTGGACTACCTGGGCGTGAACTACTACTACCGGCTGCACGTCGCGGACGCCCCGCACCGCGAGCCGGACCCGGCCCGCCGCACGGCGGCCGACATCGGGGTGGACACGTCCCGGCTGCCGGACGTCCCGCGCACGGGCATGGGCTGGCCGGTCGAGCCGGAGGGCCTGACGGAAGCGTTGGTGGGCCTGCACAACCGGTACCCGGGACTGCCGCCGATGTACGTCACGGAGAACGGGTGCGTGTACGCCGACCGAAGCGACTTCGCCGACTACGAGCGCATCACGTTCCTGAACGAGCACATCGAGGCGGCCCGCACGGCCGCGGCGGCGGGGGTCGACCTGCGCGGCTACTTCTGCTGGTCCCTGCTGGACAACTTCGAGTGGGCGCACGGCTACCGGCACCGGTTCGGCCTGGTCCACGTCGACTACGCGACCCAGGAGCGCACGCCGCGGGCGAGCTACCGCTGGTACCGCGACTTCGTCGCCGCCCAGCGCACTACGGTGGTGCCATGATCGATGATCCGCAGGCGCCGGTGGGGCCCTTCGAACCCCCGTACTACGTGGCGGTCTTCACCACCGTCCGCACCTCGGAGCAGAGCGGTTACGGCGAGACGAACGCCCGGATGGAAGAGCTGGTCAAGCAGGTCCCCGGGTACCTGGGCATGGACCACGCCCAGACACCCGGCGGGCTCGGCATCACCGTCGGCTACTTCCGCGACGCCGAGGCGCTCGCGCAGTGGCGGACCGACGCCGAACACCGGGCGGCCCAGCGGCGCGGCCGCGCCGAGTGGTACGAGCGCTACACGCTGCACGTGGCGAAGGTCGAGCGGAGCACCGGCTTCACCCGGCCGTGAACCCCGCTACTTCCGGTACAGGCTTTCGATGGCGTCCGCGTAGTTCTTCGAGACGACGTTGCGCTTCAGCTTCAGGCTGGGCGTGATCTCGCCGCCGGCTTCGGTGAAGTCGTGGGCCAGCACCGTGAACTTCTTGATCGCCTCGGCCTTGGACACCGACTTGTTCGCCTCGTCCACCGCCGCCTGGATCTCGGCGAGCAGGTCCGGGTCCGAGGCCAGCTCGGCCACCGTCGCCGACGCGGGCTTGCCGTGCTGGGACTTCCACGACGGGAAGTACTCCTCGTCCACCGTCACCAGCGCCGCGATGAACGGGCGCTGGTCGCCGACCACCATGGCCTGGCTGATCAGCGGGGCCGCCTTGATCGTGTCCTCGAGGCCGGACGGGGCGACGTTCTTGCCGCCCGCCGTCACGATGATCTCCTTCTTGCGGCCGGTGATCTTGAGGAACCCGTCGTCGTCCAGCTCGCCCAGGTCGCCGGTGTGGAACCAGCCGTCGGTGAGCGCTTCCGCCGTCGCCTGCGGGTTGTTGTAGTACGCGCGGAACACGACGTCGCCCTTGAGGAGCACCTCGCCGTCGTCGGCGATGCGGACGGACGTGCCGTTGACCGGCTTGCCGACCGTGCCGACGCGGAACGCCGTCTGGGTGTTGACGTTCGCCGCCGCGGACGTCTCGGTCAGGCCGTAGCCCTCGAACACCGGGACGCCGATGCCGCGGAAGAAGTGCGCCAGCCGCGCGCCCAGCGGGGCGCCACCGGACACGGCCGCGACGCAGCGGCCGCCGAGGGCCGCGCGCAGCTTGCCGTAGACGAGCTTGTCGAACGCCAGGTGCTTCAGCTTCAGGCCGAGCCCGGCGCCGCCGGAGTCCTGCGCCTCGCTGTAGGCGACGGCCACGGCCTCGGCGGCGTCGAAGATCTTGCCCTTGCCCTCGCTGTGCGCCTTCTGCTTCGCCGAGTTGTAGACCTTCTCGAACACGCGCGGCACCGCGACCACGAACGTCGGCCGGAACGTGCCCAGGTCGGCGACCAGGTTCTTGACGTCCGGGGTGTGCCCGAGCGTGACGCGGGCGGTCAGCGCGGTGACGGCGATCGCGCGGGCCAGCACGTGCGCCAGCGGCAGGAAGCACAGCAGCGAGTTGCCCTGCTCCATCAGCTGCGGGAACGCCTCGATGTCGGCGCGGATCTCGGCCAGCAGGTTGCGGTGGGTCAGCTCGACGCCCTTGGGACGGCCGGTGGTGCCCGAGGTGTAGACGATGGTGGCGAGGTCGTCCGCGGTCACCTCGCGGCGGCGCTCGTGCAGCTCGTCGTCGGACAGCTCCGCGCCGAGCGCGGCGAGCGTCTCGACGGCCGGGGCGTCGCCTTCGATCTGCCACGTGTTCGCCAGCTCCGGAAGCCGGTCGCGGACCTCGTCGACGGCCTTCGCGTGCCCGGTCGTCTCGACGAACACGGCCTTCGCGGCCGAGTCGGAGAGGATCCAGGCCACCTGCTCGGGGGAGGAGGTGTCGTAGATCGGCACGGTCACCGCACCGGCGGCCCAGATCGCGAAGTCGATCAGCGTCCACTCGTAGCGGGTCTTCGACATCAGGCCCACGCGGTCGCCGCGGCCGATGCCGGACTTCGCCAGGCCCTTCGCCACGGCCAGCACCTCGGCCGCGAACTCCTTGGCGGTCACGTCCAGCCAGGTGCCGTCCACCTGGCGGCGGAAGCTCACCACGTCCGAGAACCGCTCGGCGTTCGCCCAGACGACATCGGACATGTTCTCGTCGTCGGCCACCGGCTTCCCGGCGGGAGCGCTGTATTCGCGCACGTGGACCTCCGTGTTCAACGCGTGCGGTGGGCGACACCGCTGTTACCCGCCAGTCAACTTAGCGTGGTGAGCACCTTAAGACCATGCTGATCGCCGGTGCACGGCGAGGGCGTGACATTCTTCGCACGTGAACGCACCGCCCGCCATCGACGTCGTCGACGAGACGTTCCTCGCGGTCCCGCCGTCCACCGTGGCCGCCGCCTTCGCCGATCCCGCATCGTGGCCGCGGTACTGGCCCGACCTGGTCCTCCAGGTCTACACCGACCGCGGCGACAAAGGCCTGCGCTGGACCGTCACCGGCGCGCTCGTCGGTACGATGGAGGTCTGGCTCGAGCCGGTGCTCGACGGCACCCTGCTGCACTACTTCCTGCGGGCGACGCCCGCCGACGCGGCCGGGGCACCGCGGGTGCCGGCGCCGCGGGAGCTGCGCCGGGAGTTCGACCGGCGGGCCCGCGCGGCGAAGGCGATCGCACTCGGGCTCAAGGAGATCCTGGAGGACGGGCGCGAGCCCGGCGTTCCTCCGCGGGGCGAGGGCTGAAGGGACCAGGGGTGCGGGTACACGTCGTCTCGGACGTGCACGGCAACGCCGACGCGCTGAAGCGCGCCGGGGACGGGGCCGACGCCCTGGTCGTGCTCGGCGACCTGATCGACTTCGTCGACTACCGCGAGCACGACAAGGGCATCATGGGCGCCCTGTTCGGCGCGGAGAAGGTCGGCGAGTTCGCGCGGCTGCGCCGGGAGGGCAGCCGTGACGAAACCGTTGCCTACTCCCGCACCCTCTGGGCGGGTCTCGACGACCCGGCCGGCGCGGTCGACGAGGCCGTCCGCACCCAGTACGCGTCGTTGTTCGCGGCGATGACCGCGCCCACCTACGCCACGCCGGGCAACGTCGACACGCCGGACCTGTGGCCCGAGTTCGCCGGCGAGGGCATCCGGGTGCTCGACGGCGAGGTGGCCGAGATCGGCGGCCTGCGGTTCGGGTTCGTCGGCGGCGCGCTGCTGCCCGACGGCGTCGTCCCGCGCCGCCGCAAGGGCGCCGCGTGGCGGCCCTACCTGCGGGATCGCGCGGACTACGACGCGAGCGTCGCCGCGCTGACCGCGGTCGACGTCCTCTGCACGCACGCCCCGCCCGCCGTGCCGGAGCTGGTCTACGACGTCGTGGCCCGCCGCAGCGAGATCGGCTCGGCGGCGCTGCTGGAGCTGATCCACGCCCAGCGGCCGCGCTGGTCGGTGTTCGGGCACGTGCACCAGCCACTCGCGCCGCGCGCCCGGGTCGGCCTGACCGAGTGCCGCAACGTGGGGCACTTCAAGGAGACCGGGCAGCCCTACGTGCTGCGCTGGTGACCAAGCGCGGCGGCTACGCTTCGACCCATGGCCGAGCAGTCCACACAGTCCATCGAGGTCGACGCCGAGCCCAGCCGGGTGATGGCCGTGATCGCCGACTTCCCCGCGTACCCGGAATGGGCCAAGGCCGTCCGGCAGGCCGAGGTCCTCGACACCGACGGTGACGGGCGGGCCAAGCAGGTCAAGCTCACCCTCGACGCGGGCCCGATCAAGGACGTCTACACCCTCTCCTACGACTGGGACGACGACGGCCTCGGCGTCAGCTGGCACCTCGTCAAGGGCCAGATGCAGAAGGCGCAGAACGGCCGCTACGCGCTGGAGGACCTCGGCGGCGGCCGGACCCGGGTCACCTACACGCTCTCGGTCGAGCTGGCGCTGCCGATGATCGGCCTGCTGCGCCGCAAGGCCGAGAAGATGGTCATGGACACCGCGCTGAAGGAGCTCAAGAAGCGGGCCGAGGGGTAGCCGCGTGCGGATCCTGCTGTTCACCGGCAAAGGGGGTGTCGGGAAGACCACGCTGGCCGCGGCCACCGGCGCCGCCCTCGCCGCCCGTGGCAGGAAGACCCTCGTCGTGTCCACCGACCCGGCGCACTCGCTCGGCGACGCCTTCGGCCGCCCGCTCGGCGCCGAGCCGTCCGAAGTGGACACGCTGCTCTCGGGCGTGCAGATCGACTCGCGGACGCTGGTGGACGCCACCTGGGACCGGCTGCGCGCCGAGCTGCAGGCCGCGCTGGCCGGCGCGGGCCTGGACACCCTCGACGCCGAAGAGCTGACCGTCCTGCCCGGCGTCGACGAGCTGCTTGCCCTGACCGAGGTCCGCCGGCTGGCCGAGGACGGGCCGTGGGAGACCGTGGTCGTCGACTGCGGGCCGACGGCCGAGACGCTGCGGCTGCTCGCCCTGCCCGAAGCCGTTTCCGGCTACCTGACCCGCGTGTTCGGCCGGCGCGTCACCGAGCCCGTCCGCCGGCTCGGCGCCCACCTCGACGGCCTGCGCGCGCTGCTGACCGAGCCGTCGGTGACCACGGTCCGGCTGGTGCTGACGCCCGAGCGGGTGGTCGTCGCCGAGGCGCGGCGCACGCTCAGCTCGCTGGCCCTGCGCGGCATCGCCGTCGACGGCCTGATCGCCAACCGGCTGATGCCCGTTCCCGGCATCTGGCGCGGCGGCGCCGCTTCGTGGCTGCGCACGCGCCGCGAGCAGCAGGACGCCGTGCTGGCCGAGCTCACCGCGGCCGGGGTCGCGCCGCTCGTGCGCGTGGAGCACCGGGCCGTCGAGCCGGTCGGCCTGCCCGCGCTGCTGGAGATCGCCGGCGAGCTCTACCACGGCGGCGACCCGCTGGCGGGCGACGGGCGGCCCGTCACCCCGTTGCTGCGCGTGCGCCCGGCCCCGGACGGGTACACGCTGCGCGTCACGATCCCGCTCGCGCGGGACACCGAGGTCGACCTCGCCCGCGTCGACGACGACCTGGCGATCACCGTGGACGGCTTCCGCAGGCTCATCGCGCTGCCGGAGTCGCTGCGGCCGTGCCGGATCACCGGCGCGGAATCCGACGCCGACGGCCTGGTGGTGCACCTGGCCGGGAACCGGGGACGCGGGTGAGCGAAGCGGAGGACACGGCCGGGCCGCGGCTGGCGGAGGAGATCCGCCTGCTCGCCGAGCTGGTCGTCGAGAAGGCGGCGCCCTGGCTGGAGGGTGTGCTCGCGGCCGGGCACGGCACGCCGGACGAGGCGAAAGCGGACGGTTCGGCGTGCGGCTGGTGTCCGCTGTGTGCGATCGTCGCCGTTGTGCGAGGTGAGCGCCCCGAGCTGGTCGCGCGGCTGGCCGAGCAGCTGGCTCAGCTGGTCGCCCTGCTGCGCGCGGTGCTGGCCGACCGCTGGGAGCCGGAGGCGGGCGTGCACATGCCCGGGTTCCGGCCGGCGCCGCGGCCCGCGGACCCGCGAACGGCGCCGCGGGTCCAGCACATCACCGTCCGCCGGCGCGACGAGTGGGAGAGCTGAGTGCGGACGATCGGGGTGGACGTCGGCGGGACGAGTGTCCGGGCCGGCGTGGTGGACGAGCGCGGCTCCCTGCTCGACACGGCTCGCGTCGCGACACCGAGCGAGGAAGGTGCCCTCGAGGACGCCATCGCGGGCGTGGTCGAGGACCTGCGCAACCGGCACGAAGTGGCGGGCGTCGGCCTGGCGGTGGCGGGCTTCGTGGCCCGCGACCGCCGGTCGGTGATGTTCGCGCCGCACCTGGCCTGGCGCGGCGCCGCGGTCGCGGACCGGATCGAGAAGCGCGTCGGCCTGCCGGTGCTGCTGGAGCACGACGTGAATTCGGCGATCGTGGGCGAGCACCGCTTCGGCGCGGCCCGCGGCGCCCAGGTGGCGGCGCTGGTGGCGCTGGGCACGGGCATCGGCGCGGGCCTGCTGCTGGACGGCAAGCTGTACCGGGGCGCGTACGGCGTCGCCCCGGAGCTGGGCCACCTGACGGTGGTCCGCGGCGGCCGCCCGTGCCCGTGCGGCAAGTACGGCTGCTGGGAGCGGTACTGCAGCGGAACGGCGCTGGCGGCGACGGCGGTGGAGCTGCTGGCCCGGCACCCGGGCCGCTCGACGGTGCTGGCCCAGCAGGTGGCGGGCGACCCGGGCTCGGTGACGGGCCGCCGGGTGGCCGGCGCGGCCCGCGACGGCGACCCGATCGCCCAGCTGGCGATGGCGGAGCTGGCGAAGTGGCTGGGCGAGGGCCTGGCCCTGGTGGCGGACGTGTTCGACCCGGAGATCATCGTGATCGGCGGAGGCGTGTCGGAGTCGGCACCGCTGTTCCTGGACGAAGCCCGAGAGCACTACGCGGGCGCGATCACGGGGGCGAGGCACCGCCCGCTGGCGCGGATCAGGACGGCCCACCTGGGCGACGACACGGCCATCGTCGGCGCGGCGGCCCTGGCCCTGGAGGCGGCGAAAGCGCCGGTCTGACCGTGTCACCCGGCCGTGAACCGGGTATCTCCATGCTCGGGGTGCGGGGGATGAACCTGTTGATCGGATTGGGTGGCGTTGCCGTGGCGGTAGCCGGGATCGTCTGGGAGCAGGGGGCGCGGAACACGAGGTGGCGAGCGGTGGCCGGTTCCGTTGCCCTCGCGGGCTGGACCATCGTCGGGCACTTCCTGGTCGAGCCGCTGGTCCCGGCTCCGGTGATGGCCGGCATCCTGCTCGGCGGCTGCACGGTGGGCATCTTCCTGGCGGCGTTCCTCGGCAGCCGCCGAGGCCGCCGGGATCGCCAAGACCGCCGAACGCCGCGCGGCTGACGCGCCGGTTCCGGGCCTGCCACAGCTGGTCGTGAGTGAGAAACAGTGTTCTAACCCGGTTTCCCACTCACGACCGTGGTGGTGGGAAGTGTGCCACGCTGGTCGGGTGAGCCGGCCCTCCGCGAGTGTCTTCGTCCGCTGCTCCTGCGGGCACCTGCACTGGGGCCGCTACGGTGCCGCCGGCCTGCTGCTCGTCGATCCCGCTCGCGGTGTCCTCCTGCAGCGCCGCGCCTGGTGGGTGCACCACGGCCGGACCTGGGCGCTGCCCGGTGGCGCCATCGAGGCCGGCGAGACCGCCAGGAGCGCCGCCGCCCGCGAAGCCTTCGAAGAGGCCTCCGTGCCCGCCGACGCCTTCCGGGCGGTCGCCGCCTCCGTGGTGGATCATGGTGAGTGGAGCTACACCACCGTGCTCGCCCTCGCCGACGGGGCCGAGGCGCGGGTCGCCAACACCGAAAGTGCGGAGGTGCGCTGGGTGGACCCCGACGACGTGCCCGGCTACCGGCTGCACCACGACTTCGCCGCCGCCTGGCCCGCCCTGCGTGACCGTGCCGGGCAGGAGCTGGTGCTGGTCGTCGACGCCGCCAACGTCGTCGGCTCGCGGCCGGACGGCTGGTGGCGCGACCGGCACGGTGCCGCCGAACGCCTCCGCGACCAGCTCGCGAAGCTCGCCGAAGCCGGCGTGCCGGACCCGGACGACGCCGCGGTGACCTGGTGGCCGCGGGTCGTCCTGGTCGTCGAAGGCCAGGCCAAGCACGTCACCGGCGTCCCCGGTGTCGAGGTCGTCGCCGCGGACACCGACGGCGACTCGAAGATCGTCGAGGTCGTCGCCCGGCAGCAAGCCAAGGTCCTGGTGGCGACCGCCGACCGCGAGCTGCGACGGCGCGTCGAGGCCCTCGGCGCGTCGATCCTCGGCCCCGGCACGCTCCGCAGCCAGCTCGACGAGCTCTAGTCCCGCACGACCCCGTCCCGCATCTCCGCGACCAGCGACGCCATCACGGCCTTGAGGCTGCCCTTGTGCCGTTCCGCGACCGCCCGCTGCCGCCGGTAGCTCGGCCCGTGCCGCAGGATCGTCTCGACGTCGCGCAGTTCGGCCACGCAGTCTAGGCGCCGCGCCACCGGCTCCAGCCGGTCCAGCAGATCGACGACGTCATCGGTCACCAGCCGCTCGCGCCCCGCCGCGTCGAGGATGACGATCGCGTCCGTGCCGTAGCGGGCCGCGCGCCACTTGTTCTCCTGGACGTGCCACGGCGGCAGCGTCGGCAGGATCTCGCCGTCGTCCAGGCGCTCGCTGAAGTCGTCGACCAGACACTGGGTGAGCGCCGCGATCGCGCCGACCTCCTGCAACGTCGGCAGCCCGTCGCAGACGCGCATCTCGATCGTGCCCAGATGGGGCGCGGGCCGGATGTCCCAGCGGATCTCCGAGAAGTGGTCGATCACGCCGGTGGTGAACATGTCCTCGACGTAGCTTTCCAGCTCGGCCCACTTCCGGAACTGGAACGGCAGCCCGGCCGTCGGCAGCTGCTGGAACATCAGCGCCCGGTTCGACGCGTACCCGGTGTCTTCGGCGCCCCAGTACGGCGAAGACGCCGAAAGCGCCTGCAGGTGCGGGGCGTAGTTGAGCAGCGCGTCCAGGATCGGCAGCACCTTGTCACGGTGGTCGATCCCGACGTGGACGTGCACGCCGTAGATCAGCATCTGCCGTCCCCACCACTGGGTCCGGTCGATCAGCTTCGCGTAGCGCTCCTTGTCGGTGACCTTCTGCTGGTACCAGTTCGAGAACGGGTGCGTCCCGGCGGAGAACATCTCGACGCCGAGCGGGTCCGCGACGCCGTGCACGACGTCGAGCGAGGTGTTCAGGTCCGCCTTGACCTCGGCGATCGTGTCGCAGACGCCGGTGATGATCTCGACGGTGTTGAGCAGCAGCTCCTGCTTGATCTTCGGGTGCTCGGCCGCGCCGTCCGGGCGCACCGCCTCGAGGATCCGCTCGGCCACCGACGACAGCTCGCCGCTGCGCCGGTCGACGAGGCCGAGCTCCCATTCCGCGCCGACGGTCGATCGCCGCGAAGGGCTGAACTCGATGTGCATCGCCGTCGGCGGGTCAGACCTGGGCGCCGTTGCTGGGGTCGGCGCCCGGCGGCGGCCCCTGCCGCACGCGCAGCAGCAGCAGCGCGATCGACGTCGCCAGCGCGAGGATGCCCAGCGGCGTCGCCACCGTCGGGCCCACGCCGATCGCCCCGGGCAGGATCAGCAGGAACAGCCCGGCCAGGAACAGCAGCAGGATGAGGAACGCGCCCATCTTCGGCCGCGGCAGCGGCGGCGGCTCCGGCGGGACGTAGTGCTCGTCGTCGCCCGCGGGGTCGTCGGAGAACATCGTCGTGTCCCACGACGTGCCGCCGGAGCGCCACCCGGGCTCCGGCGTGGGGTCCGCGGACGGCGGCTCGGCGGGCCGGTCCGGTGTCTTGCGCGTCCCGGGCTCCGTGCCGAGCGCGGTGCCGGCGGTGTCCGCGGTGTCCTCTTCGGGCAGCCCGAACCCGTCGGCGCGCAGGTCGGCGACGATCTCGGCGAACGTCGCGTCGACGTCCTCCGGCCCGTCCTTCCCCCGGCTCATGCGGTCTCCTCCGGCTGTGCGGCGTGCGCCTTCGCGAACTCGACGCTGCGGGTGAAGATCACCTCGGCGTCGTTGTCCTGCGTCGCCACGTGGTAGCTGTTCTCCAGCACCACCTCGGTGACGTCGGTGCTGGCCACGCCCCGCAGCACCAGCTGCGAGTTCACCGGCTCGACGACGTGGTCCACCGACGAGTGCAGCAGCAGCACCGGCTGCGTCACCTTGTGCAGGTCGGCGCGCACGACCGCCCACAGCTTCGCCAGGCTCGCCGCCGCCCGTACCGGCGTGCGCGGGTAGGCCAGCTCCGTCTCGCCCGGCTTCTTGATGTCGTTCGCGATCGCCGGCACCGACGGCACGATCCGGCCCAGCACCGGCAGCAGCCGCGTGTCCCACTTCAGCCGTGTCACCGACGGGTTGACCAGGACGATCCCGGCGATCCGGGCACCGAACTCCTCGGCCAGGCGCAGGGTGAGCGTGCCGCCCATCGACAGGCCGCCGACGAACACGGTCCGGCAGGTGGCCAGCAGCGCGAGCAGGGCCTCGCGGACGGCGCCGTACCAGTCCTCCCACGTCGTGCGGTTGAGGTCCTGCCAGCGGGTGCCGTGGCCGGGCAGCAGCGGGCAGCGCACCGTGAACCCGGCCGCGGCCAGGTGGTCACCCCAGGCCCGCATGCTCGCCGGGGTACCGGTGAACCCGTGGCAGAGCAGGAACCCGGTTTCGGCCGAACCGGTGTGGCCGAACGGTTCCGCGCCGGCGAGCACGCCCATGCGATCGCCTTCCGTGTCAGCGGTGCAGTCCGTCCATGCTCTCACGCCGCGCGGGCGTTGTGGGGGTCCGCCCGTCGCGGGAATTCCCTGTGAGATCGATCGCTGCCGGGTGGTAACCGGGTGGTCTCCGTTGTGCGGCGGCCACCGGGCTTCGTAGTCTGGTCGACGCGGGTGACAGGGGTTGGGCTGCGATGGAGGACTGAGGCACCGGTGCTGTACTGGCTCATGAAGTGGGTGTTCCTCGGACCGCTGCTCAAGACGCTGTGGCCGACCAAGGTCGTCGGCGCGGAGAACATCCCCGAGACCGGCGGCGCCATCCTCGCGGGCAACCACCTCGCGGTCGCGGACTCGTTCTTCATGCCGCTGCGCGTCAAGCGCAAGGTGACCTTCCCGGCGAAGTCGGAGTACTTCACCGAGCCCGGCTTCAAGGGCAAGCTCAAGAAGTGGTTCTTCACCGGCGTCGGGCAGTTCCCGATCGACCGCTCCGGCGGCAACGCCGCCCAGGCCGCCCTCGACACGGCGATCCGCCTGGTGAAGGACGGTCACCTGCTGGGCATCTACCCGGAGGGCACGCGCTCCCCGGACGGCCGCCTGTACAAGGGCAAGACGGGCGTCGCCCGGATCGCCCTGGAATCCGGCGGCGTCGTGATCCCGGTGGCGATGATCGGCACGGACAAGGTCAACCCGATCGGGTCGAAGATGTGGTGGCCCCGCCGCCTCGAGGTCCGCTTCGGCAAGCCACTGGACTTCTCGCGGTACGAAGGCCTCGCGGGTGACCGCTTCATCGAGCGGTCCATCACGGACGAGATCATGTACGCGCTGATGGAGCTGTCCGGCCAGGAGTACGTCGACATCTACGCGGCGAAGGCGAAGGAACTGCTCGCGGCCGAGGCGGCCGGCGTGAAGCCGAAGGTCCCCGCCCAGCCCGCGGCCCGCGACGCGGCCCGGGTGCCGGAGTCCAAGGTCGGCTGACGCACCATCGTCACCACCACCCTCAACGGAGGCGCTTCGCGCCGCTGGTAGCTCCGCCGTCCTCCCCGCCACCACCCTCGACGGAGGCGCTTCGCGCCGCTGGTAGCTCCGCCGTCCTCCCCGCCACCACCCTCAACGGAGGCGCTTCGCGCCGCTGGTAGTTTTCTGAAGTGCGGTTTTTCTACGACACCGAGTTCATCGAAGACGGCGTGACGATCGATCTGGTTTCCATCGGTGTCGTCGACGAGCGCGGCCGCGAGTTCTACGCGGTTTCCACCGAGTTCGACCCCGCGAAGGCCGGGCCGTGGGTCCGCGACAACGTCCTGGACAAGCTCCCCTCCCCGGCCGACCCGGCGTGGCGCAGCCGCGAGAAGATCCGCACCGACCTGCTGGAGTTCTTCGGCAAGCCACCCGGCGGCATCGAGCTGTGGGCCTGGTTCGCGGCGTACGACCACGTCGCCCTGGCCCAGCTGTGGGGCCCGATGCCTGCCCTGCCGCGGCAGCTGCCCCGGTTCACCCGCGACCTGCGCCAGCGCTGGGAGGACGCGGGCAAGCCGAAGCTCCCGGCGGCCCCCACCGACCAGCACGACGCCCTCGCCGACGCCCGGCACAACCTGGCCCGCTGGGAAGTCATCGAGGAACACTTCCACAGCCGGTAGGACGCCTCAGGCCGGCTCGCCCGGCGTCACGACCGTCCGGCGGAAGTGGTTGAAGATCACCGACGTCCGGACGTCGACGATCTCCTTCCGCTGCGTCAGCCGGTCGAGGACGAAGCCGCTCAGGTGGTCGTTGTCGGCCACCGCGATGTGCAGCAGGAAGTCGTCGCTGCCGGACATCACGAACACCGACAGCACCTCGGGCAGAGCCTCCACGAACGCGCGGAACGACTCGATCACCGCGCGGTCCGGCGGCCGCAGCCGCACCGCGACCATCGCCTGCACCGGACGGCCGATCTTCTTCAGGTCGACCTCGGCGTGGTGCCCGCGCACGATCCCGCGCCTGCTCAGGTCCCGCACCCGCTCGAGACACGTCGACTGCGCGATGTGCAGGCGGCGCGCGAGCTCCTTGTTGGTCTGCTTGGCGTCCTCCTGCAGCAGCGTCAGCAGGGCTGCATCAAGTTCGTCCACCGGAACCTCACCCTCCTCCGGAACGAGCATTGTTCGAGATTTTGCGCTTCAAGCCGAATCTAGCACGGTCTTACCCGGTTTCCTTCGGTTCGGTATCTACGGTCGAGCCATGATCACCGAGTCCGTCACGGCCGCCGACCGCCGTCTTCCCGTGGCCGCCGTGCTCGCCGCGGCCCTCATCTGGAGCAGCTCGTTCGCGGTGACGAAGGTGGCGCTGGCCGACGTCCCGCCGATGACGCTCGGCGCGCTGCGGTTCGCGGTCGCCGCCCTCGTGCTCGGCGTCGTCGTGCACGCCGGGCGGGACCGGCGGCTGCCGTCGCCGCGGCAACGGCTGTTCATCAGGTTCGCCGGCCTGCTCGGGATCACGGCGTACTTCGCGCTGGAGAACGCGGGCGTCGAACTGGCCACCGCGTCCGACGCGACGCTGATCGTCGCGTCCTACCCGATCATCACGCTGGTGCTGTCCGGCCGCACCGCGTACTCGCCGGTCCGGCTGACCGGCATGCTGGTGGCCGTCGCCGGGGTCTGGCTGGTCGTCCGGGACCAGCCGGGCGGCCACCACCTGCTGGGCGACCTGGTCCTCGTCGCGGGCGGCGTCGTGTGGGCGGCCTACAACGTCGTCGCGCGGCGCGACGGGTCGGGCGCGTCGCCGATCGTCGTCACCTACTACCAGACGCTGGCCGGCGCGGCCGGGTTCGTCCCGCTCGCACTGTCCGAAGTGGACCGCTGGCGCGTGCCCGCGGAAGGGGACCTGCTGCGGATCGCGTTCCTGGCGGTGTTCTGCTCGGTGGCGGCGTTCCTGCTGTACAACTTCGGCCTGCGCCGCCTCGAACCGAGCGTCGCGGTCAACCTGCTCAACGTCGTCCCGGTGGCCGGCCTCGGCTGGGCCGTGCTGCTGGCGGGCGAGGCCCTGACCGTCCCGAAGCTGCTCGGCGGCGCGGTCGTCATCGCGGGCGTTTCGCTGGGCGGCCACCGGAAGAAGACGCCGGAAACTGTCGGGGGCCCCCGGTAACGTGAAAACCGGGGGACCCCCCAGGCCGGGGACCTCTCAGCGGCGCGCCCGCACCGCCGCGGCCAGCTCGTCCAGCAGCGGCGCCGTGTCGTCCCAGGCCAGGCACGCGTCCGTGATCGACTGCCCGTAGGTCAGCCGCTCCGGGTGGCCCAGCTCGAGGTCCTGCCGCCCGGCCGCGAGGAAGCTCTCCAGCATCAGCCCGGTGATCCCGCGCTCGCCGTCGCCGATCCGCGTGGCCAGCTCGCGCACGACCGCCGCCTGCCGGACGTGGTCCTTGCCGCTGTTGCCGTGGCTCGCGTCGATGATCACCCGCTCCGGCAGGCCCGACTTGGCCAGCCGCGAGAGGGTGTCCGCGACCGTCGCCGCGTCGTAGTTCGGGCCGCTGTTGTGGCCGCGCAGGATCACGTGGCAGTCGGGGTTGCCGGACGTCGTCAGCAGTGCCGCCAGCCCGTCGGTGTTGATGCCGGGGAACACGTGGCTCGCCGCGGCCGCGCGGGTCGCGTCGACCGCCACCTGGACGTCGCCCTCGGTCGAGTTCTTGATCCCGACCGGCATCGACAGCGCGCTGCACAGCTGCCGGTGCACCTGGCTGGCCGCCGTCCGCGCCCCGATCGAGCCCCACGTGACGATGTCGGCGATGAACTGCGGCGTGATCGGGTCGAGGAACTCGCAGCCGACCGGCAGGCCCAGCGCGGACACGTCGAGCAGCAGCTTGCGCGCCAGCCGCAGGCCCTTGTTGACGGCGAACGTGCCGTCGAGGTCCGGGTCGTTGATCAGGCCCTTCCAACCCAGCGTGGTGCGCGGCTTCTCGAAGTACACGCGCATCACGACGTGCAGGTCGTCGCGCAGCTCGTCGGCCTTGGCGGCGAGCCGGCGGGCGTAGTCGAGCGCGGCTTCCGGGTCGTGCACCGAGCACGGGCCGACGACCACGAGCAGCCGGTCGTCCCGGCCGTCGAGGATGTCGACCGTCTCGGCGCGGCCCTGCCGCACGACCTTGGCGACGGCGGCGTCGACCGGATGGTCTTCGCGCAGCAGCGCGGGCGAAATGAGCGGGCTGATCGACGTGGTGCGCGCGGCGTCGAGGTCACCGATGGCGGCGGGTCCGGCGGAGAGCGTCATCGCGGGGGTGGTCCTTCCTGGTGGACACCGACCCGCGGGAGGTTCGCCGAGCCGGTTTCGAGATCCGGCTCGGGGTGGAGGTCAGCGCAGGTTCACGCCGCCGTGCCCACCCGGGGCCGGCTTCGTAAACCAGAAATAGCGCTGCACGGGGTCAACGTAGCACACCCCGGCCCCGGACCGATTCGGCAGGTGGTCCGGGCTGCACCGATCAAGACGTTTGCCGCTACGCTGGCGACCGACGAAATGTGACTGTCATCTCCAGAGAACACACGGAGGCTTCTCATGCGTGTCGGTGTGCTGACCGGCGGCGGCGACTGCCCGGGGCTCAACGCGGTGATCCGCGCGGTGGTACGTAAGGGCATCGAGGTCCACGGCTGGGACTTCGTGGGCTTCCGCAACGGCTGGAACGGCCCGCTCACCGGGGACAGCCGTCCGCTCGGCCTCAACGACGTCGAGGATATCCTCACCCGCGGCGGCACCATCCTGCGGTCCTCGCGCACCAACCCGTACAAGGTCGACGGCGGCGTCGACAAGATCAAGCAGGTCCTCGCCGACCAGGGCGTCGACGCGCTGATCGCGATCGGCGGCGAGGACACCCTCGGCGTCGCGAAGCGCCTGACCGACGACGGCGTCGGCGTCGTGGGCGTGCCCAAGACGATCGACAACGACCTCGGCGCCACCGACTACACCTTCGGCTTCGACACCGCGGTGTCCATCGCGACCGAGGCGATCGACCGGCTGCACACCACCGCCGAGTCGCACCACCGGGCGCTGGTCGTCGAGGTCATGGGCCGCCACGCCGGCTGGATCGCGCTGCACTCCGGCCTGGCCGGCGGCGCCAGCGTGATCCTGGTGCCGGAGAAGCACTTCAGCGTCGACCAGGTCGTCGAGTGGGTCGAGCGCCGCTTCGAGAAGGAGTACGCACCGATCATCGTCGTCGCCGAGGGCGCGCTGCCCGAGGGTGGCGAGGAGAAGCTGCTCACCGGCGAGAAGGACGCCTTCGGGCACGTCCGCCTCGGCGGCATCGGCACCTGGCTGGCCGACGAGATCGCCTCCCGCACCGGCAAGGAGTCCCGCGCGGTCGTGCTGGGCCACGTCCAGCGCGGCGGCACCCCGACGGCCTACGACCGCGTCCTGGCGACCCGGTTCGGCCTGCACGCGGTGGACGCGGTCGCCGACGGCGACTTCGGCGTGATGGTCGCCCTGAAGGGCACGGAGATCGTCCGCGTGAAGCTGTCCGAGGCGACGGCCGAGCTGAAGACGGTCCCGGTCGAGCGCTACCAGGAAGCCGAAGTCTTCTTCGGCTGACCCCGCACGTCGAAGGGCCGCCCCGTCTGGGGCGGCCCTTCACGCGTTTCAGGGCCGCTGCCGAACCGCGTCGACGATGCCCTGGCTCACCACCGCATCGGTACCGGAGCCGAGGTAGGCGAAGGTGACCGGGTCGAACAGGAACTCGTCCTGGTTGCCGATCCCGTGCTCGGTCGTGCTGTTCCAGGTGATCCCGAGGACGGCCCGGCCGGTGGCGTCCTTCGCGTCGGTGCGGGCGACCAGGCCGGGCACCTTGGCCACGGCCTCGTAGAGCGCGGCCCGCACCGCCGGGCGCAGGTAGCCGCCGGCCAGGTCGACGACCTCACGGCCGAGGTCGTGCAGCGTGTCGCCTTCGCCGTAGGTGCTCTGGTGCAGGTAGGCGAGCATGGCGTCGGCGTCCGTGGGCAGATCCGCGGGAGCGGCGGGGTGGGGCACGCACCGGTTCGTCACCACCCGGCCGTGGCTTTCCTTCTGGACACGCTTCCCGTCGCGGCAGCCCGCCAGTTCGGTTTCGTGGCCGAAGAGGAACGCGAGCCCGTCGTGAGTGCCGTCGACCGAAGCCCACGTTTCGTTCACCCGCCCGTCCGCGAGCCGCGTCTTCGTGTAGACGAACTGGTCCGGCCGCGGGACGAGGTCGGGGCGGGCGCGGGCCTTCGCGGCCGCGGCGTGCAGGATGCGCACCGGTTCGGGTACCGGATCCGGCGGGGCCGCGGTGTCGGCGGGGGCGAGGACGACGACGGCGGCGACGGCCGCGGCGAGCCCGGCCGCGGTGACCCCGCCCCAGAGCGCGCGCCGGTGCGGGCGGCGTGCCGAGGCCGTGGCGGTGAGCAGTTCGGCCCGCTTCCGGGCGAGATCCTCGCGCGGCGGCAGCTCGGCGGGTCCGGCGAAGTCGCGCAGCAGCTGCAGGTCATCCATGGTTCGAAACCTCCTCCGTGGGCGCATGTCCCAGTTCCGCGCGGACCTTGCGGCGGGCGCGGTTCAGGCGTGACCGGACGGTGCCGACCGGGATTCCCAGCGCCGCAGCGACCTCCTCGTACGCCAGGCCTTCCCAGGCGATCAGCAGCAGCACGTCGCGGTCCCCGCGCGCCAGCCCGGCCAGCGCGGCGGCCAGCCGGCCGTTCATCGCCTGCGCCGTCACCCGCTCGGCGACCCGGTCCGCGTGACCGTCCTGCTCGGCGGGCGGCCCGAGAGCGGCTCGCAGCCGGTATTCGCGGGCCTCTTCGCGACGGCGCCGGCCGACGAGGTTGGTCGCGATGCCGTAGAGCCACGGCCGCGCGCTCGGGAACGCCGGGTCGTAGCGGGTACGGCAGGCGAAGGCGATCAGGAACGTCTCGCCCATCAGGTCGTCGGCGGCCTGGCCGCCCAGCCGCCGGGCGAGGTAACGATGGATGTGCGCGGCGTGGCGGTCGAAGACCACCGCGAACCGTTCGGGGTGCCGCAGTGACGACGCGATGATCTCCGCGTCGACCACGCCTGGTGAACTCATGAACCGCCTGCCTGTCGTCCGCCGTCTGCTCCCGTTATTGGTGGAACGGGCGGATCGGGTTCACGTCAGATGCGCGCCAGCCGATCCAGGACGCCGACCGCGGCGGCGATGTCGTCGGTGAGCGGCCGGTCGTCGACGCTGCCGTCCAGCACCGCCGAAGCCGCTTCGAACGCGTCGCGCACCGGCAGGTCCAGCAGGTCCGCCTCGCGCATCCGCAGCGCCCGGACCGCCGCCACCAGCTCGCAGCCCAGCACCTGCTGGTAGGCCTGGCACGCGGCGGTCGCCGCGCGGGCCGCCTGCGTCGAGAAGCTCGCGTGGTCCTCGATGCCTCGCGAAACCACCGCCGTGCCGAGAGTGGCCGGGAGGGCCGCCTGGCGCAGCTCGGTGAGCGCGTCGTGGGCCACGTACTCCAGGATCATCACGCCGGAGCTGCCCGGCGGCCCCGCGGCGAGGAAGGGCCGCAGCCCGGTGAACTCCGGCTCGACCAGGTCGCCCAGCCGCGCCACCGACAGCTCCGCCACCTGGTGCACGGTCGCGCGCGCCTGGTCGAGCGCCGTCGACACGTATGCGGTGTGGAAGTGCGCGTGGTGGTAGGCGTCGCCGTGGACGGTCGAAATCATCGGGTTTTCGGTGCTGGCGTTGATCTCCACGGCGAGGACGTCGCGCAGGTAGTGGATCGCGTCCAGCGCCGGGCCCTGCACCTGCGGGAACGCGCGCAGCCCGAACGGGTCCTGGATCCGCCGTCCCGGCTTCGGCGTCTGGTGCATGCCCAGCAGCCGCCGCATTTCCGCCGCGCAGGCGACCTGCCCGGCGTGGGGACGCGCTTCGTGCACAGGTGTCGCGTACGCCTCGGGGTTGCCGTCGAGCGCGACGTAGGTCAGCGCCGCGACGGCGTGGCTGGCCCGGGTGAGCGTGTCGAGCCGCATCGCGGCGAGGGTCGCTTCGGCGAGGGTGGCGGCGTTGCTGCTCATGAAGGCCAGCGCGTCTCCGGCGTGCACCGGCACCGGCGGCACGTGCCCGTGCCGCCACGGCCGTTCGCCGGTGAGCGCCAGCGCGGTCTCGGCCAGCGGCGCCAGGTCGCCGGTGCCGATCGCGCCGAGCCGGTGCACGAGCGGCAGCGCGCCGGTGCGGACGGCTTCGGCCAGCGCGCCGATCAGCTCGGGACTGATGCCGGACCGTCCGGCGAGCAGCTGGTTGAGCCGGATCAGCATCATCGCCCGCACCTGGCCGGGCGGCATCGCGTCGCCGCTGCCACCGGCGTGGCTGCGCAGCAGGCGCAGCCCGTGCTCCTTCGAGCTTTCGACGGTGTCGTCCTTGTTGGCGCCGACGCCGGTGGTGCGGCCGTAGACGCGCCGCCGCGTGCTCAGTTCCCCGGCGAGCTTCCAGGCGTGCTCGGCCGCGCGGAGTGCGGCGATCGAGACGTCGATGTCCAGCGGACCTTCGGTGCGCGCCGCGGTGACCACGTCCGCGCAGCGCAGGGTCCGGCCGTCGACCCGGATCAAGGGCAGCCTCCTTCCGGCTGCCCTCACTATGCGGCTAGGCCGGCGGCGGCTGCCAGGGCGGCATCGGCCAGTCCCAGCGCGGCACGGGTTCGTGCGGGTCCGGTTCGGCGCCGGGCGCCGAGAAGACGACGGCCAGGCGGCTGCCCCACTCGAGATAGCCGGCGAACGCCGCCCGGAACTCGGGATCGGCGGGCAGCCCGGCTTCGTCGGCGGCGTCGAGCAGCAGCGTCACCCAGCGGCGGCGCTGCGCTTCGGTGATGCCGCGCCCGCGGTGCCGCCCGACCATGTGGGCGTGCCCGCCGTGGTTCGCGGAGTACTCGGCCGGTCCGCCGAAGACCTCGCCGAGCCACACCGCGACGTGCTTCGGGTGGTCCGGGGCCATGCCGCGGAAGACGGGTTCGAGCAGCGGATCTTCCAGGACGTGCCGGTAGAAGACGGTGAGCAGCTCGACGAGGGCTTCGTGGCCGCCCGCCCAGTCGTAGAGGGTGGGGGTGGGCGGGGTTTCTGGCACGATCACCCGGTCAGGCAACCAGGGGCGGCCCGGGCGGGCAACCACGTACTTTCCGGTGCGTAGGGAGAGCGGGATGAAGCGGTACCACTGCGCGGTCGAGCTGGCGGTCGACCTGATCGGCGGCAAGTGGAAGCCGGTGATCCTGGCGCACCTGAAGGAAGGCGCGCACCGCTACGGCGAACTGCGGCGACGCATGCCGGGCGTGAGCGAGAAGATGCTCACCCAGCAGCTGCGCGAGCTGGCGGCGGACGGGATCGTGCGCCGGGTGGAGTTCGACGGCCGGATCCCGCACGTCGAATACCACCTGACGGAGGTGGGGGAGCAGCTGCGCCCGGCGCTCACGGCGCTGTACGAGTGGGGCGAGCACCGCGCGGCCGACCGGGGAATCGTGTTCGAGCCACCACCGGAGCACTGACCGGAGCGCCCCAAGGCCACATTGGTTGCGTGTGACGCACCGAAGGCGGCCTTGGTTGCGTCTCGCGCACCGAAGGCCGCCTTGGGGCGCTCGTCAGCGCGGGTCGGTCTCGTCCAGGCGCCGTTCCAGTGCGTCCAGGCGCTCGCTCCAGAACCGGCGGTAAGGCGCCAGCCAGGCGTCGACCTCGGCGAGGGGCTCCGGGCGTAGCGCGTAGCAGCGCTTCTGGGCTGCGATCCGCACCGTCACCAGCCCCGCCTCGCGCAGCACCCGCAGGTGCTTCGACACCGCCGGCTGGCTCAGCTCCAGCGCGTCGACCAGCTCGCCCACCGAACGCTCGCCGTCGCGCAGCAGGTCCAGGATCGTGCGGCGGCGCGGTTCGGCCAGCACCTCGAACGTCTGCATCACCCCTGAAAGGTGCTCCGGCGGGCATATTCCTGTCAAGGCATGCACCCGTGTCCGACTTGGTCTGAACCATTGGTTCGATCCCTTAACTGGTCAGTAATTCTCCGAAGACAGAAAGCGTGTCCCGGTTCCGCAGGAAGAGCTACTCGGCGCTGCTGACTGTGGCGGCCGCCGCCGGCCTCGACGCGGGTGGCGTCAGCGCCCCGCCGCGACTACCACGTCAAGAACATCGAGACGTCGGGCTCGGCGAGCAAGCTGACGCACATCAACTACGCCTTCGGCAACGTGACGAACGGCGGCTGTGCGATCGGCGACGCCTACGCCGATTACCAGAAGACCTACGATGCCGCGGGCGGCGTCGCCGACCCGTGGGACCAGCCGCTCGCCGGCAGCTTCGACCAGCTCAAGAAGCTCAAGGCCAAGCACCCGGGGCTGAAGGTGCTCTGGTCGTTCGGCGGCCGGACGTGGTCGGGCGGCTTCGCGCAGGCCGCGCAGAACCCCGCGGCGTTCGCGAACTCCTGCTGCAACCTGGTCAACGACCCGTGCTGGGCGGGGGTCTTCGACGGCATCGACATCGACTGGGAGTACCCCAACGCCTGTGGCCTGACCTGCGACACCAGCGGCGCGGCGGCCTTCAAGAACGTCCTGCGGGCGCTGCGCGCGAAGTTCGGCTCGAAGCTGGTCACCGCGGCGAGAACCGCCGACGGCACCAGCGGCGGCAAGCTCGACGCGGCCGACTACGGCGGCGCCGTACGTCGACTGGTTCAACGTCATGACCTACGACTACTTCGGCGCCTGGGCGGCGCAGGGCCCGACGGCTCCGCACTCGCCGCTGACGTCGTACTCCGGCATCCCGACCGCCGGCTTCTCCTCCGACGCGGCGATCCAGAAGCTCAAGAGCAAGGGCGTCCCGCCGGGCAGGCTGTTGCTCGGCATCGGCTTCTACGGCCGCGGCTGGACCGGAGTCACGCAGGACGCGCCGGGCGGCACGGCGACCGGCCCGGCGCCCGGCAAGTACGAGCAGGGCATCGAGGACTACAAGATCCTCAAGGCGTCCTGCCCGCCGACCGGGACCGCGTACGCCAAGTGCGGCAGCGACTGGTGGAGCCACGACACGCCCTCGGCCATCGCCGGCAAGATCTCCTACGCCCGGACCCAGGGCCTCGGCGGCGCGATGTTCTGGGAGCTGTCGGGTGACACCGCCGACGGCGAGCTGAGCACGGCCGTCGCCAAGTGAGCATCCCGGTGTGGCCGGCCCCGGCCGGGCCACACCGGGGTCAGACCGCTCCGGCGGGTGGGTGCTCCGCAGCGACACGCAGCAGTTCGGCGAGCACGTCCCGGCGCGCCACGCCGGGGGACCGGCGGAAACCGTCGGTCCACCGGTTTATCGTCGCGGGCGTGAAGTTCAGCGGATTCGGCGAGTACGCCGTCGACTTCTACGACGGCCTCGTGGAGGACAACTCGAAGCCCTACTGGGACGACCACGTCGAGACGTACAAGAACGACGTCCGCGCCCCGATGGAGGCCCTGCTCGCCGAACTCGCGCCGGAGTTCTCCGACGGCTTCGGCGAGCCCAAGGTGTTCCGTCCCTACCGGGACGTCCGGTTCGCCAAGGACAAGACGCCGTACAAGACGCACTGCGGCGCGGTGATCGAGCAGGGCCGCGGCGGCGGGGCCTACTACGTCGAGGTCGGCCCGGCCGGGCTGCGCGTCGGCGGCGGGTGCTTCCACCTGCAGTCCGACCAGATCGCGCGGTTCCGCACGGCCGTCGACACCGAGCTGCACGGCGAGGCGCTGCGGAAGATCCTGGCCAAGCTCGAGCGCGGCGGCTGGGAGGTCCGCGGCGACCGGCTGAAGTCGAAGCCGCGCGGGTTCCCCGACGACCACCCCCGGCTCGACCTGCTGCGCTACCGCTCGGTGTACGCGATCCGGGCCTGGGAGCCGGACGACGTCCTGCACGAGCGGGGCGCCCTCGACCGCGTCCGGAAGGCCTGGCGGCAGCTGCGCGAGTTCAACGAGTGGGCCCGCGACCGGGTCGGCCCGAGCGAGCAGCCCCGCCGCTGACCACCTGACCCGGCAGGTTTCTGAACCGTTTCTCTGAACTTTTCGGGATCGGTACAGACGTACGCGCGGAGAAGGACTACGCTGTGCGAACGTGAGCCGACGCGCGAAGATCGTTTGTACCCTGGGCCCCGCCACCGCAACGCCGGAGAAGATGCGGGCCCTCGTCGACGCGGGCATGGACGTGGCGAGGATGAACTTCAGCCACGGCAGCCACAGCGACCACAAGCAGGTCTACGACCTGATCCGGGCCGCGGCCGCGGAGAGCGGCCGGGCGGTCGGCATCCTCGCCGACCTGCAGGGCCCCAAGATCCGCCTCGGCACCTTCGCCGGCGGCCCGGTCGAGTGGCACACCGGCGACATCGTCCGGATCACGGTCGAGGACGTCGCCGGCACCCACGACCGTGTCTCGACCACCTACAAGGGCCTGGCCAAGGACGCCAAGCCGGGTGACCGGCTGCTCGTCGACGACGGCAAGGTCGGCCTGGTCGTCAAGCAGGTCGAGGGTCCGGACGTCGTCTGCGAGGTGACCGAGGGCGGCCCGGTCAGCAACAACAAGGGCGTCTCGCTGCCGGGCATGGACGTCTCGGTGCCGGCGCTGTCCGACAAGGACATCGAGGACCTCGAGTTCGCGCTCGAGCTCGGCGTCGACTTCATCGCGCTCTCGTTCGTCCGCTCGCCCGCCGACATCGACCTGGTCCACCAGGTGATGGACCGGGTCGGCAAGGGCAGGCTGCCGGTCGTCGCCAAGATCGAGAAGCCCGAGGCCGTCTACAACCTCGAAGCCATCGTGCTGGCCTTCGACGCCGTCATGGTCGCCCGCGGCGACCTCGGCGTCGAGCTGCCGCTGGAGCAGGTCCCGCTGGTGCAGAAGCGCGCCATCCAGATCTGCCGCGAGAACGCGAAGCCGGTCATCGTCGCGACGCAGATGCTCGAGTCGATGATCAACAACTCCCGCCCGACCCGCGCGGAAGCCTCCGACGTCGCGAACGCGGTGCTCGACGGCACCGACGCGGTGATGCTGTCCGGCGAGACCAGCGTCGGCCGGTATCCGATCGAGACCGTGCAGACCATGGGCCGGATCATCGAGGCGGTCGAGACCGACTCGCCGATCGTGCCGCCGCTGTCGCACGTCCCGCGCACCAAGCGCGGTGTGATCTCCTACGCCGCCCGCGACATCGGCGAGCGGCTCAACGCGAAGGCCCTGGTGGCGTTCACCCAGTCCGGCGACACCGTGCGCCGCCTGGCCCGCCTGCACACGCGGCTGCCGCTGCTGGCCTTCACGCCCGAAGAGTGCGTGCGCAGCCAGCTGTCGATGACCTGGGGCACCAACACCCACATCGTCCCGCAGGTCAGCTCCACCGACCAGATGATCCAGCAGGTCGACCACGCCATGCTGGAGATGGGCAAGTACCAGAAGGGCGACCTGGTCGTCATCGTGGCCGGTTCCCCGCCGGGGACCGTCGGGTCGACCAACCTGATCCGGGTGCACCGGCTCGGTGAAGACGACCACGCTTGAGGGACCGACCGCCCGGTATGCCCTTAAGCTCCAGCCATGACTGAGATGGCCAGGGCCGCCGCCGAGCAGGAGATCTCCGGCGGCGGCCAGCCCGTGCTGGACCGCCTGGTCGCGCTGCTCGACCTGGAGAAGATCGAAGAGAACATCTTCCGCGGCGTCTCGCCCGCCCACTCGCCGGTGCGCGTGTTCGGCGGGCAGGTCGCCGGCCAGGCACTGGTCGCGGCCGGGCGCACGGTGCCGGAAGAGCGCCGGGTGCACTCGCTGCACGCGTACTTCATCCGTGGCGGCGACCCGAGCGTGCCGATCGTCTACGAGGTCGACCGCATCCGGGACGGCCGGTCGTTCACCACCCGCCGGGTCGTCGCGATCCAGCACGGCAAGGCGATCTTCTCGCTCTCGGCGTCGTTCCAGAAGGACGAACCGGGCATCGAACACGCCGAAACCATGCCCGAGGGCGTGCCCGCGCCGGAGACGCTGCCGACGCTGATGGAACGCGCCGAGGGCTACGCGATCGGCGCGCACGCCCGGCCGCGGCCGATCGACCTGCGGTACGTCAACGAGCCGCCGTGGGTCACCCGCGAGACCGGCGAGCGGCCCGCGCGCAACCAGGTGTGGATGCGCGCCGACGGGAAGCTGCCCGCGGACCAGCTGCTGCACGTCTGCGTGCTGACCTACGCCTCCGACATGACGCTGCTCGACTCGGTGCTCGCCCGCCACGGCGTCTACTGGGACACCGACAAGGTGCTCGGCGCCAGCCTCGACCACGCGCTCTGGTTCCACCGGCCGTTCCGCGCCGACGAGTGGTTCCTCTACGACAGCGTCTCGCCGACGGCGTCCGGCGCCCGCGGCCTGGCCACGGGCCGGTTCTTCGCCGAAGACGGCACGCTCATCGCGACGGTCGTCCAAGAAGGACTGCTGCGGGTCCTCTGAAGCCCGCCGGAAATCACCCTTCCGGGCGACGAATAGCCAGAATATTCGGCGCCGGAATAGGGCACCTCGCTCGCGGAAGGGGCCCGGGACCGATCGGGGGACGGCCCCGGACCCCTTCGTCAAATGATCGGACAGCACGCCGTACGATCATCGTCTACCCTGCTCAGAGGCCGGTCGTGGCCATGGCGGGCGAACCACCCGGCGTGTGCCTCCTCCGGTCGCAGCGCAGGGTGCGAGGATACAAGAGCATTCTGCAAATTGCAGTTCGGTGCCGGGAATTCGGCACCGTGTTAATGCTCCACCACGTCCACGCCCGGCTGGTTAGATACAGGAAGCACGTGCACGGCGAAGGCGCCGTCGACATCCGGAGGTGCCGCGATGGCAAGGGGACAGAGCCCCACGGTCCGCCGCCGTCGGCTCGCGGGCGAGCTGCGCCGGCTGCGCGAAGCCGCGGATCTCACCATCGACGAAGTGGGCGAGAAGCTCGAGTGCTCCGCGTCGAAGATCAGCCGCATCGAGACCGGCCACGTCGGGGTCACCCCGCGCGACGCGCGCGACATGCTGGCGCTCTACGGCATCACCGGTGACGAGCAGGAAGCGCTCGTCCAGCTGGCCAGGGAGGCCCGCAAACGCGGCTGGTGGCACGCCTACAACGAGGTCTTCACCGGCACGTTCGTCGGTCTCGAAGCCGACGCGAGCTCGCTGCGCGCGTTCCAAGCCCTGCTGGTGCCCGGGCTGCTGCAGACCGAGCGGTACGCCCGCGCGGTGATCCGGGCGCTGCGGCCGGACGCCGAAGAGGCCGAGATCCGCCGCCGCGTCGCCGCCCGGATGGCGCGCCAGGAGCTGCTGTCCGACACGCCGCCACCGGAGTACTGGGCGGTGATGGACGAAGCCGTGCTGCACCGGGTCGTCGACGGGCCCGACGTGATGGCCGAGCAGCTCTACCGCATGGTCGCGGTCGCCGAGAAGCCGAACGTGACCATCCAGGTCGTGCCGTTCGGCGCCGGCGCGCACCCGGGGATGGAAGGGCCCTTCCTGATCATGGGCTTCCCCGAGCAGGCCGACCCGGACGTCGTCTACGTCGACGACAGCACCTCCAGCGGCCTCTACCTGGAGGAACCCACAGACGTCCGGCGCTACGGGCTGATGTTCGACCATCTGCGCGCGGCCGCACTGAAACCGGACGACTCGGTGTCGCTGATCGCCGAGGCCGCCGGACGGTTCGCCGAACAGGCGGCCGTACCGGCTCCGGTGCACCAACTGGAACCGAGGACACAGTAAGGAGTGGGGACCATGGAAGCCGAACTCTCCGGGGCGCGGTGGCGCAAGAGCAGCCACAGCGGCGGCGGCAACGACTGCGTCGAGGTCGCGTTCGTCGCCGGGGGCGCCGCCGTGCGCGACTCGAAGGACCCCGAAGGTGGTGCGTTCCGCCTGCCCGCGTCGGGCTGGCGGGGGCTGCTGGCCGCGGTGCGGACCGGCGGCCCGGCGCGCGACTGAGCCGCTACCGAAAGGTCGCTACCGAAAGACCCCTTACCCCCGCCGAGCTGGGCCCGGCCGGGAGTAAGGGGTCTTTTGCGCGGCAGCGTGCGTGATCACCCGATGCCTGAGGGGCCCCCTCAGGACGAACCTGAGTGCTACCAACCGGAGATTCAGGGAACAGGGGAACACGATGCACAGCGATCTCATGCTCGACGCGGTCCGCGCCGAAGCCGCCTACCGGGCCGAGGAACTGCGGAAGGCCGGGCGCAGCGCCTGGGCCGTCCGCGCCCGCCGCGCCGCCCGCCACCTGCGGGCCTCGCGCGCCGACGTCGACGTACCGAAGCAGGAGCGCCGGGAGGCCGCGCGGGAGACCGCCGGCGTCGGCGAAACCGCCCGGTAAGGGGCGGGTGATGGTGGCGATGGCGATAAGCGGTCGGAAACTGTCGGTGACATCTGGGGCTACGCCCCAGGTCGGGGGCTCCGCCACCCGAGCCCCCGAAAAAATGTCGGTGGGGTAGGCGACAATGCTCCTCGTGCCCCGACTCGGCTCCGGAATCCCGCTCGTCGCCCGTACCCACGAGATGCGGCGGCTCCGCGCCGCCTTCGCCAGGGCAGAACGTGGCGAAGCCGGCGCGGTGCTGCTCTCGGGGGACGCCGGGGTCGGCAAGACCCGGCTGCTGACCGCGCTCGGCGAGCACGTCACGGCGTGCGGTGGGCTGGTGCTCACCGGCCGCTGCATCGACGTCCGCGAGGGCGGTCTTCCCTATCTTCCGTTCGCCGAAGCGCTCGCCCCGCTGGGCAGCTCGGCGGACCCGGTGATCGCCGCCGCGGTGCGGGCCCGGCCCGCGCTCGGGCGGCTGCTGCCGCAGGGCCAGGGCGTCGAGGAGCCCCGCGCGGCCGAGCACCCGCCGATGACCTCGAACGACCGGGAAACCATGGTGCGCCCCCGGCCGGAGCAGGATCTCGGTCAGCTGCAGCTGTTCGACGCGGTACTGGGGGTGCTGACCGAGATCGCCGAGTCGCGGCCGGTGGTCATCCTGCTGGAGGATCTCCACTGGGCCGACGCCTCGACCCGCAACCTGCTGTCCTTCCTGCTCAGCAGGCTGCGGGCGCAGCGGCTCCTGGTCGTGGGCAGCTACCGCGAGGAGGACGTGCACCGGCGCCATCCGCTGCGCGGCCTCCTCGCGGAGCTGGTCCGGCTCGCCACCGTCGAGCGCGTCGACCTGCACCCCTTCGGCGCCGCCGACGCCCGCCGGTTCGTCGAGGCGCTGGCCGACGAGCCGCTGCCCGCCGACGTCGTCTCCGACATCGTCGCCCGCTCCGAGGGCAACCCGTTCTTCGCCGAGGAGCTGCTGGCCACCAAGACCGAGTGCAACGACCTGCCCGCCGGGCTGGCCGAGGTGCTGCTGTCGCGGCTCGAGCGGCTCTCGCCGGACGCGCGCAAGGTCGCCCGGGTGATCTCGGTGGCCAACGAACCGGTCATGCACGCCGCGCTCGCGGAGGTCTCCGGGCTCGGGGAGCTGGAGCTCGACGAGGCACTGCGCGAAGCGGTCCAGCACCACGTCCTGGTGGTGCTCTCCGACGCTTCCTACACGTTCCGCCACGCGCTGCTGCAGGAAGCGGTGTACGGCGACCTGCTGCCGGGGGAGCGGTCGCGGACACACGCGGCGTACGCGGCGCGGATCAAGGCACGACCGCAGGGCCGCGGGCACGACGCGAAGCTGGCCTACCACTCGATGCAAAGCAGCGACCTGGTCACGGCCCTGCCCGCGTTGCTGCGCGCCATGGACGAGGCCGAGAAGCTGGGCGCGCCCGGGTCGGCGTTGCAGCACGTCGAGCAGGCACTGTCCATCTGGGACGCGGTCCCGCCGGCCGACCGGCCCGAGGGGTTCGACGAGCTGCGGCTGCTGTACGAGGCGTCCTACTTCGCGGGCACGTCCGGTGAGCCCGAGCGGGCCGTCGCCTTCGCCCGCTCGGCCACCCAGGCGCTGACCCCGGAGATCCCGAACGACCGGGCCGCGAAGGTCTGGCGGCGGCTGGCGGACGCGCTGCTCGCCCTGGAAGGCACCCTCGACGAGGCCGTCGCGGCCATCGACCGGGCCTGGGACCTGGTGAAGGACACCGAGCCCAGCTCGGCACGCGCGTGGGTGCTGGCCAGCCGGGCCGGGTTCCTCCGGATCCTCGAGCAGCCCGAGGCGGCGCTGGACAGCGCGCTCACCGCGGTCGCCGACGCGCAGGCGGTCGGCGCGGCGGGCGCGGAGGCGTCGGCGCTGGTCACCCTGGGCACGCTGGCCGATTCGAGGGGTGACGCGGCCGAGGCCCGCGAGTGGCTGCGCCAGGCCGAACGCAAGGCACGGGACGCCGGCGCGTTGAACACCGAGATCCGCGCGACCTACTTCCTGGCGCTGAGCCACGATGACCAGGGCGAGTTCGCCGAAGCGCTGGCGCACGCCGCCCGCGGCGTCGCGCGCGCCGAAGAGGCCGGGCTGAGCTGGAGCGTCTACGGGCTGGAGCTGCGGGCACGGCAGCTGATGCTGCGCTACCTGATGGGTGACTGGCCGGACGAGAGCGCGGGCCGGGCCGGGCGCGGGGTGTCCAGCGCCGTCGCCGCGCGGATCCAGGCCATCTGGTCGCTGTTCGTCGTCGCCCGCGGGCGGTTCGACGAAGCCGCCAAGCTCGTCGCGGGGCTGCGCCGGCACTGGACGGCGGACATGCAGATCCCGTTGTCGGTGGGCGCCGCCGGGATCGAGCTGGCGTACTGGCAGGGCGAGCACGCCGAGGCGGTCCGCCGGGCCGAGGACCTGATCGGCTGGCTGGAGCGGATCGAACCCGGCCTGCTCGCCGGGATCCGGATCGCCGCGCTCGGCGTGACCGCGTCGGCCGCGCTGGCCGCCGACGCGCGCGTCCGCGGCGATCACGCCGCGGCCGACGCCGCGGTGGCGGCGGGGGAGCGGATGCTGGCGCACGGCCGGATGTGCGCGGTCGTCGGGCAGCCGCGGTCCGGGCAGCTCGGGCCGGAGGGCCGGGCGTGGCTGGCCCGCCTGGAGGCGGCGGCGTCCTGCCTGCCGGGCCGGGGCGACGCCGCGAAGTGGGCGGCCGCGGCCGAGGCGTTCGGTTACGGCGCCGTGTACGAGCAGGCAATCTGCCGGTGGCACGAGGCCGAAGCCCTGCTGGGCGCGGACGCCGACGCTCGCGCCTCCCTCGAAGCGGCCCACGCGGTCGCGGTCCGGCTGGGCGCGATCCCGCTGCGCGACGCCGTCCGCGACCTGGCGCACCGCGCCCGGGTCGAGCTGGCGGGCGCGCAACCGCCGTCCCCGGTCCGCGCGGTCACCGACCCGCTGACCGACCGCGAGCGCGACGTCCTCGAGCGCGTGGCGCTGGGCCGAACGAACCGCCAGGTCGGCGAGGAGCTGTACATCAGCGAGAAGACGGTGAGCGTCCACCTGTCCCGCGTGATGGCGAAACTCGGCGCGAGCCGCCGCGCGGAAGCGGTGGCCATCGCCTACGACCGCGGCCTGCTGACGGCCCCGACCACCGAACACGCGTGACGGAAGGGGCCGGAGGAGTCAGCGGGGCAGGCGGCGGAGGGCTTTCAGGCCGAACGTCATGCCGCGCGACCACAGCGAGCCCGGGACGCGCTTCGGCGGCCGGAGCGCCAGCCCGCGCTGCAGCGCGATCGATTGGGATTCGGTGTACTTCAGCAGGCCTTCGGCACCGTTGCGGCGACCGGCACCGGACTCCTTCATCCCGCCCATCGGCACCGCCACGCTGCCGAACGTCGCCGCGTAGCCCTCGTTGACGTTGACCGTCCCGGCCTTGAGCCGCGCCGCGACCTCCCAGCCCGCGCGGCCGTTGCGCGACCAGACGCTGGCGTTGAGCCCGAACGGCGTGTCGTTGGCCCGGTCGATCGCTTCGGTGACGTCGGTGTAGCCGTAGATCGACACGACCGGCCCGAACGTCTCCTCGGCGAACGGCACCATGTCGGGAGTGACGCCGGAAAGCACCGTCGGCTCGTAGAACAGCGGTCCGAGATCGGGCCGGGCACGGCCGCCGGTGAGCACCGAAGCGCCCTTCGCGCGGGCGTCTTCGACGTGCGCCGACACCGTCGCGAGCTGCTCTTCCGACGTCAGCGACCCCATCTGGGCGTGGTAGTCCAGCGCGCCGCCGAGCTTCAGCGCGGCCGTGCGGGCGACGAACGCCCGGGTGAACTCCTCGCGGATGTCCTCGTGGACGTAGATCCGCTCGACCGACACGCACAGCTGGCCCGCCGAGGAGAAGCAGGCCGTCACCGCGCCCGCCGCGGCCTTGGCGATGTCGGCGTCGGGCAGCACGATCATCGGGTTCTTGCCGCCGAGCTCCAGGGAGTACGACGTCAGCCGCTTCGCGACCTGGCCGGCCAGCTCCTTGCCCGTCGGCGTCGACCCGGTGAAGCACAGGTAGTCCGACTCCTCGACCAGCGCGGTGCCGATCTTCGAGCCCCGGCCGAGGACGATCTGCCACGTCCCGGCGGGCAGCCCGGCCTCTCCGGCGAGTTCGTGCAGCCAGAGCGCCGAAAGCGCGGTCTGGTTGTCCGGCTTCTGGACCACGGCGTTGCCGGCCGCGAGCGCGGGCAGGACGTCCATCGCGGTGAGCGCCAGCGGGTAGTTCCACGGCGAGATGATGCCGACGACGCCCTTCGGGTGCCGGATCTCGCCGGCCCGCGTGAGGCCGGGGATGACCCCGGCGGCGCGGCGCGGGGCCAGCAGCTTCGGGGCGTGCTTGCCGTAGTAGGCCGCGACCAGCGCGGTCGCGCTGACCTCGTCGAACGCGTCGAGCCGCGCCTTGCCCGCCTCGACCTGGACCAGGTCGAGCACCTCGTCCTGCCGCGCCAGCACCAGGTCGTGCAGCCGGGTCAGCACGCGGGCGCGTTCGGCGGGGGAGCGGTCGGCCCACGCCCGCTGGGCCGTCCGCGCGGCGGCGAACGCGGTGCGGACGTCGGCGTCGGTGGCCTGGGGCAGGGTCGCGATCGGCTGCCCGGTGAAGGGCGCGCGCATGCGGATCGGCGCCGAGTCGGCGCCGCCGGTCACCCGGGCGACGAGCTCGGCCGCCCGCGCCGAACCGGGCGCTCCGGCCACGCCGCCGACGGTCGCCGGGAGCGTGGTGTCCTCGACGGTGTTCGCGGGGGTCGTGCTGGTCATTGACGTCTCCGTTCCGCGGCGTCCGGAGTCCGCGCGACGCCGCGCAGGGGTTACCGACGGGTACACCATACCGTCGGTACGTCAGATGTCCAGTCTGATGTGAATAAGATTCACATATTGGGCGGGTTCAGCGGCGGGAGCTGGTAGGTCGGCTCGGTCGGCGCTTGCTTCCCGGGATGGGGCTGGGCCTGCGTCACGCCGCCGTAGGGGTCGTCGAGCCGTGAGGACAGCCCGCCGGGCTGCGCGGGGAACGGCTGCGACGACGGACCGGGCGTCTCACCGGGCTGGGCCGGGAAGGGCTGGGACGTCGGCTGGCCGCTCTGTACGGGGGATGGCTGCGACGCCGGATACGGCGGCGATGCGGGGTAGGCCCCTGGATACGGCTGCGCGTACTGCGGCGGCGCCGGGTACGGCCGTGACTGCGGCTGGTACGGGGGCGCCGCGGGCGCCCGCCGTCCGGGCAGCGCCGCGAAGACCGCCGCCAGCAGCGCCAGCACCCCGCCGCCGAGCAGCACCCAGAACCCGCTGCCGGTGGCGTAGAGCGACTTGACCGACCCGTCGTCGGACTGGTAGCTCAAGGTCGCCGAGACGTCCATGCCGAGCATCCACACCGCCGCGGTCACGCCGGCGCCGCCGGCCACGAGCGCGGTGCGGGCGCCGGAGCGCACCCCCGCGCCCGCCGAACGCCGCGAGCCCGCGAACGCCAGCCCGGCGCCGGCCAGCAGCACCACCGCGCCCGCGGTCAGCGGGATGCCGTAGCGCGCGACGTGCGTGTTCTCGTAGAACTTCTTCGCCTGGTCGTCGGGCTCGACGTCGAACGAGCGCCCCCACGCGCTGACCGTCTGCTTGCTGTCGGTCTTGCCGCCGACGATCTGCTCGAACGACGTCTGCGGCAGGAACGACCCGGCCACCACGAGCACCGCGGCGAGCACGCCGAGAATCCCGGCCAGGAGCCGGAACAACGTGCCGGGGTCGGCGGGCGGACGCTGCTGCGGTGCCGGAGGAGGGGCGTAGGGGTACGGGCTGGCGGTCATCGGGTGCTCCCCTCTGTTCCGGGGGATTGGACCACGAATCCGCCTGGGGGATAAGGGGGAAAGCGGCCTTGGTGCACGCCGCGGGCGGCGTGCTGGTCAGCTCGGCGCAGCCGTTGCGTCCTGGTAGAGCAACACCGCGATCCGCTTCCACTCGTCCAGCAGCTGCCGCCGCCGGTTCGGGTCGCCGCCGAGCTCGGCGTCCAGCGCCAGGCCGCGGGTGAGGTTCACGGTGAGCCAGAACAGCATCTCCGCGCGCTCGGGCGGCAGGTCGCCGGCGACCTGGGTGACGTGCTCGAGCGTGGCGCGGCCCAGCGCCCGGTCGACCGGGCGGATGGCCGCGCGCAGCTCGGGATCGGTGCGAGCGGCGACCCAGAGCTCGGTGACGGCGGTGGAGAGCGTGCCGGAGTAGCCGGTCCACAGCAGGTCGATCGCCGCGGCGACGCCGGAGCCGCCGCCGGGCAGCTCGTCCAGCGACGCCGCGAGCCGGCGGCGCAGCTTCGTGGTCAGGTGCTCGACCGCGGCCGCCATCAGCTCGGCCTTGGTGGTGAAGTGGTGCTGCGCCGCGCCCTTCGACACGCCGGCGTGGGCGCAGATCTCCTGCACCGACGTGCGTGCGTAGCCGAGGTCGACCAGGCAGTCGATGGTGGCGTCGAGCAGCGCGGTGCGGGTCTGCTCGCGCCGCTGCGCCTGGGTCCGGTGTGCCGTAGCGGTCACCGCGGCCTCCCTGCTTTACCTACCGGCCGGTACGGATGTACATTCCGATCAGAACTTACATTCTAGTCGTCATGTTTTCCAGCAGGAGGGTCCCGTGCCGCTGCAACTGCCGAAGAGCTCGTGGAGCACGACCGAGCTCGAAGACCTCCGTGAGCTGTCGCGGTCGTTCCTGCAGAAGGAAGCCGTCCCGCACCAGGAACGCTGGGCGGCGGAGAAGAAGGTCGACCGCGAGCTGTGGAACAAGGCGGGCGAGGTCGGCCTGCTCTGCCTGTCCATCCCCGAGGAGTACGGCGGGGGCGGCGGCACGTTCGCGCACGAGGCCGTGCTCTACGAAGAGCAGGCCCGGGCCGGCGACAGCGCGTGGGGCGTGACCGTCCACAATGGAATCGTCGCGCACTACCTGCTCGCCTACGCCTCGGAAGAGAAGAAGCGCGAGTGGCTGCCGAAGCTGGCCAGCGGCGAGATGGTCGGCGCGATCGCGATGACCGAGCCCGGCACCGGCTCGGACCTGCAGGGCATCAAGACGCGCGCGGTCCGCGAAGGCGACCACTACGTCCTCAACGGCGCCAAGACCTTCATCACCAACGGCTTCCACGCCGACCTGGTCGTCGTCGCGTGCAAGACCGACCCGGACGCCGGCGCGCAGGGCGTCTCGCTGATCGTCGTCGAGACCGACACGCCGGGCTTCCGCCGCGGCCGCGTGCTCGACAAGGTCGGCCTCAAGGGCCAGGACACCGCCGAGCTGTTCTTCGACGACGTCCGCGTGCCCGCCGCCAACCTGCTCGGCGACGCCGAGGGCCAGGGCTTCATCCAGCTGATGCTGCAGCTGCCGCAGGAACGGCTGATCATCGCCGTCACCGCGGTGGCCGGGCTGGAGGCCGCGGTCGACCTGACGCTGGAGTACACCAAGGAGCGCACGGCGTTCGGCCGGCCGATCTTCTCCTTCCAGAACACCAAGTTCACCCTCGCCGAAGCGGCCACGGAAGCCGCGGTGGCGCGGGCGTTCCTGGACCAGTGCATCGAACGGCACCTCAAGGGCGAGCTGGACGTCCAGGGCGCGGCGATGGCGAAGCTGTGGACCACCGAACGCGTCAACAAGGTGATCGACGACTGCGTGCAGCTCTTCGGCGGCTACGGCTACATGACCGAGTACCCGATCGCGCGTGCCTGGGCCGACGTCCGGATCTCCCGGATCTTCGGCGGGACCAGCGAAATCATGAAGGAAATCATCTCCCGCTCGCTCTGAAAGGACCCGTCATGAAAACAGGTCCGCTCAGCGGCCTGAAGGTGGTCGAACTCGCCGGGCTCGCGCCCGGGCCGTTCGCCACGATGATCCTCGCCGACCTCGGCGCCGACGTCGTCCGCGTCGACCGGGCGACGCCGGGGGAGGACGTGCTCGGCATCCCGGCCGACCCGCTCGCCCGCGGCCGGCGGTCGGTCGGCATCAACACCAAGACACCCGAAGGCGTCGAGCTGGTGCTGAAGCTGTGCGACACCGCCGACGTCCTCATCGAGGGCTTCCGGCCGGGCGTCGCGGAACGGATCGGCCTCGGCCCGGACGTCGTGCACGCCCGCAACCCGCGGTTGGTCTACGGCCGGATGACCGGCTGGGGCCAGGACGGCCCGCTGGCCCGCGCCGCCGGGCACGACATCAACTACATCGGCATCGCCGGCGCGCTCGAGCCGATCGGGCGCGCCGGCGAGCGGCCGGTGCCGCCGCTCAACCTGGTCGGCGACTTCGGCGGCGGCGGGCTGCTGCTGGCCATGGGTATCCTGGCCGCGCTCTACGAACGCACCACCTCCGGGCGCGGTCAGGTCGTCGACGCCTCGATGGTCGACGGTGCCGCCCTGCTCACGACCAGCCTGCACGGCATCAAGGCGGCCGGCCTGTGGTCCGACGAGCGCGGCGAGAACATGCTCGACGGCGGCGCGCCGTTCTACGACACCTACGAAACCGCCGACGGCAAGTACGTCGCGGTCGGCGCCATCGAGATGCGGTTCTGGGGCGACCTGGTCAAGGTCCTGGAGCTGGATCCGGCGGAGCTGCCCCTGCACATCGACAAGTCGCAGTGGCCGAAGCTGCGCGAGATCGTGGCGGGCGCGATCGCCAAGCACACCCGCGACGAGCTCGTGGCCCGCGCCGAAGGCACCGACGCCTGCCTGACGCCGGTGCTCTCGCCGACCGAAGCGCCGTCGCACCCGCACAACACGGCACGCGGCACGTTCGTGGAGATCGGCGGCATGGTCCAGCCCGCCCCGGCCCCGCGGTTCGACCGCACCCCGCCGGCGACGCCGGAAGCGCCGCACGCCAAGGGAGCCGACACCGAAGCCGTGTTGGCCGAATTGGGCGTCACGGACTTCGGAGCGTTGCGCGAAGCAGGGGTGATCGCCTAGCCCTTGCCGAGGTCGGAGCGCACGACCGAGTAGACGACGCTGTCGCGCCACTCGCCGTCCCGGAATCCGTAGCCGCGAAGGACGCCTTCGCGCGTGAAGCCGGCTTTCTCGAGCGAGCGTTGTTCGGCGCGGTTGTCCACTTCGGTCGTCGCCTCGACCCGGTTGAGCTGCGTGTGAGCGAAGAGGTACTCGACGAGCAGGCGCTGGGCCTCGGTGCCGTGGCCGTGGCCGCGGGCTTCCGGGGCGAGCACGAGACCGACGTTCCAGCAGTAGGACGTCGGCCCGGTGCGGCTGCGGTGCCAGGAGACGAGGCCGAGCACGCGGCCGCCGAGCGTCGGCACGAGCATGCCGGACTCGGCGGTGAGCATGCCGGTCTCCTGCCAGCGGCGGCGCAGGTAGCCGGGGTCGTGCCAGCCGAACCACTGGTGCTCCCCGGCGGCGACGGGATCGTTGGTCAGCCGTTCCAGGAGATCGAGATCGGCCTCGGCCACGGGCCGGAGCACGACTCTGGGAACATCGTCGTCCATCCGCCGACCTTATCGGCCGCTTGACCGGAACCACGCCGCCGTCGCGCGATCCACCCGGTCGAGCCACGCCCGGTCACGGAGCGGACAGTGGCGGGACTGGCCGCGCATCAGCGCGATACCCGGGAACGAGCGCGACACGCGGGCCGCCTTTTCGATGCGCGCGTGATCCCGGTGCGCCCGTGCGGTGCCTCGCGGCGCGCGTGGTGCCCTGTTGGTCAGGTGAAGCTGCCGTGGCGTCCCGCGCCGCCGGCGAAGCGGGCCGCGCCGTCGACCGCTTCCACGGCCAGCACGCCCGTGCCCATCGCCGCGGTGAACTCCGCCGCCAGCGCGTCCTCTTCGGACCGGCCCCACTGCTCGAGCGCCGAAAGCCGGTCCCCGCGCAGGCACGCCTGCGGGAACGCCGCCAGCTGCCGCGCCAGCTCCTGTGCCGCGGAAACCGCTTCACCCGCCGGGACGAGCCGGTTGGCCAAGCCGATCGAGAACGCTTCCGCGGCGTCGACCGGGCGGCCGGTGAGGATCAGGTCCATCGCCCGCGACTGGCCGATCAGCCGCGGCAGCCGGACCGTCCCGCCGTCGATCAGCGGCACGCCCCAGCGGCGGCAGAACACCCCGAACACCGCCGTCGCGTCCGCGACCCGCAGGTCGCACCACAGCGCCAGCTCCAGCCCGCCCGCGACCGCGTGGCCGTGCACCGCGGCGATCACCGGCTTGCCGAGCCGCAGCCGGGTCGGTCCCATCGGGCCGTCCCCGTCCGGGTGAGTCCGGTTCATCCGATCGGTGCCGATCGCCTTGAGGTCCGCGCCCGCGCAGAACGTGCCACCCGATCCGGTGAGCACCGCGACCGCGGCGCCGGGGTCCGCGTCGAACGCGCGGAAGGCGCCGGCCAGCTCGGCGGCGGTCGGGCCGTCGACGGCGTTCCGCGCGGCGGGACGGTCGATGGTGATCGTCGTCACTTCGCCGTCGCGCTCGACCAGCACGTTCCGGGTCATCGCCGCTCCTGGGGTTGATCGAGGTGTCTTCCGGGGACGCCTTCCCTAGAGTATGGGCGTGGCCACTCCCAGGACGGGGACGGCGGACCGGGGAGGAAGCGCATGTCGAGCGGGATGAAGAAGGTACTCATCGTGGGCGTGGTCGCGCTCGTGCTGTTCTTCCTGATCACCCAGCCGACGCAGTCCGCCGACTTCGTCCACCGCGTCCTCGGCTGGCTCAAGGACGGCGCCGAAGCGATCGTCACGTTCTTCCGGACGCTCTTCTCCTGACCCGCGGGTCCCGCTGACCGGTACCGCATGGGGCGGCGCCGGTCGTCACCCTGCGTGTTAGCGGACGGTAAATCACCGAGTGTCACGAATCTCGGATTTCGGACTCCATCGCTCGACCATCCGGGTGGATTGCGGCCCAAAACGCGCAGGTCGGCGAATTCGTCCGGGCCGGGGTCTGGCGGAGGAAGCCACCCCGGCCCTACGGTGCTCACATTGCGTGATCGGGTGGTTCGCCGACCCCCTGGAGAACCCCGGTACGCAGGCAGTTTCCACTCAGCAAGGTGCAGGTGGGTGCGTGCGGCCCCACCGCGTGGGACAGGTGTCAGGGCCTGTCCGTCGGGGACCTACAAGGAGGCAGGGATGACCGGAGATCCCGGAGTGGACGCGCTGATCCGGCAGTGGGCCGCCGAGCGCGAGCGGACCCCGGAGGAGCAGGAGGTCGACCGCATCGCTTCCGCGTGGCTGGCCGACACCCCCGCGCAGGCCCCGGGCATTCCCGGCCAGCGCGCCCGTACCGGGCAGTCCCGGTTCGTGCCCGTCGAGTCGGCCGACCCCGGCTACCTCGAAGCCATGCGCCGCCGGCTGCCGGAGGTGCCCGAGGAGCTGCTCACCGCCGCCGCGGGCTGGTGGCAGATGGTCGGCGGCGTCGCCGAAGCCGAGGAGTGGTGGGACGCCGGCATCAGCCCGCTCGACCAGCGGGCCCTCGACTACCGGGCGGCCGGCCTCGCGCCGTCCGACCTGAGCCGGCGGCTCGGGCCGATGACCGTCCTGCAGCACCTGCGCCGCGGCAGCGCCCCGGCCTGGTGCGTCGCCCGGCTCGCGCGGCAGCAGAAGTCCGCCTGACGGGACAGGTTCCACACGGCCGGGTGAACCGGCGCGGTGCGACGATGGCGACGACCCGCGTAACGCTAACCTGCGCGGGCTCGTTGACACTTCGTCGACACCACGCTGGAGGACCGGAGTTTCGTGCGCACCAGGACCGGAAAGACCGAGGACGACCCGATCGACGGTGAAGTCGACGAAGCCGCCCCCGCCGTACCGGCGCCGCGCTCGTCCGGCGCGGCCGTGCTCACCCGGCTGATCGTGGTCGTCGCCGTGCTGGCCGTGGCCGGCGGCGGCGTCTGGCTCGTCACGCGCGCGTCGACTCCGGAAGCGAGCCCGCTCACCACCGAAATCCCCGCCCTGCAGGTCAAGGCGGCCGACGTCCGGCCGGGCTCGGTCGCGCCGGCGGGCGGCGCCGTGGTCGGCGGGGCCGAGCAGCAGACGTCACCGCAGCAGGCCCGCAGCACCGGCCCGTCGACGCTGTCGGAGTGGGCGAGCCAGGTCGCCGCGGTCACCGGCGTCCCGGCGCGGGCGCTGCAGGCCTACGGCAACGCGGAGCTGGCGATGCGCGCGGACCAGCCGAAGTGCCGGATCTCGTGGGCGACGCTGGCGGGCATCGGCCGCATCGAGTCCAACCACGGCCAGTACGCGGGCGCGGTCCTCGGCGCGGACGGCCGCCCGTCGAAGCCGATCATCGGCGTCCCCCTCGACGGCTCCGCGGGAGTCCAGGCGATCGGCGACACGGACGGCGGCCGCTTCGACGGCGACCCGGCGGTGGACCGCGCGGTCGGCCCGATGCAGTTCATCCCGAGCACGTGGCGCAAGTGGGCCTCGGACGGCAACGGCGACGGCCTCGGCGACCCCCAGCAGATCGACGACGCGGCGTTGGCGGCCGCGCGGTACCTCTGCGCCGGCGGCCGCGACATGGCGAGCCCGGGCGGCTGGTGGGCGGGCATCCTGTCGTACAACAACTCGACGGAGTACGCGCAGAAGGTGTTCGGCCTGGCGGACGGCTACGCCAAGGCGGCGCAGAGCATTCGCAAGCAGGGCTGAAGGCCCGGGCCGATCCACGGGCAAGGCCGAGTGTGGACAACTCGGGCCGGATCGCCGGCGAGCCCGCCGATCGCCGGTGGCCGCCGAAAGACCGGACTGGAGACGCCCCGCCGAGGAGAGGGCGGGGGCCGGGATTCTCTCAGCTCGTCAGTGCTAGCGTCGGAGCGTGCCAGCTTCTCCGCCGCCGGCCGCCTCCGTCTGGGGGCGGCGGATCGCGATCGTCGCGACCAGCCTGGTGAGCCTGCTCGTCTGCTGCGGGCTCGCCTGGTGGCAGTGGGACCGCTTCACCTCGGCGAACGGCACCTTCCAGAACCTCGGCTACGTCCTGCAGTGGCCGCTGTTCGGGCTCTTCCCGGCGTTCATGTTCTGGCGGATCCGCCGGCTGCGGCAAAAGGCCGAAGCCGAGCCGCAGCCGCAGCCGCCGGCTCCCGCTTCCGTCGCCGAGGTGCCCGCCCCTCGTCCCCGTCCCGGCGCCGAGCCGGCGGACGAGGACGAGGAGCTGGCCGCGTACAACCGTTACCTGCGCGAGCTGAACGCCCGCGACCAGCAGGCCGCAGAGTGAGGACGACCCGATGACCACCAGCACCGAAGGTGCCGCCCAGACCGCGGTGCCGCTCGCCGGCCCCCTGGTCCGGTTCCGCACCGCCGCCTACGTCACCGGCGTGGGCCTGCTCGGCCTGTGCTTCGTGATGGTGCTGCGGTACGCGTTCGGCAACCCGACCCCGTCGGCCGTCTACTCGCCGATCCACGGTGTGCTGTACATGATCTACCTGGTGCTCACCATCGACCTGGCCATCAAGGCCCGCTGGTCGATCAAGGGCACCGTGCTGGTGCTGCTGGCCGGCTGCGTCCCGTTCGTCTCGTTCCTCGTCGAGCGCCGGGTGACGCACAAGGTCAAGGCCGGGCAGAAGCTGTAGCCGCCGCCTGACGGCGGAACGTCAGCGCCACCAGCACCGTGCACGCCGCGAACACCGCGGCCGTCGCGAACGCCGCCGTCATCCCGTCCACCGTGAGCTGCGCGCCCGTCGTGCCCGCCGACCGGGTCGCCGCGCCGAACACCGTGATCAGCACGCCCAGGCCGAGCGTGCTGCCGACCTGCTGCATCGTCTGCAGCACGCCACCCGCGGCGCCCGCGTCCTCGGTCGGCACCGTCGCCATGACGATCACGTTGAGCGGCGCGAACGACAGCCCGCCGCCCAGCCCCATCAGCAGCAGCGGCCCCAGCAACGCCGGGAAGTACGCGCTGTCCGTCGTGAGCAGGGCCAGCCACGCGACACCCGCGACCATCAGCAGCGATCCGGTGACCGCCAGCGGCTTCGGCCCGTAGCGGGGGAGCAGCCGCGGCACGAGCCGGCTCATCGTGAAGATCAGCGCCGCCATCGGCAGGAACGCGAACCCGGTGGCCAGCGCCGCGAAGTGCCGGATGTCCTGCATGAACTGCGTGAGGAAGAAGAACATCGACATCATGGCCATCGGGCCGAGGAAGAAGTTCACGTAGGCCGCGGTGCGGTTGCGTTCGGCGAACAGCCGGAGCGGGACCAGCGGCATCGCCGTGCGGGCCTCGATGGCGACGAACCCGGCCAGCAGCGCCAGGCCGCCGGCGAGCGAGCCGAGCGTCACGGGGTTGCCCCAGCCGTCGGACGCGGCGTGGGTGAAGGCGAACACGAGCGAGCCGACGCCGAGGGTGCCGGTGACCGCGCCGGGCAGGTCGAGGTGCGCCGGCCGGCGCGGCGGCTCGGGCACGAACCGCGGGGCGAGCAGCACGATCGCGAGGCCGAACGGGACGTTGATGAACAGCGCCGCCCGCCACGAGATCCACTCGGTGAGCAGGCCGCCGACGATCAGGCCGATCGCGAAGCCGCCGCTGGACATCGCCGAGAACAGTGCGAGCGCGCGGACGCGGGCCTTGGCTTCGGCGAACGTCGTCGTGACGAGCGCCAGCGTGCTCGGCCCCGCCATGGCGGCGCCGACCCCCTGCAGGACGCGGGCGGCGATGAGCAGCGTCGCGGTGCCGGCGAGGCCGCCGGCCAGGGACGCGAGGGTGAACAGGGCGGTGCCCGCGACGAACATCCGGCGCCGCCCGAACAGGTCGCCCGCCCGGCCGCCGAGCAGCAGCAGGCCGCCGAAGACCAGGCTGTAGGCGGTCATCACCCATGACAGCCCGGTGGGGGTGAACCCCAGGTCGGCCTGGATGCGCGGGAGCGCGACGTTCATCACCGTCGCGTCCAGGATGAGCATGAGCTGGCAGGTCAGGATGATCGCGAGGACCAGCCCGCTGCGGCGTGGTACGGCCGCGACAGGCGCGGCGTGGAGCGTTTGCTGGGACAAGAGATACTCCCCCGAGGAGTACGAGAGGAAGCGGAGACGTTCTCCACATCGGTGTGATGCGATAATATGGAGATCGTCTCCGGATGCGCAAGTGAATTCGGAGAATCTCTCCGGTTAAGTGGTGAGGAGGCCGGGATGCCGGGCGGGGACAGCGGGCGGCCGATGCGGGCGGACGCGCGGCGCAACTACGAGCGCATCGTCGCGACGGCGAAGGACCTCTTCACCGCGCACGGCGCCGACGTGCCGCTGGACGACATCGCGAAGAAAGCGGGGGTCGGGGCCGGCACGCTTTACCGGCACTTCCCGACCCGCGAGAAGCTGTTCGAGGCGGTCTACCGCGACGAGATCGCCGTGCTCGCCGACCGCGCGTTCGTGCTGCACGACGAGCTGCCGCCGTGGGAGGCGCTCCAGGCGTGGCTGACCGAGCAGGTCACCTGGGTCGTGGAGCGGCACAAGCTGGCCACGATCCTCAAGGAGTCGATCGACTCCGGCTCGGAGACCTTCCAGTACTGCCAGAAACGCCTGCGCGAAGCGACCGGCGTGCTCGTCGAAACGGCGCAGGACGCCGGCCTGATCCGGCCGGACGTCGTGGGCGCCGACGTGCTCCGGCTCGGCCATGGCGCGGGGATGGCGGTGCGCAACTGCAGCCCGGAGGACGGCAAGCGCGTGCTGACCGTGATCCTGGACGGCCTGCGCGCGTGACGCAGGCCGTCCGGGAGCTCAGCTGCCGATCCCGGTGAGGGAGCGGACCTCCATCTCGGCGTGCTTGTCCGCGTCCGCCTTCGGGCCGCCGACCAACGTGCCGACGAACCCGCAGAGGAACGAGAACGGGATCGAGACCAGGCCCGGGTTCTTCAGCGGGAACCAGGCGAAGTCGGCGCCCTTGAAGATCGCGTCCGGGGCACCCGAGACGACCGGCGAGAAGAGCACCAGTACCAGGCACGCGATCAGGCCGCCGTAGATGCCCCACAGCGTGCCCGTCGTGTTGAACCGCTTCCAGAACAGCGAATACAGCAGCGTCGACAGGTTCGCCGAGGCGGCCACCGCGAACGCGAGCGCGACCAGGAACGCGATGTTCTGCCCGTTCGCCAGCACGCCGCCGATGATCGCCAGCGCCCCGACCGCGATCGCGGTCAGCCGCGCCACCCGGACCTCGTCCGCCGGCTCCGCCTTGCCGTGCTTGAAGATGTTCGCGTAGACGTCGTGGGCGAAGGAGGCCGACGCGGTGATCGTCAGCCCGGCCACCACCGCGAGGATCGTCGCGAACGCGACCGCGGCGATGATGCCCAGCAGCAGCGTCCCGCCGACGTGCAGGGCCAGCAGCGGCGCCGCCGAGTTCTCGCCGCCGGGCGCGCTCTTGATCTCGTCCGCGCCGACCAGCGCCGCCGCGCCGAAGCCGATCACCAGCGTGCACAGGTAGAACACGAACATGCACGACGTGGCCCACACGACCGAGCGGCGGGCCTCCCGGGAGTTCGGCACGGTGTAGAAGCGCATCAGCACGTGCGGCAGCGCCGCCGCGCCGAGCACCAGTGCCAGCGCCAGCGACACGAAGTCGAGCTTGGTGGTGTCGTTCTTGCCGTACGAGCCGCCCGGCTCGAGGAGCTTGTCGCCGAGCGGACTGTTCTGCGCCGCCGAGGCGAGCAGGTTCGAGAACGAGAAGCCGAATTTGCCGAACAGGAACACCGTGAGCAGCGCGCCGCACAGCAGCAGGATGGTCGCCTTGATGATCTGCACCCACGTGGTGCCCTTCATCCCGCCGACCAGCACGTAGAGCACCATGACGAGCCCGACGATCCCGATCACCAGCGCCTGGCCGAGCTTCGAGTGCACGTTCAGCAGCAGCGCCACCAGGCCGCCGGCGCCCGCCATCTGCGCGAGCATGTAGAAGAAGGAGATCACCAGCGTCGACGTCGCCGCCGCCGCGCGGACCGGGCGCTGCTTCATCCGGAAGCTGAGGACGTCGCCCATCGTGAACCGGCCGGTGTTGCGCAGCAGCTCGGCGATGAGCAGCAGGTCGACCAGCCAGGCGACGAGGAACCCGATCGAGTAGAGGAAGCCGTCGTAGCCGTGGATCGCGATGGCGCCCGCGATGCCGAGGAACGAGGCCGCCGACAGGAAGTCGCCGGAGAGCGCGATGCCGTTCTGGCGGCCGGTGAACGCGCTGCCCGCGGCGTAGTAGTCGGCCGTCGAGGAGTTGCGGCTGCTGGCCCGGTAGACGACGTACAGCGTGATCGCCACGAACAGGGCGAACACGGCGGTGTTCACGAGCGGGTTGCTGGCCGGGGTGCCCTCGGCGGCGAGCGCGGTCATCGGCGGTTCCCTTCCGGCAGGCCCGCACGGGCCCGCAGCTCGGCGACCCGGGGGTCGACCTGGCGGCGCGCGTACCGCAGGTAGAGCCAGGTGACGAGCGCGGTGCTGGCGAACTGGCCGACGCCGAGCAGGATCCCGACGTTCACCTCGCCGAACACCTTGTGGCTCATGAAGTCGTGCGCGTAGGCGGCCAGCAGCACGTACGTCATGTACCAGGCGAAGAACGCGAGGCTCATCGGGAAGACGAACGCCCGGAACCGGCGCCGCAGCGCGGTGAACTCGGGGCTGGCCTGGATCCCGGGGTAATCGGGGCCCGAGGGGGGAGCGGGCCTGCGGTGCTGGGCGCCCGGCGGGCGGTCCCCGGCGAACAGGGCCGGCATCTGGCCGGTCTGTTCCTGGGGGGAGCCCGCCGCGGGACGCGCGACGTCGTACATGGGTGCCTCCGGCGGGGTGCCTCCGTGGCGGCGGTCCTGACCGCCCTGCGGGCAGGGCACCGGACCGCCCTTGCGGACTGCGAGGCGAACATCGTAACTACGCCGTCCGGCGGACACCGAAGGCGGCCGGGCGGTCGTCATGCCCGCTCGGTGCGCTATTCGATTTCCTGTCGAAACAGTCGAATGGGGGAACGCTACAAGATCACGGACAGATCACCCGGAATGATGAAAAGAATTGTGACGCCACGTTGTCGGGAGGGCCGCATGCTGCGGCGAACGGGCTAATCGCCGCGAACCGCTCTTGGAGCTGGTCACGCAGGGTATCCGAGAACGCTCACGGTCGCGCCGGAGGGGGTCCCACCGGGGTGGGCGTGGCGGCGAAGATCCACTGGTCAGCACGTGGTCTCGAAAGAAATCACCAGGTCGGGGCATGCCTGCGCAGAACGCCACAACATCGGGCACATCTTGAGACTTGACCCACCCGATGGTGGTACAGAGTGTAGATCGTCTGAGCTACACTGTTGACCTGCATGGGCTAATCGGGTGACCGCCGGATGCCCGTGACCGGCGCGGCCGGTAACCGGCATTCCCCCTTCGGGGACAGTGAAGGGCAAAGCCGGGGGCCTGCCCCAGCCGGAAAAGCCCTTTTCGCAGGTCAGCGCCGGAACAGGGAACAAAATTGACCGGCCGGGCATCGGGGGTACGATTCTTTGGCCCAGCTGACCACAGCGATCGATTGGCGCCGATAAAGTTGATCTCGACGACCGTGCAGAACGCAACTTGCGCCGTGCACGTGCACAGTCCCTTGCACGGGACGTCGGGTCGGTGCCTGCCCGGCGACGGGCGCGCGGACGGCTCGGCTGCCGGGGACGAGCGAGGGCGGCGGCGAAGCGGCGGGACGACGGGGACGGCACGGCCGTCCGGCGCCCCGGTGCGAGCCGGGACGCCCCGCCGCGGCCGCGGATCCATGACGCCGGACAGGGAGTCACTTACGTGACCGTTGCAGGAGAAGGTCAGGTGCCCGTCGGGGAGCTGCTCGGCCGAGCACCCCGGCGGTCGAAGGGCAAGGACGCGTGGCGCGCCCTCGTGCGGTGGCGCGACTGGAGCCTGCCCGTCAAGCTTTCGGCCGTCACCGTCGTGCCCATCGTCCTCGCGCTGGTCCTCGGGATCACGACGATCGCGGCCCAGGTCGGCCGCTCGGACGAGTACCGGCGGCTCGACCGGCTCGTCGCGCTCACCGGCCAGACGCGCGCGCTCACCGGCGCGCTGCAGCAGGAGCGCACCGTCACCGCGGCGATGCTCACCGCGGGCACCGTCGGCGGCACGCCCGAGCTGGCCGCGGCCCGCAAGGCCACGGACGCGGCGGTCGGCCCGTTCACCGCGGCGCAGGCCCGCGCGGCCGAGGTCGAGCCCGGCGTGGCCGGCGCCGCCGGCGCGGCGACCGCGCAGGCAGGCAACCTCGGCTTCCTCCGCCGCCAGGTCGACGGCGGCCAGCTCGACCCGGCCCAGGCCATCGCCGCGTACTCGGCGCTCACCGGCTCGCTGATCAGCCTCGACACCGCGGCCACCGCGGGCGCCGGCGACGGCACTCTCGGCGGCACGCCCGCCGGCCTGCACGAGCTGCTCGTCGCGGGCGAGCAGGTGTCGCTCAGCCAGGCGATGGTCTCCTACGGCATCGCCCGCGGCGCGCTGACGCCGAGCGAGCTCGCCACGCTGCGCGCCGCCGAGCTGCGGCTGGCCGACCGGCTCGTCGACTTCCGCTCCGCGGCGGGCGACACGCTGCAGCGCGACTTCGCGGCGATCGCCGAGGGCACGCAGGCGCAGAGCCGGGCCCGGATGGTCGAGTCCGTGCTGAACGCGCAGGGCAACGCGGTGAACGCCGCGTTCCGGTCCCTCTCCGCAGCCGACTGGAACACCGCTTCGGCGGCGATGCGGACACAGATCGGCCAGGTCGCCGACCGGCTCGGCGCGTCGGCGTCGGCCACCTCGGCGCGGCTGGTCGACGAGGCCAGCAGCGGCGCCGGCCTGCTCGCGGTGCTGCTGTTCGCCGCGATGGTGCTCGCCGTCGCGGTCGTCTTCCTCATCACCCGCCAGCTGCTGCGCTCGCTGAAGACCCTGCGGCGCAGCGCGCTCGACGTCGCCGAGACCGCATTGCCCGAAGCGGTCCGCAACATCCAGGAGGGCCGGGCGCAGGGCACGGCCGTCGTGCCGGTGCCGGTGCGGACCGAGGACGAGGTCGGCGAGGTGGCGCGGGCCTTCGACAAGGTGCACCACCAGGCGCTGCGGCTGGCGACCGAGCAGGCCGCGATGCGCACCGGCTTCGGCAGCGTCTTCGTCAACCTGTCCCGGCGCAGCCAGAGCCTCGTGCAGCGGCAGCTGCACCTGATCGAGCAGCTGGAGCGGGACGAGGAGGACGCCGACCAGCTGGCGACGCTGTTCCAGCTCGACCACCTCGCCACCCGGATGCGGCGCAACAACGAGAACCTGATGGTGCTCTCCGGCGCCGAGCCGGGCCGCCGGTCCGGCAAGCCGGTCGGCACCACCGACATGCTGCGCGCCGCGGTGTCGGAGATCGAGCAGTACCAGCGCGTCCAGGTGCAGCCGCCGCCCCCGGCCCGGATCGTCGGCTACGCGGCGAGCGACCTGATGCGCCTGGTCGCCGAGCTGCTGGACAACGCCACGGCGTTCTCCGCGCCGGAAACCACCGTCACGGTGGCGTCGCGGCTGGGCGAGGACGGCTCGCTCAACATCGACATCCTCGACAAGGGCATCGGCATGAACGAGGCCGAGGTCGCCGAGGCCAACGCCCGGCTGACCGAGGCGGGCTCGGTCGACCTGGCCACCTCCCGCCGGATGGGCCTGTTCGTCGTCGGCAGGCTGGCCAGCAGGCACCGGATCGGGGTGTCGCTGCACGGCGGCAAGGACATCGTCGGCGTCCGGGCCACGGTCGTCGTCCCGCCGGACCTGGTGATGGCGGTGACCGACGGCCCGGCGACCGGCCCGATCGGCGCGCTCCAGCAGCACCCGGCGAGCCCCGCGGCGGGCCACCAGCTGCCGCGGCGCCAGGTCAACGGCAGCTCCCGGCCCCGGCCGGTGGTCCCGGCGCAACCGGCGATGGGGGAGGAGCGCTGGCCGTCGGCGAGCGACCTCGCCGGGCTGTCCAACGGCCACGGGCCCACGGCCGCGCGCCCGCCGTCCGACCTGGAGATCTCGGGGACGGCGCTGTTCACGCCGCTGCCGAAGGACGACGACGCCCCGCCGCCGCCGCGTCCGACGTTGCCGCCGGTGCCCGCGGCGCCGCCGGTCGACCCGCCGCGTTCGGGGCAGCTGCCGGCGGGCCGGGACCTGTTCTCGGCCAACGAAACGACGCTCAGCGACTGGTGGCGCGAGGCGACCGCGCAGCCGGAGCCGGCGCCCGCCCCGGTCCCGGACCGTTCGGAGACGACGCCGATCTTCGACGAGATGCTGTCGGCGTGGTTCCGCGAGGACAAGCCGGCGGCCGCGGAGGAGGAGCAGGCCACCGCGGCGGAGAAGGCGGCCGAGCCGTCGGCGGCGGAGCGGCGCAGCTGGGACTTCGCGAGCGACGAGAACTTCCGCACGGTCCAGGCGAAGTCGCAGGCCGAGCCGACGGCGTTCACCGAGGCGGGCCTCCCGCGCCGCCGCCGCGGCGAGCAGCTGATGCCGGGCAGCGCGACCCCGCCACCGGCGGCACCGGCACCGGCCCCGGCACGGGCGGAGCTCCCGGTCCGCGACCCGGCGGACGTGCGCGGCCGGCTGAGCAGCTTCCAGCAGGGCGTGACCCGGGGCCGCCAGCAGGCCCGCAAGGCGGCGGCGAGCGCCGCGCAGCCGGACGCCTTGCCGCAGCGGAAGCCGGCGGTTTCGCCGCAGCCCGCGGGTGCGGCGCCCGGATCCCAGGCGGGCACGCAGCACGCGAACGGCCTCCCCCGGCGAGGAGCCGGATCGCCGCAGCACAACGGCCTGCCCGAGCCCGGCCCGCAGGCCACGACGCAGGAGAACGGGCCGGTCCAGCCGGGTCAGGTCGCGGCGCAGGGGAATGGCGTGGTCCAGCCGGGTCAGGTCGCGGCGCAGGGGAATGGCGTGGTCCAGCCGGGTCAGGTCGCGGCGCAGGGGAATGGCGTGGTCCAGCCGGGTCAGGTCGCGGCGCAGGCGAATGGCGTGGTCCAGCCGGGCCAGGTCGCGGCGCAGGCGAATGGCGTGGTCCAGCCGGGCCAGGTCGCGGCGCAGGCGAATGGCGTGGTCCAGCCGGGTCAGGTGGCGGCGCAGGGGAATGACCTGGTCCAGCCGGGCCAGGTCCCAGGGCAGCAGAACGGCCTGGCCCAGCAAGGACAGCAGGCCGCGGCGCAGGTCAACGGCCTGGTCGAGCCGGGTCAGGTGGCGGCGCAGGGGAACGGCCTGGCCCAGCAAGGTCAGGGCACGGGGCAGGAGAACGCGCCGGTCCAGCCGGGTCAGGTGGCGGCGCAGGACAATGGCGTGGTCGAGCCGGGTGAGGTGGCGGCGCAGGGGAACGGCATGGCCCAGCAAGGTCAGGCCACGGGGCAGGAGAACGCGCCGGTCCAGCCCGGTCAGGTCGCGGCGCAGGCGAACGGCCTGGCTCAGCCCGGCCAGCACGCCGCGGCGCAGCAGACCGGGCCGGGACAGGCCGCGGCCCGGCAGAACGGCCCAGCCCAGCCGGCTGCCGCCCAGCCCTCGGCGGAGCCCGATGCGCAGGCCGCTTCCGGCGAGCCCGGCCCGCTGCCGAACCGGCAGACCCGGCCGTCGGTCTTCCACGAGTCCGGGCAGCTGCCCGCGCCGGACGGTGCCGGCCGTCCCGATGGTCCGCCCTCGCGCCTTGCCGCGTCGGCGGGGCCCGAAACCCCAGCTCCGCGGCGTGAGGCGGCCGCCGTGGAGGCCACCGCCGAGTGGAACTTCGGGACCGACGAAGGCTGGCGCGCGGTGCAAGCGGTGTCCCAGTCGGCACCCGCCACGTTCACTTCGGCAGGATTGCCCCGGCGCCGTCGCGGGGAGCAGCTGCTCCCGGGCAGCGCCGGATCGCCCACCGGGGCCACGGCCCCCCGACCACAACGCGACGCACACGACGTGCGCGGCCGCCTGCGGAGCTTCCAGCAGGGCATCGAGCGCGGACGCCACCGCACCGCGCGGGCGGCCGAGAACAACCACGAGACACTGGAGGGTGAATGACCTCGCCGAGTAGCGCTCAGCCGACACAGAATCAGTTCGGCTGGCTGGTCAACGACTTCGCGGAGCGGGTGCCCGGGGTGGCGCACGCCGTGGTCGTCTCGGCGGACGGCCTGCTGCTGACCGCGTCGAACCGGCTGCCGCTCGACCGGGCCGACCAGCTCGCCGCGGTCGCTTCGGGCCTGGTCAGCCTCACCCAGGGCGCCGCCCGGTGCTTCGAGGCCGGTGCGGTCAACGAGACCGTCGTCGAGATGGAGCTGGGCATCATGGTGCTGATGTCGATCAGCGACGGCTCCTGCCTGGCCGTGCTCGCCGCCCCCAACTGCGACATCGGCCAGGTCGCCTACGAGATGACGATGCTCGTCGACCGCGTCGGCCAGATCCTCACCCCGGAGCTGCGCGCCCAGCTCCAGGGCTCCGGGGGCTCGCTGATCGGCGAACCGGTGGGATGATGGCGCGATGAGCACGGGGTCCGGATCTTTCGGGGAGCCACCGGAGGCGGGCAGCACCGCCTCCCGGGCAGGGGACGACGGCACCTTCGCCGACGTCCTCAACGGCTTCACGCTGGATTCCGGCCGTGCCCGCCGGAAGCGCAAGAAGAGCAAGGAGTCCCCGCCACCCCCGGCCGCCGGTGCGCACGCGGCCGCGGAACCGCCGGCGCCCCCGCCGCCGGCCGAGCAAGGAGATCGAGTGACCTCTCTAGTCTCTCCACCCGGCAGTACCGACGCGGACGGCCCCAGACCGGGCGGCCTGTTCGACCCGGGCCCGCCCAGCGGCGAGTTCGTCATGCCCGCGGTGTTCGAGCAGCCACCGGCGCTCGAGGACCAGACGGCGATCGTCCGGCCGTACGCGCTGACCGGCGGCCGCACCCGGGCCAATTACGCCCTGGAGCTGGAGACACTGATCTCGGCGAAGGACTACAGTGCCACCGGTGGCTTCCCCGAGGTGGCCGCTGAGCAGATCGAGTGCATCGCGATCATGGAAGAATGCCGGACCCCGCGTTCGGTGGCCGAGATCGTGTCGGCCCTGGGGGTCCCGCTGGGCGTCGCCCGGGTGCTGATCAGCGACGCGGCCGACGCGGGGCTGGTCACGGTGCACAAGACGATTACGGGCAATGAGGGCGCCGAGGCACATCTGGTGTTGATGGAAAGGGTTTTGAGTGGACTCCGTCGGCTTTAAGGCACCGCGGGACACCGCGCCCCCGACCATGACATCCGCCAAGATCGTGGTGGCTGGCGGTTTCGGTGCGGGGAAGACGACCTTCGTCGGGTCGGTGTCGGAGATCGTGCCGCTGACCACCGAGGCGATGATGACCGACGCCAGCGTCGGCGTCGACAACCTCGACCACACGCCCGGCAAGGCGACGACCACGGTCGCGATGGACTTCGGCCGCGTGTCGCTGGACGCCGACCTGATCCTGTACCTGTTCGGCACGCCCGGCCAGCAGCGGTTCTGGTTCATGTGGGACGACCTGGTCCGCGGCGCGATCGGCGCGGTGGTGCTGGCCGACACGCGCCGGCTGGCCGACTCGTTCGCCCCGATCGACTTCTTCGAGGACCGCGGCCTGCCGTACATCGTCGGCATCAACACGTTCGACGGCGTGCTGGAGCACGACATCAACGACGTCCGCGAGGCCCTGTCGATCGACCCGAACATCCCGATCGTCCGCTGCGACGCCCGGGAGCGCGAGTCGACCAAGCAGACCCTGATCACCCTGGTCGAGTACGCGATGCGGCAGTGGATCGCACTGCGGGCGGCCAAGGCCCGGTGACGCCGTCAGGGCCCGGGGACGTCCCCGGGCCCGGCGCGGCTCACGCCCGGCGATAGCGCAGCAGGACGACCCGCCCGTCGAACACGCGCGACTCGGCCAGCTCCAGCCCGAGCCGCGCGGTGCCGTCGGCGAACGGGCGCTTGGTGCCGCCCAGGACGACCGGGTGGACGAACACCAGGTACTCGTCGATGAGACCGTGCGCGGTCAGCTCGGCCGCCAGCTCCGCGCCGCCCATGAGCAGCACGTCCTTGCCCGGCTCAGCCTTCAGCCCGGCCACCACCCCGGGCAGCGGGCCGTCGACGATCCGCGTGTTCCAGTCCGCCTTCTCCAGCGTCCGGGAGAACACGACCTTCGGCGTCGAACGCCAGATCGGCGCGAACGCGATGTCGTGCGGGTCGTCCGACACCGACTCGGCCGTCGGCCAGAACGCGGCCATCATCTCCCAGACCTTGCGGCCGTAGGCGAACTCGCCGCACCGCTCGGACATCTCCCGCGAGTGTTCCGACAGCTCCGGGCCCATCAGGGGCCAGTCGAACTCGCCGTGCGGGCCCTCGACGCAGCCGTCGAGCGAGGTGTGGACCATGTAGACGATCTCGCGCATTTCCGCTCCTCCTGAGGGGTTATCACGGGGAGGTCGAAGCGGCGGGCGTCGACCGGACACGACCGGCGGAAGCTTCTCAGTATTCGTCGTGACGGCGCCACCACGAGCCGGGCGCGTCGTCGCCGCGGCTCTCCTCTTCCCACGCCTCCTGCCGGCCGAGCGGCGTGATGTCGAGGTACCGGTGGGAGGACAGGAACATCTCGCCGCCCCGGCCGGAGGTGAAATACGTGCGGTAGACGTCGTCGCCGTCCCGGAGGAACACGCTCACGCCGAAGCCCGTGCCGACGCCGCAGTCCTCGGTGAACGTGCTGCCGTGCGCGGACACCCACGGCACGTCCCAGCCCATCCGCGCCTTGTACCGCTCGATCTCCGCCAGCGTCGCGGGCGCGACGACCTCGAGCGTGACGTCCCGGGCGTGCAGGTGCGCCAGATGCGGCAGGTTGTCGACGATCAGCGAGCAGCCCGGGCAGCCGGCTTCGTCCCCGGGATGCAGCATGAAGTGGTAGACGATCAGCTGGCGGCGGCCGTCGAACAGGCCGAGCAGGCTCACCGGGCCGTCCGCGCCCTCGAACCGGTACCCGGTGTCGAAGCGGACCATCGGGAGGCGACGGCGTTCGGCGGCGAGGTGATCGGCCGCCTTCATGTGCGCCTTCTCTTTCGCCAGCAGCGCGTCGCGCGCGGCCTGCCAGTCTTCCGGCGAGACGATCTCGGGCAGGGTGGCGGTCATCGGTCGTCCTCTCCTCGGATGAACCCGGTCAGGTCGGCGAAGCTGGAGTTCCAGCCCGCTTGGTGGTCGTCGCGCTCGGCGGCGGTCGGGAAGCCGGTCTGGGTGAAGGTCATCTCGGTCTTGCCGCCCAGGTCGGCGAAGGTGACCGTGACCAGCGTCTCGACGCCCGGGTCGTCCCAGGCGAAGGTGAACACGAGCCGCTCCGGCGCGCTGGTCTCGCGGTAGGCCCCGCTCATCCACAGCTCTTCGCCTTCGGGGGAGCGGATGCAGGCCCGCCAGCGGCCGCCCGGCCGCGGGTCGAGGGTCACCGCGGCGGCGGCGAAGCCCTGCGGTCCCAGCCAGCTCGCGAGCCGGTCCGGTTCGGTCCACGCGGCGTAGACGAGTTCGCGGGGCGCGTCGAACACGCGCGTGATGGTCAGCTCAGGCATCGCCGGTCACGGTTCGCAGGTGCTCCTCGAGACGGTCGAAGCCGCCGTCCCAGAACCGGCGGTAGGCCGCGACCCAGCCGGCGACGTCCGCCAGCGGCTGCGCCTGCAGCCGGCAGGGCCGCCACTGGCGGGTGCGGCCGCGGGTGATCAGCCCGGCCTGTTCCAGCACCTTCAGGTGCCGCGAGACCGCGGGCAGGCTCATCGGGAGCGGCTCGGCGAGCTCGTTCACCGTGGCTTCGCCGTCGGCCAGCCGGGCGAGGATGGCGCGTCGCGTGGGGTCGGCGAGAGCCGAGAACGTCCGGCTCAAGGCGTCGGTCATTTCACCACCTTGTTAATTAACGATGCGGTTAAACATAGCGCCGAGCTGGCCGATGTCAAGTTTCTTGCGGGCGGCTGAGATCCGCGTCACGACCCCTCGGGTTTCCAATAGTAGGAAGCCAAAGTATTTTGGAAGGATGAGCAGCGAGCTGTACCGTCCCGTGCATCCCGTCCGGTTCGTCACGGCGTCGAGCCTCTTCGACGGTCACGACGCGTCGATCAACATCATGCGGCGGATCCTCCAGTCGCAGGGCGCGGAGGTCGTGCACCTCGGGCACAACCGCTCGGTCGACGAGGTGGTCACCGCCGCCATCGCCGAGGACGTCCAGGGTGTCGCCATCTCGGCCTACCAAGGCGGCCACGTCGAGTACTTCTCCTACCTGGTCGAGCTGCTGCGCGAGCGCGGCGCCGGGCACATCAAGGTCTTCGGCGGCGGCGGCGGGGTGATCGTGCGCGAGGAGATCGAGCTGCTGCACTCGCGCGGCGTCGCCCGGATCTTCTCGCCCGAGGACGGCTACGAGATGGGCCTGCCGGGCATGATCAACTCGATGATCAAGGCCTGCGACGTCGACCTGACGGCCGAGAGCCCGGCGCTGGACAAGGTCCTCTCCGGTGACGTCGCCGCGCTCTCGCGCGTCATCACCCAGCTGCAGGCCGAGAAGCTCCCCGGCGACCTGCTCGGCGGGATCACCGAGGCGGCGGGCAAGCGCGAGGTGCCGGTGCTCGGCATCACCGGCACCGGTGGCTCGGGCAAGTCGTCGCTCACCGACGAGCTGATCCGCCGCTTCCGCCTCGACCAGGAGGACAAGCTGCGGATCGCGGTGCTCGCCGTCGACCCGTCGCGGCGCAAGGGCGGCGGCGCGCTGCTCGGCGACCGCATCCGGATGAACTGCCTGGACGGCTCGCCGGTGTTCTTCCGCTCGCTGGCGACGCGCACGACGTCGGGCGAGATCCCGGCCGGGCTGCGCGAGTCGATCCTCGCCTGCAAAGCCGCCGGGTTCGACCTGGTGATCGTGGAGACGCCGGGCATCGGCCAGGGCGACGCCGGCATCGTCGACTTCGTGGACGAGTCGCTGTACGTGATGACGCCGGAGTTCGGCGCCGCGTCGCAGCTGGAGAAGATCGACATGCTCGACTTCGCCGACGTCGTCGCGATCAACAAGTTCGAGCGCCGCGGGGCCGAGGACGCCCGCCGGGACGTCGCCCGCCAGCTGGTGCGCAACCGCGAGGCGTTCGACCGCGGCCCGGAGGACATGCCGGTCTACGGCACGAGCGCGGCGAAGTTCAACGACGACGGCGTCACGGCGCTGTACCAGTACCTGCGGGACACGCTCGCCGGGCGTGGCCTGACCGTCTCGGCGGGCACGCTGCCGAAGGTCGAGGGCAAGGTGTCGACCGACGCGTCGACGATCATCCCGGGCAACCGCAGCCGCTACCTGGCCGAAATCGCCGAGACCGTCCGCGGCTACCACGCGAAGACCGAGCAGCAGGTCGCCGCCGTCCGCAAGCGTGACGCGCTGGCGACCGCGCGGGCCGAACTGGCGAAGGCGGACGCCTCGACCGACGCGCTGGACGGCCTGCTCGCGGCCGCCGAGTCCGATGTGGACGGCGAGTCGACAAAGCTCCTGGAGCGCTTCCGGGCGCTGTCGGAGGAGTACCGCCAGGACGAGCTGGTCGTGAAGATCCGAGACAAGGAGCTCCGCACGCAGCTGTGGCGCGACACGCTGTCCGGCAACCGGATCCCGCGCGTCGCCCTGCCGCGTTACGCCGAGTCCGGCGAGCTGCTTTCGTTCCTGCGCCGGGAAAACCTCCCGGGCTACTTCCCGTACACCGCGGGAGTCTTCCCGTTCAAGCGCGAGGGGGAGGACCCGGCGCGGATGTTCGCCGGCGAGGGCGACCCCTTCCGCACCAACCGCCGGTTCAAGCTGCTCTCGGCCGACTCGGAGGCGAAGCGGCTCTCGACCGCGTTCGACTCGGTGACGCTCTACGGCCACGATCCCGACACGCGCCCGGACATCTACGGCAAGGTCGGCACGTCCGGGGTGTCGATCGCGACGCTCGAGGACATGAAGGCACTCTACGACGGCTTCGACCTGACCGCGCCGAACACGTCGGTGTCGATGACGATCAACGGCCCGGCGCCGACGATCCTCGCCTTCTTCCTCAACACCGCGATCGACCAGAAGCTCGACGCGTTCAAGGCCGAGCACGGCCGTGAGCCGTCGGCCGAAGAGGCCGCCGAGATCCGCGCGTGGGTGCTGAAGACGGTGCGCGGCACGGTGCAGGCCGACATCCTCAAGGAGGACCAGGGCCAGAACACCTGCATCTTCTCCACCGAGTTCAGCCTGCGGATGATGGCCGACATCCAGGAGTGGTTCATCGACCACGGCGTCCGCAACTTCTACTCGGTGTCGATCTCCGGCTACCACATCGCCGAGGCCGGGGCGAACCCGATCTCGCAGCTGGCGTTCACTCTTTCGAACGGCTTCACCTACGTCGAGTCGTACCTCGCCCGCGGCATGCACATCGACGACTTCGCGCCGAACCTGTCGTTCTTCTTCTCCAACGGCATGGACGCGGAGTACTCGGTGCTCGGCCGGGTGGCGCGGCGGATCTGGGCGGTGGCGATGCGCGAGCGCTACGGCGCGAACGAGCGGTCGCAGAAGCTCAAGTACCACGTCCAGACGTCCGGGCGGTCGCTGCACGCGCAGGAGATGAGCTTCAACGACATCCGCACGACGCTGCAGGCGCTCTGCGCGCTCTACGACAACGCGAACTCCTTGCACACCAACGCCTACGACGAGGCCATCACCACGCCGTCGGAGTCGTCGGTGCGCCGCGCGATGGCCATCCAGATGATCATCAACAAGGAGTGGGGCCTGTCGAAGAACGAGAACCCGCTGCAGGGCTCGTTCATCATCGACGAGCTGACCGACCTGGTCGAGGAGGCCGTGCTGGCCGAGTTCGACCGGATCAGCGAGCGCGGCGGCGTGCTCGGCGCGATGGAGACGGGCTACCAGCGCGGCAAGATCCAGGACGAATCGATCCTGTACGAGCGCAAGAAGCACGACGGCTCGCTGCCGATCATCGGCGTCAACACCTTCCGCAACCCGCGCGCGGGTGAGGACGACGTCGAGGTCGAGCTGGCCCGGGCGACCGAGGAGGAGAAGAAGTCCCAGCTGGACCGGCTCGCGGACTTCCAGCGCCGCCACCACGAGGAGGCCCAGCAGGCGCTGAAGGCGCTGCGCGAGGCGGCCACCCGCGGCGGCAACCTGTTCGAGGTGCTGATGGACGCCGCGCGGGTGTGCTCGCTCGGTCAGATCACGGAGGCGTTCTTCGAGGTCGGGGGCCAGTACCGGCGCAACGTCTAGCGCCGGACCGCCTTGAGCCGCCAGACCGGCACGAGCACCCGGCCGTCAGCGTCGGTGCCGAGCCGGTCCAGGCCGGTGGGATCCTCGTCCAGCACCACGCGGACGCTCTGGCGCAGCTCCTCGGGCGTCATGGACGTCGTGTACACCGTGGGTTCGAGCAGCTCGATCGTCCAGCCGCGGCCGACGGTCTCCCGCAGGTCGGCTTCGCTGATCAGGTACGGCGCGGGGAAGGCGGCCGGCACCTCCGGCGAGAAGCAGAACAGGTGCAGGCGCGCGCCCGGCCGGGCCGCGCGGGTCAGCGCGGCCAGGTACTGGCGCCGTTGGTCCTCGGACAGGCAGTGGTAGAGCGCGCTGTCGAGGACCGTGTCGAACCGGTCTTCGTAGCCTTCGAGCTTCGTCGCGTCGGCGACGGCGAACTCGATGTCGAGCCCCTTCGCCGCGGCGCGGGCGCGGGCCTGCTCGATCGCCGAGGGTGCGCCGTCCAGCCCGGTGACGTGCAGGCCGCGGGAGGCGAGGAACGCGGAGTTGTCGCCGAGGCCGCAGCCGATGTCGAGCACGTCGCCGGTGAACTCGCCGGCGTCGGCCAGCGCGACGACCGCCGGCTGCGGCGCGCCGAGGTCCCACGGCATCTTGCGGCCCATCGGGGTGGCGCCGCGGTACAGCTGTTCGAAGTCGACGTCCTGAACGTCCATGACTACCCCCTTATTCAACATATGATGAGATGACTCCATCGTGCACCCCCTGTCAACCCGGTGGTAGTCGTGGGGACATGGAATTCGGGATCTCGACGTTCGTGACCGACGAAGGCATCCGGCCGGACGTCCTGGGCAAGGCACTGGAAGAACGCGGCTTCGACTCGCTGTTCCTGGCGGAGCACTCGCACATCCCCGTCAGCCGGGAGAGCCCGTACCCGGGGGGTGGCGACCTACCGGAGAAGTACAAGCGCACGCTCGACCCGTTCGTGGCGCTCGCCGCCGCGGGCACCGCGACGTCGGACCTGCTGCTCGGCACCGGGATCGCGCTGCTGCCCCAGCGTGACGTGATCCACACGGCCAAGGAGGTCGCGTCACTGGACCTCGTCTCCGGCGGGCGCGTGCTGTTCGGCATCGGCGTCGGCTGGAACCGCGAGGAGATGCGCAACCACGGCACCGACCCGGCGACCCGCGGCGCGCTGGCCGACGAGCAGCTGGCCGCGCTGAAGCGGATCTGGACGTCGGAGCAGGCGGAGTTCCACGGTGCGCACGTCGACTTCGACCCGATCTTCAGCTGGCCGAAGCCGGTGCAGAAGCCGCACGTGCCGATCTACATCGGGGGCGAGAGCGAAGCGGCGCTGAAGCGCTTGGCCAAGTACGGCGACGGCTGGCTTCTTCGTGGCCACACGCACTTCGACGAGGTCCGGCGCGTCCGGGGGTGGCTGGCCGACCAGGGCCGGGACGACGTCCGGTTCGCCGTGTTCGGCGGGCCCGCCAAGCCGAAGGTGATCGACGGCTTCCGCGAGGCCGGCGTCGAGCGGTACACGTTCCTGCTCGAGACGCTGCCGGAGACGGAGACGCTCAAGGCGCTGGACGAGCTGGCGGGCTACTTGTCCAGCAGCAGGTGAACCGACAGCTCCAGGCGGTGGGCGACGTCGGCGGCCGACGCGCGGCGGGTCACCCAGGCCACCAGGTTCGCCATCCAGACGTCGGCGACCACGTGGAAGATGTCCCGGTCGGCCTCGGTCGGCTCGGCGATGCCCATCGCCTGGGCGAACATGTTCTCCATCAGCCGTCCGACCTGCTCGACCTCGGCGGCGGCGGAGGTGTCGGCGAACATGAACGCCCGGACCATCGCCTCGGTCAGGTGCGGGTCGCGCTGCATCAGCCGGGTGTTGCGGCCGAGCACGAACATCAGCCGCTCGGCGGGCGTGTCGCCGGGTATGGCCTGGCGCTCCAGCTTCTCCTGCGCGCGCTCGAACTCGCGGGCCAGGCCGGAGACGAGCAGGTGGATCTTCGACGGGAAGTACCGGTAGAGCGTGCCGAGCGCGACGTCGGCCTTCTCGGCGACGGCCCGCATCTGCACGGCGTCGTAGCCGCCCTTCGAGGCCAGCGCGAGGGTCGCGTCGATGATGCGGCGGCGGCGGTCGCGCTGCGCGGCCGAGCCGAGCTCGTCGGCGCCGATCGCGCTGAGGCCGTTGCCGCGCGCCTTGGTCTTGCCTGGCATCGGCGTTCCCCCGTCCTTCGGAACTTGTTCCAGTTCACGACGTAGAGTACCTGTCCAGGCGAAACGTTCAACAACCGACCCACTGGCCGAAAAACTGTAACACGTTCTACACTCGCGAGTAGTGTCCCGTACCGCGAGGAGGCCCGCATGCCGGTCGCGCTCACCGAGGAACAGGCCGCGCTGGCCGAGGCGATCCACGCCTGGTCCGCCGCGCACCACCCGCGCGAGGCGGTGCGAGCGGCGGAAACCGGTGCGGCCGCGGGGATCCCGGCGGGCTTCGCCGGGCTCGGCCTGTTCGGCGTCGCCCTGCCCGCCGCGGCCGGCGGCGCCGACGGCAGCGTCGCCGACCTCGCGGCCGGGCTCGCCGCGGCGGCCGAAGAACTCGTTCCCGGCCCGGTGCTCGGGACCGCGTTGGCGGGCCTGCTGCTCGCGGACGTCCCCGCGGCGAAAGAGCTGCTGCCGGCGCTGGCCGAGGGGGAAGCGGCCGTCGCGGTCGTGCTGGACGCGGTGTCGCTCGCCGACGGCGTCACCGGGCCGGTGCCGGGCGCCGATCCCGGGTCCTGGCTGCTGGTCCCGGTCGACGGCGGCCACGTGCTGCTCGCCCCCGGGACGCCCGGAGTCGGCGTCGAGCCGCTGGCGGCGTTCGACTTCTCGCGGCCCTTGGCGCGGATCCGGTTTTCCGGCGTCCACGCCGATCCGTTCACTCTTCCGGGGGTCGCTCCGCTCGCGGCGACCTTGGCCGCGGCCGAAGCGGCGGGGGTGGCCCGGCGGTGCCTGACCGTCGCCGTCGAGTACGCCAAGGTCCGCGAGCAGTTCGGCCGGCCGATCGGCGGCTTCCAGGCGGTCAAGCACCTGTGCGCGGAGATGCTCTGCCGCGCCGAAGCCGCGGAAGCACTGGCCTGGGACGCGGCTTCGGGACAGCATCCGCTTTCGGTGGCGAGCGCGGCCGCCGTCGCCCTCGACGCGGCCGTCGCCAACGCCAAGGACTGCATCCAGGTGCTCGGTGGGATCGGGTTCACCTGGGAGCACGACGCGCACCTCTACCTGCGACGGGCCGTCGCGTTGCGACAGTGGCTCGGGGGCTCCGGGCCGTGGCGGCGCGAAGCGGCTTCGCTGGCTCTCGCCGGGACCGAGCGGACGCTGGGCGTCGACGTCGGTGAGGATCCCGCTCTGCGGGACGAGGTGGCCCGGATCGCTGCGCTGCCCGCCGGTGACCGGCGGGTCGCCCTGGCGGACGCGGGACTGCTGGCGCCGCACTGGCCGCCGCCGTACGGCCGGGGCGCCGACGCGGCGGAGCAGCTGCGGATCGACGGTGCGCTGGCCGCGGCCGGGGTCCGCCGCCCCGACCTGGTGATCGGCGCCTGGGCCGTCCCGACGATCCTCGAGCACGGCAGCGACGAGCAGCGTGCCCGCTTCGCGCAAGCCACTCTTCGGGGTGAAATCACGTGGTGCCAGCTGTTCAGCGAGCCGGGCGCGGGCTCCGACCTGGCGTCGCTGCGGACCGCGGCCCGGCGCGTCGCGGGCGGCTGGCGGCTGACCGGGCAGAAGGTGTGGACGTCGCTGGCCCGCGAAGCCGACTGGGGGATCTGCCTGGCGCGCACCGACCCGGACGTGCCGAAGCACAAGGGCATCACCTACTTCCTGGTGGACATGCGCGCCGAGGGCATCACGACACGGCCGCTGCGCGAGATCACCGGCGAAGCGGTGTTCAACGAGGTGTTCCTCGACGACGTGTTCGTGCCGGACGCCGACGTCGTCGGCGCGCCGGGCGGCGGCTGGCGGCTGGCGCGCACGACCCTGGCCAACGAGCGGGTGGCCATCGGCAGCGGGTCGGCGGTCGGGGAGAGCGTGCAGGCGTTGCTGTCCACTGTGGACATCGCCGCGCTGGACGACGTCGCGCTGGACCGGCTCGGTTCGCTCGTCGCCGACGGCGTCGCGGGCTCGGTGCTGGACCTGCGGGCGGCGTTGCGGCGGCTGGGCGGTCAGGATCCGGGCGCGGAGTCGAGCGTGCGGAAGCTGCTCGGCGTGCAGCACCGGCAGGACGTCGCGGAGTTCGCGGTGGAGCTGGCGGGAACGGGCGCGTTGCCCGCCGATGGCCCGGCGCAGCACGAGTTCCTGCTGACGCGCTGCCTGTCGATCGCGGGCGGCACGACGCAGGTCCTGCGTTCCCTGACGGCGGAACGGCTTCTGGGCCTGCCCCGCTGACGCGCTCCGGCGCACGGGTGGGTTGCGTCGTGCAACGGTGCGAACGGACCGTTCGTGCCGGCCGGCCCGAAACTGTCGGGGGTGTGTTCTAGCGTTGCGGTCGTGGAGTTCAGCGCAGACACCCGGGCCACCTACCTTCCCGCGGATCCCCCGCGGGACGGCGTGCTGGCCGTGTGGGGCGACGACGTGGCCGGCGGGACCACGATCGAGCTCGTGCTGCCCCGGGGCGGGAGGTTCGCGCGGACGAAGGTCGAGGCGGAGCTGGTCCCGCTCGAACGCGCGCTGCCGCGGTTGCTGGCGGTGGGGGAGGAGGCGAGCCCGGCCGTCGCGGCGTGGTCGGCGGCGGTCAACGCCGGGGTCAACCTGGTCGCGCGGGGGCGGCTGCGGCCTGCCGTCTCGCCCGCCGGGGCGGCGGCGTGGCGGATCGGCCCCCTCGACGCCGCCGACGAGGAGCTGCTGCGGGGGCTGGCCGGTGCCCTGCCACCGGAGGCGTACGCGCTGCCGCTGACCGGGTTGAAACGCATCCGTCTGCACTCGCCGGACTCCCTGGTCCGCGCGCTCTGGGACGCGACGGCGGACCTGCTGGCGCGCAGCCCGGCGGCCCCGGTCGGCGCCGGTGACCCGGCGTTCGCGGCGCGTGAACCGGCGTTGCTGGGTCCGGACGCCGCGGCCTGGCTGGCCGAGCTGGAGGCCCGCGAGCCGCGCGGCGTGCAGGTGCTGCTGCGGGTCGAGGGCCGGGACGACGACTCGTTCGCCGGGGTGCTCGCAGTGCGCAGCATGGCGGAGCCGAGCCTGGTGGTGGAGGCGGCGACGCTGTGGGACGCGCCCGACGCGGTGCTGAACCGGCTCGGCGACCAGGTGGAGACGCAGCTGCTGCTGGGCCTGCGCCGCGGCGCGCGGGCGTGGGAGCCGCTGGGCCGGGTGCTGGCCGAGCCGGCGCCCGCGGAGCTGCCGCTGTCCGACGACGAGGTGGTCGACCTGCTCACCGACGGCGCCCGCGAGCTGGGCGGCGCGGGCATCGAGGTGCTGTGGGCGAAAGGCCTCTTCGCCGGCGAGGTGAAGGCGAAGGCGAGCGCGACCCAGGCGCCGGCGAGCGTGACGGGCCCGGAGTTCGCGCTGCGGAGCCTCCTGGAGTTCCGCTGGCAGCTCAGCCTGGGCGGCGAGCAGCTGACGGAGGCAGAAGTCACGGCGCTGGCCGAGGCGAAGCGGCCACTGGTGCGGTTGCGCGGCCAGTGGGTGCGAGTGGACCCGCAGCTGCTGGCCCGGGTCCGCGGCCGCACCCGCAAGCTCGACGCGGGCGAGGCACTGGCGGCGGCCTTGACCGGCGAGCTGGAGCTGGACGGCGAGCGCGTCGAGTTCGCGGCGCCGCCGGCGCTGGGCGGGCTCGCGGAGCGGATCCGCGACCGTGCCGGAGGCGAGATCGCGGTACCGGAGGGCCTGAAGGCGACGCTGCGTCCGTACCAGCGGGCCGGGCTGGCATGGCTGGCGACGATGACGGACCTGGGGTTGGGAGCCTGCCTGGCGGACGACATGGGCCTGGGCAAGACGATCCAGCTGATCGCCCTCCATCTGCATCGCCGAACGTCGGCGCGGGTACGGCAGGACGAGTTGGCCAAGGCGAGGCTGGAGCCATCTCCGCCGGCCGGCTCGCTGCTTGCCGCTGGGCCACCGCCGCACGCCGAGCCGCCAGCCGCAGCCGATCTCCCGCCTGGCCCGGAGCTACCGCCCGCCGGGGATGAGGTCTCGCCGGCCGTTGGCGAGGTCGCGGCGGCGGCCGCGGAGCTGCCGTCTCCCGGCGGCGAGGCTCCCTCGGCAGAGGGCGAGGCTCTGACCCCGAAACTCCCACCCACCGGCGGCGGTCCCACCCTCGTCATCTGCCCGACCTCTCTGCTCGGCAACTGGGAACGCGAGTTCGCCCGGTTCGCCCCGGACGTCCCCGTCCGGCGCTTCCACGGCGGCAGCCGCCACCTCGACGACCTCGCGCCCGACGAGGTCGTGCTCGCCACCTACGGTGTCCTCCGGCGGGACCGCGCCACTCTGTCCGAAGTGGACTGGGGCCTCGTCGCCGCCGATGAGGCTCAGCACGTCAAGAACCCGTTGTCCGCCACCGCCAAGGAGCTGCGCAAGATCCCCGCCGCGGCGAAGGTCGCGCTCACCGGCACTCCGGTCGAGAACCGGCTGACCGAACTGTGGTCCATTGTGGACTGGACCACGCCCGGGCTGCTCGGCCCGCTCGACCGCTTCCGCCGGACGGTCGCGCGGCCGATCGAGCGTGACCACGACAAGGCCGTCACCGAGCGGCTGGCCGCCACCGTCCGGCCGTTCCTGCTGCGGCGGCGCAAGAGCGATCCGGACATCGCCCCGGAGCTGCCGCGCAAGACCGAAACCGACCGGTTCGTCCCGCTCACCGCCGAGCAGACCACGCTCTACGAGGCCGTCGTGCGGGAAAACCTCGCCGAAATCCGCGAGACGCGGGGCATCAAGCGGCGCGGGCAGGTGCTGCAGCTGCTCACCGAGCTCAAGCAGATCTGCAACCACCCGGCGCAGTTCCTCAAGGAGCCGCACGGCGCGCTCACCGGCCGGTCCGGCAAGCTCGCCGCGTTCGAGGAACTGCTGGACGTCATCCTCGACGAGGGCGAGAGCGTGCTGGTCTTCAGCCAGTACGTCCAGCTCTGCCGGCTGCTCGAGCGGCGGCTCGCCGAACGCGGGCTGCCCACCGAGGTGCTCTCCGGCGAAAGCTCGCCGTCGAAGCGCCAGGACATGGTCGACCGGTTCCAGGCCGGCGAGATCCCGGTGTTCCTGCTGTCGCTGAAGGCGGGTGGCGTCGGGCTCAACCTGACCCGGGCCACCCACGTGATCCACTACGACCGCTGGTGGAACCCGGCGGTGGAGGACCAGGCCACCGACCGCGCGTACCGCATCGGGCAGGACCGGCCCGTCCAGGTCCACCGGCTCATCGCCGAGGGCACGCTGGAGGAGCGGATCGCGCAGGTGCTGGAGAAGAAGCGCGGGCTGGCCGAATCGATCGTCGGCGCGGGGGAGGACTGGATCACGGAACTGTCCGACGACGAGCTCGCCGACCTGGTCCGGCTCGGGAGCGGGTGATGCCACCGAGGCGGAACTTCGGCACGACCTGGTGGGGCCGCGCGTGGGTCGACGCACTGGAGCAGCGCGCGAAACTCGACCCGAACCGGTTGCCTCGCGGGCGGACGTACGCGCGGAAGGGCACCGTCAGTGAGCTGCACGTCGGCGCGGGAGAGGTGACGGCGCGGGTGCGCGGCAGCCGGCCGCTGCCGTACAAGGTGACGATCGCGATGCGCACCTTCACCGACGGCGAGTGGGACACGCTGCTCGGCGTGGTCGGCACACGGCTCGGGCACGCGGCGGCGCTGCTCGACGGCGAACTGCCGGTCGCGTTGGCCGAACAGGCCCGCGAGGCGGGCGCGGACCTGCTGCCGGGTCCGGGCGACCTGCGTCCGCGGTGTTCGTGCCCGGACTCGGCGAACCCGTGCAAGCACGTCGCCGCGGTGTACTACCTGGTCGCCGACGAGGTGGACCGCGACCCGTTCACGCTGTTCCTGCTGCGCGGGCGCTCGCGGGCCGGCGTCCTGGCGGAGTTGCGGGCCCGCCGGTCCCCGGCGCGCGGCGAGAAACCGAAGCTGCCGAAGCGGGTGGACGAGGGACTCACCCCACAGGCGGCCTACGCGCGACGGCCGGGTGCGATCCCGAGCCTGCCGCCACCACCGCGAGTGGCCGGGCCACCGGCGGTCCTGGACCTGGACCCACCGCCGAGCACGGGCTGGACGGCGGCGGCGCTGTCGGGTCTCGCGTCGGACGCCGCTGCGCTGGCCCGGGACCTGCTGGTCAGCGGCGCGGCGGCCGCGGAGCTGACGTTCGAGGAAGACCTGGCCCGACGAGCGGCGGCCCGCTCAGGCGCAGAGGTGACGGCCCTGGCCACGGCGGCCGGAGTGCCCGCGCGTGAACTGGCCCGCTGGGCGGAAGCCTGGCGCGAGGCGGGCCGCGGCGGGCTGGCGGCGCTGCGCGAGGCGTGGCAGCCGGGGCCGGGCCCGCTGGCGGAAGCCCAGGCCATCCTGGCGGAAGCAGGACTCCCGGGCACGCCACGGGTCTGGCGCAACCGCCTGACCCAGGGAGAGCTGCAACTGCGCTACGGCCGCGACGCGCGCTGGTATCGCTTCATCCGCTCGGGAACGGAGTGGCGCCTCGACGGCCCGCCTTCGGCAAGCCCGGTGGACCTGGCCTACTGATCGACACCCGCTCCCGCACCGGCCGCAGTCCGTGCCACCTCCGGAGGCAGGGGCCCGCGGATCGGCACACCGAAACGCCCCAATGTGGCCTTCGGTGCGCGAGACGCACCGAAGGCCGCCTTGGGTGCGCGAGACGCACCGAAGGCCGCCTTGGGGCGCTGGCGAGTTGGCAACAGCGCCGGGCCCGCGCGCCGAGGGCCGCCTTGGGTGCGCCGGACGCACCGAAGGCCGCCTTGGGTGCGTGGGACGCAACGAAGGCCGCCTTGGGGCGCTGGCTACCCGGCGACAGCGGGCCCCGGGCTACCCGTTCTCCGCCTTCCACGCGTTGTACGTGAAGTCCAGGAACCGTGCCACGCCGCGGACCACGTGCGCGCTCCGGACCGACGTGAACACGTCGAACGCGTGCTGTGCCCCCGTCAGCTCCGCATACGCCACCGGATTGCGGGACTTCTCCCGCAGGCGCCGGACGAACTCCCTCGCTTCACGAACCGGGACCAGCGAATCGTCACGGCCGTGGATCACGAAGAACGGCGGTGCCTCCGACGAAATCCGGTCCAGCGGGGATGCCGCTATGTAGTCGTCCAGGTGGTTCACCGGGTCGCGGTCGGGGGCGAACACCCGGCGCGCGATCAGGCTCTCCAGGCGGTACTTGCTCGCCGGTGCGCCTGACGTCGCCGCGAAGTCGTACACCCCGTAGTGCGGGACGCATGCCTGGATGCTCGTGTCCGCGTCTTCGAAATCCGGCTGCAGTGCCGGGTCGTTCTGGGACAGCGCCAGCAACGCCGACAGGTGGCCGCCCGCCGAGCCGCCCGTCACCGCCACGAACCTGGGGTCTCCGCCGTACGACGTGATCTCCGCGCGGATCCAGGCCAGTGCCTTCTTCGCCGCCACGATGTGCGCCGGCCAGCGGTGGGCCGGTGACAGCGGGTAGTTGATCGCCACGCACACCCAGCCTCGGCGGGCCAGGTAGCGCATCAGGGGCCTGCCCTGCTCCTCCTTGTTGCCGATCACCCACGCTCCGCCGTGGACCTGCAGCAGCACCGGCGCTCCCGACACCGGCGTAGCCGGCCGGTACACGTCCAGCAGGAACCGCTTGCCGCCCGGGGCGTACGCGATGTTGCGGTCCACCCGCACGTCCGGCGCTCCCATGCGGAACGGCAGCACCAGCTCGCCCCACGGCAGACCCAGGTCCGAACGGCCCAGCTCCGCCGCGTAGTCCTCGCCCAGCGCCGACGTCAGCGCCTTCTCGATCTCCTCGCGGGCGCCGTGCCCCGTCCGGATCAGCGACGCCAGCCCGGCGGTGGACGCGGCCGCCATGGCGAGACCCGCCTTCGTCGACCGGTCGGCGGCACCGTGCCGGGCCACGTGCACCGCCGCGTCGGCCAGCGTCAGCGCCAGGAACTGCGGCGCCAGCTCCGCCGTCAGCCACCCGGCGAAGAACGCCGGGATCGTCGTGGACCGGGCCCGCAGCGGACGGAGCGCGTTCGCCGTCAGGCCCAGCTGGACCGCGCGGCGGATCAGGAAGTTCGGCTGCACCAGCGTGATGATACCGGCGAGTAGGGTGACGCGCCGCGTGCCGGAAGTGGCTTACCCTGGCGCCATGCAGAGATTGAGCGGCCTCGACGCGAGCTTCCTGTACCTCGAGACGTCGTCCCAGGTCCTGCACGTCTGCGGGCTGCTCACCCTCGACGGTTCCACCGTCCCCGGCGGCTACACCTTCGCCCAGCTCAAGGAAAAGCTCGACGAACGCGTCCGGGTGATCCCGGCGTTCCGCCGCAAACTGCACAATCCGCTCTGGAACATCGGGCACCCGGTCTGGGTCGAGGACGAGGACTTCGACCTCGACCACCACGTGCACCGCATCGGCGTGCCCGCCCCCGGTGACCGCGCCGAGCTGGCCGAGCTGTGCGCGCACATCGCCGGGCAGCAGCTCGACCGCGCGCACCCGCTGTGGCAGCTCTACGTCATCGAAGGCCTGGCCGACGGCCAGATCGCCGTGCTGCTCAAGATGCACCACGCGAGCGTCGACGGGGTGAGCGGGGCCAGCCTGATCACCTACCTCGCCGGCCTGGCCCCCGACGCGCCGATGCCGGTGGTCGAGCAGCCTCGCAACCCCGCGGTGCCGTCGCCGCTGGACCTGCTCCGCTCCGGCGTCGAGAACTTCGCGAAACGGCCGGCCGAAGTCGCCCGGCTGCTGCCGGACCTGCTGGAGCTCGTCCCGCGCTGGCTCGGGAAAGCCTTGCGCGGCAAGGGGATGCCGGTCCCGTTCACCGCGCCGAGGACCTCGCTGAACGGCACGATCACCGGGCACCGCAGCGTCGCGTTCGCCCAGCTCGACCTCGACGAGATCAAGGAGGTCAAGAACGCCTTCGGGGTCACGGTCAACGACGTCGTGCTCGCGCTCGTCGCCGGCGCGCTGCGGGACTTCCTCGAAGCCCGTGGCGAGCTCCCCGAAGACCCGCTGGTGGCGACGGTTCCGGTCTCGGTGCACGACCGGACCGAACGCGAACACGGCAGCAACAAGGTTTCGGCGTTCTTCGCTTCGCTGCCGACGCACCTGCCCGACCCCGCCGCGCGGGTCTTCTTCCTCGCCGAGGCCAACCGGCTGTCGAAGGACCACCACTACGACATCGACGCCGACATGCTCCAGGACTGGGCGCAGTTCTCCGCGGCGACGGCATTCGGTCTCGCCGTGCGCGCGTACTCGGCGCTGCGCCTGGCCGAGAAGCACCCGGTGGTGCACAACCTCGTCGTCTCGAACGTGCCGGGCCCGCCGATGCCGCTGTACTTCCTCGGCGCGCGGATCACCGGCCTCTACCCGCTCGGCCCGGTCTTCCACGGCGCCGGGCTGAACGTCACGGTGCTGTCCAACGCGGGCAAGGTGCACGTCGGCCTGCTGGGCGCCCGCGAGCTGGTCAAGGACCTGTGGCCGCTGGCCGACGCGCTGCCGGAAGCCCTCGAGCAGCTGCTCAAGGCCGCGGGCTGAGCACCACCACGGGGATCTCCCGGTCGGTCCAGGCCTGGTACTTCGCGAAGTCCGCGTACAGCTCGACCAGCCGCGGCCACAGCCCGGCGCGTTCCGCGGGCCCGGCGACCCGGGCGGTGACGGGGACGTCGCGGCGGCCTTCGAGGTGAATGCGGGTCTCCGGATGCGCCAGCAGGTTGAAGTACCACTGCGGGTGCCGCGGCAGCCCGCCTTGCGAGCCGGCGATGACGACGTCCTCGCCGTCGCGCAGGTACAGCAACGGCGTGGTGAACAACCGGCCCGACCTGCGCCCGCGGTGCTCCAGCAGCAGCGTCGGGACCGGCTTGCGGAACCCCGCCCCGATCCGCCACCGGCCGCCGACCCGGCCGCCGGTCAGCCGGAAGACCCGCACCTGGGCCTTCGCCGCGTACTTCATGACCTTCGCCGTCACGGGCGAGTCGAGGCCGCCGGGTTTCCGCTCGGGCAAGCTGAAGCGTCCCATCCGAACTCCTTCCTCAAAGGGAACCGACCGCGGCGAGCAGGGCGGGCACCCACCGGTCGGCGGCGAGCACGCAGGCGGCGTGCCCGGCGGCGACCTCGTAGGTGGCCGCGCCCGGGATCCGGCGGGCCAGTGACCGCTGGTGGTCGGGGGCGATGAACCGGTCGCGGGCGGTCACGACGACCGCCGCGGGCAGCCGCAGCGCCGGCAGCCACGGCGTCGAGTCGAACCGGCCGATCTCGTCGACGGCGACCGCGATCTCCCACGGCGTGGTCGACCGGAACTCGCGCAGCCCCCACCGGTAGTCCTCGACGCGCCGGCGGGGCACCGCGACGGGCGCGGCCGGCATCCGCACGCGCTCGCGCAGCTGCCGCACCGTCCGGCCGAACACGTCGAGCGCGACGCGCTGGCGCAGCCCGCGCCGGAAGTTGCTCGCCGTCGAGCACAGCACCAGCCCGGTAACACGTTCTGGTTCCGCGTGGGCGACGAGCTGGGCGACCATGCCGCCCATCGAGTACCCGGCGAGCGCGAACCGCTCGATGCCGAGCGCGTCCGCGACCGCCGTCACGTCCTCGGCGCAGTCGGCGAGCCGGAACTCCGGGGACCGGATGCCCCGGCCGTGCCACCGCTGGTCGAACACGACGACGCGGTGGTGCCGCGCCAGCCCGTCGAGGGCCGGATACCAGGTCAGCAGGCCGGTGCAGGCCACCGAATGCAGCAGCAGGAGCGCCGGCGCGTCCCGCGGGCCGACGTCGGTGACGACCGTCCGGCCGCGGCCGGGCAGCTCGAGCGGCACGGGGTCGGGCACGCCGGCGGTCGGCGGCACGGTGATCAGCCGCCGGGTCGCCGCCATGCCGCTCCTCCTCCGGGGGTTGCCGTGCCCGCCCTTTCCGGCTAAGACTAGAACAGGTTTCATTATTGCGCCCGATCCGGAGGACAGGCGTGGACTTCAGCCTTGACGATACGCAGACCGAGATCGCCGCACTCACCGCGAAAGTGCTCGGCTCGGACGACGACGTTTGGCGCGCACTGGCGTCGTCCGGCTTGCTGGCACTGGCGCTGCCCCCGGAGCTGGAGGGCGACGGACTCGGCGTCGCCGAAGTCGCCCAGGTGCTGACCGAGGTCGGCCGGGCCGCCGCGCCGGTGCCCGCGTACGCCGCGCTGGCTCTCGGTGTCCTGCCGGTCGAGACGCTCGGCACTCCCGCGCAGCGCGCGCACCTTCTGCCGCCCGTCGCCGCCGGGGAGGCACTGCTCACCGCGGCGCTGCACGAGCCGTCCGCTCCGCTGACCGCCGAGCCCGCGGCCACCGCCCGGGCCGTCGGCGGCCGCTGGCTGCTCAGCGGCGTGAAGACCGCGGTCCCGTACGCCGAGCAAGCCGCGCGGATCCTCACGCCGGTGTCCACTCCGTACGGCACCGCCGTCCACCTGGTGGACCCCCGCGCCGACGGCGTCACCCTGCTTCCGACGCGCAACTCCGCCGGCACACCGGAGTGCACCGTCCGGCTCGACGACGTCGCCGTCGAGGAGACCGGTCTGCTGGGTGACCGGGGTGCCGTCGCGGCGCTGCACCGGTTCGCCGTGGCCGGGGCCCTCGCGCTCGGCGACGGGCTGCTCGCCGGCGCGCTGGCGCTGACCGTGCGGCACGTCGGCGAGCGCACGCAGTTCGGCCGTCCGCTCGCGACGTTCCAGGCGGTCGCCGGCCAGATCGCCGACGTCTACGTCGCCGCGCGGACCGTGCACCTGGCCGTGACGTCGGCGGTGTGGCGGCTGGCCTCCGGCCTCGACGCGGACGCCGAACTGGACGTCGCCGCTTACTGGCTCGCCGAGCAGGCCCCGAAGGCGCTCGCGACCTGCCACCACCTGCACGGCGGCGTCGGTGTCGACGAAACGTACCCGCTGCACCGGTTTTCCTCGGCGGTGAAGGACCTCGGCCGGGCGCTCGGCGGCGCCGCGCACCGGCTCGGCAGGCTCGGCGACCGGGTGGCGGGGTGAGCGGATGCACGTCGAACTGACCGCGGCGCAACGGGAACTGCGCGCGGGACTGCGCGAGTACTTCGCCGGGCTGATCAGCCCCGAGGAACGCCAGGCCATGCGGCGCGAGCGGCACGGGCCGGTGTTCCGCGAGATCGTCCGCCGGATGGGCCGCGACGGACGGCTCGGCGTCGGCTGGCCCGTCGAATACGGCGGCCGGGGCTTCGGCGAGATCGAACAGCACCTGTTCGTCGACGAAGCGGCGCGCGCGGACGTGCAGCTGCCGTCCGTGACGTTGCAGACGGTCGGGCCGACACTGCAGGCGTTCGGCACGGACGAGCAGAAGGCGTTCTTCCTGCCGAAGATCCTGGCGGGCGAGATCCACTTCGCCATCGGCTACACCGAGCCGGAGGCGGGCACCGACCTCGCGGCACTGCGGACCACGGCCGTGCGCGACGGCGACGAGTACGTCGTCAACGGCCAGAAGATCTTCACGACCGGCGGCCACGACGCCGACTACGTCTGGCTCGCCGTGCGGACCGCGCCGGACGCGCCGAAGCACAGGGGCATCTCCATCCTCATCGTGGACACTAGCGACCCGGGCTACTCGTGGACGCCGATCATCACCTGCGACGGCGCGCACCACGTCAACGCGACGTACTACTCGGACGTCCGGGTGCCGGCGAACCGGCTGGTGGGCCGGGAAAACGAAGGCTGGCGGCTGATCACGACGCAGCTCAACCACGAGCGCGTCATGCTCGGCCCGGCCGGGCGCATCGGCGGCATGGCCGGCCGCGTGCGCGACTGGGCCGCCGCGCACGGCCTGCTGGACCTGGCCGACGTGCGGGCCGTGCTTGCCGAGGCGATGGCCGTGACGCGGGTGAACGAGCTGCTGAACTGGCAGGTCGCGGTGTCGTCGGCGACCGCGCCGGTGGCGGTGGCCGACGCGTCGGCGACGAAGGTGTTCAGCTCCGAGGCGATCCAGCGGATCGGCCGGAACCTCGAGGAGCTCGTCGCGCGCCACGGCGATCCGGCCGATCCGGACACCGCCGAGCTGGCGGACTGGCTGGACGTCTCGGCGAAACGCAACATCGTGCTGACGTTCGGCGGCGGGGTCAGCGAAATCCAGCGGGAGCTGATCGCCTCGATCGGCCTGGGCCTGCCGAGGGTGCCGCGATGAACGACCGGGAAATCACCGAAGCCGCCGAAAAGATCGCCGCCCGCGGGGAGTGCGCCCCACGCCTGGCGCGCGACCCGGTGAACCAGGCGATGATCAACAACTGGGTCGAGGCGATCGGGGACACCAACCCGGTCTACACCGACCCGGAGTTCGCCGCGCGCAGCGTCCACAAGGGACTGGTCGCGCCACCCGCGATGGCGCAGGTGTGGACGATGGGCGGGCTGAACGTCCCGCGGGGGACCGACGACCCGCTCGGCCTGATGATGGAGCTGCTCGACGAGGCCGGGTTCACCTCGGTCGTCGCGACCAACTCCGAGCAGACCTACCACCGCTACCTGCGGCCCGGCGAGCAGGTCGAGGCGCGGACCCGGCTGGAAAGCGTCGCCGGCCCGAAGCGGACCGCGCTCGGCGAGGGCTGGTTCGTCACCACGCGGATGACCTGGTACGCCGGGGAAGAAGCCGTCGCGGAGATGATGTTCCGCGTCCTCAAGTTCCGGCCGCCGGCGCCCGAGCCGCCGCCGGCGCCGGTGCTGCGGCCGGTGATCAGCCGGGACACGCAGTTCTTCTGGGACGGCCTGCGCGAAGGCGAACTGCGGATCCAGCGCTGGGGGGACACGCTGCGCCACCCGCCCGGCCCGATGCCGCCCGGCGGGTCGCTGGACACCGAGCCGGACTACGTCGTGGCGAGCGGCCGGGGGACGGTGTACTCGTACGTCGTGCACCACCACCCGCCCGTGCCGGGCAAGGCACTCCCGTTCGTGGTCGCACTGGTGGAGCTGGAAGAGGGGGTCCGCCTGATGGCGGAGCTGATCGGCGCCGCGCCGGAGGAGGTCCGCATCGGACTTCCGGTGGTCGCCGCGTTCGTCCGGGTCGACGACGAGCTGACCCTGCCCGCGTGGAAGGTGGCCCGATGACCGTCGCCGAAGGGACCGAGCTGCCGCCGCTGACGATCGAGGCGACGCCGACGTTCGTCGTCAGCACGGCCATCGCCACCCGCGACTTCCAGGACGTCCACCACGATCGCGACTCGGCGGTGGCCCGCGGGTCGAAGGACATCTTCCTCAACATCCTCACCGACACCGGGCTGGTGCAGCGGTTCGTCTCGGACTGGGCCGGTCCGGAAGCGCTGATCCGGTCGATCAAGATCCGGCTCGGCGTGCCGTGCTACGCCTACGACACGCTCACCTTCACCGGGCGCGTGGTCTCGGCCGACGGCCACGACGTCGTCGTCTCGGTGTCCGGAGTGGACAGCCTCGGCGAGCACGTCGCCGGCACGGTGGAGGTGACCCTGCCGTGACGCTCGCGGGCAAGGCGGCCATCGCCGGGATCGGCGCGACGGAGTTCTCGAAGGACTCGGGACGCAGCGAGCTGCGCCTGGCGGCGGAGTGCATCACCCACGCGCTGGCCGACGCCGGGCTGTCTCCCTCCGATGTGGACGGTCTGGTGTCGTTCACCATGGACGGCAACGCGGAGATCGCCGTCGCGCGGGAGCTGGGCATCCCGGAGCTGAAGTTCTTCAGCCGCGTCCACTACGGGGGCGGCGCGGCGGCGGCGACCGTGCAGCAGGCCGCGATGGCGGTGGCGACCGGGGTCGCGGACGTCGTCGTGGCCTACCGGGCGTTCAACGAACGCTCGGGGATGCGCTTCGGCCAGGTCTCGCCGGCCGCGGCCGGGCAGGTCAACTCGTCCGGCGTCGACAACGCGTTCCACTACCCGATGGGCATCGCGACGCCGGCGGCGACGGTGGCCATGGTCGCGCGGCGGTACCTGCACGACTACGGCGCGACGAGCGAGGACTTCGGGCGCGTCGCGGTCATCGACCGCAAGCACGCGGCGACCAACCCGAACGCGTGGTTTCACGGGCGGCCGGTCACCCTGGCGGAGCACCAGGCGTCGCGCTGGGTGGCCGAGCCCCTGCACCTGCTCGACTGCTGCCAGGAGAGCGACGGCGGGGTCGCCCTGGTGGTCACGAGCCTGGCGCGGGCCCGCGACCTGGCGCGCCCGCCGGCGGTGATCGCCGCCGCGGCGCAGGGCAGCGGGCCGGACCAGTACGTGATGACCAGCTACTACCGCGACGACCTGGCCGCGCTGCCGGAGATGGGCGTCGTCGGGCGGCAGCTGTGGGCGCAGTCCGGCTTCGGACCGTCCGATGTGGACGTCGCCGTGCTGTACGACCACTTCACGCCGTACGTGCTGATGCAGCTGGAGGAGCTGGGGTTCTGCGGCCGCGGCGAGGCCAAGGACTTCATCGCCGGCGGCGCCTTGGAGCTCGACGGCGTGCTGCCGCTCAACCCGCACGGCGGCCAGCTGGGCGAGGCGTACATCCACGGCATGAACGGCATCGCTGAGGGCGTCCGGCAGATCCGCGGCACGGCGGTCAACCAGGTCGGCGGCGCATCCCGGGTGCTGGTCACGGCCGGGACCGGCGTGCCGACCAGCGGCCTGGTCCTGACGGGTGATTGACGGCGTCACCTCATTGACGGCTGGTGCCCGGCCGTCGTGGCTGTCACGGTGGAGACACCATCCACGACGGAGAGTGAGGCCGCGTCGCGATGCTGGTGGACTGGGTGCTCACCGCGCTGTTCGCCGGACTGGCCCTGCCGTGCGTGCTGCGGCTCGTCCGCCTCGACTACGGGCGGCTCGGGCACCGGGTGCGGCACGGTGACCTCGCGGAGCTGCTGCTGGTGGTGGCGATGGTGGCGATGCTGTCGCCGGTGGGCGGTCCGATCCCGGCGGCCGGCTGGCAGGCGGTGCTGGCGCTGACGGCGGGCTGGTTCGCGGTCGCGTGGTGGCGAGGCGACCCAGGCTGCGCGCACCACGCCCTGTCCGCGGCGGCGATGTTCTACATGGTCACGGCGATGCCCCACGGTGGCATGGACCACGGCCCGTGGCTGACGATGCCGGGCATGACGGCCCGGCTCGCGCTGCCGCTGGTCGCGGTGGTGGCGGCGGCCTACTTCGTGTTCGACGCGGCCCGCACCGGCGTGGTCGCGGTCCGCGGGGCGGTGCCGACGCCGGCCGGGGCCGGCCAGGCTTCGCGCGCGCTGTGCCGGGCGGTGATGGGCGCCGGGATGGGCTACCTGCTGCTGGCCTCGGCCCTTTGACGTCGTGAGTGGGAAACCGGGGCGGAACCCTGTTTCTCACTCACGACCGCGGCGGCAGACTGCTCAGCCCGCGATCCGGCGGACCTCGCCCGGTGCGCTCTCGCCCGGCTCCGGCAGCGCGGCCGCCGGGTGGTCCGCCGTCCACTGGGCCGCCGCCGCGATGTCGTTCTTCAGCGCTGTGATCAGGTCCTCCGCCGAGGAGTACTTCTCCTGGTCACGCAGGTGCGATCCGAGCCACACCACGAGCGTCTCGCCGTAGAGGTCGCCGCTGAAGTCCAGCAGGTGGGCCTCCAGCAGCCGGTAGCCGTCCGCGCCGTAGTACGTCGGGCGGCGGCCGACCGAGATCGCCGCGGGCACGCGGGAGCCGTCCGCGCGGCCGGCCCAGCCCGCCCACACCCCGTCGCCGAGCGAGCCCGCCTGGTCCCGCAGCGCGATGTTCGCCGTGGGAAAGCCCAGCTCACGGCCCCGCTGGTCGCCCGGCTCGACCGTGCCGCGCACCACGAAGTATTCCGGCATCGTCTTCCGTCCTCCCGAGGTCTCCCCACCACGGTAGCGGGCGGCCGCGCACCGGATCAGATCGTGGACACCAGCACCGTGTCCGCCAGCACCGGCGCGTCGTCCCGCTCGGCCGCCGACGTCGTCACCAGCAGCCTGCCGTCCTCGCGCCACACCCGGATCCGCAGCGTCTCGCCCGGGAACACGACCCCGGCGAACTTGGCCCCGAACGACGCCACGCGCGCCGGGTCGCCGTCGAGGAGCTCGTTCACCAGCACCCGCGCGACGATCCCGTACGTGCACAGCCCGTGCAGGATCGGCCGCTCGAACCCGGCCGCGCGGGCGAACGACGGGTCGGCGTGCAGCGGGTTCCGGTCGCCGCACAGCCGGTACAGCAGCGCCTGCTGCGGCAGCGTCGGGGTCTCGAAGACGAAGTCCGGCGCGCGTGACGGCCACCCGATCCGGTCGGACGGCCCCCGCGAGCCGCCGAAACCGCCTTCGCCGCGGGCGAAGATGCTGGACCGGGCCGTCCACAGTGGATCGCCGGCCGACGACGTGACCGCCACCTCCTGGACCACGACCGCCGCCTTGCCCTTGTCGAAGACGTCCGCGACCCGCGAGCGCGCCACCGCCTTCCCGGAGGTGGGGATCGGCCGGTGCAGGGTGATCTCCTGCTTGCCGTGCAGGACCTTCGCCAGGTCGATCTCGATGCCGGGGAACGACACCGCCGGCGGCTCGAACACGCGCAGGTTCGCCGCGACCGTCGCGAACGTCGGCAGCACCACCAGGTCCCGCTCGTAGGTGTAGCGCAGCTCGGCCGGCCCCGCGCCGAGGGCCAGGTGGTAGAGCAGCACGTCCGACGACGTCCAGGCGAAGCTCACCTCGCCGATCTCGGCGCCGATCGCGACGTCGGGGTTGATGGGCACGCGGGCTCCTATTCGTAGCTGATCGAGACCTCGTCGGTGACCGGCAGCGACTGGCAGGCCAGCACGATGCCGTCGGCGATGTCCTCGGCGTCCAGGACCTCGTTGTGCAGCATCTTCACCTCGCCCGAGACGACCCGGCACGCGCACGCGCTGCATTGTCCCTCGCGGCACGAGTAGGGCGCGTCCATCCCCGCGTCCAGCAGCTGGTCGAGCAGCTTCCGCTGCCGTGGCCACGCCATCGAGCGCGTCTCGCCGTCCAGTGACACCGTCAGCGAGGCGGGTGCTTCGTCGGAAGGCTGCTCTTCTTCGACGACGTCTTCGAACGGATTCCCGGTCAGCGACGTGAACTTCTCGACGTGCACCCGCTCCCGCGGCACCCCGAGCTGCCCGAGCGCTTCCCGCACGGCCGCCATGAACGGCGCAGGCCCGCACAGGAACGCCTCGTACGACGTATAGGCCGACGCCAGTCCCCGCAGCTGCGCGACGTCCGGGAGCCCCTGGACGCTCTCCAGCCAGTGCACGACGACGAGCCGGTCGCCGTAGCGCTTCGCCAGCGACGCCAGTTCGCCCGCGAAGATGACCGAACGCTCGTCGCGGTTCGCGTAGAGGAGGACGACCCGGCCCGAGCCGGTCTCCAGCGCCGTCTTCAGGATCGCGATGACCGGCGTGATCCCGCTGCCGCCGGCGAAGAGCAGGAAGTCCTCGTCCACCGACGCGGGGCAGAACACCCCGGCCGGGGCCAGGACGTCGACCCGCATCCCGGGCTTGAGGGACGAGCAGATCCAGCTCGACCCGTACCCGCCGTCGGTCCGCTTGACCGTAACCTGCACGCGGTTCTCGTGCGGCGCGCTCGACAGCGAATAGCACCGCGCCACCGAACCCGTCCGGTCGCTGGGGATCTTCAGGGTCAGGAACTGCCCGGCGGAATAGCGGAACGCCTCGGCGTGCTCGGACGGGACGTCGAAGACGACCGACCGCGTGTCGGGTGTCTCGACGACGACGTCGGCAACCGTCAGCGTGTAGACCCGCTCAGCCATCGGCCACCGCCAGCGTGCCTTCGCGCACCGCGTCGGCGATGCTGCCGGCCAGTTTCGGGCACGAGTCGAGCAACGCGCTCGGGCCGTCGGCGCCGGCGAACACCGGGCAGGTGTCGGCGGGCCGGGACGTCCACTGGATGCTCGTGTGCTGGATGCTGTTCTTCTTCACCAGCACGCGGGTTCCGCAGCTGCGGCACTCGTGCGGCCGCATCCCGCCCGACAGGAACTCGGTCTGCTCGGCGGTGGTCACACTTCCGCCTCGGCCTTCCGCCGGGCCAGGTTCTCCGCCACCTCGGCCGCCCACGCCTCGTTGGCCTTCGTGGTGTCCACCTCGAACTCGAACCGCCGCGTCATGTCCTCGGTGACGTCGGCGACGTCGACGTAGAACTGCTGGTACCAGCGGCGCAGCTGGTAGACCGGGCCGTCCTCTTCGCACAGCAGCGGGTTGTCGATCTGGGTCTTGTGCTTCCAGATCTCGACGTCCTGCAGGAACCCGGCGCCGATGCCCTTCGCCAGCTTCGCGGCGATCTTGTCCGCGTGCTCGCCGGTGATCCCGTGCTGCTTCTTCACCTTCATGCCGTACTGCAGCACGAACGACGTCGGCGTCACCGGGTAGTGGCAGTTGATGAGCACGCTTTCGATTTCGTAGCCCTGGAACGAGTTCACCAGCTTGTTGATCATGTACGACGGCCCGAAGTACGACGCTTCGGACCGCAGCAGGTTGTCCTCGCCGCCGTAGTTGGACGCCATGCCCATGTCCGGGCGGCCTTTCGTGTTGAGGTACTGCGTGGCGATGTGCCCCTCGAACACGTTCTTGAAGTACGTCGGGTAGGCGTAGTGGATGTAGAAGAAGTGGGCCATGTCGACGACGTTGTCGATGATCTCCCGGCAGTTGGAGCCGTCGATGAAGATCTCGTCCCAGGTCCAGCTGCTCCACTCGTCGCTGTAGGCGGCCTCGATCCGCGGGATCGCCAGCTCCGGCGGCGGCGGGTTGCCCTCCGGGTCGTGCCAGACGAGCAGCTGGCCGTTCTGTTCCGTCGCCGTCCACGACCGCGTCCGCGCGCGCAGCGGGACCCGCTTGGCGTAGGGGATCGAGACGCACTTGCCGTTGCCGTTCCAGCGCCAGTCGTGGAACGGGCAGGCCACCTCGTCGCCCTTGACCGTGCCCTGGGTGAGGTCGCCGCCCATGTGGCGGCAGTAGCCGTCGAGCACGCGCAGCTGCCCGCCGGAGTCCGCCCACACCACCAGCTTGGTGCCGAACGCCGTGACGGCGTGGGGTTTCCCGTCGCGGAACCGATCGGCCAGGCCGAGGCAGTGCCAGCCGCGCGCGAACCGGGTCGGCGGCTCACCGGCGTGGATGGTGCGTACCGAATCCTGCGTCATCGCTGCCCTCCCGTGGTGGCTTGATCTTCGTGCGCCAGCCGCGTGGCCGCAAGGTAGCCGAACACCATGGCGGGCCCGATGGTCGCGCCGGGCCCGGCGTACGTCCGGCCCATCACGGCCGCGCTGACGTTGCCCGCCGCGAACAACCCGGGCACCACCGAGCCGTCCTCGCGCAGGACCCGGGCGTGCTCGTCGGTGCGCAGGCCGCCCTTGGTCCCGAGGTCGCCCGGCACGATCTTCACCGCGTAGAACGGCGCCTTGTCGAGGGGACCGAGGCTGGGGTTGGGTTTGTTGCGCGGGTCGCCGTAGTAGTGGTCGTACCGGCTGGCCCCGCGGTGGAAGTCCTCGTCGACGCCCCGGCGCGCGAAGCCGTTGAACCGCGTCACCGTGGCTTCGAGGGCGTCGGCCGGGACGCCGATCTTCGCCGCCAGCCCGGCCAGTGTCGACGACTTCGCCGCGATCCCGGCCTTGAACCAGCGGCCGGGCAGCGGCTGACGCGGCCCGATGCCGGTGAACATGTACCGGTCCTTGTAGCGCTGGTCGAAGACGAGCCAGGTCGGGATGTGCTCGCCCGGCCCGTCGCCGGGGCCGTACATCGCGTGGACGGCCTCGACGTAGGGCGCCGACTCGTTGACGAACCGCTCGCCGCGCGCGTCGACCATGACGCAGCCCGGCCGCGACCGTTCGGCCAGCGCGAACCACGGGCCGCCGGTGAGCGGCAGTGTCGGGCCCCACCAGGCGTCGTCCATCAGGTCGAGCGCGGCGCCCAGCTTGAGGCCCGCGGTGATGCCGTCGCCGGTGTTGGCGGCCGCGCCGACGGTCCAGTCGACGCCGATCGGCGCCCGCTGGTACTTCTCGCGCATCTCGAGGTTCCGCTCGAACCCGCCGCTGGCCAGGATCACCCCGCGCCGGGCGGGCACGACGCCGTTGCCGGTGACGACGCCGGTGACGCGGTCGCCTTCGGTGGCCAGGTCGGTCAGCGCCGTGTTCAGCCGGACCTCGACGCCGGCCCGGGCCAGGCCGGCCCGCAGCCCGGCCGCCAGCGCTTGCCCCATGCTCAGCAGCCGCTGCCCGCGCAGCCGTCCCACCAGCCACTGCCGGCCCAGGGACAGCAGCCGGACGGCCCCGCGCGGGTGCCGGGCGAGCAGGCTCAGCCAGCGGTAGTCCGCCTGGGTGATCGGCACGCCCAGCGGGGGCGCGCTGTACGGCGGCTCGAGGCGGGCCAGCTCGGCGCCGAGCAGCTTGCCGTCGAGCGCGACCGGCTCGACCGAGCGGCCGCCGGGCCGCCCGCCGGGCGCCTCGGGGTGGTAGTCGCTGTAGTCGCGGACCCAGCGGAACTTCAGCGGCGTGTGGTCGCAGACGAACTTCAGCACCTCGGGGCCGTGGTCGAGGAACGTGTCGCGCCGGGCGGCCGGGACGACGTCGCCGACGATCGAGGCCAGGTACTCGCGCGCCCGCTCGGGTGGTTCGTCGATCCCGGCGGCACGCAGCGCGTGGTTGCCGGGCAGCCAGACGCCGCCGCCGGAGCGCGCGGTCGAGCCGCCGAAGCAGGCCGCCTTCTCGAGGACGACGACGCTGAAGCCGTGGTGGGCCGCGGCCAGCGCGGCGGTCATCCCGGCGGCGCCGCTGCCGACCACGACGACGTCGAACTGCTCCGTCATGCCACCTCACTATAACGTGTTCCACGGACAGAGTACCCAGTTGAGAGCCGCTTTCGGTCACCATAGACGAGAACGTGTTTCAGTTCTAGGGTGACGACCATGGACGAACTCGTCGCGGACGTGGTCATCGTGGGGTTCGGGGCGGCCGGCGCCTGCGCCGCCCTCGAAGCGGCCGACGCGGGCGCCGACGTCGTCATCGTCGAGCGGTTCGCCGGCGGAGGCGCGAGCGCGGTCAGCGGGGGCGTGGTCTACGCGGGCGGCGGCACCGCCCAGCAGCTCGACGCGGGCGTCGACGACTCCGTCGACGCGATGTACGCCTACCTGCGCCGGGAGGCCGGCGACGTCGTCTCCGAGGCGACGCTGCGGCGGTTCTGCGAGGGCAGCCGCGAGATGATCACCTGGCTGGAGGGCAACGGCGTGCCGTTCGAAGGCAGCCTGTGCCCGTACAAGACGTCGTATCCGAGCGACGCGCACTACCTGTACTACTCCGGCAGCGAGGCCGCGGGCGGCTTCCGGGAGGCGGCGAAGCCCGCGCCGCGCGGCCACCGCGTCAAGGGGCCGGGTACCTCGGGAAAGATGCTGATGACGCGCCTCAACGAAGCCGTGCGCGCCCGCGGTGTCCGCGTGCTGACCCAGACGACCGGGCGGGCGCTGGTCCGCGACGACGAGGGCCGGGTCACCGGGCTCGTCGCCGACACGCTTTCCGGCGCTCCCGCGGGCGTGCGGGCCCGGCACCAGCGCTTCGCGCAGTACGCCGCGAAGCCCGGCATCTACGTGCCGTCGCTGCGCAAGTCCCTGCACCGGCGGGTCGAGCGCTTCGAACGCGCGCACGGCCGGGAGCTGCGGATCACCGCCCGGCGCGGCGTCGTGCTCGCCGCGGGCGGGTTCATCGCGAACCGCGAGATGGTCCGCGAGCACGCGCCGAAGTACCGCGGCGGGCTCGCGCTCGGCACGTCGGCCGACGACGGCTCGGGCATCCGGCTCGGCGTCGAAGCCGGGGCCGCGACCGGCGGACTGGGCCGGATCTCCGCGTGGCGGTTCGTGACACCGCCCAGCGCGTTCCTCGGCGGGATCATCGTCGACGCCGGGGGACACCGGGTGATCGACGAGTCCCGCTACGGCGCCGCCGTCGGCGAGAAGCTCATCGAAGAGCACGACGGCAAGGGCTGGCTGCTCGTCGACGCGCCGATCGTCGCGCAGGCGCGGCGGGACGGCCGCGCGCAGAGCCAGTGGTTCCAGTGGCTGCAGCTGCGGTACCTGCTGCGCCGCGGCCGCGTGGTCGGCCGGACGCTCGACGAGGTCGCGCGCAAGGCCGGAATCGACGCCGCGGGCCTGCGCGCGAGCGTCGAGGCCTACCACGGCGACCACGACCCCACCGGCAAGCCCGGCGAATTCCGGCGGCGGCTGGAGACCCCGCCGTTCTCGCTCATCGACATCTCCGTGCGGCCCAACCTCGGCTATCCCACGCCGATGCTGACCCTCGGCGGCCTGGTCGTGGACGAGGACACCGGCGCGGTGCGGAGCACGGCTGGGGTGCCGATCCCCGGGCTGTACGCCGCCGGCCGCACCGCGGTGGGAATCTGTTCCAGGTCCTACGTGAGCGGGTTGTCCCTGGCCGACTGCGTGTTTTCCGGCCGCAGGGCGGGGATCAACAGTGCCCTGGCGCAGGGCGTTCTCGACAAAAACGAGAACGTGTTCTAGTCTTGCGGCAGTGACGAGGAGAGGAACTTGCGCATGAGCGAGCAGGTGATCGCCGGGGTCCGGGACCTCCTGCCGGTCCTGCGGGAACGGGCCCAGGACACCGAGGACGCGCGGAACGTCCCCGACGAGTCCGTCAAGGCCCTGCAGGAGACCGGGTTCTTCAAGATGCTGCAGCCGAAGTCCTTCGGTGGCCTCGAAACCGACCCGGTGAGCTTCTACACCGCGGTCAAGCTGATCGCGAGCGCGTGCGGGTCCACCGGCTGGGTCGCGTCCATCCTCGGCGTCCACCCGTGGCACGTCGCGTTGTTCGACGCGCAGGCCCAGCAGGAGGTCTGGGGCGAGGACGAAGACGTGCGGATCTCCTCGTCATACGCCCCGATGGGCAAGGCGGAGGTCGTCGACGGCGGCTACCGGCTCTCCGGCCGCTGGAGCTTCTCCTCCGGCTCCGGCCACTGCACGTGGGTGCTGCTCGGCGGCCCCGCGTTCTCCGGCGGCAAGCCGGTCGACTTCTGCACCTACCTGCTGCCGATCGCGGACTACGCGATCGTGGACGTCTGGGACACGGTCGGCCTGCGCGGCACCGGCTCGAACGACATCGTGGTCGAGGACGTCTTCGTGCCGCAGCACCGGGCGCTGAGCTTCATCGCGACGTCGAAGTGCAAGGTGCCGGGCCAAGCCGTGAACCCCGGTCCGCTGTACCGGCTGCCGTACGGCTCGGTGCACCCGACGACGATCACCGCGCCGATCATCGGCATGGCCCAAGGTGCCTACGACGCGCACGTCGAGCACCAGCGCAAGCGCGTGCGGGCGGCGTACGCCGGTGAACAGTCCAAAGAGGACCCGTTCGCCAAGGTGCGGATAGCCGAGGCGGCCAGCGAGATCGACGCGGCCTGGCTGCAGCTGACCCGCAACATCGACGAGCTGTACGAGCTGGCCAAGCGCGAGGAGCGGCTCCCGACCGACCTTCGGCTGCGCGTCCGGCGTGACCAGGTGCGCGGCACCGAACGCGCGATCGCCGCGATCGACCGGCTCTTCGAGAACTCCGGCGGCCGCGCGATCCAGCGCGGTACGCCGATCCAGCGCTTCTGGCGCGACGCGCACGCGGGCCGCGTCCACGCGGCGAACGACGCCGAACGCGCGTACGTCATGTTCGGCACCGGCGCCTTCGGGCTCCCCGTCGAGAATGCGATGTACTGATGGCTCCGGAAGGCAAGTACGTCCGAGCGGGCAGTCTGGACCTGCACTACCACGAGGCCGGCGCCGAGCACGCCGAGACGGTGATCCTGCTGCACGGCGGCGGGCCCGGCGCGTCCGCGTGGAGCAACTTCGGGCGCAACCTGCCGGTGTTCGCCAAGCACTACCGCACGATCGCCGTCGACCAGCCCGGCTTCGGCCGGTCGGACAAGCCTGCCGAGCACCCGCAGTACTTCCGGCACAGCGCGGACGCCGTCGTCGGCCTGATGGACGCCCTCGGCGTCGAACGCGCCCACTTCGTCGGCAATTCGCTGGGCGGGGGAGCGGCGGTCCGGCTGGCGCTGAACCACGGCAAGCGGGCCGGGCGGCTCGTCCTCATGGGGCCGGGCGGCCTGAGCGTCAACGTCTTCGCGCCCGACCCGACCGAAGGGGTCAAGAACCTCGGCCGGTTCGCCGCGAAACCGTCCCGCGAACGCATGGCAGCGTTCCTGCGGATCATGGTCCACGACCAGTCGCTGATCACCGACGAACTGATCGACGAGCGCTTCGCCGCGGCGAACACCCCGGAGTCGCTGGCCGCCATGCGGGCCATGGGCATGTCGTTCGCGCAGCCGGGCACCTACGAAGAAGGCCTGCTCTGGCGCGAAGCCCACCGCCTCCGCCAGCGCGTGCTGCTGGTCTGGGGACGCGAGGACCGCGTCAACCCGCTGGACGGCGCGCTGCTGGCCCTGAAAACCATCCCCCGCGCGCAGCTGCACGTGTTCGGCGGCTGCGGGCACTGGGCCCAGCTGGAGAAGTTCGACGAGTTCAACCGGCTGGCCCTCGACTTCCTCGGGAGTTCCTGATGGGCATCCGGTCACTGGGCTACCTCCGCATCGAAGCCACCGACATGGCGGCCTGGCGCGAGTACGGGCTCAAGGTGCTCGGCATGGTCGAAGGCAGCGGCACCGACCCGGACGCGCTCTACCTG